>PALT01000032.1 GCA_002706605.1 Rhodovulum sp. | reverse complement strand
CTCCCCCGTCACGCTGAGACTGACCAGCAGCGCCTGCCGCTGCTCGGCGCACTGGGCGGCCAGCGCATCGAGCCACGGCTGGGAGACCAGATCGATGAGCGCCGAGGCACTGACCACATCGGCTTCCAGCAAGGCAGGGTGCGCCAGCGTCGCCAGCGAGGTGCAGTGGGTTGCCACCTGGACGGGCTGGCCACGGGCATCGTGGAGCTGCATGGCACGGCCACGGGCTTCCTTGAGCAATTCAGGGTCGTGGTCGAACAATGCCCAGCGCTGAGGAACGCTCAGCCGGGGCACCAAAAACTGTACGTTGCTGCCCCGCCCACAGCCCAAATCTGCCAGGGTGACGCTGTCACGGTTGGCCAGCCAGGCATTCAAACCTGCCACCAGCGCGCTGCTGCGCGACTGGCTATCCACACGCTCGCGCTGGCTGAGCCAACTGGATGCAAATTGGCTGCCTGCGGGCATGTTCGGCGCGGCCCCCATGTTCAGCGCGCTGGCAAACTGGGCACCCGCCCCCTGCCAGTCATTGAGCTCTCCGCGTGCGACCGCAGCGCCTGCCCGCAGCGCCGTGCGTAGTGTCTGGTCGCGACAGAACTGCTCCAGCGCCGCCTGCAATGCGGGCACATCGCCAGGCGCAACGCTCAAGCCAGCGCCTTCGGGTAGCGTATCGCGCAGGGCGCCACCGGTGGTGGTGATCACGGGCAGGCCATGGGCCAAGGCTTCGGTCACCACCATGCCGTAACCTTCGTACCAGGAAGGCAGTACCAGCGCGTGAGCCTGGTGATAGGCAGCTTCCAGGGTGGCGGCATCACACTCACCGTGCAGCGCGATGCGCTCGCCCAGGTGATGCTCTTCCACGCGCTGGCGAACGCTGGCGCTGAACTCGGCGTCTCGCTCGGCACCATAGCAGTCACACTGCCAGGGCAGATGGGTCAGCCCTGCCAGCGCCTTCACCAGCACGTCCTGCCCTTTGCGCGGCGTCAGGGTGGCAACGCACAGCAAGCGCAGGGGTTCACCCTCACGCGGCGCCGGGCTGATAGGGGCATGCGCCACGCCAGGCTCCACCACGCTGATCGGCGCAGTGAGCGGCACGGCGTACTGCTCGGCCAGCGCCGTCAAACGTCGCGCGGTGAAACGGCTGGTCACGATGATACGCGCCACGCAGCCAAGTCCCGTCAGCTCACTGCGGTGCAAATGCTGCTGCTCATCGCTGGACAGCCCCTGCTCATCCCCCAGCGGGTGATGCAGCAGCGCGGTCAGGTCCAGCCTGTCGGCATGTCGTGCGACCACGTTGGGCAGCGCACCTACGGCCAGGCCATCGAGAATCACTCGGGCGCCTGACGTTTGCTGCTCCAGCGCGTTGGCCAGGGCGCTCGCCGCGACCTCATCGGCCAGCGGGAAGCGCCCTTCCAGGCCCACCACCGTCACCTGGTGGCCCTGCTCGCGCAGCGCCTCCACGATACGGGCATCATAGAGATAACCGCCGGTACGCTGGCCAGGGTCGCCGGCCACGATCAGGGTAAATCGTTGGCTCATAGCTCGCCTTCGTAGCTTGCCCAGGCCACATGGGATTCATGCAGCTTGATTTCCATGCGGGTCAGCCCCTTGGCAGTCTCTCCCATCCTGCCGCCACGAATCGCTTCGGCCAGCTGATCGAAAATCACCTTGGCCATGAATTCGGTGGTGGTGTTCTGGCCGGTAAACTCGCTCACTTCGTCCAGGTTGCGGTAGTTGTAACCCGCCAACACTTCCTTGACGGTTTCACTGGCCAACCCGATATCGATGACCAGCCCATCCTCATCCAGCGCGGGGCGCTGAAAGATGATATCCACCACATACGTTGCCCCATGGGTACGCTGCGCAGGGCCGAAGATCTCCCCTTTGAAGCTATGGGCAATCATGAAATGGTCGCGAACACATAAACGGTACATGGCAACTCCTTGGGTTATTCAGGTTCATCCTGAACGGGGTAACGAATGCGATGGCACAATGCCTTGCTGCCCGGGCCAAACAACGCCGGCGCCAAGGCAGGCAAGTCCATGAAATTGCTCTCACCGCTGATCAAGACATCCAGCGTCGGATCGGCCAGCAGGCGCAACGCCAGGGCCAGGCGACGCTGGTAGTTCCAGCGAGGTTGCAGCTTGGCAGGCAGCTGGCCCACCAATGACATGGCCAGGCGAAGGCCCTCAGGATGACCGCTGGCATGAATCACGCAATCCTGATCCGCAGGGGCCTGCTCCGGCAGGGCAAACGGCACCCCCAGCGCATCGGCCAACGCCTCACGCTCGCCATTGATATCGATGAGCTGCACCTGCACCCCAGCAATACGCGCGCATAAGTAAGCCACCAGCGCACCCACGACGCCGCCGCCCACGACACATACCCGCTCACCCAGCATGGGGTTGGCATCCCACACGCCGTTGATGGCGGTTTCCATGTTGGCGGCCAGCACCGCCCGGTAAGCCGGTACGTCAGCGGGCACCGGCACCACCATGGTGGCCGGGACGATATAGCGGTCCTGGTGGGGGTGAAGACAAAATACGGTCTGGTCGACCAGCGCCTGAGGGCCATGGGTCACGCGGCCTACGCTGCAATACCCGTATTTGACAGGGCCAGGGAACTCCCCCACCTGAAAGGGCGCGCGCATACGCTGGGTCTCGCTGCTCGGCACACGGCCATGAAACACCAGCGACTCGGTACCTCGACTGACGCCGCTGTAAAGCGCACGCACACGCACATCGTTCTGGCCCATGGCAGGGAGAGGTTCGGACTGGATTGCACCGTGGCCTGGGCGAGTGACCCAAAAGGCCTGAGCGGTATCAGGCACTGACATGACATTTCCTTGTCGTTGAAGCGCAAGCTCCCTGCGTTGACCCAAGCCTTTGCAAGAGTTGGCGACTTTTCAAGGGCTAACCTATAGCTTAGCTTAGCTTAGAAAAGAAAACGGTCTATTAACGTTTATTAACCTTCGTGACGTGGCTCGACAGCTGACCACGAAAGCACAAGCAGCGCGCCATATCTATACAATAATGATACATTGATAAATTATTGCACCACCAATTTCAACTGCGGATGACGCTGCCGCTTCGAGAGCCTTCATGCCCCCAGCCTCACACACTTCGGAATCGCCACCCTTCAATCGGCTTCATAGCGGCCTGGAGCTGCTGCTGGGGGGCCTGTTACTGGGCGGTTTGGGATGGCTCATGGGTCCGCTCATGGCGAGTGCCGCCAACTGGTGGTTAGCCGTCGGCTTACTTATATGCCGTGATGAGCGCGCTAGTGCTGTTGTTTTGGCCCTACGGTGCGCTGGGCTGGGCGAATAGAGTCACCCTCGGGCGTGGCGTACTGGTGGCACTGGTGGCTGGCGCCCTGGTGGGCGGCGCCTTTCAACAGGCCATTGGGCTATGGCTGGGTGTCGCCGTGATTGCCCTGCTGCTGGACGGCGTGGACGGCTGGATTGCCCGCCGCACCCACAGCCACTCGCCCTTTGGCGCACGCTTTGACATGGAGCTGGATGCCCTGCTGATCCTGCTATTATGCCTGGCCCTGATGCGCGCAGAAGCCCTGGGCCCCTGGGTATTGCTGATTGGCGCAATGCGCTATCGCTTCGTGGCAGCAGGATGGCTGCTGCCCTGGCTAGAGGCGCCGTTGTACGACAGCTTCCGCCGTAAACTGATCTGTGTCTGGCAGGTCACGGCACTCCTGTTGGCACTGACTCCCTTCACCTCCCCTCTTTACGCCAGCCTGCTGGCCCTGGGAGCCCTGCTCAGCCTGGCTTACTCCTTTGGGGTAGACGTATGGTGGCTGTATCGACGGCGTCCGCGTCGTTGATGCTCATGACGAATAGCGCCAGGCTCACCATTGGATTCATAGAATACCGCAGCACTTTGGACCGCAAGATAGAAGCAGGAGGGACAGCGCCGGTACCCTCTATGCTCCACCGCCCAAAGTGATCCTGGGTTTTACGGTCCCACTTCCCACCATATCGACCGCTTCAAACGGTGCTCCTGACTAGCGCACGCAGCACACTGCTTCCAATAAATTCTTTTTAGCTTTATCTTTGGAACATTTTGAGATATAAGACGGGGTTTTAATGCAGCCTAAGACAGTGGGCGTCAGTTTGGTGGTGTGCTGGGGCGTATTGATCGCGATCGCTTTTTGGCTATTTGCCTATAAAGACCTCCGTCTATTTGCTGATGATGAGGTGTTCGCCCGCTTTCCAGAAGAAGTGGCCAGCACTGCGATCAGCACATCTCCCCTGCCGGAGAATGCCACAGGGCGGCTTGTGAACTTCTGGAACCCGGACTGTCGCTGCAGTCGCTTTAGCCAAGCGCACATTGAAGAAATCATGCAGGCCTACGCAGGCCAAGGTATTGAGTTTGTCGTGGCAGTGCCCAGGCAAAGCTTAGTTGATCAAGCGTTAACCACGTTTCCCAAGGCATCAAGTGCCGTGGTGGTTGAGCAGCTAGAAGGGCTAAGCACGCCATCGGCGGCTGTCTTTGACGCTCGGAGCACGCTGGTTTACTTCGGGCCATATAGCGATGGCGCCTTTTGTACCAGCGGTGGCAGCACGCCCGTTGAGCTTATTCTCAATGACGTGGTGGCTCCTGGCGAAGTAGCGCCGTGGCTGAACCTGTCTGCCTTTGGTTGCTACTGTGACTGGCCGACAGCACGCTCCTAATGACCGCACCGATAACAATGCTATCTTTCGATAGAAATGAGGAAGCGAAGCAATGCAGCTGAACACGCTTGAGCACGATATTTTTCGCGACCAGTGGGACGATGCCAGCCGACTGATGTTTAAGATACTCATCGCCCAAGGCCTGCTCGCGCTTGCGCTGGCAGGCTGGTATAGCACATGGCTGGAAGTTGCCGTCATCAGCCTGCCCACGGTGCTACTGGGCGGCTACTTAACCTATACCCAAGGAGCCGCGCTTCTCACTCGGCTATATATGAGCGCTGCCTTTATGGTGATGACGGGGCTACATATTCATCAGACGCATGGGCTCGTTGAAGTACACTTTGGCCTGTTTGTACTGCTTGCCATCCTGCTCTACTACAGAGATTGGCGCGTTATCGTGGTAGCTGCTGCAGTGGCCGTCGTGCACCACCTCGGGTTTCATGTGCTGCAGACCATGAATACCGGCGTTTATTTAATGCCTGAAGCCAACCTCACTATGGTGCTTGTGCACGGCGGATACTTAGCCTTCGAAGCGGCGGTACTGGTGGTACTGGCCAACCTGATGGCTGGCGAGTATATCCGCTCGCAGAAGGCTTTAGCCCATAGCGACCAAATGGCAGTCGAATTAAAGCATCAGCGCGCGGCACTGTTGGGCGAAGTAGAGCAAGCCATTGAGAGCATAGCGGGCCTATCTGGCCGAGTGTCGTCCGCCTCGGAAAAACTGTCTTCCTCGACGGCGCAACAGGCCGCAAGCGTTGAGCAAACTACCGCGTCGCTTGAAGAGTTAAGCACGACGGTAGCTCAAAATGCGGATAACGCGCGGGAAACCGAGCACGTCGCCAATCAGGCAGTGGATGAAGCCAACGAAGGCAGCGCGGCGGTCACGCAAACGTTGGTAGCTATGCGCGATATCGCGGATAAGGTCAAAATCATTGATAACATCGCTTTTCAAACCAATCTGCTGGCGCTTAACGCTTCTGTAGAAGCCGCCAGAGCCGGTGAGCATGGCCGCGGCTTTGCGGTAGTCGCGACAGAGGTGCGTAAATTAGCCGAAGGCAGCCGACTGGCCGCTCAAGAGATTGGCGATACGTCATCCCGCTCTCTCACAACGGCTGAACAAGCCGGCGAACGCATAAAAGCGCTGGTGCCCGCAATTGAGCGCACGGCTCAGCTGGTGCGCAGCATTGCCACCAGCAGCCAAGAGCAGTCACAGGGCATTGAGCAAATCAATAAAGCAACGTACGAATTACATCAAGGCGCTCAAGACATCAACCTGCTGGCCGAGCAACTAGCCGGCACATCGTCTGAAATGGAAGAAACAGCCGTTGCCTTACAAAGAGAAACCGCCGTATAGTCGTTTCATCTAAACACCCAAGGAAGCTCTGAATAACTGACGATATTCATCAACGCTCATATGAGCCGACAAAAAATCGAAAATTCAGACACCCTTCTTACGTTTTTTTGTGTATTTTTGCCCCATACCCGCTCATTGAGTGGGATAGGGCGAGATTGCCCTATTCCCATAGGGCATCACCGAGGACGCGTTGCTCTTCACCGTGAAGAAGCTTATTGGCAGGGGCAATGTCATGGACATTGGCGGCCTTGATCTCGATGCTGCGAATCAACCCACGCTTATCGTCGACGCCTATGTGCGTTTTCATGACAAAGTGCCAAGAGCTACTTTTTTAGTCTGGTGCATTTCCGAATCCCGCTCGCCTTTTTTGTTTTTGGTGGACCCAGGCACGGAGATGATCGAGGCCTCAACAATGCTCCCTTCGCGCAGCATCAGGCTATTTTTCTCCACATAGTTATTCACTTCCTGGAACAGCACCTTGCCAAGGCAGTAGCGCTTCAGAAAATGGCGAAATTTGCGAATCGTGGTTTCGTCCTGCAATTGGTCCAGTTTCAAGCCGACCAAATTGGCGCATGGACTCGATCTCATAGACGGCGCCTTCCATCGCCAGATTGCTCAGGTTGTAAAACAACTGCATGCAATGGACTCGCAGCATGGCAGACAACGGATACATAGGTCGTCCACTCTCACCCTTGGGGTAATAACGGGCTACCTTCTTCTCCAGCTGCGTCCAGAGGATCAGTTTGCCCATCCGCTCCGGAAAGAGATTGCGGCGGGTCTTTCGCTTCTTGTTCTGGTAATCGGCTTCGGAGAATGTGTTTTAATCCATGGCAGTACTGAATCCTATGCAGTTGGCGATAACCGTATTATCGCTGATGGCAGTGACTTTCTCAGAACATTCCTAAAAAATCAGCCGCCACTCAATGACTTAGCCAAGGCCATATTTATTACTTAACGCAAACTTTATTTTTTAATCACGCGCTTGTTATCACTCTAAAACCTGATAGGATTCCGTCCATTCAAATACCCGACCCACATACTCGGGTATAGATATTCACTGGTTCTTCAGATAACGTGAGCCGTTTGCGATGACACCTGTAGCCCTGCTCTTTTTAGCGGTTTCCATGTCGGCGGATGCCTTTGCTGCGTCACTCAGCAAAGGGGCCGAATTGACCAAACCACGCTGGCGACATGCCCTGGGCATTGGCCTGATATTCGGCACCATCGAAGCGATCACCCCAGTGCTGGGCTGGGTAGCAGGCAAGGCTTCTCAACAGTATGTGGAAGCCTGGGACCACTGGGTCGCGTTTGTACTGCTGACCGCCATTGGCCTGCACATGACGTACGAAGGGCTCAAAAAAGAAGAGCAGGTAGCCCACCGCAAGCAAACGCTATGGCTGCTGGTACTGACCGCCATTGCCACCAGCCTGGATGCCATGGCCGTCGGCGCCAGCCTGGCGTTTATCGACGTGGATATCATTACCACCAGCTTGGCCATCGGCCTGGCGACCACCCTCATGGCCTCGATGGGCACCTTGCTCGACCACAAACTGGGGCACTACGTGGGCCACTGGGCAGAGCTGATGGGCGGGGTGGTGTTGATCGGGATTGGAGTGATGGTACTGATAGAGCATACCGGCGGTGGCGTTACCGGTATGCTACAGGCACTGTAACCTGCATAGCCTCATACACCTCACCCGCAGGGTAGCCCATGAGCCACCCTGCGGGTGCTCAGGAGCGATGTTCAGCGCTCATCCAGATACGCTTGCACCACTTCCCCCAACGACGCAATGGCTTCGTTGCGCGCTTCGAACGATGCGTCTGTTTCGGTGAGGTAGAACACGGCCACGGTGGGCGCCTGCTCAGGAGGCCAGATGATGGCCGTGATGGAACGAGAGCCATAGCCACCTGCACCGGTTCTATCGGCGATCACCCAATCGAAAGGCATGGCGGCACGAAACAGCCCATCGGCCACGGCGTTGCCCTTCATCCAGTCTTGCAACTGCTGCCGAGATTCCGGGGTGAGCACATCGCCCAGCACCAGCGTTTCCAGCGTGGCCAACATCGCATTGGGCGTGGTGGTGTCGCGCTCGTCCCCAGGCGTAGCTTCGTTCAGCTCGGTCTCGAAACGGTCGAGCCGCGTGACGGAATCGTCCAGGCGGCGCGCAAAAGCCGTGATGGCTTCCGGCCCGCCCAGGGCTTCCAGTATCAGGTTGGCCGCCGTGTTATCGCTGGTGGTCATGGTGGCATCGCACAGCTCGAACAGCGTCATTGGCTGGTGGCCTGCATACTGCTCGGTCACCGGCGAGTAAGTCACCAGCGCCGACTCATCGAAACTGACCTCGGTATCCGGCGCTAGCAGCCCTTCATCCACCTGCTCCAGCAGCGCGCCACACGCCAGCGTTTTGAACGTGCTGGACATGGCAAAGCGCTCGTCCGCGTTCACCTCCCAGCGCTGGCCCGTGGCCAGATCATGCGCCGCAAAGCCAATGCGCGCGTCCAGCGCCTGTTCGATACGCGCCAGCTCAGCGCTGATGGGATCGTCTTGCGCCATTGCAACAGACGAAGCGAACAGCACGCACGCAGATAGCGTGGCACGCATCCAGCGTGGTTGGCGGTGATTCATGGGTAACCTTCCTGGGCAGTAAGGGAAAATAGACAACATGAGTGTAGCGCTATTCTTACGAGGGACTAAAACGCATCAGCAGCTCCGGCGCTCCTGTGTGTTCATCCTGCTGTTCGCCCCTACGCACAAAGCCGCGCGCTTCGTAAAAACGAATGCTGGGCGTATTCTGGGCATAGACGGTCAGTTCCAGCCATGCTCTGCGGCGTTTGGCATCTTCCAGTAGCGCACTGCCTAGGCCACGGCCTTGCCCCTCTGGCTGCACGAAAATCGCGGCCAGGGTATTCTCGTAAAGGCTATAGAAGCCCATCACCTGGCCTGAGGTTTCGGCTACGTAGGTTTCTGAGGCGGGAAGGTATCGCTCCCGCATGGCATCGCGCTGGGCTTGCCAAAAGTCAGGCGCGATAAAGTCATGCGCTTGGATAGACACCGCCAGCCAAATAGCCAACACGGCCTCCATGTCGTCCGCCTGCAAGGCACGAATACGATGGTGATGTGAGTGAGCGTGCATGACATGCCTACTGAAGCCGAGCGATCTTGAAATCACACTTGTTGACATAAAAGTGGATGCAGCGCTTTTCGAAGTACGGCGTGTGGGTCACCCATACCCGCGTGGCGGGGTACGCCTGCTCGATAGCTTGCCAGGCACGGTAGCCCCCCACGCCCGAGGGAGTTGGGCAAAAGGTAGAACAGGTCCAGAGCATTGCGCTGGGTCGATGCCTCCAGGGTGACAATGGCACCGCCCACTTTCTCTCCATCCAGAAGGATGTGATGCACCACGGCATCGGGGGGCGGTCAGGGATTGGTCGATATCGTCATCCGATGGAATCAGACCCGGCTCTACCGCACCAAAGGCCTCTTCCACGGCCACGCTGAACGAGGCCTTGAGTTCTTGCTTGAATGCATCGAATGTCGAAGCGTCGGCCAGCGCCAACGTGACGTTAGAGGAGTGTTCCATGGCAGTGCCCATCCGCTTAACGAGATTATCCATCAACCGCTTAGGCTAACCGCTGCCAGGACGTTTTGCCATCCTGCGCAGCCCCTACAGCCCCGCTTCAACGCTGAATTTCGGTCACGACCTCGGTCTTGACGGAGTTGGCGATAAAGCACTTTTCATGGGCGGCGTGATGGAGCTGTTCGAGTGTCTCGACAGAAGGTGCTTGCGCTGCAAACAGCGCTTTGGGCCGCAGTGTCACCCTGGTCATGGCAATTTTCCCGTCGCTGCCCTTCTCCATCACCCCCACGGCGTGGTCCACGTAGCTTTCCACGATCAAGCCCTGCTGCGCGGCAAGGGCCAGAAAGAACAGCATATGGCAGCTGGAAAGCGAGGCCACGAACGCCTCTTCCGGGTCGACGTTGGCTTCCACCGAATAAGGCAACGGCACCACGTGGGGCGATGACGAGGCAGGCACGCGAACACCGCCATCGAACACCCACTCGTGCCCACGGCTATAGCGCTGATCTAGAAAGGCTTCATCGGCCCCACGGGCCCAGTGGATGGAAGCGGTGTATTCGGCCATGGGGGTTCCTCGGGTTTCATCGAAAGCTGCCACCAAAGGTGGCATAGCCAGTATCTACAATGATCTCAGAATTTGCCTCGATGATCCTCTCACGGGTCACCACCAGTCCTATTTTTGCAAGCTCATGCGTTGGTTTTTCAAATGAAGACAGCTTTCGATAAGGATCGTCTACGCTGGGTGCATGAACGGCGATGGCCTCAAACAGTCAGAACCACATCGCAACAGAAATGCCACCAGGAGAGCAAGATATGCAGACAATGGAGCTAGGCGGCGTCAGCGTTCCCCGTATCGGCCAGGGCACTTGGCACATGGGTGAGGATGCCAGGCAGCGGCAGGCTGAAATCAGGGCGCTGCGAGAAGGCCTGGATTTGGGGATGACGCTGATCGATACCGCCGAGATGTATGCCGAGGGCGGCGCTGAAGAAATCGTGGGTGAAGCCATTCGTGGGCGGCGCGAGCAGGCGTATCTGGTCAGCAAGGTTTACCCCCACAATGCCAGCATCCAGGGTGTTCAAGCCGCCTGCGAGCGCAGCCTGCGCCGATTGGGCACCGATACGATTGATCTCTACCTGCTGCACTGGCGCGGCCATACCCGCTGAGCGAAACCGTGGAAGCGTTTGAGCGGCTACGCGAGCAAGGCAAGATCCTGCGCTGGGGCGTATCGAACTTCGACGTTGACGACCTGGAAGAGCTAAACGCGCCCGCGTGCGCCACCAATCAAGTCCTCTACAACCCCGAAGCACGGGGCATCGAATACGACCTGCTGCCCTGGCAAGCCCAGCAAAACATGCCGCTTATGGCCTACTGCCCCATTGGGCAAGGCGGCGCGCTACTTCGAGACGGCACCCTGCAACACATCGCCGACAAGCACTGCGCCACCCCCGCGCAAATCGCGCTTGCCTGGGCACTGCGCCACCCCGGCGTGATCGCGATTCCGAAAGCCGTGAGCCTGGATCACCTCAAACAGAACGCTGATGCGGATAAGGTCAGGCTCGATGATGAGGACTTGGCACAGATTGATGCCGCCTATCCGCCGCCAACACGCAAGCAGGGCTTGATGATGGTGTGAGCAATCGCCTATCAACGGCTTAGCGTGGGATACGGTTCGTGGGCATCACCGGCTCAACCGCTGTTTTAAAGCGGAGAAAGCCGAACGCGGCTAAGCCAATTGGCAAACCCAATCCTGTACGCTATTCTGTACATTAACAATATCGCGTACAGGAGTACCCTTTATGGATGCCATTAGCTACACAGCCGCTAGAACCAATCTAGCAAAAACCATGGAGCAGGTCTGTGAAGACCACTCTCCTATGATCATCACCCGCAATAAGGCGCAATCCGTGGTCATGATCTCTCTCGAAGACTATGAAGCACTG
>PALT01000031.1 GCA_002706605.1 Rhodovulum sp. | reverse complement strand
GCCAGACTTTCCCGGACCTCGAATTCATTGTCGTCGAGGAGCTTCTGGATATGGGTCAGCCGGCGATGGAAGATCGAGGTCAGGGACCAGAGCATCTCTTCGAGATTGTCTTCCAACTGGCTCTCGGTGAGGAGGCCGACGGTGGTGTCAAAGAGTGTCGCCATAGCGAGCTCGACCTCGTCGGGCTGGGGCAGGGGACGATGATCGGTCTCGCCGGGTCCCGGTGTCGCGCCATGAAGTGCGAGGTGGTCGAGGATGGCGGAGGTCACGCCGGTCTCCTCTTGGATGTCTGTCTGATGGGGCATTGTCTGGTTCCTCTGTTTGATCTGACCCGATTTGGATGGGGCGATAACAGGACCGGCGGCGACCGGGCCGCATCCGTCAGGATCGGAGCGCAGCGGAGAATGCGCCGCGGGCCGGAAAATTGGTCCCGCGAGGAATGGCCCGCCACGGTCATGTGGTGGGGCAGGGGAATTTTCCGGGTAGCGGGCGCATTGCTGCCCGGGCGAGGGGCACTCAGCCCCGACCCGCCGGTCCATCGCTCCCCTTATCCAAACGGGATCAGATCGAACCCTCGGAACCTTTGCCCAATCAGGCATTCCCGAGGAGGTTGATGCTCACCTGTCCTCGATCTCCAGACCTCGTGCTTTCATGGCCGCTAACAAGGACCGGCGCAGCGCATCTCTGCCAAAAGCCCGCAGATCGTCGTTGAAATCGCCCATGGTCGGCACGAGATCACCACAGGCAATTTCAAACAATTCCAGTTGGTTACGCAATCTAATTGATGCATTGTGTCCAGCTTCGTCATTGTCCCGCGCGATCCAGATACGCTTGATCCCCGGAGGAGGGATGAAGAGGCCAAGGTGGGTTGCGGTGAGACAGGAGGCGAGATCGAACTCCGGGAGAGCAGTGCCGACCGAGAGGGTGTTCTCGAGCCCTTCGCCGACGATGAGATCACTACGAGGTGTGCCGGACCAGAAGCGGATTGCATGGCCGTGCAGCTGTCCGAGGATCCGCTTCGGGCTCTCGACTTCGGCCAAACCGCCGGTGGACGGGTCGAGATAGAAGCGTGCGCAGCCGGTGATCTGGCCCCGATTTTCGGTGATCTTCGCGAGCAGAGCAGGGACCCTTTGTGGCGGATCCGGATCGTCCTCTCCTTGCCACAGGAAGACCCGCGGGTGATAGCGCAGGGCCGGGCCAAGCCGCGTGATCCCGCGCCCCTGCAGATAGGTGGCGGCCAAGGTGCCAAGCACCGGCTTGCCTGCGGCGAAAAGTTTCCGCGCCCGTGCGATGCGTTTGCCGCAGGCTGCATCCGGGCGCTCAGCCCTTTGGGATTCACGAGATACGGCAGGGCAGGGGGCCTCACCGCGAAAGGACCGGGCCTCTCTCAGCGTCTCTTTGAGCGTGACCGACCCAAGCCGTTCATGCAGCAGGTCGATCAGGTCGCCAAACTCCCCCGTGGCGAAATCTTGCCAGGACCCGGCCTTGCGCCCGCCATCCGCCTGCAGGCGGATGGCGAGGCTCTGCCCTTTAGCGCCCGAGGTGTCGCCAACCTGCCAATAGTTGCCCTGTTTGCGTCCTTCGGGGAAATAGTGGCGGCAGAAACTCTCGGCCCGGTCTGCCAGATCGACCGAGAGGTCCGCAATACTGCGCCGCGCACTCATGCGACATCCGCGGTGCTGGCGCCAACCGGATGTTCGGCAAGAACCCGCGCCAGAACCTCTGTGCCATCCACGGGAATGAACACCCGCGTCTTCCATTGAATAACCTCTGTAAAACAGCCCAAGGCTTTCAGTGCGGGCAGGACCGCGCCCGACGCGCCGATCAGTTCAAGCCTCGGCTGCCCCATGACGAGCGACCGGCGCAGCTGATAGCCGCCGAGCAGGCTGAGGGTCGTCTTCGCGTCCATGACCGCGCCGAACACCTCCTGCGGCGTCATCTCGATCTGACGGTCGAGCCCAAGCCGCGTGTAGACATTGAGAAGCTGCTCCTGACTGACCAGACGGCCGATGGCGCGTTCCCCATCCTCCGCCTGCAGCCGATAGATGCGCATGTTGTCGGCGGGCAGCCGGTCCCAGATCGGCAGCAGGAGACCGCAGATCAGCGTGATCTTGGAGGTGGTGAACTCCGGCACAGCCTCAACCTCGGCCTGCCAGAGCTGTTCGAACATGGCATCATCGATCTCTTCCCAGTGCGATTTCGAGAACTCGGTCAGCGCGAGGATTTCTGTTGCCATGGGCCGCAGCAGTTTCACCCGCAGGATCGGCACGCCATCCTCATCCATGAAGGCCGGCGCTTTCACCATCAGCGCGGCGCATTTGGACGTCTTGTTCCAGCACAGCGTCGCACCCTTCGTATCGGAGCAGATGGCTTTGACGCGGGGCAGGGTGAGCGGGTCGTTGCGATCGGTCCGCTCAACGGTCAGCGCGGTGGCCGTTACTCCCGTCGCCTCATGCTCGAAGATGACCTTGCGATCGACGATCTCGAATTTTTCGGCGCGCAGGGTCTCGAGGCCGAAATCGAGCGTGCCTGCCTGGCGCGCGTCCTCAATGATGGCCGAGAGAAACCCGCCGAAGGCCTCGAAGATCGCGTCCTGCATGTCGATCCGCAGTGCCAGACAGCGGTTCAGGAACTGCTGGATCGGCGGCAGGTTTTCTTTCATCGTGCCGTCCGCCTCATCGAGCGTCAGCCCGGTCATCTCCTGGAACCTGGCATAAGAGCAGGCCTCGATCTTGCCCGCGCGCAGCTTATAGAAAAACTGGCGCAGCGCCGCGCGAGCGTAGGGGCTCTCAAGGTTGTCCTCGGCGCGAAACATGTTCTGACCGCCGGTCTCGCGTTGCCCCTTGGTGATCGCCCCCAGCGTGTCGAGGCGGCGGGCGATGGTGGAGAGAAACCGCTTCTCACCTTTAACATCGGTCGCGACGGGGCGAAAGAGCGGCGGCTGCGCCTGATTGGTGCGATTGGTGCGCCCCAGCCCCTGGATCGCATTGTCCGCCTTCCAGCCGGGCTCCAGAAGGTAATGCACCCGGAGGCGCTGGTTCTTGGCCCCCAGATCGGCATGATAGCTGCGCCCGGTGCCCCCGGCATCGGAGAAGATCAGGATGCGCTTAGCGTCATCCATGAAGGCCTGCGTCTCGCCGAGGTTGGAGGAGGCGGCGCGGTTCTCGACCTTGAGCCGCCCTTCGCGCGTTTTCACGATGCGCCGCTTGCGCCCCGTGACCTCGGCCACCGCGTCCCCGCCGAAATGCCAGAGGATCTGGTCGAGCGCACCCTGCACCGGGGCGAGGGCACCCAGATGCTCGACGAGCTCATCCCGGCGCCGCTCAGCCTCGCGGCAGGTAATCGGGTTGCCATCCGCATCGAGAGCGGGGCGCGAGCGCAGATCGCCATTCTCGTCGGTGTAGGGCTCGAAGAGCTGCGTCGGGAACGAATGCATCAGGTAGTCCATGATGTTCTCCCTCGGCGTAAAATCGACCTGCAGATCATCCCAGTCCGAGGGCGGGATCTCCTCGAGGCGGCGTTCCATCACAGCCTCGCTGGTCGAGACCACCTGGATCACCGCCGCATGACCCGCCGCCAGGTCCGCCTCGATCGAGCGGATGAGCGAGGGGCATTTCATGGCGGTGATGAGGTGGTTGAAGAAGCGCTGCTTGTTGCTCTCGAAAGCCGAGCGCGCAGCGGATTTCGCCTGAGGGTTCAGCGTACCGGTCTCGGAGGAAATTCCGGACGCCTGCAGTGCGGCCTCCAGGTTGGTGTGGATGATCTGGTAGGCGTCGGCATAGCTGTCGTAGATCGCGACCTGGGCGGGTGAGAGCTCATGCACCAGCATCTCGTATTCGACCCCGGTATAGGAGAGCGACCGCGCCAGATAAAGACCGAGCGCCTTCAGGTCGCGCGAGATCATCTCCATGGCGGCGATGCCCCCGGCCTCCATCGCGGCAACGAACTCAGATCTTGTCACGAAGGGGAAATCCCCTGTGCCCCAAAGCCCGAGGCGGGAGGCATAGGCGAGATTGCCGACGACGGTCGCGCCGGTGGCCGAGACGTAGAGCACACGCGCATCCGGAACCGCGTTTTGCAACGCGAGGCCCGCAAGACCCTGCTGGGAAGCCTTCTTGTCGCCGCGGTCGGACTTTTCTCCGGCGGCGTTCGCCATGGCGTGGCTTTCGTCGAAAGCGATGACCCCGTCGAACCCTTCGCCGAGCCAAGACGTCACCTGGTCGAGACGGGAGGCTTTGCCCTCGCGTGTCGCAGAGCGCAGCGTGGCATAGGTGACGAAAAGAATGCTTTCGGGCAGGCGGATATCGCTCCCCTGGCGGAATTTCGAGAGCGGCACGATATCGCTTTCGCGACCGCCAAGCGCTATCCAGTCGCGGCGCGCATCCTCGATGAGCTTGTCACTTTTTGAAACCCAGACCGCCCGGCGGCGCCCCTGCAGCCAATTGTCGAGGATGATGCCCGCGACCTGCCGCCCCTTGCCGCAGCCCGTGCCATCACCAAGGAACCAACCCTTGCGCAGGCGGAAGGCACCTTCACCGCCCTCGGCCGCCGCCATGAGCTGGCCTTCGATCTCGCCGCGCTTGAACCAGCCCTTCAGATGCATCTCATGCGCATTGCCCGCATAAATGACGCTTTCGAGCTGCGGCGCGGAGAGGAGGCCGTCCGCGACAAGGGTTTTCGGCAGGAGCGGGCGGTAGGTTGGCACGGGCGGCGGAACCGAGGCCATGGCGGCGGATTGCACAAGTGCTGTCGGATGCTCCCCCGCGCCGTCGATCCGGATCGCTTGCAGGTCATAGGCCTCATAGACCGTGTCTTGCAGCGCGCCATCGGGTTCGCTCCAGGCTTTCGGCAGGCAGTCAAGCGGGGCGGTTTCGACATCATCAAAGGGATGCTTGCCTCGTTCCTCAGCGAGGGCGCGGGTTTCCTGGCGGGCGGCATGGCGGAGGGCATGCAGGTTGGTCCGAGTCGAGCTTTTCGGCACAGACAGAGCCGAACTGGTAGGGCAGGGCGGAGGGCTGCGGCGCTCCGGGCAGTGGGTCAGAACTGACGCAAGGAGATCACTCGTGGTCCCGCAGATCCGATGATAGGCGGCCTCGATGGCGACCGGCACGCCTCCATCCGCGCCAACAGGCCGCTTGTCGATCACCGTCAGCCGCGTGTCGATCGTGGTGCCATGCCGCGAAAAGACCTTGCCGTCGATCGCCGCGGAAAACACGACGTCTGCGCTCGAAGCGATCCGCTGAAACGTCGACTGGAAGCTCTTGGTGGAGGGACGGAAACTCTCGCCGGTGATGACAACAAGACGTCCACCTGGTGCCAGACGGGCGAGAGCGGACAGAACATGCTGGCTGGTGGCCTGCCGGAACCGGCCTTCGACATGGTTGGCCGCAGAAAACGGCGGGTTCATAACGACAACCGAGGGTTTGACCGACCGGTCGAGACGGTCGTCGATCGAGGCGGCATCATGGTCAGCAATGACGGCATCGGGGAACAGGTGTCCCAGCAAAGCGCGGCGGGTTTCGGCAAGTTCATTCAGCGCCTGGCGAACATCCGCAATCTGGGCGAAGATTGCCAGCATCCCGGTGCCAGCGGATGGCTCGAGCACCAGATCTTCGGCCCGAAACCCCGCCGCCTGCGCAACAATAGCCGCAAGCGGAAGAGGGGTCGAGAATTGTTGCAAGCGCACGCTGTCTTCGGAACGCCGCGTGTGGGACGGGGCCAGTCCGGCCAGCCGTTCGATCATGGTGAGGAAGGCGTGCGGCGAGACAGCTTGTCGCTGCATCAGCGCGCCATAGCGCGAGAGCATCAGGATCTGGGCGACCTCAGCTGCCTCGTAGGCGTCCTTCCAGACCCAGGCACCGCTGGTGTCGCTGGCGCCGAAAGCCTCCTCCATCGCGCCGCGAAGGGCGGCGGTGTCGATGGGGCGGCCCGCCTCGAACAAAGGGACGAGGGTTTTCGCAGCCTGCATCAGGTTTTGGGCGAAGCGCGAGGGTTCCGGGCGGGCAGGGGCCTCGGGCGCGGTCGCAAGTTGGACGGAATCGGGGTGAGCGTTCATCGGCAGTCTCCGGAGTTGAGGGTTGGCCCCAAGCCCGCGCGCACTCTCTCGCCCGGGAGGGGTCACCCCTCCCGCCCTACCTCTCGCTCTTTCATGGCATTGCTGATCTCCGCCTTAGCCTCGGAAAGTTATCCCGAGAATCTGGGGATGGGGCTGTGGGCGCTGTCGCGGAAGTCCTTGTCAGCTTGAAGCTTTATCTGTGCGCCCAAGTTTTGGGCAAGGTGCGACCTCGGCATCCAACTAGTGGACACCTCATTGACTGAACGGCGACCGACAAACCGTGGACAACCTTCAGAAAGAGCTCTGAAAAAGAAAAAGGCGGCATCCGGGAGGAGGCGGATGCCGCCGATTATTCCGGATCGGTTCAGGGAGGAGGAGAGAACCGATCACAACATCAAGATAGTGGCTATGCTGCAGCCGCACAATAGGCAGGCCATGATATTTCTGCATTGCAGCAAAGCGAGGCCGATTGGGATTGCCGCAAGAAAGGGAGCGTATGCGACCTATGCCGGTTCTTAAGGGTGAGCCTGCGCTTGAGCGGCAGCGGACTGGAGTATTTGACCAGGCGACCGTACTGGCACAGCCTGTCGCGCCTCGGGCAAACAGCCCGTCTCATAGTCGCCAACGAATCCCCAGCAGGCGTCGATCTCCTCACCATCCCGCTCAATGACATAGCCATAGACCCAACCGCCGAGGTTGGCATCGTAGCTGACGATTTCGCCGCGCAGGATGTCTTCAGCCTTTTCGCGCAGAGCCTTGGTGACGCGTTTCACACTGAACTCTTTCCGGACCGCTTCAAGGGTCACGTAGACAAACCCGACCTGGCCGGAATCCCACGGGCAGTGGAACCCGATGGTGTTCATCGCGAGCCCGGAATGATCGTAGAGAAACACGGGCAGAAGGACCGCCTTGCGGTCCGCCCGCTCGCGCAACTGCGCCATCGAGAGATCACTACTATCCGAAACATCGGCAAGATCGCGCAGGAACGCCTCGGGGCTATCGAATTGATGGCTGTCACCCAGCCGATAGCGTCGATGCCAGCAGATCAGCGTGCCGAGGTTGGACCACGCGCGCGGGCTTTCAGCATCGGGGTCGTGGTAGATCTTGATGATGTGGCCCTTGTAGGCCTCCTCATAGACGGGGTCGTGCATGTCGATGTCCTTTCTTGAAACACAATCGACCCGCCGAGCCGGTTGGGGCTCGAGCGGGTCGATTGCGACATGGTCAGGTGGTTGGTGAGTTTGCCGCTCGGCGGCTCAGGCGGCGTCGCGGTTCAGGCGATGCTGGACGTGCTCGACCGAGACCTTGAGAAGCCAATCCTCAAAGCCGAGAATGGTCTGGTGATTGGCCACCGCCGCGATCCAGACCGCCCGCGGATCGCTGCCGATCTGCGTTGGATCGTTGTCTATCCGGCCATTGGCCATCCACGGCTCCGGCTGAATGTGGGCGAGCCAGTCCGCCAACGACGGGATGCGCCCTTGGCAGTCTTCGCGCACATGCTGCTCGCCGATCCAGCGGATCGGCACTACCCGGCCCGCACTGTTGGTCAGGCTGCGCCCGAACAGCCGCTCGGCTTCGAAAATCCCAAGCGTGTGATGCCGATGTGCTCGGTGGGTGAAAATCGCGAGGTGCTCTTTGGATGAGTCGAACCAGTCATGCACGAACTGATAGTCATCTGGAACGCCGCCGAATTTTCGGGCCGAGCTTTCGGCGTGATGGAGAGGATGTGCCATGTCAGAGCCCCTCGTGTTCGGTGGTGTTGGTCTCAATATAGCGGTTCGAGTGGCTGACATCGATCTTGTCCGCCTCGAGTGCCCAGGTCAGCTCGCCATAACCGCCTTCGTTGTTCTCGAAGCCGGGGTTCAGCGCATAGCCAAAATCCCAACCGAAGTCTTCGACCCGGCGTCGCAACTCCTCCGTCAGGGTGATCGTGTCAGGGCTAACGACGACATCCTCGACATTGCCGGAATCGCCATAGCCTTCATATTGCACCTCGATGCTCGTCACACCGAGGGCGCACAGCTCAGTAAGGAGCGCCGCACGGGTCTCGACCCGCTGCTCGGCAGCACGTCTCTGGGACTCGAGCATCTGCGCGTAGAAATCTGGTATTTGTTTCATGTCTTCGATCCTGGAAAAGTGGAAGGGGAGGGTGGCCATCGATCAAGGGCCACCCATGTCACATGCTTGCGCTCAACGGACCGCATCACCGCACGCGGTCCCGGTGCGGTCCTCGAGGTTGAAGTAAAGCTCCGCCGTCGCCTTTGCGAAGCCGGGTGGCTTGCGTGGGGCCAGGCAGCGCACTGCAGCACGGCAGCTCGCGCCATGTTCCATCGCGAACTGCGTCACCTGGTTGATCAGGTCATCCATCCCCGCGGCCTGGATGCGCCTATGCGGATAGGTCTCCATCATCTGAAACTTGGTGACGATAAAGGCCCCGTCGCGGTGGGCGGGATGCAGCGTGATCTCGTAGTCGATCGTTTTGGCCATCTCTGGTCTCCTGCGGCGGGCGGGACGCAACCATCGCGCCCCTTGGAAACCGCCAGCGCGAAAGGACCGCCCTTTGTGCAAGAGCGGTCCGGGGCGGTGTTGGGGGAGCGGGGTCGTCAGTATTCCGACGGCAGCAGCAGGGTCAGCACGCGACGCGTCTGTTTCGGGTCGGAGGGCTCAGGCGAGCCGTACTGATAATCGACGTCGTACAAGTCGATCTTGAACCAAACCTTCGTGCCGTCGAGGTCGATGACGCCCATCTCATGCCATCCCTGCGGATCGCTGTCGGCATTGAAGGCGTCGAAGGCGGCAACGCAGCGTGTGAGTTCCAGTTGGGCGTCGGGCCCAAGCGCCGCAACGCCGCGTGTCATCACGAACTGGCCCTGCGCGGCATCCGCGACAGGGGTAGTGCCGAGGATGGAACGTCGAAACGCATCGTTCTGCGCGGCGATCAGTGCGGCTTCCTTGACGGGATCGAGATCGAGTGTGGTGGTCATGGGATATCTCCGGGACGGGCCAGCCAATCCGATATCGGCTGTAGGCAACCCGCCAGCCGGAAAGGGCCGCCCTCGATGTGAGGACGGCCCTAGGCTCATGTGGCAATCAGTTCGGTGTTTGCTTCTTCAGGCCGCATCCCCGCTGAGGAAGGCGGGCAAGGACGACGGTTCATCGCTCTCTTCCTCGGCCTCGGGCGCATTGCCAGTCATTTTTGCGTCGGCCTCCGTCGCACCGGCAAACACCATCCCCTCGGGCAGCCAGCGCGTCGTCTTTGCAGCCGTCGCCGCGTCAAAACCTTCCGTCTGACCGGCCGTTTCCGCAAAGGCTCGCTCCATGGCCGCGGCGATATCGCCCTTGCGCTCACGATTGCGATCTTCGGCGTAGTCGTCGCCGATCAGCTTGCGCGCCGTGGCCACCGCATGCCCCTTGTTGACCCGACCCCAGTAGTTCTGAGCGGTCGGGCGCCAGCAGGCCGCCACATCGACGTCGAGCCGCGCGCCGATCTCCTCGATGATCGGAGAGGGACGATTGTCGGAGGAAAGCTGCGGCTTGACCGCCAGACCCGTTGCCCAGGCGAAAAGCGCCTGCTTGTCCGCAATGGGCAGCGCCGACATCGCCCGGAAGTCCTGAGGTTTTTCCAGCGTCATCCAGTCAGTAGCGAGATCCTGTTCCAGCGCATCGAGCATCTTTTGCGCGACGGTATCGGCGTGCAACACATCGCGGTTCTGCGCTTGGAAGGGACGGATTGAGATGTCGAGCGCCTCGTTGTTGTAGGACCGTCCCAGAGCCTGCTCGCAGAGCGCGTAGAGCATCGCATCGAACGCCACGTCGAAATCCGCTGCCAGATGCGCCCGCAGGATGTGCTGGCGCGTGGCCCGCAGATCATCCGCCAAGCTCGCGGAAATCCCGTCCGCCTTGCGCAAGGTCGCGGCCGGGTCGGAGCTCGGCACCGGCGTGGAGGAGGTCGGCGGCGTCACATGCGGGCGGGCAGGGGAGGGGGCGCCATCCGCATCTGCGGTGGTCTCGTCAGGTTCGGGCGCAGCAGGAATATCCTCCGGTCGCACGAGGCCTTTCTCGACGCGCAACACCCCATCATGACCGATGGTCAGAACGACACCGGCGATAGCGCGATCTTCGTCTGCGTAAGGTTGCCGTTCGCGCTGCAGGGCTTCGATTTCGCGCAGCCGCGGCTCAATGGCGTAGTATTCTTCCGTCTCCGCGTCGGTCCAATCCTCGCCGTCATTCTGCGCTGCCAGTTCTTCCTCGCGCGCAATGAGGCGTTCCTCCTCGGCGAGCAGGTCCGGATCGGGATCGATGTCCTGCGGATAGACCCGCCCGAAACTGCGAAACGCGCCATAGTCCACCGAGAGGTGCACCTCGACCCATTTCCACGCCGCCTCATAGGGTTTGGCCTCGGCTTGCAGCTTCTCTATAGCGAGGCGCTCGAGGAGCTCGGGGTTTTCCATATGGGCGCTGGCACGATCGTCGAAGAGATCGCGCAGCAGAACGCCGCCTGCCGCCTCATAGGCCTCAATGCCGACAAAGCGCCCCAAGGCCGAGTTGGCCGAATGGGCGGTCTCGGTCAGCTGGCGTTTGATGCTTTGCGGATGAATGTGATAGCCGCCTTTCACTGCGTTCCAGACCGCCAGCTGGCGATCATGGTCGTCGGTCAGCGTGAACGCCATCACGCATTCGAGGGTCAGATCGCCTGCGCGAAACTGCTCGATAATCTCGGGGGCTACACGGGCGAGTTTGAGACGACGGCGCACCAGGTCGACGGAGACGCCGAACTTCAGTGCGATCTCGTCCTCGCTGCGGCCTTCGACGATCATCTTGTCGAAAGCTTCGAACTGGTCCGCCGGGTGCATCGCCGCGCGCTGGAGGTTTTCCGTGGCAGAGGTGAGGACTGCATTGCGCTCGTCTTCAACGAGGCAGGGAACCGGGTGATCGGCTGGAATGACGCCATCTTCAGCGAGTTGTTTCAGCGCCTTGAAGCGGCGACCGCCGGCATCGACCGCAAAACGTGTCTCGGAGAGCGCATGCACCACCAGGTTTTGCTTGATGCCAGTCTCGCGAATGCTGGCGAGAAGTTCAGCGTCGTCATTGACACTTGCCGCGACCTTGCGGACATTGAGCGGGCTCGGCTCCAACTGGTCGAGCGGGATCATCCGGATGTCGGCGGCACCGTCAGGCGCGGTCGATCCGTTGGCTTCGGCTTTCTTCGCGGTGGAGGGTTTCGGTCGAGTTGTGGTCTTGGCCATGGTCAGGATCCTTGTCACGCCGGACCCGGATGAGGCTCTCTCTATTCCTTTTAAGCCCGGCAACCGGGCTTCCCTTTCTCTGGCTTTAGCTATTTTCCTTATGGAGGCTGTTCGGCCATGGCGAAATGGGGCGCCCGAAATCAGGCTGTTGAGGCATCATAGTCACTCTTGTTTTCTTCACTGGGCAATTCCCGGTAATTTACACACCCAAAAACCCAGAGGCGAAAAAGAAGAAGAAATTTCAGAACTCAAAATGTTGGAGGCGTGCAAGCGCTCACGATCTCGCAAACCTCTGGTCCCGGGTTTCGAAAGCGGTGCGGAGTCGAGCTGTTGAAATAGTATGCATCACCTTGATGTAAGGTGAATGTTTCATCTCCAACGGTGAGTTCAAGTTTACCTGAGACAATGATTGCGCATTCCTCTCCCTCGTGGCTCAAGGCACGACGTCCGGAGTCGCGACCAGGTTGGTAGAACTCGTGCAGCATTTGGAGTTTGCGGTTAGGACGCGAGGCGGCCACGAGCAGGTACTTCAAACCGGGCGCACCAATGTCTACTAGGTCGGACTTGCGAACAATTGGCGTATCTGCGGCTGACAACTCGAAACTGAAGAAAGTGGCAAGGTCCATTGGAATTCCGTCGAGGATTTTTTTCAGAACTGACACGGACGGTTGGGTGGCCATGGACTCAATCTGGCTAATGGTTCCACTCCCCACACCTGTGCGTCTGGCAAGCTCGCGCTGCGACAAACCCTTGGATTGACGAACCACTCGCAGACGGCGTGCGACCATTGCGTCGTGCGGACTTGAATTGCTCATGAGTCGATTTCCCGCTTCCTATAGGAAGCATATGCCATGTTTATTACTATATTTCAACATGGTACGAGGTGGGAATAAATCAGGATTGATCGACCTTCAAAGCAGACCCGATAAGGTGGGTATGTTCTCCTGAAAGGGCTGCTCGATGACCTCGTCTCTGAAACCGAACGACTTCTCCCGTTTTTGGATGCCGTTTTCGGCGAACCGTGAGTTTGCGAAAGCTCCCCGCATGATCACTGCGGCGGACGGGATGTACTACACAAGTAGTGACGGACGAAAGATTCTTGACGCAACGGCAGGGCTGTGGTGCGTGAACGCAGGCCACAACGACCCGCTGATCGTCGAAGCGGTCCAGCGGCAGATTGCAACGCTCGACTACGCGCCGCACTTCAACTTCGGCACGCCACAAGCCTTCGAGCTCGCCGCGCAAGTTGCGGCGCTGTTCCCGAATGGACTGGATCACGTATTCTTCACCAATTCCGGTTCGGAATCGGTCGACACCGCATTGAAGATCGCCTTGCATTATCACCGGATTCGCGGCGATGGTGCCAGAACACGCCTGATCGGTCGCGAGCGCGGCTACCACGGGACCGGCTTCGGCGGCATCTCGGTTGGCGGCATCGTCAACAACCGCAAACACTTCGGCACGATGCTAACCGGAGTCGACCACCTGCGTCATACCCACGACCTAGAACGCAATGCGTTCTCACGCGGCTGCCCGCAGCACGGAGCCGAACTTGCCGATGACCTGATCCGAATCGCCGAACTTCATGATCCCGCAACGATCGCAGCCGTTATCGTTGAGCCTATGGCCGGATCGACGGGCGTGCTATTGCCACCGATGGGTTACCTGAAACGCCTGCGGGAGATCTGTGACCGTTACGGCATCCTGCTGATATTCGACGAGGTCATCACGGCCTATGGGCGTCTCGGCAAGGCAAGCGCTGCGGAGTATTTCAACGTCAAACCCGACATCATTACCACAGCCAAGGGACTGACCAACGGCGTTATCCCGATGGGCGCAGTGATCGTCGACGAGAAGATCTACAACTCGGCGATGGAGAACGCGACGGCCCCTATCGAACTGTTCCACGGCTACACCTACTCGGCGCACCCGATGGCGGTGGCCGCCGCGCTCGGCACTTTGGAAACCTATCGGCACAATAAGATGTTCGCCCGCGCCGAGGCACTTGCGCCGATCTGGGAAGAGGCAGTCCACGGGCTGAAGGATCTGCCCAACGTGATCGACATCCGGAACCTAGGTCTTGTTGCTGGCATTGAACTGGCATCGCGCCCTGGCGCGCCGGGGGCCCGCGCGACCGAAGCCATGAAGCTGGCGTGGGACAACGGGCTGATGATCCGCGTGACCGGCGATATCATCGCACTCTCCCCGCCCTTCATCATCACCGAGGACGAAATCAGCATGCTGTTCGCTAAGCTCGCGGACATCCTGCGCAAACTGGCCTGAAACCGGAGGATTGATCAATGAAAGACACCACTGAAACCAGAGAGATCGGCCACTATATCGCGGGTCAGGTCGTCTCCCCGGATGGCGAGAAAACCCAGGCAGTCTACTGCCCGGCGACAGGGGAGCACACTGGCAACGTGTCGCTGGCAACGTCTCAGACCGTGGACCGGGCGGTCGCCGCGGCTAAAGCCGCTTTCCCGTCCTGGCAGAACACCCCACCGATCCGCCGTGCGCGCCTGATGAACGAGTTCCTGCGCCTCGTTCGTGAAAACAAGGATGTGCTGGCACGGGCCATCACTCTGGAACACGGAAAGGTCTTCACCGATGCGCAGGGCGAGGTCGAGCGCGGCATCGACATCATCGAATTCGCATGCGGTATTCCACAGCTTTTGAAAGGCGACTACACCGAGCAGGTGTCAACCGGCATGGACAACTGGACCACGCGACAGGCGCTTGGCGTCGTCGCGGGCATCACGCCTTTCAACTTCCCGGTCATGGTCCCGATGTGGATGTTCCCGGTCGCCATCGCCGCGGGCAACACTTTCATCCTGAAGCCTTCGCCGACTGATCCGTCGGCCTCGCTGCTTTATGCTGACCTGATGAAACAGGCCGGCTTCCCCGATGGCGTATTCAACGTCGTCCAGGGGGACAAGGTCGCCGTCGACGCATTGCTCGAGAACGACGACGTGAAGGCGGTGTCCTTTGTCGGGTCCACGCCAATCGCGAACTACATCTACGAGACTGGAGCCCGGCACGGCAAACGGGTGCAGGCCCTGGGCGGCGCCAAGAACCACATGCTTGTCATGCCGGATGCCGACCTCGAAAAGACCGCTGACGCCCTGATTGGTGCGGCCTTCGGGTCTGCCGGAGAGCGCTGCATGGCGATCTCGGTGGCCTTGTTGGTCGGTGACGTCGCGGACAAATTGATGCCGGTCCTCAAGGCTCGTTCCCAAGCGTTGAAAATCAAAAACGGACTTGAACTTGATGCCGAGATGGGGCCGATCGTGACCGCTGCGGCGCGCGACCGGATCGCCGGGTACATCGACACGGGCGTCGCGGAAGGCGCGGAACTTGTCGTCGATGGTCGCGGGTTCTCTGTCGAGGGCCATGAAATCGGTTTCTGGCTCGGCGGTACGCTTTTCGACAACGTAACACCTGACATGAAGATTTACCGCGAAGAGATTTTCGGTCCTGTCCTGTCCTGCGTCCGGGTCAAAGATTTCGCTCAAGGCATCCAACTCATAAACGACCACGAGTTCGGAAACGGCGTGTCGCTCTTCACGCGTGACGGGAATGTCGCGCGCGAGTTCGGCAAGCAGGTCCAAGTCGGCATGGTCGGTGTCAACGTGCCGATCCCGGTTCCGATGGCATGGCATGGCTTTGGCGGCTGGAAAAAAAGCCTGTTCGGCGACATGCATGCTTATGGCGAAGAGGGCGTGCGCTTTTACACCAAGCAGAAGTCGATCATGCAACGCTGGCCCGAAAGCATCGAGAAAGGTGCTGAATTCGTGATGCCGACGGCGAAGTGAAACTGGCGCGCCCGGGCACTGTCCGGGCGCGGTCGATGAGGGCACAAACACCAACTGAATTGGTCAGGGAAATGATCGAGCGCATCGAGACGAGCACACGGATGAGCCGCATCGTAAAGCACGACGGGGTGGCCTACCTCTGCGGGCAGGTCGGCGATGGGGAAACGGTGGCCGACCAGACGCGCGACTGCCTTGCGCGCGTGGACGCATTGCTGGTGAAGGCCGGATCGTCGCGTGGCCAGATCCTGCAGGCGATCGTCTGGCTGGCCGACATGGCCGATTTCGCCGAGATGAACGAGGTTTGGGACACTTGGGTGCCTGAGGGTCAGGCGCCGGCCCGCGCTTGCGGCGAAGCCAAGCCTGCCCGGCCCGAGCTGAAGGTGGAAATCATTGTGACCGCCGCCTGCTGAAACTTCTGGAAGGATCCCGCCATGAAAGTTGTCGTAATGGGAGCCGGGGTGATCGGCGTGACCACGGCATACTACCTTGCAAAAGGTGGGGCCGAAGTCACTGTCCTTGACCGGCAATCCGGCCCCGGACTGGAGACCAGCTATGCCAACGCAGGCGAGCTCAGCTACGGGATGACTTCGCCCTGGGCAGCGCCCGGTATCCCGGTGAAGGCGCTGAAATGGCTCTTCATGAAGCGCCGCCCCCTGTTTATCTGGCCGCTGATCAGTCCGACCATGTGGGCTTGGGGCGTGCAGATGCTGCGCAATTGCAACCAGGAAAGCTACCGGGCCAACAAGGGGCGGATGGTGAGGATCTCGAATTACTCGCGCGACGTCATGCCTGATCTGATTACAGAAACCGGCATCGAGTATGACGGACGTGCGCAAGGCACGCTCCAGCTGTTCCGGACCGAGAAACAACTCAAAGGATCCAAGGCCGACCAGGAAATCCTCGAAGAGTACGACTCGCCCTACGAGGTGCTCGACCAAGACGGTTGCATCGCAGTTGAACCCGCCCTGGCCGGCGTGCGTGAGAAATTCGTCGGCGGATTGCGCCTTACCGCCGATCGGACCGGTGATTGTCGGATGTTCACCGTCGCTCTGGCCGAGAAATGCGCAGAGATGGGCGTAAAATTCCAGTACGGTCAGTCGATCCGCGCCATTGCCGTCGAAAACGGCCGCGTCGTGGGCGTCGATACCGAGGTTGCCGGGCGCATCACTGGCGATGCATATGTCTGTGCCCTTGGCAGTTACGGGCCTAGATTACTCAATCCCATCGGCGTGCATCTGCCGGTCTATCCTGTAAAGGGCTACTCGGTCACGCTTCCTGTCACTGAGGATGCCGAGGCGCCGCAGTCCACCATTATGGACGAGACCCACAAGGTGGCGATCACCCGTCTTGGTGCCCGCATCCGCGTTGCGGGCACCGCCGAGATCGCGGGTTTCTCCAACCGCCTTGGTCCGCACGCAACAGATACCGTACGCCATGTCATAGGAGATCTGTTTCCGAAAGGTGGCGACCTTTCAAAGGCCGAAGGTTGGACGGGTCTACGCCCTATGACACCCGACGGGACACCAGTCCTCGGGGGATCGCGCTATCACAATCTGTTCCTGAACACCGGACACGGAACGCTTGGATGGACGATGGCGTGCGGGTCAGCCAGAGCAGTTGCCGATGTTGTTTTGGGAAAGAAGCCCGAGATCTCCCTCGAGGGCCTGACATCTGAACGATACCTTATGTAACGAGACATGGGCCCTCACATTCCAAGGCTACCGCATGCGCCGCTCCAAGGCCAACATGCCAGCATATGAGCGATGATACCTTGTTCGTAGCGTCTCCCGCACCAGTGGCGTTCAGCCATTCACTTCCGCCGCTTGCAGCGGTAATAAAGCTTCATGTGCGGACCGTAATCTTTCTAAGCCACCCATCAGCGTAACTCTTGAGATTGAGAAATATAATCTCGATACTGACCCGCCGATCATCGACGCGAGACTAACCGTGGGACTTCGGGAATTAGGGCTCAAGACTAATTCCATGCAAAACGCGGCTGGTCGATTTGAGAAACTCGCGTGAGGTTGCCCCGCAGCAGTTCGCAGAATTGAAACAAGATTGCCGCAGCTGGGGCGTACAGAAATCCTCCGTTCACCTGCATCTTCACTGATCGCCTCCCTGTCTCGGGCACTTCGAACCAAACGAAGCGGTCAGAATCAATCAGTTCGGACAAAGTAATAGAAAAATGGCTTGCAACCTCCTCTGGGTTGATTTCAGTGACCGTGCTTGAGGGATAGGAGACAACCACGGGCGACATGACGTAGCCCGACCTTGTTACATAGTCATCCAAGCGGCCTTCGACCAAGACGTCGGCCTGACGAACGCCCATCTCTTCCTCAAGTTCTCTGCATGCTGCCTGCTCGCACGTTTCCCCTGGGTCTCGCCGGCCGCCCGGAAGTCCCCACTGACCGGCGTGGCTGCGTAGATGGGCAGCCCTTTCAATCAGCGTGATCAGTGGATCGATTTCGCCGCAGACAGTTATGCAGACAGAGGCTTGCCTCAGATCATCACGTTCGACTTTAGAGATATGTGGGCGGATAATGGCGCAAGCGGCACGCACATCCCGCAGGTTTGGGAGCCTGATTTCTTGCGCCATTTTGTTCACAGGTAAAGCCTGTTGCGTAATCGCACCCAGATGAGAGGGCTGACCGAAGTTGTTCCCCGGTAGCATAGGGTTTAGGTATCACTTCCCGGCTCACATGGCCAATCTCCGGTGCATCCCGTTGAGATAGGGTACACCAAGTTTGACTGGCTTCAGCGAAGGTCTCTCCAGCGCCGCGCCTTGTAGTCGCTCACTTCGATGCGCGGCACGATTTCGATGTCGAAATTAATGCCCAAACGGCTCTTCACCGCTTCTTTTCCGCGCGCGACGATGTGGTCGGGCGTCAGGCCCGAAACGCCTTCGCGCAGTTGCAAGCGCAACGTCGCGACATCTACAAAGGCCGCAGTACGGGTGAGGATGACCTCATATTGTTCGATCTCCGGCCAGGAGAACACCAGATCGTCCACCGCTTGCGGGAAGATGTTGATGCCCTTGACCTTCTTCACGTCGTCGATCCGGCTGATCGAGGCCATCTCCACACCATGGAAATTGCGGATCGAACCCTTTCGGCCACCCTTCTGGAATACCGCGCCATCGCGGACGCGGTTGCGGATCACCGGATTGTCGAAATGGTAAAGGCTGGTGATGACCAACTCGCCAAACTCACCATCGGCCACCGGCAGGCCGGTGTCGGGATCGACGACCTCCAGCAGGACGAAGGGGTCGATGTTCAGCAACGAACCGGGGCGGCCCGGCTCACCGATACCGTTCTCGTCCGACCACATGAAATCGGCCCGCATGCTTGCGCAGCCGAAACGGTCATAGGCCTTGGCACCCCACATCTCTTCGATCGATTTGAGGAATGGCAGGCTCGCTCCCTCTAGCCCGGTCAGCAAGGTGGTGACACTGCTCTGGCGCGCTTCGTCCCCCATCTTGGTGGCCAGCGTGCCGAAGTAAGAGGTGCTGCCGAAAAGCGCCTTGGGATTGAAGCGGCGGATGTGATCAACCTTGCTGGCTGCGTCATAGTTTCCGACGGGCAGAACAGTCAGGTCTGCCGCAATGGCGCCCTGATATTCGACCCGGCCACCGGCCAGCATGGTGATCGGCAGGGTCAGTAGCACAATGTCTCCGGGCGCCATGCCAGCCCAGGCCATGCCGTAGCGATAGATTTCCTCCATCGCCTTCAGTTCGCGCAGACTGCAGGCGTGCAATTCTTTGCCTTGGCCGCTGGTTCCGCTGGTCGTGTACAGGTCGGTGCGACCCAGATTGTTGTTGATGCTGCCCGAGCGCGTCCCGAAGGGCGGGTGGGCATTCTGATCCGCGACGATATGCGACTTCTCCATCATGGGAAGCATGCGGAAATCTTCAAAAGTCTTGATCTTCGAAACGTCGATACCCGCTTCTTTCCAAAGATTGATGTAGAAAGGGTTGGTTTTCGCAACGTGTTCCAGCATCGCAAGAAGCTTCTGAAGCTGCATGGCATCTAGTTCATCTCGCGACATCGTCTCCGTGTCGCGGTCGTAAAAGCGAGGCTCAGTCATTGCGATTTATCTCCTGCAGAATGCCCTGTTCCGACAGATGCTATTGAGGCGTGCGGGCAATGACACATGATTATGTTTTCGCGCGGCATGAGTTTGGGCATATGAGCTGGGGTTGGTAATTTCGGGAAGCCCGGACACCAGTTTTGGTGCGGATTGTCAGTGAGGGGAAGGCGATCAGGCCTGCCTCTCACTCTTAATCGGCCGGGTTGCTTGTCACGCGTCTACGGCCTCAGGTGCTCGGGTCGGCGCTATCTGCCGAAAGAAGTCCCGCGCCTCATCGCAGTACCAGTCGGTGAAGCGTTCGCACCAGGACTCTGCTTCGGGCATGTAGGGGCCCGGTTCGTAGCCGACCGATGCGCCACCCTTCTGATTGAGCTCGGTCAGAAGGGTGGCGCATCGGTCAGGTTGCCTAAAGCGACTCGTTGGCGAGCTTTTCGCCTGCCCGGGCATGAAGTAGATTTGTGAGCCAGTCGGGGTCCATTTCTGGCGTGGAAGCCAGCAGCAACTGTGTGTACTCGGCGAAGGGCGGGCTGAGGACCTGACTCTTGGAGCCTGCCTCAATAATGTTGCCGGACTTTAGAACGACCACCTCATCCGCGATCGCCTGCACTAATCCAATATCGTGCGTGATCACGACATAGGACACACCGAATTCTTGCTGGATTCGCACCAGCGTCTTCAGGATGCCTTCGGCGACTACTTGGTCAAGCGCACTCGTCACTTCGTCGCATATGATTACCTTTGGCTTGGCCGCAAGCGCTCGCCCGATACAGACCCGTTGTTTCTGACCGCCCGAGAGTTCGTGCGGGAGACGGTTGTACATCTGGTCTGGATCAAGTTCGAGTGTTTGCAAGATCTGCCTTACCCGGCCCCGGAGTTCTTCACCCTTAAGCCCAAAATAGAGCCGCAGTGGCCGCGCGATGATGTCCCCGATGCGCTGACGCGGATTGAGCGCCTTGTCGGGATACTGGTGGATGATCTGAACAGACTCCAGCTCGTAGCGGCTGCGTTTGGAAACATGCCCTGCGAGCGGCTTATCCTCGAACTTAATCGAGCCAGAGACAGGAGGGTGTAACCCGGTGATGACCCGAGCGAGCGTACTTTTTCCACTGCCCGACTCACCAACAATGGCCACGGTTCGCGCCTTGGGCACATCAAAGTTGATGTCGTTTAATACCGCATGCGATCCATAGGCAGCATTGATGCCCTTGATTTGCATGACCAAGGCTTCCGCATCGCGGGAACGTTCGTCAGTTTTGAAGTTACGGATCGACCAGAGCGACTTGGTGTACTCTTCCTTGGGGTTGGAGAGCATTTCGCGCGTAGTCGCCTGTTCGACCATGCGCCCGTTCTTCATCACCATGATCCGGTCGGCCATCTGTGCTACGACCGCCAGATCGTGTGTGACGTAAATTGCCGCTGTCCCATAGTGCTCGACAATCGAACGGATCGACGCAAGCACGCCGACTTGGGTAGTAACGTCTAGCGCAGTCGTCGGCTCGTCGAAAATGATCAGATCTGGTCGACATACCATCGCCATCGCCGTCATCGCACGTTGCAGCTGCCCGCCCGACACCTGATGCGGATAACGGAACACGATCTGCTCCGGATTGGGCAACATCATTTCGGCGAACAGTTCCTGCACACGGGCGTCGGCTTCATTGCCTGACATCAAGTGGTGCTGAAGCGCAGTCTCAGCACATTGGGCGCCTAGCTGAAACGACGGGTTGAAAGAGGCCGAAGCTGATTGCGCAACATATGCTACCCGCACGCCTCGGAGCTTCTCGAGCAAGGTCCGGTCCATCCCGACCAGTTCTTTGCCATCGAAGAGAATAGAGCCACCGGTAATCGCGCAGCCCGGCTTAACGAAGCCAGCAGCCGCAAGACCTAGCGTGGACTTTCCTGCGCCCGACTCGCCGATGAGGCCTAGAACCTCGCCACGGTTCAATGTCAGGCCGACGTCATGCAATATCGTCGAATTGCCCTTGGGCGAGGGGACCTCGACGCGAAGCCCCGAAATTTTCAAGAGTTGATTGTCGCTCACAGTGCGCTCCTACGTCTGATTTTCGCCAGGTACCAATCGACCACCAAATTCACCGCTACGGTTAGCAGCGCAATCGCACCAGCCGGGAGCAGCGGGGTGACATCCCCGAAAGCGATGAGCGAGGCGTTTTCCCTTACCAAAGCGCCCCAATCCGCGGTCGGCGGCTGCAGACCCAAACCGAGGAACGATAGCGAGCTAACGAACAAGATGGTGAAGCTGAACCGCAGGCCAAACTCTGCCAGTAGGTTGGGGAAGGACACTGGCACAACCTCTCGAAACACGATCCATCCCAACGACTCCCCCCGCAACTTCGCGACCTCGACGAAGTCCTGATGCACGATCGAAACTGAGAGAGAGCGCGCCAATCGGAAAACCCGCGTCGATTCCAGCACACCGATCACCGCGATCAAAGTATAGGCCGACGAGCCTACGACGGTGAGGATTAGAAGGGCGAAGATGAGCTGCGGAATCGCCATCAACAAGTCGTTTAGGCGCCCAAGCACGAGGTCTACCCAACCGCCCAGTACCGCCGCCGCCGTGCCGAGAGCAGAGCCAATAAAGAATGCTAGGCAAGTCGCGGCAAACGCCAAGCCTATGGTATTTCGACCGCCATAAATCATCCGACTAAGAATGTCGCGACCGATGCTGTCCGTACCGAATACGTGAACAGCCGACCAAGGTTCATAGGCGCCGCCGACACTTGCGTTTTCCCCATATGGCGCAATCCAAGGCGCAAAGAGCGCAGTGATGACTATGGCGAAAATAAGCGCGGCACCAATGACCGCAAGGACGGTTTCAAGCGGCATCCGTGGAGCATGGGAGTTCGGGAGAGGAAGTTCTTTATTTTGCATGCCGGAGCCGTGGGTTGGAAAGCACGATAAGGATATCCGCGGTTGCGTTCACGAGAATGTAGATGCCCGCAAACACGAGACAGACAGCCTGGACGACTGGCATGTCACGCTTGGCGACGGAGTCGACGAGAAGTTGGCCGAGGCCAGGGTAAACGAAAACCGTCTCGACGATCACAACGCCGACAACGAGATAGGCGAGGTTGATAGCCGTGACGTTGATAATGGGTGCCAATGCGTTCGGTAGCGCGTGCACGAACATCACCCGGAACCGAGAGTTGCCCTTCATCTGCGCCATCTGGACATAATCCTCACCCAGAACGTTCAGGATCGAGGATTTAGTTACTCGCATAATGTAGGCAATGATCACAAAGCCAAGCGACATGGACGGCAGCACAAGACGCTCGGCATAGTCCAGGAAGCCCATCGACGGGGAGACACGCGACAGGGCAGGGAACCACCCCGTCTTCACTGCCAGAAGTACGACGAGAACATAGGCGACGAAATATTCGGGCAACGAGATGATCGAAAGCGCGATGACGTTAGTAGCGCGATCGAAGCTGGTTCCTTTGAGCAACGCGCCGAGGAAGCCGAAGATATAGCCGAGCGGAATTGCAATAATCGCCGTAAAGCCAGCAAGGAACAGCGTATTGGCGAGGCGGCCGGAGATCAGCTCGGATACGCTACGTCCAGTCGCAATCGACTGCCCGAGATCGCCGCGGAATAGCCCCCCCAACCAATCAAAATAGCTAATGTATCCAGGGACATCGAGACCAAGCTGCTGTCGCAGGGCGGCGACGTTTTCTGGGGTGGCCGACTGGCCCAGAAGTTGTTGCGCAATATCGCCGGGCAGAAAGCGCACGGCTGCAAAGACAATCACAGACACGAAGAACAGTGTCACAATTGCCAAGGCCAAGCGGGTAAGTATGAGATTTCTCATGGGGTGTACGTCTCGGAGTTTCGTGCCGGATGAATCACGCGCTGAGCCGCAGGGCTCTCCGAACGTCTAGTTCAGCCGACAAAAAAAATTAGATGGCCCGCAGACAGTCGATTGCCCGCGGACCGGCTTCTAACTTAGCCCTGCAGCCAAACTCGCTCTGCGACACGGGCACCCATCATGGTTCGCACCCCATCGGCCTCAGCGCCCTGCACTTCCGATGCATAGGCGTCGATGATCGAAGGCATCATGAAGATCGCGATACCACTATCATCATGCGCCAATTGCTGCATTTCGTCGTAGATCTCCTTACGCTTGGTGAAATCGTCGGTCAAACGAGCCTCAACCAACAACCGGTCGAACGTCTTGTTTTCCCAGTGCGATTCATTCCAAGGCGCACCGCTCTTGTAGAAGATCGAGAACATCATGTCCGGTGTCGGTCGGGTGCCAAAATATGCGGCCATGAAATCACTCTTAAGCCAGACGTTCGACCAGTAGCCGTCCTCTGGTTCTTTTTTGATCCTGATATTTAGTCCCGCGACTTTAGCCGATTCCTGTAGTAGAGACGCAGAGTCGACCGCACCCGAATAGGCCGCGTCGCTGACCTGGAGGGTCAGGTCGAGGCTGTCGATTCCGGCTTTCTTCAGGTGAAACTTCGCCTGCTCCGGATCATATTCCCGTTGTTTAATGTCCGCATTGAAGAATGGATCGTTCGATGGAATCGGGTTGTCGTTCCCAACCGTGCCGAAGCCGCTACCGATGAATTCAACCATCTTCTGACGGTCAATTGCCAGCTTCATCGCCGTACGGACATTGTTGTCGCCAAAGAGCTTTGACTGACAGTTCATGTCGAGTGAGTTGCACGATCCACCTTCAGAAGTGATCAGGTTAATGCCGTCACGAGACTGGAGGCGTTTCGCCAACTGCGAACCCAATTTTGAGACGGCCTGGACTTCACCAGTCATCAGCGCATTCGCTGCTGCTGTGCTATCATTGATGAAGACAAGGTCGAACTTATCGACGAATGCGCGATCGGCTTTCCAGTAATTCTCGTTCCGCTCGGTTTCCAAGACCACACCAGGTTCGAAACGGATCAGCTTATAGGGACCAGTTCCGACGAAGTTCGCAAAATCTGTGAAGCCTTCGGGGATAATGACCAAGTGGAAGTCGCCCATGATAATAGGAAGATCCGGCGTTCCGGTCTTGTGCGTGATGATCACGCCAAGATCACCGTCAGCGACTACATCATCGACATCCGCGAGAAGGCCAGCAGCCGCCGACGTGGAATCCGGAGCGATGTGGCGCTTGAGCGAATAGACGACGTCGGCCGAGGTCAGCGGCTTCCCGTTATGGAACGTCACCCCGCTGCGCAAGGTGAATTTCCAACGCTTGAAAGCATCGCTAGATTCCCAGCTCTCGGCGAGTTCCGGGATCGGTTTCTTATCCTTGTCAATCTCCACGAGGCAGTTCGCGAGAGTTAAGCCGGCGGTAAACTGAGGACTATCCACATAGCTCATTGGATCGAGTGTGTCGGAAGTGCTACCCGGCGACATCGCGACCCGGAGCGTGCCGCCGCGCTGGGGGGTCGCAGCGCGTACGCCTCCCGCCCCGAAGCCGATTGGAAGCATGAGGGAAGCTGTCGCCAGCGAAGTACTTTGGATGAACTTACGACGCGACGGCTTGAGTAGTTTCGTTCCATCTTCCATGGTTTTCTCCCTGTTTGGACTGGAAGCTGTTGGCTGTTACTGAGCCTTTTTGGTTCTTGTGATACGGTCTGACCTTCGCAGACTGATATCATTGGCCGATTACGACGCACGGTTGCGAACCACGCAAACAATCTTGCTTGTGCCTTGCATCGATAATTCTAATGCGCGCAGGCACGGGGCGACTAACGGTCAATTCAGCCAGGGTGGCGCGACCCACCAACGTGGTCACACCAGGTCGATCGAGAAAAGTCTTCGCAGCCTCCATTGCTATGAGCAACGCGAGAGCGGGCGGTGGCTTCCAAGCCGTATTATCTCTTGGCTTCCATTATCTGAACTTATGCGGGAGGCAACGGAGATTTCTTGTCGCCTAGGCACCGCGTCGAACACACTGATCGACACTGTGAACTTCGGAGAGCGCTCTAATGATTGACCCCACCAGTATGTCGCGAGAACTGATCACTGACTTTCCCGTGACGGCGGCGTTAATCGATCTGAACCACCATCTTTCCGATATCGGTTATCATACTCTCTTCTCGAGGGCTGAGGGGGTACTTCACGGAAAAGTGGAAATTGACGAGGAGTACCGCGCCTCCACTAAGTGCAGCGTTTACACCGTCGAGTCGCATGTCACCTTCTTGAAAGAAGTTCTCGAAGGCGAGACGGTATCCATCTCATTTCAGATGTTGGACCTCAGCAATAAGGCTGCGCATGTTTTGATGACGCTAAGCAACGGCGCAGGCGATGTCTGCGCCTATCACGAATGCATGCTACTGCACGTCAAGAAAACGCCCGACGGCCCAAAGCCTTACCCCTTTGGCCGGTATCAGCTCGCAAATCTCGTCCATGTTTACACCAAAGACAAAGAGCTGCCGCGGCCGAAGAAAGCTGGCACTCGGATTGCAATCCGCCGTCAGACGACTGCGGAAAGCGCCGAGGGCTGAACTTGCCCCCTTAAAATCTATGGGAGACATAAAGTGAAAATCCTCGTGACGGTAAAAAGAGTAATAGACTTTAACGTGAAAGTGCGCGTTGCGGCCGACGGTTCAGGAATAGACCTGTCCAACGTGAAGATGTCGATGAACCCGTTCGACGAAATCTCGATTGAAGAGGCGTTGCGGTTGAAAGAGGCAGGAACGGCGACCGAAGTCGTGGTGGTGTCCGTTGGGCCCGCCAAAGCAGAAGAGACGCTACGCACTGCACTTGCCATGGGAGCCGACCGCGCCATTCTGGTCGAGACCGATGATGTCGTTGAACCTCTCGCAGTCGCCAAGATTGTGAAGGGCGTCGTCGAACAGGAAGGGCCGCAGCTTATCATTGTTGGCAAGCAGGCGATCGACGATGACTGCAACCAGACAGGTCAGATGCTCTCGGCCTTACTGGGCTGGTCGCAAGGCACGTTTGCCTCGAAGGTTGAGATCGATTCCGAGCGCGCCACCGTTACCCGCGAGGTGGATGGCGGGCTGCAAACGATCGCGCTGAAGTTGCCGGCGGTGATCACCACCGACTTGCGACTGAATGAGCCGCGCTATGCGTCTCTGCCCAACATCATGAAAGCTAAGAAAAAACCCTTAGAAAGGAAATCGCCCGCCGACTTTGACGTCGATACGAAAGCCCGCATCAAGGTTTTAAACACTGAGGAGCCGGAGGGGCGCAAGAGCGGCGTGAAAGTCGCGTCCGTGGCCGAACTCGTCGAAAAGCTCAAGAACGAAGCCGGCGTTCTGTAAGGTCGAAAGGAGAAATATGATATGACCACCCTTGTCCTGGCCGATCACGACGGCACCTCTTTGTCCGATCAGACCGCGAAGGTCGTGGCCGCCGTTGCCAAGATCGGCTTTGATGTGCATGTTCTGGTTGCAGGTTCTCACGTAGGCGCCATTGCATCGCAGGCCGCGGAGCTTTCGGGCGTTTCGAAAGTGCTTGTGGCCGATACGCCCGCTTTGGAAAACAATCTTGCCGAGCCTCTGACGGCATTAATCGTTTCCCTCCGTGACGACTACAAAACCTTCGCTGCTGCAGCGACCTCCGTCGGCAAAAGCGTGATGCCGCGCGTCGCTGCCCTTATGGATGCGTCGCAGATCTCCGAGATCATCGACGTCGTATCTGCGGACACGTTCAAGCGTCCCATCTACGCGGGCAATGCTATTCAGACCGTGCAATCGACGGACGCCAAAATCGTTATCACCGTGCGAACGGCATCGTTTTCCCCTGCTTCCCTGGGAGCGACTGCTGCCGTCGAGGATGTCTCGACGGCAGGCCTTTCTTCCGATCTTTCGACCTTCATTTCCGATGCGATTTCGGAAAATGAGCGTCCTGAGTTGACCTCAGCCAAAATCATCGTGTCGGGCGGACGGGGGCTTGGATCGGCAGAGAAGTTCCGAGAAGTAATCCTTCCGGTTGCCGACAAGCTCGCCGCTGCAGTTGGCGCTTCGAGAGCCGCAGTCGATTCGGGTTATGCGCCCAACGACTGGCAAGTCGGCCAGACAGGCAAGGTCGTCGCACCAGACCTGTATATCGCCTGCGGCATCTCCGGCGCGATTCAACACTTGGCGGGCATGAAAGACTCGAAAATCATCGTGGCCATCAACAATGATGAGGAAGCGCCCATTTTCCAGATCGCTGACTATGGCCTTGTGAGCGATCTGTTTGTTGCCCTACCGGAACTCGAAAAGGAACTCTGATTATCGTTTCAATTCTTGGAGCTCCGATATTCTTGCCGGAGCTCCATGCCCATCGTTTCATTCCGTGACAGATTTTTACTTTACTTACCGAATTGGATTACAAGCCAAAACCTTTACTCGGTCCGAAGCGCAGCACCCGTAGCCCGAAGCCAATTCGCAAATCGAGCCACATCGCGGCGCCTTTGCGTTTTGTTGATGGCCAAATAATAGTAAACGTCGATTCCATTATCTGCACCTAATGGCGTAATTAGCTCTCCAGATAGTAGTCGGCCGGCTAGGAATCTTCTGGATCCCAAAATGATGCCGCGTCCCAGCAGCGCCGCGTTCTCAAGCACGGATGGATCATCAAGCGCCAGCCCGCGCTGGACCACGCTTTTGTCGACGCCAGAAAGCTCGCACCATTGCTCCCACCATTGATAGTCAAATTCGTGAACGATATTAGACTTTTGAAGGAACTCCGCTGCAGTCTCGTTTTCGTGCTCTCGCCAAAGAGCAGGAACACACATCGGAATCAATTTGTCATTTAGTATGAACTCGTAGCTCTCACTATTTATCGGCGCTCGCGAGAAAAACAGCTTAACATCGTACGGCGGCTCTCGATCGTTTGGGGGCGCAAGAGAGTGATGAATAATGACTTCGACGTCTTCTTCACTATTAATAAACTCCCCTATCTTCGGCATCAGGACATTCGCAGAAATAAGAGGAGAGACGCTCAGGTGAATTCTAGACGTCTTCTTTCCACTGGAAATATTACTCGTCACATCTGAGAGCTTCCCGAAACATTCTATTGAGACGTCGAGAAGTTCCATACCGCACTCAGTGAGTTCGATCCTCTGATGGAGCCGCGTGAACAGTTTCACGCCGAGATCCTGCTCCAGTAGTCGCACCTGATGACTGACCGCTGCTTGCGTCACATTCAGCTCGTTCGCAGCAAGCGTGAAACTAAGATTGCGCCCAACCGCCTCAAAATAACGAATTGCCAAGAGGGACGGTAGGCGTTGTTTCATCTCATTAACCTTCTATCGAAGTCGTCAGGTGCCTCGCTTTTGGCGAGCGGTCGTGGTGTCTACCAGGCGATGCTGTGCCTGCACTTCATGTTTCACAGACAGAAAAACAGCCCTTCTCCGGATAGTAGTATAGCGGCTCAGTGACAGGTGCGCATCCTAACCATGTGCTGGGCGTTGATGAGCACCCCGCCATAACTTTTCCCCTAGCGCCTCGTATCTCAGTCTAGCATTGTGATGGAGGCCATCAGAAGTCGGAATGTACAGCGGGGCGCAGAGATTAGGCACGCAGGCGTCGATTCTCTGGGTCGTAGGCAGGACCTTCCAGAACGATCGCTTTGTAGAGATCGCCGTTCATCTCAACCTCGAAGGTCTTACCCTTCTCGGCGAAGTCGGGCTCAACGTACACAAACGCCAGATTCTTGCCGACGGCATGACCAAAGCCGCCAGAGGTAACGGTCCCGATGATCCGACTGTCAGCGTACACTGGTTCTTGGCCAATTACGTCCAAGTGAGGTGCATCAATCTCCACATAGGCGAGCTTGACCTTGATACCCTCTGCGAGGCGCTTTTCGATCCCAGCCTTACCGATGAAATCGCCCTTCTTGAGTGAGTAGAACCGGTCCATGTCGGCCTCGACGAGCGAGATCTCATTTGTCAGTTCCGAACCAAAACCACGGTACGCCTTTTCCATCCGCAGCGAGTTCAGGGCGTAGAGACCAAAGTCACGGATGCCATACTCCTCGCCGGCCGCCATCAGGGCCCGATAGACCTTGCGCAACGAAGCGATAGGGATGTGAAGCTCCCAGCCAAGTTCACCAGCATAAGAAATCCGCAATGCCCGAACAGCTGCGCCATCGATCTCGATTGTGCGGGCTTTCAGCCACGGGAACACCGGTGTGCTGAGATCTGCATCGGTGATCCTCGTCATCGCATCGCGCGTTTTCGGTCCTGAAACAACTAGGACCCCATATTCTTCCGTGACATCAGCCAATTTGACATCCTCTTCAGGCAAGATAGCCGAGTTGAGCATGTCGAAGTCGCGATTCTGCATAGAGCCTGCGCTGGTCAGGTAGAACAACTCGTCGTTGACGCGGGTAATCGTGATCTCCGCGTCAATTTCGCCACCGCTTGCGAGCAGGTGGCACAATGCGATGTCGCCAACCTTTCGCGGAGCGCGGTTTGCGACGACGCGATTCAGGAAGGCCTCGGCATCGGCGCCCTCGAGCTCGAATTTGGCAAAACTCGACAGGTCAAGGACGCCGATGTTTTCGCGAACCGCTTTGCACTCGGCCGCAACAGTATCAAACGAGCTGTTGCGACTGTAGCTCAGCTTTTCGGGCTCTCCGTTGGAGAAGAACTTCACCCGTTCCCATCCCATAGATTCGCCGAACTCGGCACCTTTCGCACGCAGGTCTTCGTAGATCGGGGAAACGCGCAGGGGGCGCCCGCTCTTGTAGAAATACCCCGGGGGGTGGATATCGTACATGTGCGACGAGGCCTCGATTGTCCGCTCGCGCACCCAATCACCATTGTGGATGTTACTGAAACGACGTGGGTCTAGCGAAGTCATGCTGATCTCGGCGGCGCCGTGAACCATCCACTGCGCGAGGTATTTGCTACACCCCGGCCCTTGGGCGATGCCGGTGGTAGAGCCACAGTTGAGCCAAACATTCTTCAGTCCGGGCGCGGGGCCGACGAGAGGCACGAGATCAGGCGTGTGCGCGATGAAGCCCGAGATCACGCGCCGCACGCCGACGGTGGCGAACAGTGGCATGCGTTCCATCATCTGCTCGAGCCAGGGCGCGATTTGATCAAGATCCGGATCAAGAAGATCCATGTCGAACGTCCATGGAACGTCATTGGTGTAAAGGCGCAGGCCAGCCGTTTCGTACGGACCACCAAGCAGACCCTTCTGTTCCTGCCGCATGTACGAGGACGAGCCAGGGTCACGAACGACAGGTAGCTCGCCGGGACGATCACGCAGCTCTTCCACTGGGTCCGTGACAAGGTACTGGTGAACAACGTTAACCAGCGGAACATCCAGCGAAAGCCACTTGCCGACCTTGGTGGTGAAGAAACCGGCCGCGATCACCAGATGCTCACAGGTGATGTTGCCCTTGTCGGTGAATATGGTCCAGCCGTCGCCAGCGGGTTTGATGTCGGAGGCGAGCGTGTGCTTGTAGATCGTCGCACCGAGTTTGCGCGCAGCGATTGCGAGTGCGTTGGTCGCGCTGGTGGGGTCTACATGCCCGTCATCGGGCGTGTAAGTTCCGCCAATGACGTCATGTAGTTCGAGGTAGGGGTGGAGTTTCCGAATCTCGTCTAGACCAACAATATGAGCCTCAACCCCCGCCTGCTTGGCGATGCCAACGACATTCTTGTGCCAGTTCAGTTCATCCTGATCGCGGGCGAGGCGAATGCCACCCGCCTTGTGCCAGCCCGTCGCTTGCCCGGTCTCGGCTTCGAGCGAGCTATACAGCTTGATGCCTTCGTCGCAGATCTTCGCGAAATTAAGGCTGCCATTGAAATGAGGGCATTGTCCCGCCGCGTGCCAGGTGGTCCCCGATGTCAGCTCGCCCTTTTCGATGAGAACAACGTCGGTCCATCCTTCCTTTGCAAGATGATAGAGCGTACTGACGCCGTGGATGCCGCCCCCTAGAACGACGACCTGTGCGTGGGATTTCATGGCGTTATGCCTCCTGTTGACCTGCCGCAAGTCTGAAATCGCCCCGGCATCCTCGCAAGAAACGAAATCTTATGAACTGCAATGGAAAGCTAATGGCGCGTTTCGTCAGGCCGCGGCGGACGCTCTCAGTCAGTTCATTTTGTGAGTACATAGCGTCTTGGCGCATCTTCGAGGGGAGCTAACTTGCCGGTCTCGGCGCAGCGCGCCTGCACTTGGGGGGTGTCCTCAAGCGCTGCGATCCAAGCTGCCCATTCAGGCCACCATGATCCCGACTTTCGAGTCGCTTGGGCCAGCCAGTCCTTGGGGCGCTGGGGATAGTCGTCATGCACCTACTAGCCGTATTTCGGCTGCCCGGTCGGCGGATTGATCACGCCGGCAATATGCCCCGAGCCGCCGAGCTCGAACTTGACCGGCCCGCCAAGAAGCCCGGTCGCCGGGTAAATCGAGGTCCATGGCGCGATATGGTCCTCCTTCGTTGCGAGGACGAAGCAGGGAACGGTGATCTTCGAAAGATCGATCGTCGTGCCGTCGAGCGTCAGGTGTCCCGGCTTGCGCAGCCCGTTCTCGGTATCGACCCGCTCAAGATACCACAGCAGCATGGCCGCCGGCAGACGCGTGCTGTCGGCATTCCAGTAAAGCAAATCAAACGCCGGCGGCTTTTTCCCCATGAGGTAGTTTATAACGTGGAACGACCAGCCAAGGTCGTTCTCGCGGATCATCGAGAACACGTCCTGCAGGTGGTGGTTTTCCAGATAGCCCTTGTCCGCTATGTGCTCGCGCAAGGCGATGAGCCGGTCACGATCGATCAACACGCCGATCTCGCCGACATTGTTGAAATCGACCATGGTCGCCAGCGTCGTCGCCGTGACAATCTGGTCATCGCCGCGTGCCGCCCGCAAGGCAAGCGTCGCCATGACAAGGATGCCGCCGATGCAGAAGCCTAGAATGTCGAAGCGGTGCTCGCCCGTCGCCCACTCCATCGCGTCGAGCGCGGCGAGCGGACCAAGTTTCATGTAATCCTCGAAACTCATCGCGGCGTGCTCCTTGGTCGGATTGACCCAGGAGATCAGGAACACCGAATGGCCCTGCTCGAGCATGTAACGGACCATGGAATTGTCCGGGCGCATGTCGAAGATGTAGTATTTGTTGGTCCACGGCGGCACGAATAGCAACGGGCGGCGGTGCTGTTCGGGGGTGAGCGGCTCGTAGTGGATAAGCTGCATCAGCGCGTTCTCGAACACGACCTTGCCCGGCGTCGCGGCCAGGTCGCGCCCCACCTTGAAGGCCTGCGGATCGTTGGTGGCGATGTCGAGCCGCCCTTCGCCCCGCTCGAGATCCTCGACCAGGTTGCGGAACCCTTCGAGCAGGCTGCGCCCGTCGGTCTCGATCAGCCGCTCGCGCGCAGCCGGATTGAGCATCAGGAAATTCGAGGGCGAGAGCGCGCTGAGCAGCTGCCGGGTGTAGAACCGCACGCGCAGGCTTTCCTTGGTGCCGTCCGGCAGCAGTGACAGGAAGGATTCCGTCGCGCGCTCCAGCGCAAGATGACCGTCGCGCAAGCTGCACGTGACCGGGTCGGCATCCCAGAGGCGGTCGCGGAAGCGTTTGTCGGCGACACGCCCGCCCTCGCCCGACCACGCGGCATGCCAGGCTTTCGCCCAGTCGAGCCAGAATTTCTGCGCGTGTTCCATCGCCTCGAAGGGGCGTTCGAGAAAAGTCGGCAGCGCACGCAGGTAAGCCTCTGAGACCGATCGGAAATCGACGATCGAGAAATCTTCGCCCCTGACCTTGGCCGAAGCCGCCTGCTGCGCGCGTTGCAGCACCGTCTGCAACCGCGTCATCAACTCGATGAATTCGCCGCCCTGCCGGGCCAGTTCGGCCGGATCGATGGCGCGATTTGCCGCCGTCGCGTCCTGATCTTCGCCCATCGCGCGCTCCTCCCCGAGCTTGTTACATATTCGGGTAGTTAGGTCCGTCGCCGCCCTGGGGTGTAGTCCAGTTGATATTCTGGCTCGGGTCCTTGATGTCGCAGGTCTTGCAGTGGACGCAGTTCTGAAAGTTGATCTGGAACTTCGCGTCATCGCCCTCGCCGACCACCTCGTAGACGCCGGCCGGGCAGTAGCGCTGCGCAGGCTCGTCATACTTCGGCAGGCTCACCGCGATTGGGATCGACGGATCCTTCAGCTTCAGGTGGCAGGGCTGGCTCTCTTCATGGTTGGTGAAGGAGAAGCTGACATTAGTCAGGCGGTCGAAGCTCAGCTTGCCATCGGGTTTGGGGTAGTCGATCGGCTTGAAGTTCTTCGCCTCGCCGGTCGCTTTCGCGTCCGACTTGCCATGCTTGAGCTTGCCGAATAGAGAGAAGCCGAAGACATCGTTGGTCCACATGTCGAGCCCGCCAAAGATCAGCGAGGGGACCATCCCCCATTTCGACCACATCGGCTTCCCGTTGCGGACCTTCTTGAGGTCGTTCGCGATCGGACCCGAACGCAGATCGGTCTCGTATTCGGTCAGCTCATCGCCCGAACGACCGCCCTTGATGGCCTCCGCCGCAGCTTCCGCCGCAGCGATCCCCGACAGCATCGCGTTATGGTTGCCCTTGATGCGCGGCACGTTCACGAGCCCCGCCGAGCAGCCCAGCAGCACCGCGCCCGGCACGGTCAGTTTCGGGATCGACTGCCAGCCGCCCTCCGAGATTGCGCGCGCGCCGAAAGCCACGCGCTTGCCGCCTTCGAGCAGCTCCGCAACCATCGGGTGGTGCTTGAAGCGCTGGAACTCCATGTAGGGGTAGAGATAGGGGTTCTCGTAGTTCAGGTGGACAACGAAGCCCACGTAAACCTGGTTGTTCTCGAGATGGTAGATGAACGAGCCGCCGCCCGCGTTCGAACCCAAGGGCCAGCCCATCGTATGGGTCACCGTGCCCTCGCGGTGCTTGGCGGGGTCGATCTCCCAGATCTCTTTCATGCCAAGGCCGAACTTCTGCGGGCATTTGTCTTTCGACAGCTCGAACCGCTCCATCACCACCTTGGCGAGGCTGCCCCGCACACCTTCCGACAAGAAGACGTATTTGCCGCGCAGCTCCATCCCCGGCTCATAGCCATCGCCGATCGAGCCATCGGCGTTCTTGCCGAACTCGCCCGCGACAACGCCCGCGACGCGGTCACCATCCCAGACGATTTCCGAGGCTGCCATGCCCGGGAAGATCTCGACGCCCAGTTCCTCGGCCTGCTCGGCCATCCAGCGGCAGACATTGCCCATCGAAACGATGTATTTGCCGTGGTTCGACATCAAGGGCGGCATCGGCCAGTTCGGGATCCGCATCTGGCCCGCCGGCCCGAGGATATAGAAGTTGTCGTGCTTCACCTCGGTCTTGATCGGCGCGCCTTTTTCTTTCCAGTCCGGGATCAGCGCATCAAGACCAGACGTATCCAACACCGCCCCCGACAGGATATGCGCGCCGACCTCGGACCCCTTCTCCAGCACAACGACGCTCAGATCCGGGTCGAACTGCTTCAGGCGGATCGCCGCAGACAGACCCGCAGGCCCGCCACCAACGATCACAACATCATATTCCATCGACTCGCGCGTCATTTCCCGCATCCCTGTCATCTATTGGTTCTTTCGCTGAAACTGTTGGCGTCGTTTAGGCTCGCGCGTCTATGTTCTCGATGCGTCCGTCCCGCGGCGGTTGAGCGAGCGTTCGTGGCTTAGATTCGGACCGGGCTTATCCCATCCTTTCGCTGGCGTAAGCTCCTGGGGACGCCGGGAAGACGACCGTCTTGTTGCCATTGAGGAAGGCGCGGCGGTGGGCGTGGGCGTGGATGGCGCGGGCCAAGACCTGGCTTTCGACATCGCGGCCGAGCGAGACATAGTCGTCTGCCGACTGTGCATGGGTGATACGCACTGTGTCCTGTTCGATGATCGGGCCCTCGTCGAGATCGGCGGTCACGTAATGCGAGGTTGCCCCGATCAGCTTCACACCGCGCTCATAGGCCTGCTTGTAGGGGTTCGCGCCCTTGAAACTCGGCAGGAAGGAGTGGTGGATGTTGATGATCCGCCCCGACATCTTCTGGCACATTTGATCCGACAGGATCTGCATGTAGCGCGCCAGCACGATGAGTTCCGCGCCCGTATCTTCAACCACGCGCATGATCGCAGCCTCAGCCTGGGGTTTGTTCTCCTTCGTCACCTTTATCCAATGGAAGGGGATGTCGTGGTTCACAACCACCTTCTGGTAGTCCATGTGGTTCGAGATCACCGCGACGATCTCGATCGGCAGAGCGCCGATCTTGACCCGGTAGAGCAGGTCGTTCAGGCAGTGCCCAAAGCGCGAGACCATGATGACGACCTTCATTTTCTCGGTCTCGTCATGGAACTTGTAGGCCATGTCGAAGGGTTTCGCGGTTTCGGCGAAGCCTTTCTGAAGGGCGGCCAGATCGGCGCCCTGCTCCGAGGCAAAGCTGACGCGCATGAAGAACTTGCCGGTCTGCGCGTCGTCGAACTGCGAGCTGTCGGTGATGTTGCAGCCCTGGTCGGCGAGGTAATTGGCGATGGCGGCGACGATGCCCCGGGTCGAGGTGCAGGTCACGGTCAGGCAGTATTTGGTCATGAGTGTCTCCCTAAGGGTCTGATGCTCCGGCCGGGCTGGTCGGGCGCCTTTCCTCAAAGGCGCGAAGTCATTGCGTCGTCGTTTTGGATCGTCCCCCCGGGTCCGGCCCTCTTGTCGGGGCGATGGGCGACGGAGGGCGAAGAATTGGTGCTTACGCCGTCAGCCCCTCGGGCTCGGCTAAGTCGTTGGCGCGGCAGCAGGCGGTGAGCGTGTTGGCCAGCAGGCAGGCGATGGTCATCGGCCCGACGCCGCCCGGAACCGGGGTGATCGCGCCCGCGACCTCGGCTGCCGAGGCAAAATCCACGTCGCCCACGAGCTTGGTCTTGCCGTCGCGCTCGATGCGGTTGATGCCCACGTCGATCACGGTGGCGCCGGGCTTTACCCAGTCGCCCGGGATCATCTCGGGGCGGCCCACGGCGGCCACGAGGATGTCGGCGCCGCGGCAGACCGAGGCCAGATCCTTGGTGCGGCTATGCGCAATGGTGACCGTGCAGCTGTCGCCCAGAAGCAGTTGCGCCATCGGCTTGCCGACGATGTTCGAGCGCCCCACGACAACCGCATTCAGCCCCGAGAGGCTGCCGAGGTGATCGCGCAGCATCATCAGGCAGCCAAGCGGCGTGCAGGGGACCATGGCCTTCTGGCCCGTCCCCAGCAAACCCACGTTCGAGATGTGGAACCCGTCCACATCCTTGGCCGGATCGATCGAGTTGATCACCAGGTCCGAGTTCAAATGCCCCGGCAGCGGCAGTTGCACGAGGATACCATGCACCGCCGGGCTCTTGTTCAGCCGGTCGATCAGTGCCAGCAGCTCTTCTTCCGAGGTCTCGGCGGGCAGCTTGTGCTCGAAGCTGTTCATGCCGACCTCGACGGTCTGCTTGCCCTTGTTGCGGACGTAAACCTCGGAGGCCGGGTCTTCGCCCACAAGAACCACCGCCAGACCCGGCGTGATCCCATGCACTTCCTTCAACCGCGCAACCTGCTCGGCAACCTGCGCGCGCACATTCGCCGCAAACGCCTTGCCGTCAATAATTCTTGTCGTCACGTTCTTTGTCCACGCTGTTCTGTTCATTGGCCCGGGCGCATCAAAGCTGCAAGCTGCGCCAGATCCTCGACTTCCTCTAGCACCAGCAGCCGATCGAGCAACTGTCCTGCCCGATGGCCGAGCACTGGTTCGGCAAGGCTCAGAAACTTGTCGAAAATCACGTTGTCGTCCAAAAATTTCGCGGGGCTGCCGCTCGGGCAAGTGCTCGTCTCTACGAATTCGTTACCTGTCTTCGTCGTGATCTTTACCCTTGCGCAGACATCGCCTTGGGTGTGGAAGATGCGGTTCATCTCTTGATCGGCATGGACACGCACGCGCTGGGAATAGTCGACGAACTCGGGGTTGCGGAGCGTCTGCGGAGTGAACCAATCGGCACCGCGCGGAATGCGATGCGCGAGCATCGTTACTGAATAGGGCAGGCTGAATTCCGCATCGACCATATCTTTGGGGCCATAGACCTCGAAGGCCTCCACCCAGTCGAACGAATAGATGTCCACCGATTTGATATCGATCGCACCCAGGTCATTGGTCGAGATAATGGCCTCGACGCAATCCAGTGCGGCATGCTGCCAGCGGCAGCAGGGATAGGGTTTCAGGCTGAGATCCATCACCGCAAAATCTTCTCCCAGCCCGGTCACCATCGCGTCGAAATCACATCGATCCGAACCCGCCATGATCCAGAAACCCTTTGGGCCATCCAGTATGAAGCGGTTGCCCACAAAGCCACGCGCCGCCAGCAGAGCTGCCGTCGCGCCTGTCCAACTGGCCCAGCCCGTAGGCTCCTTTACCCAGTGGATCGGCCGTTCTGCGAGATCCCACCCCCATTTCTGAGTGTTGGGTAGGGGCGCCGTCGCACCGGCGATCCCATAGGCGTGCTGGGTCTGCAACAGATCGAGTTTGAGTACCCGAGCAGCGGCAGCAGCGGCGCCCAGCGTCTGCCAAGTGCCGACATTCCAGACCTGCTGGAGGCGCTCGTAACTTGGCTGAATAGCCTTTCCGATCCGATTGCCTACATCAAAGCCCGTCAAAATCCCGGTGAGGAAAGCCTTGCCGCTGATCCGGTGCAGTTCGCCGACCGCGAGGGCGGCCGGAATGACGCTGGCGCTTGGATGCCCGATCCCTTCCAGGGTCTCGTCGAAATCGAGCGCATTCGCATTGGTTCCGTTCACCAGGGCGGCTGTTGCGGCCCCGAAACGGGCATTACTCCCCACGACCGTACTTGTGCCGGTTTCACCCGAGGCGGTCATTGTCTCGAGCATGGATCGTCCAAGGGCGGTAGGTGCACCACCGAACATGCAGCCGACCGTATCGATAATCACACGCTTCGCCCTGTTCGTCACCTCGGTAGGATAGTGCTCGTAGCGGGTGGAAATCGCATATTCAGAAAGAACTTTGGTTGTCTGAGTTGTTTGGCTCATGTTTTCCCGATCTGAAACGATCCTAGTAGGTGGTGGGTTTGCGGCCTCTCTTCATTGAGGAGGAATGCCGATTTGACACGTCTCGCATCCTGAGTTTCGGAAAGGGTGGGCTGACAAGAAAAAGTATCTGTCAGTTCCATAAGGGATTCTAATGGCTACTGTCGCCAGAGGTCCGCTCTTCCTTGCCGGTAGGAGTAAATACCCGCCCCGTCTGCCGCAGACCGCACGATGAAGATGGTGCGGTCCGACGCGGGTGACGAGCGACGCGAGCCTAAACCACAAAACTCTCAGCTAATTCGGGGCAACGCGCAGCTGCGTCTTGCTGAGAGCTGATGGAATGAGGACTCGCCAGCCATACGGACGATGCGCAGAACTAATGGCGGCCCGAAGAATAATCATGTGCCAATTCCCCGGCAGGCCAATAGCCTTCGTGACAATTCGAGACGCAAGTATCGCGAGAGGAGTCCTGAAATGACTGAGAAAAAAGTTGCGCTGGTTACGGGTGCGGGTGGTGGCATGGGGTTGCCGACGGTTCGCCGTCTGGTCGCCGACGGCTTTCGCGTTGCGGCACTCGATCTGAATACCACCGAGCTCAAGAAGATGATCGAGGACGAAGGTCTCGACGCCGTCGCTTACGAGTTTGACGCCACTTCGGAAGAACGCTGCCGGGCGGTCGTCGCTCAGGTCAAGGCGGATTTCGGGCGCATCGATGCCTTTGTAAACATGATCGGCTGGACCGCAAGCTCGCGCTTCGTCGAGGAACAGAGCGGTTACTGGCAGAAACTGGTCGCCATCAACTTCATGCCGGTTGTGTACATGAGCCATGCAATCGCGCCGATCATGATCGAGCAGGGCGGCGGCAAGATGCTGTTCGTCACCTCGGACGCCGGCAAGGTCGGCACCTCGGGCGAGGCGGTCTATGCGGGTCTCAAGGGCGGCGTCATTGCCTTCGCGAAAAGCGTCGCGCGTGAATGGGCACGCTACAAGATCAACGTGAACTGCACCGCGCCCGGCCCGACTGATACCCCGCTCGAGGCGGATCAGGATCCGGAGCTGGTGGCGCGCCGTATGAAGGTCATCCCGTTCCGCCGCATGGCCAAGCCCGAAGAGCAGGCTTCGGCGATCGCCTTCTTCGTTTCGGATGACGCAAATTACATCACAGGCCAGGTGCTGAGCATCAGCGGCGGCCTGACGATGCAATAAGCTGTGCAGCGGCGAGGAGAACGTCATGTCTCATGCTGGTATTGATCCCGACGTTCGCAAGGCGATCATGGAGAGCGTTGATCGCTTTTGCCGTGAACAACTCGCCCCGCGTGCGCAGGAGATTGATGACAACGCAGAGTTCCCGATGGAACTCTACCGTCGCTTTGCGGATCTCGGAGTTTTCGGACTCTGGGTTCCCGAAGAGGATGGCGGCGTAGGTCAGGACCTGATTGCCCCGCTCAAGATCTCCGAACGTCTCGCCCGTCACAACGTGGCCTTCGCGATCTCGGTGTCGAACTGTGGCGATTGCATTGCGCCGATCGTTGCCAACGGCAGTGCCGAGGTGAAGGAACGTTATCTGCCGGCGATCTTGGCTGGCGAGATGGTTCCGGCATTCTGCCTGTCGGAGCCCGGCGGCGGTTCGGATGTGGCGGCTATGACCTCCACGGCGGTCCGCGACGGCGATGACTATGTGCTGAACGGTCGCAAGATGTGGATCACCAGCGCGCCTGTTGCAGGCGTGTTCGTGGTTTTCGCCAAGACCGATCCGGCCGCCGGCCACAAGGGTATTACTGCCTTTGTCGTGCCGCGTGACGCCGAAGGGTTGAGCGTCGGCGCGCCGGAGAAGTTGCTTGGGTTGCATTCCAGCCCGACCGCGGAAGTGTCCTTCAACAACGTCCGTATTCCTGTCGGGAACCGGCTTGGCGAGGAAGGCACGGGCTTCCGGCTGGCCATGATCACCATGGACGAGGCGCGGGTTAACATCGCCTGCTGCGCACTGGGAGCAGCTGCCACCGCGGTAGAAACCGCTGTGGAATATTCCCGCGAGCGCAAGCAGTTCGGTGTGGCGATCATTGATCATCAGGGCCTCGGGTTCGAAGTGGCTGGTCTGGTTACCGGCCTTGCGACAACGCGTGCGATCGTGGCCAACGCGGTGCAAGCGATGACCCTTGGGCGCGGGCGGCTGCCCGGTGTCTATGCCGCGATGGCAAAGAAGGTTGCTTCAGATTTCGCGATGGAAGCAGCAATTCAGGCGACCCAGATCTTGGGCGGATATGGCCTGACGCGCAGCTATCCCACTGCCCGCCTGATCCGCGACTGCAAGGCACTGCAGATCTTTGAAGGCACGAACGAGATCCAGAAATGGATCATCTCACGCGAGCTGGCCAAGAACGGTCTGGGCCTGCTCGAAATGGACGATCTGCTGGGCTGATCTGCAGATCTTGATCTAAACTTGAGGACTGAAAACATGGGTAAACCTGTAGATATTTTGGGGCATCTGTTCACCCCTGAATCGATCGAGAAACACTTCTTGGGCGACGAGGAAGAACTGGCCGTCTTTGAGAGCCTTGGCCGCGCCAAGACCCTGAAGGGCATGACTGTCGAAGAGTTCAAGAAATACGTCGACGAAGTGGGCCTCGGCCGCACCAACATCGCTTCGTTCTATGGCTGGAGCTACCGCTTCCAGCGCCCGTATCTGCATGTGACCCCCGAGGAAGTCTACGAAGTCACCAAACAACTTCCGGGCGTAGCCTATGGCCTTTATGGCGTGAACCCGTTCGATGCGTTGCGCGGCGTGAAGCACTTCGAGAAATCGGTCAAAGAGTACGGCTTCGTCGGCATCCACGTGCACCCGCACGGCTTCGACCTTGGCCCCGACCACGCATATTACTTCCCCTACTACGCGAAGTGCGTGGAACTCGGCGTTCCGGCCGTCTTCTCGATGGGGCACACGCTCGACTTCATGCCGATCGAAAACGGTCGTCCGGCACGCCTCGACAAGATCGCGCTCTACTTCCCGGAGCTGACCATTGTGTGCACCCACACTGGCTGGCCCTGGGTTGAAGAGGCGATTGCCCTCGCCTCGAAGCACCCGAATGTCTACCTCGGGACGTCGGCCTACGCGCCGAAGTACTGGAAGCCCGAAATGGTGAAATTCCTCAATTCGTGGGGGCAGGACAAAGTCCTTTGGGGTTCGGACTTCCCGCTGGTGAAGCACCAGGAGGCGTTTGCTCAGATCGAAGAACTGAATCTGAAGCCGCAGGTCGTTGAGAAGCTGCTGTGGAAGAACGCCGAGAAGGTATTCAAGTACAAATGATCCGGTGCAGCCAGAAAGGAACTCTCGCATGAAATCGCCTATCCGTCTTGAAATGGAAGACAAGGTTGCGGTTCTGACCATTGACCGCAACGAACGTCGTAACTCGCTGGATAACGAAGCGATCGATGCCTTTCTGGCTGCTCTGGCCAAGGTTCGCCGGTCGGAGGTGGTCGCGCTCGTGATCACCGCCGACGGCGACCGTTCCTTCTGCGCGGGCTCGGACCTCAAGGCGCTGAAGGCCTACAACGAGGAAGAGGTGACGCATCACACGCACCTTTTCCAGCTTCTGACCGAAACGATCGATGAGCTGCCATGCGCCACGATCGCCGCGATCGAAGGGGCTTGCCTCGGCGGTGGTCTCGAGATCGCGCTGGCATGCGACAGCCGTATTGCCGATCAGGGGGCCAGGTTCGGCTTTCCCGAAATCACAGTCGGCGTTCTACCCACGGGTGGCGGGACAATCCGTGCTCCGCGGGCGATCGGACTGGCACGTGCACGTGACATGATGCTCTTCGGCGAACCGATGGGCGCCGAGGAAGCACGCTCGATCGGCCTGATCAGCCGGGTTGTAGCGGGCAACGTCCGGGAAGAAGCGCGCGCTCGTGCTGAGCTGCTGGCCAGTCAGACGCACCGCGAGGCGGTGATGCTTCTCAAGGCGATGCTTGTTACCGGCGCCGGGGCCCCTCCCCGCCTCGGCGCCACTCTCGCCTATATCGGTGATGTGGCGCTGTCGCGTTCGCCTCACTTCTTGAACGCCAACGCGTCGAAGTCGAAATGACCACTGCTACGGCGCCGATGCTGCAAGGGATTCGGGTGCTGGATCTGAGCCAGTTTGTCCCGGGTCCCTACTGCTCGATGCTGCTTTCCGATCTCGGAGCCGACGTGGTCAAGGTCGAACCGCCCAGAGGGGATCCGCAGGCTGTCGACGGCCCTCTCGGCGAGGACGGGATCTCGCTCTGGTATCGTATCATCAACCGCAACAAGCGCGTCATCAGGCTCGACCTGAAGTCGGACGAAGGTCATGCGACGTTTTCCCGGCTGGTTGCGCTGGCGGATGTGCTGATCGAATCCTATCGCCCGGGCGTACTCGCCCGGCTGGGTTTCGACGCCGCTGTTCTGACCGCCCTGAATCCTGCCCTAGTTCACTGCGCGCTCTCGGGTTGGGGGCAAACCGGGCCCAACCGCCTGCGCGTCGGACATGACAACAATTATCAGGCCTCGGTCGGGGTGCTTGATGTTTCAGGGACCATGTCCGAGCCGGTTACCGCCAATCCGCCGATCGCAGATTACGCCGGCGCTCTGAATGCCTTCGCCCTGGTTTCGGCGGCGCTGTTCCGGCGTGAGCGGACGGGCAGAGGGGCCTATATCGATATTGGGATGTCGGATGCGGCGCTTGCGCTGATGGGGCCCGAAGTTGCCACGCTTGCGCAACCTGAATTCAATTCCCGCCGGGGATATGGTCCCTATGCGGGCGGCTGGGCATGCTACAATCTCTATCGCTGTGCCTGCGGGGGGTACGTCTCGCTTGGCGCTCTCGAACCCCGTTTCTGGGCGAATTTCTGTGCTCTCACCGGACGGCTCGACTGGATCGCACGCCAGGATGAACCCCGTCCTCAATCGGCGCTCATTGCCGATGTCGCAGCGTTGATCGCAACCCGCAACCGCGCGGAGTGGGCCGACCTGCTGGATGCGGGCGATGCCTGTTTTCAGCAGGTTCTTGAACTCGGTGAACTGGAGGCGGCCCCGCACATCCGCGCGCGCGCTGTCCTGCAACGTGGCGCGGACGGCACTCCCGATGCCCTGTTGCCAGCGTGGCTGGACGGCGAACAGCCGCCTGAACGGAAACCTTATACCACAGCCGATGCCGTCAGCGTGGCGGGCGAATGGGCACGATAAATGACCAATTTAAATGAGGAACGGACATGACCATCAAGGCAGTCATCATTAACAAGCAGGACGATGTCTATTCGGTAGCGCCAGGCGAACTAAACGCATCCGATCTGATGGACGGCGATACGCTCGTCCGCGTCAGCCATTCTTCGGTGAACTACAAGGACGGTCTGGCCGTCACCAATCGGGCGCCGGTTGTCCGCCGCTTCCCGATGGTCCCGGGAATCGACATGGTCGGCGTGATCGAGGAGACGACGGCACCTGGTCTTGCGGCCGGCGACGCAGTCATTCTCAACGGCTGGGGAACCGGCGAGACGCATTTGGGCGCCTGGGCCAAGAAATCGCGCGTGCCTGGCGCTTGGCTCGTGCCGCTGCCCAAGGATCTTTCGGCCGAGCAGGCCGCGGCGATCGGTACGGCGGGTTACACCGCAGCGCTTTGCGTGCTTGGCCTTCAGGATGCGGGCGTAACGCCGGCCTCGGGGCCGGTGCTGGTCACCGGTGCCGCCGGCGGCGTTGGCTCTGTTGCAATCGCGCTGCTTGGTGCGCTTGGCTATCATGTGATCGCCTCGACGGGCCGCCCGGATGAGGCAGATTATCTGAAGAAGCTTGGCGCAAACGAAATCATAGCGCGCGACGAGCTTTCGGGCAAGCTGCGGGCGTTGGGCAAGGAACGCTGGGCGGGCGCGGTGGACTCGGTGGGTTCCACCACGCTGGCGAACGTTCTTTCGATGACCCGCTACGGTGGGACGGTGACCTGCTGCGGTCTGGCCGGTGGCATGGATCTGCCGTCGTCGGTCGCGCCCTTCATCCTGCGCGGTGTGTCATTGATTGGAGTCGACTCGGTTATGGCCGCCCGCGAGAAACGCCTGCGCGCCTGGGAACTGCTGGATCAGAAGCTGGACAGGAAACTGCTGGCCGAGATGACCACCGTCGTCCCGCTTTCCAAGGCAATCGAGGTCGGAGAACAGATCGTCGACGGCAAGGTCCGTGGCCGCGTCGTGGTCACCATCGTTTGACAAGCCACAATCGCGCAACCGGAGAGAACCATGACAGAGCATCGGTTTTACAACCGACAGGTGGAAACCCTGTCGCGAGATGAGCTCGATGCTCTGCAACTTCGCAAGTTGCGCGACATGTTGGCCCACGTCGCAAAGACCAACCCGTTCTATGCCAAGCATTGGAAGAAGGCCGGTGTCGACGTAACGAAGGTCTCGACGCTTGAAGATTTCCGCTTGATCCCCTTAGTGGAGAAGTCGGACTTCGTCGCAGACCAGAATGCCCATCCTCCGTTTGGCACGCGGATGGGCAGCTTCAACCAGAACCTTGGCCGCGCCGATATCTACACGACGAGCGGCACGAGCGGCCAAGGCATGGAACTGCACGCCTGCAGTCTGCGCGAGCTGAAGTCAATGGAAGAGCTTTATCGCTATGGGTTCACCTGGGCAGGGCTTAATCCGGGCGATGGCGTTCTGCTGACGCTGCCGCTGACCATGCTTGCTGGCGGGCGGGTCGAGTATCAGGGCGCGATCGGCGCAGAAATGACGGTCTATCCGGTTGGAAACTATAACGCCGAGATGAAGATCGACCATATTCGGCGCTTCCACCCCCGCGCGCTCTACGGCAGCACCTCCTATTTCGGTCATCTCGCCACCTTGATGGGTGACGAAGCGAAGACAAGCGGGGTCGAAGTGCTGATGACCGGCATGGAAGGGGCGGGGCTATCGTTCCTGAAGTCGATCGAGGAAATGTGGGGGGCGAAAGCCTACGACCGCTTCGGCTGCGCCCAGATTCGCGCCGACTTCATGTTCACGGACGAAACCGGCGTCGGTAGCCCCGGACAGCCGGGTGTGCTGCTGAACCTCGACCCGTTCCTGCTGGTGGAGGTCATCGACACCGCGACCGGATTGCCCGTGGCCGATGGCGAGTTTGGTGAGATCGTTGTGACAAGCCTGTATCACTTCGATAATCCGTCGATCCGGAACCGGCTTAGAGATGGCGGCGTCTTCCGGCGCGGCGGCCGCCCCGGCGCCGTCCGCAATTTCCACGGTATCGAAGTTGCCTCGATCGGGCGGATCGACGATGTCCGCAAAGTCAAGGGGATCAACGTCTATCCGCAAGCCATCGACGATCTCGTGTTCTCTTGGCCCGAGGTCGAGCAGTATGAAGTCGTACTGACGCGGACGCCGGATTTTTCGGATATCGCAACACTCCAGCTTCAGCTGCGCAGTTCCGCGGTCGGCGCGGTCAGCGACGAGCATTTGCGGGCTTGGGGCCGAGGCGTGAAAGAGCGGATCGGCGTAAACTTCAAGCTGGAGATCGTCCAGGCGCTTGACGTTTCGGAATACAAGGCGAAGCGCTGGAAAGATCTGCGCTGAAGGGCGGCTGGGCGAGACCATCCAGATGGCTCCCGATCTTGTTGTAGTTAAGATTCGGGAGCGATTTCAATTTTGGTAACTCCATTCGCTGCGCCGCATAACTCACCCACAGAACAGTTGCTTTTTCGGCGTAGCAGAATCCTGCGCGGCGCGGCATCGGCAAGTCGCACAGCCTCTTAATAGGGGCCGAAGAGGCACCGTTGACTACCTGACCCGAACGGGTGCTCAAGAGAATGTTATTCAATGGATTTGGCCAATGTGCTGCCCCACATGCCCGCGGCCGTCCTGAGAGTTACTGCGCTTTCCGCCTGACATACTTCGCGTTGAAGGCTGCAGAAATGTCGTCGGCACATTAGAATAGATGAGTTCCCCACAAAATCTTCTCACATGCGAACGCATCGCGAAGTGCTTAAACTTTTGCGAAATGTAGTCTCAACAGGAGGATACCATGAACGTTTGCAAAAAGAATTTGGACCAGCCATCAGCACGCGTCACGAAAAACACAACGATCAGGAAACTCGTCAACCGCAGAAGCTTCAGCATGGTGGGGTTCACCGTTCTGGCACGCTCAGGGCTTGCAGTGGCCGCTGTCGCCGCCACACTGGGCTTTGCGGCGCCGGGACATGCCGAATATGCTAAGGTCTCAGACGACCTGTCCATTTACTATCAGAAGTCTGGGCATGGTCCGCTGCCGATTGTCTTTGTACCGGGCTGGACTATGTCGAGCGAAGTCTATTCGAAACAGCTCGCACATTTTGCTGACTCTGACAAATACACGTTTTACGCCATCGACCCTCGTGGCCAAGGTCTAAGCTCGCATACCGAGGGTGGGCATTTCTATGAGCAACGTGGACGAGATTTGAAGGGGTTCTTTGATGTGCTCGGCCTGAAGAAGGTCATTCTGGCCGGCTGGTCATACGGAGCGCTGGACGTCTCCTCTTATCTGCATCAGGCCGGAACAGAAAACCTTAGTGCCTTTATCCTGATCGACGGGACACCGCGGACGGTTGGCGATGACAATAGCAAGGAATGGGTATGGTATAACAGGAACGACTCCGACCAATTCCGAGAATTCTTCACTATGCCGGTGCTGATTGACCGACAGCAGGCGAACAAGGATTTCGCAGAGTGGATGCTTGAGAATCCCTCAGAAGAGAATATTGCGTGGGTGTCGGACATCTCAAATCAGACTACAGACACGGTCGCTGCACTGACTAATGAAGCTGGCGCCTACGAGAACTACGAAGCAGATGTGAAGGCGCTTGAGGGCAAACTGCCCTTAATGATCGTCGCGCGAGAAGAATGGCGGGACATTGTGCAGAACTGGGTTAGCCAGAATGCGCCTTCCACGACCGTCGCGGTGATGGGCAAACATCTCATGTTCTGGGAACGCAGCGACGAATTCAACGCGGCGCTCAACAAGTTCCTCGAGACTGTCGCGAACTGACAGCCGGCTGCCCGCGCGGCGCTGAGGACCCTCTGGAAGACGACCCGGGTGGGCAGCCGAACGGCCCACCCGGGTCATTGTTCATCACAGATGGCAAAGCGATTGTTCAGCCAGCGCCGCGGACGTTGTACGCTTGGTGCTAGCTGTTGAAAGGTGAGAAAAAATGTCCGGAGCAACAGATGTCGTAGCATTCCCGCGGGATTGCCAGTGGGATGTCGATGGACTTCGTCTTTCCGGGTTGGCTTGGGGGTCGCCGGACGGCATCCCTGTGCTGGCCCTGCACGGCTGGATGGATCATGCCGCAAGTTTTCAGGAACTGGCGCCGAGACTGACAGGATGCCATGTCGTCGCGCTCGATCTGAGCGGGCAGGGGATGAGCGCAAACCGCTCGGCCCACGGCACCTATAACATCTGGGATGACCTGCCTCAGATCACCGAAGTCCTGGACCAGCTTGGGTGGGATCGATGCGTTCTACTTGGTCACTCCCGTGGCGCGATCATTGCAACACTTTTTGCGGCGGCTCTGCCCGAGAAGGTGCAGGCGTTGATCGCGCTCGATGCACTGCTACCTGAACCGGCAGCGCCAGACAGCTTTGTCAGGACCCTGCGCGCCTTTCTCGATGAGAACCGAAAAAGTAAGTTACGCCGACCTCGCTTGTTCAAGGCGCGGTCGGCCTACATCGATCGACGCCGTGCGCAGGGTAACTCCACACCTGTGGCGGAGGCGCTAGCTGATCGTGCGCTGGAGCAGGTGCCGGAAGGGTTCCGTATGCGTGGTGATTTAAGACTGTTTGCCAGTTCCGCAGTTCGTCTAACCCAAGCACAGCTAGAAACTGTATTGAGGTCGTTACAATGCCCGGTACTGAACATCTGGGCGAAAGACAGCACAGACAGATCGGCCGAAAAGACCCAAGCGCTTATAGCGTTATCCAAGGCTCTAGCACCACAATATCAGGTTATCGAGCTCCCTGGAGATCATCATTTTCATTTGGAGCCATGCATCGCCCACGAGATTTCTCGCTTTGTGCTCCAGCTACTCAGAACGCAACCCGCAGTAAATCAATCTGAAGATAATTTTGATCCATAGGACGAAGATGACATTGACACTTGGGGAGGTGGCTGCGCCCGACCCGTATTCTAGTGCGAGATGGCGCGCATCAATACTCTAAACGACAATCAGAAGCTCCTGCTATGGCCGCCCGCTCGGTAAACATAGCAATCGAGGTATGTTGCGCTGAACGCTATGTGTGCAGAGACGGGATTTCAGAATATTTTCCGATATCAAACTTGTCTCAGTGACACAGCACGATGAGCGCATAGATTTCTTATAGAATGCTGAAGAAACATCATCCGCAAGCAGAACTTAGCCACCTTGCACAAGCATCTCCAAATATGATTACCCTGCTAGAGAAACGATGCGGAAAGCCTCAGCCAAAGACAATCCACACAAGCCTCTGCAGACGGTTCTTGCAACCTTAGATTTCCGCTTGAAGTTCGTCCTCTACCTCCTCCCTGTGGGCGAATTCCTGGCGGCGCCGGTCTTGCCGGTGCCGCCTTTTTCCGAAAGAACGATTGAACGGCCCTTAATGTTTGCGAGACGGATCACCTCGTGACCTACGTGTCGGCAGGCATCCCTTTTCGTCGATCTGGCGCCGTTCCGAGATTTCTTCTCTGCAGCTCTGAATGTAACATATATCGCGTGGCGATATTTCGCGCAGCGTGTCCGTTTCGCGGGCATGAACTTGCGGGACCGTGTAGCACTGAACATCCAG
>PALT01000030.1 GCA_002706605.1 Rhodovulum sp. | reverse complement strand
CGCGCGGCTGGAAAACTGGCTGGTGACGCTGCGCAAGATGAACTGCGTCGTGATCATGATGACGCAATATCCGAGCCAGCTACGCGACAGCCGCGTCGGCAAGACCATCGTCGAGACGGTGCCCACCCAGATTCTCTTCCCCAACGATCGTGCCACCGTCTCCGACTACGACTTCCTGCGCGTAAACGCCAAGGAGGCAGCTCTTCTCGTCCAGCCCACCATCGGTCAGCGCATCGCGCTTGTGCGCTCGGCGGGGGACAGCGTCTTCGTCGACGCCGATCTCTCCGCGCTTGGCGACCTCCTCCCCATCCTTGGCGGCGGCGGCACTGGCGAAGCCCGCGTGCCCGCCGATTGGCGCGCCAATCCTGATTTCTGGAGACATTTACTATGAGTTCAAAACCCCTCTTGGCACTTTGCGCCGCCGCTAGCCTTCTGGCCGCTTGCGAGCAATACACCGAGAAAACCTCGCCCTGCTTCGGACGCAATGGCGAGCCGCAGGTGACGCGATCCGCGTTTTCGGTCTCGACCATGGGCGCACCGGCTCAGGAGACGGTCAAACCCGACTGCAATTTCGAGCCCCTGCCCCGTCCGGAATGAGCCGCGCCGCGATCATATCCGCCGGGCTCTGCCTCGGCCTTGGTGCCTTGCCCGCCCTCGCCCAAGGGGTTCCGACGCAGGACAATTCCGCGATCGGTCGCGCCATTGCGCGGGTGACGGCGCTTGCCGAGGATCTGGGCGTCCAGCAGGACAAGGATCGGACCGAGACGACGCTGGCCGATGTGCGGGCCGACCAGTTGCGCGTTCTCGAGGAGATGACCGCCGCGATCACCGGCCCCGGCTTCGATATCCGCGCGCTCGAGGGCAACGCGGATTTCGGGGTGGCGGCGGTCTACCCGAACACCGATCCGAGCCCGATGAACAGCCGCCTTTTCGGCGAGGGCCGCGAGACCGTCGAGATGATGATCGTCGAGGTCGCCGGCGAGTTCGCAGGCGCTCCCGGTGTGGCCCGCGCCGGTCTCTCGGCCACCCAGTGGCGCTGCCTCTTCCAGGCCCTGATCAAGCAGGAAAGCCGGTTCAACGTCGCCGCACAAAGCCCGGTCGGCGCCTATGGCCTCACCCAGCTCATGCCCGGCACCGCCTCCGATCTCGGCGTCGATCGCTATGACGTGAAGGACAACCTCCGCGGCGGCGCGCGCTATATCACGACCCAGCTCAACCGCTTCGGCAATATCCCGCACGCGCTTGCGGCCTATAACGCGGGGCCGGGCCGGGTCATCGAATATGGCGGCGTGCCGCCCTTTGCCGAGACCCAAGGCTACGTGCGCAACATCTCGAAGTTCTACAACGAATACCTGGCCGTGGTGGGCGGCGCCGACGCGCTCGGCACACTCTCGCCCTCGGACTTTGCGTTGGCCGAATATGCCAGCATCTCCGAGGCGGGCGTCTATTACGCCGCCGACAGCTCCGCCACGACCGAACAGGTGATCAACCGCTTGCGTGCCATCATCCTGCAGATTGATGCGCAACCCAATGCCAAGGCGGCCTGGGAGCTCAACACCTACGCCAAGGCCGAGATCGGTCGCATCCTCAATCTCCGCGTCCGGCTGATGGCCGCCAACCAGCAGCGCGAGGCGGCTTACGCGCAGCACCTCGTCGCCGACCGGCTGGCCGAGCGCGACTTCATGCAGATGGGAGTTCCCGAATGAGACGATATTTTCTGGTGACCGCCGCTTTCCTATCGCTTGGATGCGGCGGTCCCGCCACCGCTCAGGGTGTGCCGACTTTCGATGGTTCAGCGCTACAGCAGTTCGTCGCGCAACTCGAGCACATGGCTGAGGACCTGAACGTCCAGATGCAGCAGCTCGCCACCATGCGGCTGGAGCTTGAAACCCAATTGTCGCAGCTCACCAACCTCGAGGCGCAACTGACCTCGCTCATCGAGGGCAGCGGGCTCGGAGAACTCTTCGCCACGGTCGAAGAGTTCCGCGCGCTGCGCGGCAAGCTGGTGGCCCCCCTCAACACCGCGCAGTCTTTGGCCAGTGGCGATTTCCTGAGCGGCTTCAATCCGGGTGCAGAACTCTCGGCCTCGGTCGAACGGGTGCTTTCGGGCAGCGGGTTTACTTCGGAACGCCTGAGCACGCTTTCTGGCTCGGATGAGCCCGCCGATAACCGCATCGCCGCTTCCGCCGGGGCCAGCGCCATGCTCTCCGTCGCGGCACAGGAAAGCCACGAAGAAGCGGGCCAAAGCCTTGAGCGGCTCGAGACCATGGTCGGGCTCATCGACGATCAGGACGGACTGAAGGCTGCCGTCGATCTCAACACCCGCGTCACCGCCGAGCTTGGCATCATCCTGACCCAGATCTGGCGGCTGGAAGCGGCGCAAGGCGTAAGTGCCGGCCAGCTTGGCGTTGTCGATGCCGCGACCCTCGCGGACGAGCGCAAGTTCCGCTCGATGGCGGTGGATCCATGAGAATGTCCATGATCCACAGCTTGGCTCCAATTAGGGCGCTTGGTCTCGCGGTGATGGTCCTGGCATCCCTGCCCTGTGCGGCGCTGGCTGAGACCCCGAGCACGAACCCTTCCGGTGACACGCCCTTCAGCTCAATGGCCATCGCGCGGGACGAAGCCGACGCATGCCGTGTCCCGAAACCGCCCATCGATCTGGCCGAGACCGCCTATCTGCGCAACGGCTATCGCGCGATCCTGCGCATCCTGATCGCCGAGGAAGCACTCGCTTCGGAAGCTTGCACCTGCCTGCTGGATCAGTTCACCTGGGATCAGGCGCTTGACGCCTTGCCCCGGTTCCAGGCCTCGGACAATCCGCGCCTGCCATTCAAGGTGCTCGATCTCTACGCGCAGGCCGACGCGCTCGAGGCGCAAATCGTGGAGGCCTGTGCGGAATAGATGGGGGTCATTCGCGACATACTCGGCCAGGTCGACGCCGCGGTGAACACCGTGGCGCAGGACGGGTTTGTCTCCTCGGCAGCCTCGGTCGGTAATGTCATCTCGGCGGGCGCGACGCTCCTTGTCGTCCTCCTCGGCATCAACGCCGTGATGCAACTCCGCCCCCTGCCCTTCGGCACCGGCTTTGCCTTCGGAATGAAGATTGCACTGGTCGGCATATTCGCGCAGAGCTGGGACAATTTCAGCGTCATCTATGACATTGTCACGCGCGTGCCCGACTCCGTGGGCGCCTCGATCCTCGCGCTCACAGGGTCGGGCGACGAGGCCGGGGTCTATGAGAGCCTCGACAACATGGTCGCCCGCATCACCGCCTATGGCGACACGATCGGCGACCGCGCGGGCTGGGTCTTCGGCGCAGTTCTGGGTGCCATCTTCTTCGTTCTTTCCGCCGTCTTTGCCGCCGTCACCGCCGGGATCATCGCCTTCGCCCGGATCGTCTTCGCCCTGATGATCGTGATCGCCCCCTTCATGATCGTGACCTCGCTCTTCAAGCCAACCCAGTCGCTCTTCGAGGCCTGGACCCGCGCCACCATCGGCTATGCGCTCATGCCGGTCGCGGCCGCCGGGGCCGCGGGCATCATCGTGGCGATCGCCGAGGCCATCGGGGATGCTTCCGCCGATCCGGGTGACGTGGAAACCGTCAGCCTCATCCTGCCCTTCCTCGTCATTCTGATCCTCAGCGCCGGGATCATGGCCTCCGTCCCCTATATCGCCTCTAACCTCACCGGCGTCGTCGGCATTGCGTCCAATGCCGTGGGTCTGACCGGCCTCGCACGCCAAGGCTTCGTGAACACGCGCCAGTACGGCACCGGCGCGACCTCCCGCCTCGTCACCGGCAAGTCTCCGCAGGAACTGAACCAGATGGCCAATGCGGGCGTGGTGAAGACCGGCGAGTTGATCCGGCAAAGCCCCGGCGCGCTTCTCTCCGCCGCCAAGGCTTTCCGCAAACCCTGATGTGAAAGACGACGACTTTGAAGAAGACTGTGACCAGTTCTCCCGCGCCTGACCGCGACGCTTTCGAGGCGGATTTCATCTACGGGCCACGGCGGCGCGAGCGCTTCGCCTGGTTCGTTGCGGCGGCAGGCGTGCTGGTCGGCGTCGTCGGCATGGTCGCGGGCGCAAGCCTCTTTCCGCTCAAATCGACCGAGACCTTCGTGGTCGTCGTGGACAAGGAAACCGGCGAGATGGACCGGGTCGCAGCCGTTCAGGCGCTGACCCTTTCCGAGAGCGACGCCATCATCCAGGCCAATCTCGTGGCCTATGTCGACGATCGAGAGACCTATGACCTGACCGATGGCGAGCAGCGCATCAACTCGGTGCTCGACCGCTCGGATGGCGACGCCGCCGACACGCTGCGCGATCTCTGGTCCTCCACCAACGAAGACTACCCGATCACCGTCTACGGGCGCGACGCAAAGATCGAGGTGGTGATCAAGTCCGTGAACCAGATCGAACGCGGCGTGGCCCAGGTCCGTTTCACCCGCACGCTGCGCCGCCCCCGCGACACCCGCACCGTCACACGGTCTTACGTGGCCACCGTCGGCTACGACTTCCAACCCGAAACCCGGCAACGCCTTCAGGATGTCTGGGCCAACCCCTTGGGCTTCGTGGTGACCTCCTACCGCGTCGACGCCGAGACCCTGGAGAACTGATCCCCATGAAATCCCTGCCCGCGCTCCCCACCATACTTTTTCTAGCGCTTGCCCTTCCTATTGCCGCCCTCGCCGAGGCCACACCGCAAGGCGGCCCGCTCGACATCCGCATCCGCACCGCCGTCTATAATGAAAACCAGGTCTACCGGATCGAAACTGACTTGCGGCATTCTACCACGATTCATTTCGGGGCTGGGGAGAGGTTCGAGGCGGTGATTGTCGGCGACACCGAAAGCTTCCAGGTCGATCCGATCCCCGAGCTTGGCAACGTGCTGACCATCAAGCCGCATGTGGCGCAAGCCTCGACCAACATGACGGTGATCACCAACCGACGCACCTATTCCTTCCATCTGCGCGAGGGCTCGATCCCGAACCGCACCGGCATGTTCTTCGAGGTGCGCTTCCGCTACCCCGACGAGGAACGTCGCACGGAGGGTGCCACCCAGCCCAAAGGGTTTGAGGCCCCGCGCAATTACAACTACCGCGTCTCGGGCGAAGGTGATTTCCGCCCCAGCCATATCTATGACGACGGGCGCTATACGTATTTCGTCTTCCCGGAAAACGGTCGCCAGCCCGCCCTCTTCAAGGCCGATGACCAAGGCCGTGAGCGCACGGTCAACTGGACCCAGCAAGGCAACACGGTCCGGGTGCTCGGGGTGAACACCTACTGGACGCTGCGTATCGGCGACGAGGCGATCTGCGCTTGGCGCGACGAGAGCGCCATCTACGTGAGCAACTGACCATGGCCGATCAAACCCCTCCCGACCTGCAGGACCGTCTCGACCAGTTCAGCCAGCGCGGCAAATCCAAACGCCGCGGCAACAGCCTCGGGGTCGGCGCGCTCGCGGCCGCGCTCGCCTTGGGCGGCGCCGGGGTCGCGTATTTTCTGGCCACCGGACTGCAAGAGGGCGATAGCGCGCTGGAGACCTCCGATGTCGAGACCTTCCAGGACCGCCGCCCCGGCACCGGCGGGCGGCTGGAGTTTCCGCCTGACGAAACCGAGCAACGGGTCAATGAGGCGCTGATCGCCGTCGAGGAAGCGCTTGATGTGCCTGCGGCCCCTGCCCCTGAGCCGAGTGCCGAGGTGCTGGCCGAGATCGCCAAGCTCCGCGAGGCGCTTGCCGCCAGCCAGGCCGCGCGCAACTCGGAAATCCAGTCCGCCGTTGCCGACCTGCGCGAAGCCTTCGACGAACAGAAGGCCGCGCTTGAAGCGACGCTCGCCGCCAAGGAAACCGAGCTAGCCAACCTGCAGCGCCAGACCGAGACTCGCATTGAAGGTCTCCAGGCCATGCTCGATGCCGAACGGGCGCTGCGCGAGGGGCTTGAGGCCGAGCTCGACCGCGAAGGATTGATCGCCGATCAGCGCCTTCTCGAAGAACGCCGGCGTCAGGAAGAGGAGCAGCGCCAGCGCGAGGCCGAGCGGGTTGCCGAGGAACTTCTGACCGCGCAGATCAAATCCCCCGCCGTGGTCTATGCCGACGGTCCACGCGGCGGCCAAAGTGGCGCGGCGGTGGCCGATCCTGCGGCCGCTGGCACTGGCGGGCCGGTCCTCTCGGGCAATGAGGCGTTTCTGCAGAGTGCGCGACCGCTCGAAATTCAGGAAGCCGCCCGCCTCACCCATCCCGACCGCACGCTGACCCAAGGGTCCGTCATCCAGGCCGCGCTACAGACCGCCATCAACAGCGACTTACCCGGCTCCGTGGTTGCAGTGGTCTCCGAACCGGTCCCGGCCTTTTCCGGGGACCGGATCCTGATCCCCCGGGGCTCCCGCCTTTTTGGCCAATATCGCTCCGGGATCGAGATGCATCAGAAGCGCATCCTGATCCTCTGGACCCGCGTTTTGACCCCGGACGGCACCTCGATGGAAATCGCCGCCGTCGGCGGTGATCAGCTTGGCCGCTCGGGCCTGACCGGTCTCGTCGATACCAAGTTCGCCGAACGCTTCGGCGGGGCGGCGCTGATTTCCGTGATCGGGGCGGCACCGGCCATGGCGGCGGAAAGTGCCAACAACGAAACGACCAGCATCGTCCTGGGCGATGTTGGCAGCGACCTTCAGGAAGCGGTCGGGTCGGTCATCGCCGATCAGGTCTCAATCGCGCCGACGATCTATGTCGATCAGGGTGCCTCGGTCACCGTGCTCGTTGACCGGGATGTGGTGATCTATTGAGCCATTCAGAAAGCCCAGCCTCCTATCTCGAGCGCTATCTCGACCCGTTCCGCGACCTTCTAAGGCGTGACGACGTGGTCGAGATCGCGATCAACCCGGATGGCAAGGTCTGGCTCGAGGTCGCGGGCGATGCCACCATGCGCCATGAGGGCCAAACTGTGGACCGAACGACCGCGCTCAACATGGCCCAGACCATCGTCGGCGACGCCAAGGCCCGCGTCTCAGAAAAGAACCCGCTCGTCTCCGGCAAGGTGGAATATGCGGGCCGGCCCCTCCGGGTCCAGGTCGCCGTGCCGCCCGCCATCGATCGCGGCGCCTCGATCACCATCCGCCTCTTCGCCTCCGGCAGCGTCAGGGACTACGCCCCGACCTATCTCTTCGGCAAGGCGGTCTCGCTCGATGCGCTCCGCGCCGAGAAGATGAAGAACATCGCCAGTCTTGCCGAAGAGAACCTCGAGGCTGCCCTACAGACCTTGGTCGAGGCGCGGCTCAACGTCCTGATCAGCGGTGGCACCTCGACCGGCAAGACCACGTTCGCCCGCCACCTTCTGACTCATGTCAGTGAGCACGAGCGGCTGATCACCATCGAAGACGCCTTTGAGCTGTTCCCGGGCCAACCCAACACCGTCGCCCTCTTGGCCGACCGCGGTGCCGACTCACAACGCAGCGCCAACGCCCTTCTGCAGGCCTCGCTCCGCATGCGTCCCGACCGGATCATCGTCGGCGAGTTGCGCGGCGCCGAGGCCTTGACCTATCTCGAAGCGATCAACACCGGCCATGGCGGGTCGGTCTCCACCATCCATGCCGAAACCGCGGAACTCGCCATCGACCGGCTGGCGATCATGGTGTTGCAGGCTGGAACACCGCTGACCTTCGCCGAGGTTCGGGAATACATCCGGAAATCCATCGATGTGATCGTCCAGCTCGGGCGCGCCGAGGGGAAGCGGGGGATTACGGAGTTCTATCTGCCGGGCGGTAGATGACAGGCCGACCACCCCGACACTGGAAGACCCTGAAAAGAGCCGCATAACAGCCCGAAACCGTGGGGTTTTTCTTCCTTGCAGAGTCCATTTGGGCTACACCCCCAATAAACTGCGGCACGGACCAATCCGTGGAGGCAAGATTTCAGGGTGGTCCCGTGACGGAAGAACAGAAGAAAAAACTCGAACAAAAACTATGGGATATCGCCAACGAGCTCCGCGGTCGGATGGATGCGGACGAATTTCGCGACTACATCCTCGGCTTCATTTTCTACAAATACCTGTCCGAACGCCTGCACATCTACGTCGATCAGGAGCTTCTCAAATCCGAAGGCCTTGCCTTCGCTTCGCTCGACGAAACCGACCCGGTCCACCAAGGCATTCTTGGAGCCGTACAAGAGAACTGCATCGATAGCCTCGGATACTACCTGCGCCCAAGCGAGCTGTTTTCGGAGGTCGCCAGGCGAGGAGCGGACCCGGGTAGCTTCATCCTTGCCGATCTTTCCGACACGCTGAACAACATCCAGAAATCCACCATGGGCAACGAGTCCGAGGAGGATTTCGTCAACCTGTTCGAAGATCTCGACCTGAACTCCAGCAAGTTGGGCCGCAGCAACGAGGCACGCAACACGCTGATTTCCAAGGTGCTGGCCCATCTGGAAGCCATAGACTTCGAACTGACCAATTCGAACTCGGACGTGCTGGGCGATGCCTATGAATACCTGATCGGCAAATTCGCCTCTGGCGCGGGCAAGAAAGCGGGCGAATTCTACACCCCGCAACAAGTCTCGACCGTGCTGGCCAAGATCGTGACCACCGGTAAGGCGCGGCTACGGTCGGTCTATGACCCGACCTGCGGGTCGGCCTCGCTGTTGCTGCGCGTGGCCCGGGAACTGGGCTACAAGAGGTCCAACAAATCCGTGGGCGAGTTTATCGGGCAGGAACTGAACCGCACCACCTACAACCTCGCGCGGATGAACATGATCCTGCACGGGGTGCATTACCTCGATTTTGATATCCAGCAGGAAGACACGCTGGAACACCCCCAGCATATGGGCCAGACGTTCGAGGCCATCGTCGCCAACCCGCCATTCTCCGCGAAATGGTCGGCCAACAAGATCTTTGAAAGCGACGACCGCTTTGCCGAGTATGGCCGTCTCGCGCCCGCGTCCAAGGCCGACTTCGCCTTTGTCCAGCACATGCTTCATCACCTGGACGAGGACGGGACCATGGCGGTCATCCTGCCGCATGGTGTGCTGTTTCGTGGCGGGGCCGAGGGCGCCATCCGCGAATTCCTGATCCGGCGTAACTGGCTGGATGCGGTGATCGGCCTGCCGGAGAACATTTTTTACGGAACGGCCATCCCCACCTGCGTTCTGGTGCTGAAGAAATGCAAAGAAACCGAGGACGTCCTGTTCGTCGATGCATCAACCTGTTTCCAGCGCGGGAAAAACCAAAACTGGCTTGGCGAAGAAGACGTAAACCGCATCGTTGAGGCCTATCGGACCCGTGCCGAGGAAGAGCGGTTTACGCATCGGGCCCTTTTGGCCGAGCTCGAGGAAAACGATTTCAATCTCAACATCCCGCGCTACGTTGACACCTTCGTACCGGAACCGCCCGTCGACCTGGAGGAAGTGACGCTCCGCGTCGAACAGATCAATCTGGACATTCGCGACGTCGACGAGGAACTACGAGGATTCTGCGCCGAGCTTGGTCTGGAAGCTCCGCTATGAGACCACTTGTACCGGAACTTCGGTTCCCTGAATTCAAAGGACCATGGAAACCTGCGCGGGCGGGCGATGCTTTTCGCAACAGCAAAGCGAAAGGCAAGGCAGGGCTGCCGATCTATTCCGTAACCCAGGACCGTGGCCTCGTCCGCCGCGACAGCCTTGAACGGCACATGGGCGCGGATGCGGCGGATGAAACCAACCTGCGCGCTCAACCAGGCGATCTCGTGTATAACATGATGCGGATGTGGCAGGGCGCGGTTGGAATGGCGTCCGAGGAATGCATGGTCAGCCCGGCCTATGTCGTTCTGGCACCCGAGAAGGGCATCTCTTCGAAATTCTTCGATTACTGGTTTCAGAACCGGCACATGCTGCACCAGCTTTGGGCCTATTCGCACGGGCTGACCAACGACCGCTTACGCCTTTATTATCAGGACTTCGCCAAGATCCCGCTCGCGCTGCCGGATCAGCCCGAACAGGAAAAGATTGCGGCAGTACTCGACGCCACATGCCGCAAGATCACCCTTCTGACCGACAAGAAAACCGCTCTGGAGGACTACAAGCGTGGGCTGATGCAGAGGCTGTTTTCGCGCGAGCTGCGCTTTACCCGCGATGACGGCAGCGCCTTCCCGGATTGGGAGGAGCGGAAGCTGGGGGATGTGTTTGACTGGGTGCAGACCAACAGCTTGTCGCGCGAGCATCTGGTCGATGATCCGGCGAGTGGTGTTCAAAACATCCACTATGGCGACATCCACGGCAAGTATAGGGCGCTATTCTTCCAATCGAAGGAAAATGCGCCATTCATTGCCACAACGGCACCGATGAGGGACATCAAAGCAGCCGAATACCTACGTGTAGGAGACGTCGTTATTGCTGACGCCTCCGAAGACTATGCTGACATCGGCAAAGCAATCGAGATCATGGAAGTCGCCCACGAATCTGCTGTCGCCGGATTGCATACTTACATTGCCCGCCCAAAGGCTAAGTCACTTGTACTCGGGTTTTCCGGCTATCTGTTGCGCAGCGCACCTATGCGGAAGCAGACAATGCGGATTGCGCAGGGCATTTCCGTTCTCGGTGTATCGAAGAGCAATTTGGAAAAGCTTACCTTCTGGCTTCCGCAGCCCGATGAGCAGCGCAAGATTGCCGCCACTCTCTCCGCCGTCGACGCCAAAATAGATGTTCTGTCGCAAAAGATTTCCGAGGTGGAGGCCTTCAAAAAGGGCCTTCTGCAAAAGCTGTTCGTTTAAGGTTAATCAATGAATACCCAGTCCGAAGCCCAGCTTGAAAATGCCCTGATCCAGCGTCTGAACGATCTGGGCTGGGCCTCGGTCGCCATCCCGGACAATGCGGCGCTGGAGTCCAACCTGCGTTCGCAGCTTGAAGCGCATAACGGGCTGCAATTCTCAGACGGGGAATTCCGCACCATCGTGAACCATCTGGGCAAGGGCTCGACCTTCGAGAAGGCCAAGACGCTGCGCGACCGCATGGCGCTGCAACGCGACGATGGCACCACCGCCTATGTGCAGTTCTTCAACGGGCGTGAATGGTGCCGCAACCGCTATCAGGTGACGCATCAGATCACGCAGGAAGGCCATTACAAGACCCGATATGACGTGACGCTACTGGTGAACGGGCTGCCGCTGATCCAGATCGAGCTGAAGCGACGCGGGATCGAGTTGAAAGAGGCCTTCAACCAGATCAACCGCTATCACCGCCATAGCTTTGGCGCGGGCAATGCGCTGTTTCAGTATGTGCAGCTTTTCGTGATCTCGAACGGGGTGAACACGAAATACTATGCCAACAATCGGCATCAGGACTTCAAGCAGACCTTCTTCTGGGCGGATGAGAACAACGCGCCGATCACGCGGCTGGAGGCCTTTGCCGACGCCTTCCTAGAGAAGTGTTTCGTGTCCAAGATGATCGCGAAATACGTGGTCCTGCACGAAAGCGACCAGGTGCTGATGGTGCTGCGGCCCTATCAGTACTACGCCGTCGAACGGATCCTCGACCGGGTGATGAAGGGTCGCAAGAACGGCTATATCTGGCACACGACGGGTTCAGGCAAGACGCTGACCAGCTTCAAGGCCAGTCAGGTGATCGTCGAGAACCCGAAGGTCGCCAAGGTTGTCTTTGTCGTGGATCGGGCTGATCTGGATTACCAGACGACGAAGGAATTCAACTTCTTCTCGCCCGGGTCAGTCGATGGCACCGACAACACCAAGGCACTGGTGGATCAGCTGGCCGATCCCGACACCAAGCTGGTCGTGACGACGATCCAGAAACTGAACACCGCCATCACGCGCGAACGCCATGCGGCGGCGATGGAGGCGCTGAAGGATGAGCGGATCGTGTTTGTCTTCGACGAATGTCATCGCAGCCAGTTCGGCGACACCCACAAGAATATCGTGGCGTTTTTCTCCAAGGCGCAGATGTTCGGTTTCACCGGAACACCGATCTTGAAGGAAAACGCCATCGGCAAGCGGACGACCGCAAACCTGTTCGAGGAATGCCTGCACCGCTATGTCATCACGGACGCTATCCGAGATGAGAACGTGCTGCGCTTTTCAGTCGAGTACTGGGGCAAGCTGCGTCGCAAGGACGGGACGTTCATCGGAGACGAAGAGGTTTCCGGCCTCGATCTGAAGGAGTTTTTCGAGAGCGAGAAGCGGATCGACGGTGTGGTCGACTGGATCATCGAGAACCACGACCGCAAGACGCATAATCGCGATTTCTCGGCCATCATGTGTGTTGGTTCCGTAGATGCGCTGACCAAGACCTATGAGGCATTTCAGCGCAAGAAGGCCGAGGGCAAACATGACCTGAAGGTCGCCACAATCTTTACCTTCGCGGCCAATGAAGAAGATGAAGACGCGAATGGCCTGATCGGCGAGCCGGATGTGACGGGCGGACCCGTCAGTGCGGCCACCCAGCACAGCCGCGACAAGCTGGCCGGCTATGTGGCCGACTACAACGCGATGTTCGGCACTAATAACAGCGTGAAGGACGGGAAGGCCTTTTACGTCTATTACAAGGCGCTGGCGAAGCGCATGAAATGGCGCGACCGCAAGGATTTCATTGAAGGTCAGGGCATCGACATCCTGCTGGTGGTCAACATGTTCCTTACCGGGTTTGATGCCAAGACCTGCAACACGCTCTATGTCGACAAGAACCTGCGCTATCATGGGCTGATCCAAGCGTTTTCCCGCACGAACCGGATCCTCGGCCAGAAGAAATCGCAGGGCAATATCGTCTGCTTCCGCAACCTCAAGGCCAAGGTGGACGAGGCCATCGCGCTGTTCTCGAACAAGGATGCTGACGAGACAATCCTGATCGCGCCCTACCAAGAGTACGTTGACCGCTTCAACGAGGCGGTGATGGAATTGCTCAAGATTGCCCCGACACCGTCAGCCGTGGACAAGCTGGTTTCAGAGGACGACATTCTCGCGTTCGTTCGTGCCTTCCGCGAGCTGATCCGTATCCGCAACGTACTGACCAGTTTTACCGAGTTCAGTGATGATGACCTCTCACTGGACGCGCAGCGCTTCGAGGATTTCAAGAGTAAGTACCTCGACATTCATGATCGCATGAAATCGGATCAAGATGACGACCAGAAGGCTTCCATCCTCAACGAGGTTGATTTCGAGCTTGAGCTGATCCGGCGCGACAACATCAATGTCGCTTATATCCTGGCCTTATTGGCATCCATCGTCGAGGAGCAACGAGAAGCCGAAGATGCGCTGGATACAGCGGGAAAAACCAAAACCATTCTCGACCTGCTGGGGTCAGAGCCGCGCCTTCGTAGCAAACGTGAACTGATCGAGGAGTTCATCACGACCTACCTGCCAACTATGAAAAGTGCCGAACAAACCAATGCGACGTTCGAGAGTTTCTGGGCGGAAAAGCGAGACGCGGCATTCGGTTCAATTTGCACTGAGGAAAAGCTGCGTCCACAGGGGTTTGCGACCCTGCTCGAAGCATACCAGTTTTCCGGCAAGCGTCCCATGACCGACGAGGTCATAGCTATCATGATCGAAACGCCGGGCATCCTTCAGCGAAAACCCTCTGCGGAACGCATCGTCTCACGTATGGTCACTTTCATCGATACCTTTGAAGAAGGGTTAGGCGACCTCTGGAGCATATGAAGGGGCGTTCATGAGGGAGGTTTGGGAGTTCAAAACGCTGGTCTTTCAGGTTGAAAACACGATCAGCGCGTGGGACTAGTTCAGGAATTTTACGCTCACCGAGGTCCGATCCGTGCAGCAAATTGAAATTAAAGTCGAAAATGATCATATCCAGCGGATTACCACCGCGAAACCGCTGGCAGCCATCTCTGAACTTATTTGGAATGCCTATGATGCGGACGCACGCGAAGTAAAGGTTGAGCTAGAAGAGGGTCAACTTACAAAGCTTGGTGTCATTCGAGTTGTCGACGATGGAACCGGAATTCCCGCGGACGAGGTCGAAGCCTTCTTCCAATCATTGGGTGGATCTTGGAAGAAGCGCGCAATCAAAACCGATGGCGGCAGGTCAATTCATGGGGAAAAGGGTCAGGGGCGTTTCAAGGCATTTGCACTCGGCGATCGTGTAACTTGGGTATCCCATCATGCCGGAAAGAAGTTTTCGATCAGCGGTGAAAAGTCAGATCTGAAGCGCTTCACGATTTCAGATATCATCCCATCAGGGAACACTGGCTGCACCGTAGAAATTGAGAATGTCGTTCGCGATTTCGAAATATGGTCGGCAGACGGGTTCGCCGAGCAAGTCCGGGATGTGTTCGCACTCCAGCTCTACGAAGACCCAGCTTTCCGTATCATCTATGATGGCGAAGAAATCGACGCGCGGGATGCAATTCGGGATGTGACGCCCTATGAAATTTTGGCGATCACCGAAGATGGTCATGAGTACAAAGCCACACTCGACATTATTGAGTGGAAAAAGAAGGTCGAACGGAAGTTGATGCTTTGCCTACCAGGCCGATTCAGCTTCCACGAAATGGCGCCGGGAATTCATGCCCGCGGGTTCGACTTCACTGCATATTTGACCGCAGACCATTTTCAGGACCTTGCAAACGACAACACAGAAGGACTCGTAGAGCTCGACCCGCCTTCCATGGCACTTGTCGAGGCGACAAAGGCAAAGTTGCGCGAGCACTTTCGCGAGCGCGAAGCAGAGCGTTCTCGTGGCAAAATCCAGGAATGGAAAGAGGCCAAGATCTATCCCTATGAGGGAAAAACGTCCGATCCAATCGAGATCAACGAAAGACAGGTCTTTGATGTCGTCGCATTAAATTTGGCGGACTACAGCCCTGAGTTCGATAAAGCACCATCGAAGCAGCAAAAGCTTATTCTTCAGCTTGTCAAAGCAGCGATTGAAACTGGGCCGGGTGCCCTGCCTGCGATTCTGGAGAGTGTCGTAGACCTTCCGAAGGCTAAGCAAGAGGAACTGGCAGACCTTCTTCGAAAAACCTCGCTTACAGCTGTTATCAATGCCGCAAAAGCTGTCACCGATCGTCTTGAGTTCTTGCGAGCCTTGCAGATCTTGGTCTTCGACCCAAAGTCCAAACGTCAGTTGCTCGAGCGGTCCCAACTTCACCGAATTATTGCCCAAGAGACGTGGATTTTCGGCGAACAGTTTAACCTAATGAATGACGACGAGGATCTATCTGCCGTTCTACGCAGCCATATCGAATTGCTAGGCAGTGACAGTGACGAAGGCACTGCTCGGAAAACACCCGCGCCAAGCGCACCAGTTCTCGACGCCGAGGGCAAAGCGGCTATTGTTGATCTGATGCTGTCGTGCCGGATGCCTACCGCGACGGACGAAGAGCGAAAACACCTCGTCATAGAACTAAAGCGCCCAAGCCAGCACCTCAGTGAAGACGTCATCAACCAGATCAAGAAATACGCAAAGGCCGTGGCGCTCGATGACCGGTTCAAACACTCGAAGGTAGAATGGGACTTCGTCGCAGTGGCCAACCGGTTCACGAAAGACGCAGAGTTCGAGGCGAGGCAAAAGGACAAACCTCGTGGGCTAGTCCTCGAAGTTGATGACCCAATCAAGATTCGTGTCTGGGCCAAGACCTGGGGCGAGATCATTCAGGAGGCAGAAGGGCGCCTGACTTTCTATAAGCGTCGCCTAGAATATCAGGCGAATGACAAAGAAGCTTTGCGGTATCTGCGCACGATCAACGCAGATTACCTCAGCGAAGAGGTCAAGGAGCGAATCTCGGCACTTGATGCAGAAGAAGGCGTGACAATCGTTTAGGTTGGGTGGCCCTTTTCATGTTCACCCACCCAATAACTCCTCGATAAAATCCTCCTGCCGGTCGAGCGCCGCCTCCCATTCCTTCGGCACCGCTGCTTCCCGCTCGAGCGTTTCCGGCTCTGACTGCTCGCGCCCAGCCTCCATCGCCATCACGCTCATCGCCCGCGCTTCGCGCCGCTGCGAACGATCCCGGACGGGCGCGCGTTCGACTGGATTCACCGGCTCACCAGCACTTGCCTCGTCACCGCCATCGCCGCCCCAAGG
>PALT01000029.1 GCA_002706605.1 Rhodovulum sp. | reverse complement strand
CGCCGCCGCCCCAAGGACCGAACCGATTTGCGCCCGCCCCGCCAAAACCGCGTTGTCGCCCAACGCATAATAGGCCCGCGTGTCTGCAAAAATGCGCGCGCCCGACCCGCCATCGCCAAGGGCCGCAAAGGGTTCCAGATCGACGTCCGCGAAATAACCCGCACGTGGGTTCAGGGTATCGTCACGCTCATCCAGAGTCGCAAATAGGGGGAAGGTCAGTTGATGAATGGTCCGTTCCCCGAAATCGTCGCGAATGTCCGTGAAACGCAGACCGACGCCGACACCGACATGAAAGCTATCGCGGAACTCACGGATCAGACCGGCGGATAGGAAGATGCGGTTTTCATAGAAATCGGGCTCATCCAGAACCTCGGCCTCGGCCAAGAGGGACAGGCTTGTGTCCGGTCCGAAGGTGGCGGGGCGGGTGAAACTGGCCGAGAGCAGGCTGTCGACGCCACCGGTATCCCCCGCGATCCCCGAAATCGCCCCGTCAAAGCGCAGCCGCTCGGCCCCACCAAGGAGGTTACGGTGCATCCAGAACGCGGAGAGCGATAGGCCCTCTAGCGACGATACCTCGGCCCCGAACCCGAATTTGCGAGGCTTTTCGTCGACCAGTGATGCGGTGATGTCCAGCGTGCCATCAGCGTTCGCATTGTCCTCTTCGCGCAGGGCGACCGAACGGAACGCGCCGGTCTTGCGCAGGCGGTTCGCAGCCTTGGATTGTTCTTCAGGATCAAAGACCTGTCCCGTCGGCAGGCCCGCGATTTCGATGATGCGTTCGGAGCGCACCGCGCTGTTGCCGTCCACGATCAGGTCGCCGAAATTCAGGCGCGGACCGGGGGCAAGGGTGACATCGGTGTTCAGAACCGCGCGGGTGTGATCGGCGATCACGCGTTGCCCGTTCACGGTGGCCTTGGCGTGACCGTCGCCGCGCCACGCGTCAATCGCCGCGCCAACCGCGTCACCGATCAGCAGGCTTTGGGCCGGTTTGCCGGTCTCAAACCCATCGGGCAATTCGGTGTCGGGGGCCAGAGGCGCGATCGAGACCTCACCAAACCGGAAACGGTCGCCCGGATTGATCGTGATGGTGATTTGATCGATGTTTTCGGGCGGTGAAAACGGTGGGATCGCGGCGGCCTCACGCCCGTCGACCGTGATGTTGATCACGGGGCCGAAATACCCGCGGGCATAGAGCACCTCAATCAAACGGCGATAATCGGCCTGCGCCGCGGACAACAACGTATCGGACGTTGTGTCGTCCTGTTTCGCGATGTCTCGCGACAGGGACGCGCCCCGCAATGCCTCGCGCAGACCGTCGGACAGATCGGTGGTGATGTTGAACGTGACCTCCGTCGCAAATGCCGGAGAGGTCAGAAAAATGCCCCCTGCCACGGCCGCGCCGATGCGTTTGAAAAGTCCCATGTCCCACCCTGATGGCCGATGCCTGTCTTCGGTCTAACATTGGGGCACTGGATGCAAAAGGCCAGCCGAATTCTGCAATCCGGCTGGCCGATTTCCGCTTGTCGCGGGGATGTTTTAGGCCGCTTCGGGGACGGCCGCGCCGGTCATATAGGCAACGGCGTCCGACATCGTGTGTTCCTTGGGGTTGATGACGCACAGACGCTTGCCCAGACGGTGCACGTGGATGCGGTCGGCGACCTCAAACACATGGGGCATGTTGTGCGAAATCAGGATGATCGGAATGCCACGCGATTTCACGTCTTGGATCAGTTCCAGAACACGGCGGGATTCCTTGACCCCAAGTGCGGCGGTCGGTTCGTCCAGAATGATCACCTTGGACCCAAATGCGGCTGCACGGGCCACGGCGACGCCCTGACGTTGGCCACCAGACAGGGTTTCGACCGCCTGATTGATGTTCTGGATCGTCATCAGGCCCAGCTCGGACAGTTTTTCGCGCGCGAATTTCTCCATCGCGGGGCGGTCCAACTGGCGGAACACCTTGCCCATGATCCCGGGTTTGCGCAATTCGCGCCCCATGAACATGTTGTCGGCAATCGACAGGGCGGGCGACATGGCAAGCTGTTGATAAACGGTCTCAATCCCATCGCGACGTGCGTCCAGAGGGGTGGAAAAGTTGACCTTTTTACCCTCTAGGAACACCTCGCCCTCATCTGGGACGACCGCGCCCGACAGGGCCTTGATCAGGGTCGATTTGCCCGCGCCGTTGTCACCGATCACGGCCAGAATTTCACCGGGGTAGAGTTCAAAATCACAGTGGTCCAGCGCGACCACACGGCCATAGCGTTTGACCAGGTTCTTGCCTTGCAAAATAGGTTGGGTCATTGCGAAACCTTTCTGATCCATTGGTCAACTGCCACCGCACCGATGATCAGCACGCCGATCAACAGGTAGGTCCATTGTGCATCCGCCCCCAAAAGGCGCAGGCCAAGCGTGAACACGCCCACGATCAGGGCCCCAAATAGCGACCCAAGGATCGAGCCGCGACCGCCGAACAGGGAGATGCCGCCGATCACAACTGCGGTGATGGATTCGATGTTGCCCAGTTGCCCCGAGGTCGGCGAGACCGATCCGATCCGCCCGATCAGGGCCCAGCCCGCAAAGGCACAGATCAGACCCGAAATCGCATAGACCGAGATCAGAACGCGGTCGGTTTTTACGCCCGACAGTTCTGCCGCATCCTTGTCATCGCCCACGGCGTAAACGTGACGCCCCCACGCGGTGTGGCGCAGGACATAGGCCATGAAGAGGATCAGCAGGACCATGAAAATTACGCCATAGGTAAAGATGGCCCCACCAACCCGCAGCTTTTCACCGAAGAATTGCAGGATAGGCGCATTGGCCTCGATGTCCTGTGCGCGAATGGTTTCGTTGGCGGAATAGAGGAAATTCGACGCCAAAACGATCTGCCACATGCCAAGGGTCACGATGAACGGCGGCAGTTTGACCTTGGCCACCAGAACGCCGTTGATGAACCCGCAAAACGTCCCGCAGATCAGGCCACAGACCACTGCCAGTTCGGCCGGAAAGCCATAACGGAACGTAAACTGTCCCATAACGACGGAGGACAGAACCATGATCGCGCCGACGCTGAGGTCGATGCCGGCGGTCAGGATCACGATGCTTTGCGCGGCGGCTAGAATGCCGACGATCTGTACCTGTTGCAGGATCAAGGTCAGGCTGAACGGCGAAAAGAATTTGCTGCCCAGCAGGGCGCCAAACACCGCGATGGACAGAACCAGAACGATCAACGGCACAAGCGCCGGTGTCTGGTGCAAACGGTGCTGAACTCTGTTCAAAAGGCTGCTGTGATGGTCGTTGAACTCGGCTACGGCCTGCGGGCTGTGCGCTGCGACAGCTTCAAAGTCCTGCCCTTTTGAGGCGGTCTGGGTCATGTCAGTCCCCGATGTCGGTGGTTGTTTCGGATAAGTATAGCACAAACGCCGATCCCCCTCGGCGTGGGCGGGAAAGGGGCGGATCGCCGCCCCTTTCGTTCGTTAATTCAAGGTCTTAGCCCCAGCACAGGTCCATGCCTTCGGCGACCGAGATCGACTCGACGCCATCGGCGGGCTGATCGGTGACCAGAGCAACGCCCGTGTCAAAGAAGTTCTTGCCGGGGGTCGGTTCGGGTTTCACGCCGTTGTCGGCCCATTCCTTGATCGCTTCGATGCCCAGCGACGCCATCAACAGCGGGTACTGCTGCGAGGTTGCGCCGATGACACCGTCCGCAATGTTCTGAACGCCGGGGCAACCGCCGTCGACCGACACGATCAGAACGTCGTTCTCACGGCCAATTGCCTTGAGCGCCTCATAGGCACCGGCGGCAGCGGGCTCGTTGATCGTGTAGACGACGTTGATCATCGGATCGGTGGCCAGAAGGTTTTCCATCGCCTTGCGGCCGCCCTCTTCGTTACCGGCGGTGACGTCGTTGCCAACAATGCGCGGATCGGTCTCGTCACCCCATTTGTTCGGGTCGCCAAGGTCGATGCCAAAGCCCTGCAAGAAGCCCTGATCGCGCAGAACGCCAACGGTCGGCTGCGATACGGCGAGGTCCAGCATACCGATTTTCGCGTTAGCCGCGTCGTCGCCCAGTTTCGCTGCGGCCCATTTACCGATCAGCTCCCCCGCAAGGAAGTTGTCGGTCGCAAAGGTCGCGTCTGCGGCGTCAATCGGATCCAGCGGCGTGTCGAGCGCGATCACCAGAATGCCTGCGTCGCGGGCCTGTTGGACGGCCGAAACGATCGACGAGGTGTCCGATGCGGTCAGCAAGATGCCTTTTGCGCCGTCCAGAATGCAGGTCTCGATCGCCTGAACCTGCGTTTCGTGGTCGCCGTCGACTTTACCAGCAAAGGTTTTCAGGGTGATGCCCAGCTCGGCGGCCTTGGCGGCAGCGCCTTCTTTCATCTTGACGAAAAACGGGTTGGTGTCGGTTTTCGTGATCAGGCACGCGGACGTCTCATGGCCGCCTGCGTAGGCTGCACCAGTCGTGGTCAGAACGGCCATCGCCGTTCCTGCGAGAAACTTTTTCATTGGTCTTCCTCCCAAAAGCACTGACGCGGTTGGCCCGCGCCGGATCGACGGGTTTTCCCGCCTCGCATCCTAAAAAACGTGATTCGCGGCCTTAGGTCAATAAATAAATAAATTTGATTTATTAATAGGTCTGTGTTTTAATGGTGCCAGGGAGAGGGCCATGACAACAACAGAAGTCCGAAAGTTCAGCGGTGGAGTGAATCAGCGCGGCGTGAGGGATCACAACGAACGCCTTTTGATTTCCACCATCCAACGCCACGGCGCCTTGCCGGGTAGCGATCTGGCGCGTCATTCCGGATTGTCACCCCAAACAGTATCTGTGATTCTTCGCAGTTTGGAAAGGGAAGGCTTAATAAAACGTGGCGAACCCCAGCGCGGACGCGTCGGCAAGCCCTCTATTCCCATGGCCCTGTCTGAGGACGGCGTTTACTCCATCGGTCTGAAGATCGGACGTCGCAGCGCCGATATTCTGCTCTTGGATTTTGTTGGGAACGTCCGTGATCGGGTCAAAGCCACATACAAATATCCCCTGCCAGGGACGATTTTTGGCTTTTGGCAGCATGGTTTGGAGACTTTGCTGTCCAAGTTGACCGAAGATCAGCGCGCACGGATCTGTGGCGTGGGTGTGGCCGCACCGTTCGAGATTTGGAAGTGGCATGATTCAATCGGAGCGCCCGAAGAGGAGTTTGCGGCGTGGAAAGACGTCGATTTTGCCGAGCGTCTGGGCGAACTGTGCGATTTGCCGGTGTTTGTGGAGAACGACGCCACAGCGGCCTGTCGGGCAGAGCACGTTTATGGTCGGGGTAAGAACTTTTCGGATTATGCGTATTTCTTCGTTGGTGCCTTTATTGGCGGCGGCGTGGTCCTGAATGACTCGGTTTACCCTGGTGCGCGGAACAATGCGGGTGCCTTTGGGTCCTTACCCATGCCCAAATCGGGCGGTGGGGTTGAGCAACTGATCGACTCGGCCTCCATTTACCGGCTTGAGGCCGCAATGGTTGAGGCAGGGCATGATCCTGCCGCGCTGTGGCAGGAAGAGCCGGATTGGAGCGGAATTGACGAGGTTTTAAAGCCGTGGCTGGACGAAACCGGTGAAAACCTCGCACGCGCGGCCCTTGCCGTTTGTTCTGTGATTGATTTTGAGGCCGTCGTGATCGATGGAGCCTTTCCCGTGGCGATCCGGGAGGCACTTGTTGAGCGTGTCCGGGGCGCTCTGGACCGGTTGGATGGGCGCGGCCTTCTCCTGCCCACTGCCGAATGTGGCAGCGTGGGGGTAGATGCGCGCGGGATTGGCGCGGCGAGCCTGCCGATCTTTGCGAACTTTATGCTGAACACCAACGCGGGCTTTCAGCGCGTCTAACCCCGTTTGCAGGATGGAATAGGGGTCCGGATCATGCATCCGGGCGCTTTTGCCTTGCATTATTTGTCGGGTAAGCCTGGGCGCAACGATGCTATCATCACAAAAGCGTGTAAACGTAAATCACAAACGTGTGACTATTTGCGTCCGGTGTTATTGGATAATTTGTCGCATTCACATTTTTTTGCACATGCAGCATCTTGACAAATCCAAGCGCTCATTTGGGCGCAAAGTGTTTAACTACTATATTTTACTCGAAAAAATTCAGAACATAGTCTCTTTGCTACTACGGCCCTGGTTGCTTCGGCTGGCTTCGCTGCGGCGGACGTAAATCTTTCCGGTTCGGCTGAAATCGGTATTTTTGACGATGGCGTGAGCGACACCCAGTTCCACAGCGATCTGGACGTGCGTTTCACCTTGTCGGGTGAGTCGGACAACGGCCTGACCTTCGGCGCGACCATCGATCTGGACGAAATCGGTGACGACGATCCCGCTGGTGTTCCTGCTGGCGACCCGATTGCCGCTAACCCGAACAACGGCGACCCGGTTGAAGAACTGGCTGTGTTCGTCTCGGGCGGCTTCGGCACCGTAACCCTGGGTGACGTTGACGGCGCTCTGGCTTGGGCTCTGGCTGATCTGGAAATCGCTGCTGGTGCGATCGCTGATGACCACACCGAACACGGTGGTTTCTCGGAAGCTGACGAATTCGACGGTCTGAACGACGGCCAGATCCTGCGCTACGACTACTCGTTCGGTGCATTCGGCGTTGCTGCGTCGTTGGAACTGGATGACTCGGGTTCCGCTGACGATGTATACGGTCTCGGTCTGACCTACGGCGCTGAACTGGGCGGTATCGCTCTGGGCTTCGGTCTGGGTTACCAAGATGGCGGCGACACCTACGGCGACATCGTGGGTGTGTCGGTTGACGCCAACTTCCACAACGGTTTCGAAGCTGTCCTGAACTACTGGGATCAGTCGGCTGGCGCTCTGGGCGGTACCGACAACGACTACATCGGCGTTGCTCTGGGTTACACCGTTGACGCACTGTCGTTCACTGTAAACTACGGTGAGTTCGACACCGGTTCCGAAGGCTTCGGTCTGGCTGCGAACTACGATCTGGGCGGCGGTGCTGTTGTTCAGTTCGGTTACGGCGACACCGACGGCGGCAACGACACCTTCTCGCTGGGTGTGGCAATGTCGTTCTAATCCTCCCAAGGATTATGATCGGAAAGGGCGGGCCATTTGGTCCGCTCTTTTCTTTTGTGGCATTCGACATGACGCGACCGGCGTGCTAGCCAACAACAAACGATTGATCCGAGGGTTTCGAATGCTGCCGCTAAGTTCTGCGCAAATCAAATCGACCTATGAACAGGCGATGAAACTGATGTCTGCGGGCAAGTTGGATGAGGCGGACAAGATGTTCGCACACGTCGCGGTATCCGCGCCAAAACTGGCCGAACCGCATTTCCAACGCGGGCGTATTTCCCTGTTGCGCCGCCAGCCGGGTCCGGCGTTGCTGCACCTTGCAAATGCGCGCCGGCTCAAGCCGAAAGAGAGCGCGATTTGGATGATGACGGCGGAAACGCTGGGCAAAGTCGGCGATGCGGCCCAGAACAGCGCGTTTTTGGCCGAGGCCAAAGCGGCGAACCTGCCCGCGAGCCTATTGGTGACGCTGCAAAATCACCTCGCCAAACCTGTCAGCCAAAAACCGTCCGCCGGAACCGCCCCGCCCGCCGAGGTGCAGGCGGTGATCCAACTGGTCGAAACCGGCAAATTCGCCGAGGCCGAGCGCCGCGCCAAGGCCCTGCTAACCGTCCATCCGGATGCTGCCATTCTGGTTTTGGTTTTGGCGAATGCCCAGTTTTCTATGGGTAAAATGCGGGACGCCGAGGCGAATTATCGCAAGGCAACTGCGATGGCCCCGAACTATGCCGAGGCGCACAACACATTTGGCCGGTTCCTGATCGAAAGTGACCGCGTGGCCGAGGGCATTCAGCGTGTTCAACAGGCTCTCAAACTGTCTCCGAAACTGCCACTGGGGTATCAGAACCTCGGGATCGGGATGATGCGCGCGGGCAGCAATGACAAGGCCGAACAGGCTTTTCGCGAGGCGCTGAAGCTCAACAAGAACCTGCCGGAGACCTATGCGTTTCTCGCACGTGTCTATGTAAACAGTGACCGCGCCGAGGCTGCGATTGCCGTTTATGATGAGGCATTCAAAGCGGGGGTAAAGCTTCCGATCTTTTGGGCGCGCCGCGCCGAGGCACGTGGCAAGGCGGGTGATCAAGAGGGCGCACTGGCCGATTTCGCGACCGCCGTGGAAAAGGGTGCCAATAACCCAATGATCTGGTCCCTGCGCGGTATGTATCTGCAAACATTGGGGGATTTCGATGCGGCCGAGGCCGATTTCCGCAAGGCGATCGAATTGAACCCCAAAATGGGTGAGACCTATCGCACCTTCTTTGCCTCCTATAAGGCCAAGCCGGACGATCCTCTTGTCGCGCAAATGCAGGATCTTTTTGACAACGGCGGTCTTGATGACAACAGCAAGATGCACATGGGCTTTGCCCTTGCCCGCGCGAAAGAACAGCAAAAAGAATACGATCAGGTGTTCCGCTATCTTGATCCCGCGAACGACCTGATGCGCAAGAAATACCCATACACCATCCAATCCCGCCGGATGGAGATCGACGGCATCAAGTCCGCGTTCGAGGGCATCGATTTCAACAACATCGAACCGGTGCCGGGGGCCACGGATTTCGCCCCGATCTTTGTGACCGGCCTGCCGCGTTCGGGCACGACGCTTGTCGAACAAATCCTCGCCAGCCACAGCCGCGTCGACGGCGCGGGTGAGGTCGGGGTCTTCAATGGCGAACTGATGCGGATGTTGATCAAGCCGGATGGCAAGTCGTTCCATCATTTCAATGACTTGCCTCAGGACAAGCTTGCCGCGCTTGGCTATCAGGTCGAAGAGCGTCTGCGCAAAATCTGCCCCGATGCCGAACGGATCACCGACAAGGCGATCCAGACGTTTAGCTATATGGGCGCGATCAAGGCCGTTATCCCGAACGCCCATATCGTGTTGGTCCGTCGCGATCCACGCGACACGTTGTTGTCGATCTATAAAAACGTCTTTTCCGAGGGCAACCACCGCTATGCGTATAACCAGCGCGACCTTGGCCTCTATTACCGGATGTTTGAGGAAATCGTTGATTTCTGGCGCGAAAAGATGCCGGGCGGTTTTTATGAAATCACCTATGAGGACCTGATCGAAAACCCGGAGGAGGAGGCGCGCAAACTGGTCGTGGCCTGTGATCTGGAATGGCAGGACGACTGTTTGAACTTCCACCAGAATGACCGCCGTGTTGCGACGCTCAGCCTCGCGCAGGTGCGTCAACCGATCTACAAAACGTCCCAAGCGGCGTGGAAACGGTTCGAAAACGATCTGGCCCCGATGATCGAGGCCTTGGGCGACGCCGTAGACTAAGGAGGCCTTCATGGGGTTGAGCGATATTCAAAACGCGATGGTCAAGGCCGCCACATCGGCGGGCCGCTCGGTCGATGACGTGACCCTGATCGCGGTGTCCAAGGTGCAACCGAACGAACGGGTTGAGGCCGTATTGGCCGCAGGTCACCGTGTGTTCGGTGAAAACCGCGTGCAAGAGGCCGCCGGTAAGTGGCCGGAATTCAAAGAGAAATACGAAGGGGTGGAATTGCACCTGATCGGCCCGTTGCAGAGCAACAAGGTCCGCGCGGCGTTAGAGCTGTTTGACGTGATCCATACGGTCGATAGCGAAAAGCTGGCCCGCCGTATCGCGTCAATCGGTGCGGAAATCAACCGTATCCCGCGCGTTTTCGTGCAGGTGAACACGGGGGATGAGGATCAAAAGGCCGGCGTTCCCTTGGACGGTGTCGACGCGCTGGTCGCGCAATGTCGCGACCTTGGCCTGCCGGTTGAGGGCCTGATGTGCATCCCGCCGGTGAATGAAGAACCCAGCCTGCATTTCGCCCTGTTGGCCAAAATCGCGGCGCGCAACAACCTGACCGGCCTGTCTATGGGCATGAGTGGCGATTTTGAGCGCGCGATCGCCCTTGGCGCCACGCATGTCCGCATCGGTTCGGCAATTTTCGGTGACCGCGTAAAGGCTTAGCCGCGAACGATCAACCGCGTGCCATAGGTGATATGGCGCGCGATCCACCGTAGATCAGACCGCGAAAACGCCACACAACCCTCGGTCGGGTGATGCGGCTTGCGCCATTGGTGGATGAAAATCGCAGACCCCGCGCCCTTTTCCGCGTAGGGCCAGTTCCAGTCTGTGATCACAACCAAATCGTACAGAGGATCGGCGCGGCGCAGACGCTCATGCCCAAACGGGTGGGGCGCGCGAACCATCAGGTTATAGTCCGGATCGCGCACGTCATCGGACCACAAATCACCGGGATGGATCGGGAGGGCCCAATCGGTGGGCCGCGCCATGCGATCTGGACGATACAGCATCCCGACAATCCGGTGTTCGCCCACGGGGGTCGCGCCGTCGCCCTCGCGCTTGCGCCGTTTCACGCCGCCGCGCCCGATTGAGCACGCGAAATTGCGCCCGTAGAACCGTACGCCCGTCGGCGTCAGGACCAGATCGCGGGGTGTGATCACAACAGATGTCCCGACTTGGCCGCCTTGGTCGCAAGGTAGTTCGTGTTGTGGGCGTTCTCCCCGACCTTAAGCGGGACGCGTTCGGTCACGGTGATGCCGTTTTGCTCCATCATCTTGATTTTATTCGGGTTATTCGTCATCAGGCGGGTTGCGCTGAACCCCAGTTTGCGCAGCAAGGACGCCCCGATGCGAAAGTCCCGTTCGTCATCTTCGAACCCCAGACGGTGGTTCGCCTCGACCGTATCGAACCCCTGATCCTGCAAGGAATAGGCGCGCATCTTATTGGTCAGACCGATGCCGCGTCCCTCTTGGTTCAGGTACAGCAACACGCCTGCGCCTTCCTCCCCCATCTGGGCCAGGGCGGCGTTCAATTGCGGCCCGCAATCGCATTTCAGACTGCCCATCACATCGCCGGTGAAACAGGCCGAATGTAGCCGCGCCAGAACCGGTTCGTCGCGGGACGGATTGCCGATTTCGATGGCGTAGTGCTCCTCGCCCCCATCGTCGGGGCGGAACACATGCAGGCGGGTTTTCTCGGCGGCGGTGATCGGGACACGGGCGTTGACCACGGCATTCATCGGGCTGCTCAGCGCCAGAGCCGTGTCCACCATCCCCGCGTCCAGCACCGTCAGCCCGTGTTCGGCTGCGAACAGGGCGGGCTCGGCGATGTCTTGAACCACGATCGCGGGCAAGAGGCGCGCGGATTTCACTACGCCAATCGCCAAACGGTGCAATTTCGGGTCGCCACCACGGATCGCGGTGAACGGTCCCTTCATCGGATTGTTCAAATCGTCGGCCGGATCTGACACAGATTTGATCCAGTTGGCGCAGGCGTGTGAGGGCACTTTTAGGCGCGCGATGTCCCCGTCATAGACAAAGGCGTTCAAGGTCTCGGCGCGGCGCGCGGTGATCGTCAGGGTCAGTTCGGGTCCGAATCCGGCCAGTGCTGAAAGGCGTTCAGGCGTCAAAGTCTCGGCAGAAACAAAGACCACCGCGCCGGTTTCGCCCCGCAAAACAACCGGAACACCCATGCGCAAATCAGCGCGGGCGCGGGCGATGCGTTCATCAGCAGACAGGCCAAGAGTCATAAGAAAACCGTTTTCGTCGTTATTTATGCAACAGGTAGTAACCTGTGTTGCGAAAAGATGAAACATAACCCTTCTGAGCGACACGGTTGCGTGATCTTTTGAAAGGTAATCTTGTCGTTCTGACCAACTATCAACATTTGGAGGTCAACGAAACGAGGAGCGCCAAAGATGGGCAATTTGAAAAAGATCCTGCTGGTCGATGACGACGAAGATCTTCGCGAAGCGTTGAGCGAACAGCTTGTAATGACAGAAGACTTTGACGTCTTTGAGGCCAACAACGGGGCCTCGGCGATGGATAAGGCCAAAGAGGGGATCTATGATCTGGTCATCCTCGACGTGGGTCTGCCGGATACCGATGGTCGTGAACTGTGCCGCCTGATGCGCAAGCAAGGCGTGAAATGTCCCATCCTGATGCTGACCGGTCACGATAGCGATGCTGACACGATTTTGGGTCTGGATGCAGGCGCAAATGACTATGTGACCAAGCCGTTCAAATTCCCCGTCCTTCTGGCCCGTATCCGCGCCCAGCTGCGCCAGCATGAACAGTCCGAAGATGCTGTATTCCAGCTTGGCCCGTATACGTTCAAGCCCGCGATGAAGGTTCTGGTCACCGATGACGAACGCAAAATTCGTCTGACCGAGAAAGAAACCAACATCCTGAAATTCCTCTACCGTGCGTCCGAGGGCGTTGTGGCACGCGATGTGCTGTTGCATGAGGTATGGGGCTATAACGCCGGGGTCACGACCCACACGCTGGAAACCCACATCTACCGTCTGCGCCAAAAGATTGAGCCCGATCCCTCGAATGCGCGTCTGTTGGTGACGGAAAGCGGCGGCTACCGTCTGGTGGCCTGATCGGTCGGGGCGTCCGCGCCCCGCCACACGAATAGCGAACCCCGTTCACGTCCGGGACATAGACGTGACCTCCCTGTTGGACTGGCCCTCGATTTTTCGAGGGCCTTTTTTCGTGAACAGGTTTCAGGCGTGGTGGGTCAGGGGCGGCTTGCCCCCGCTGGGACGCGGCACTACCCTGCGCGCAACTTTGATGCAGGAGACGCGCATGCCCTTTACCGTGGCCACATGGAACATCAACTCGGTCCGCTTGCGTGAGGCGCTGGTCCTGAAACTCTTGGCCGAAGAGGCCCCCGATGTTCTGTGCCTGCAGGAATGCAAAAGTCCGGTTGAGAAAATCCCGACCGCAGGCTTTGCCGAACTGGGCTATACCCACATGGTTGCGCGCGGCCAAAAGGGGTACAACGGCGTTGCGATCCTGTCGAAACTGCCCCTGACGGATGCGGGCGATCAGGATTTCGCGGGTCTGGGTCACGCCCGCCATGTCGCCGCGCGTTTGGAAAACGGCGTGACGATCCACAACTTTTATGTGCCTGCGGGCGGGGACAAACCCGACCGTGAGGTGAACGAAAAGTTCGGGCAAAAGCTGGATTATCTGACCGACATGCGTGACGCGTTTTTTGCGGATCAGCCCGAGAAATCCATTCTGGTGGGCGATCTGAACATCGCCCCGCGCGAAGATGACGTTTGGAACCACAAGAGCCTGCTAAAGATCGTCAGCCACACCCCGATTGAGGTCGACCATCTGGGACAGGTGATGGATGCGGGCAAATGGGTCGACATCACCCGTCAGGACATCCCCGAGGGGTTGCTCTACAGCTGGTGGTCCTATCGCGCCAAGGATTGGGATGCGGCGGACAAGGGGCGGCGCTTGGACCACGTTTGGGCCACGCCCGATATTTCCAACGCGGCGCATGGCTCACGCGTGTTGCGTGACGCCCGTGGCTGGGAACAGCCCAGCGACCACGCCCCCGTTTTCGCGACATTCGATTTGTAATCACGGGGCCCAAATCCGGTTTGGGCCTTTTCCTTTTGGGCGATCACGCCCATATATGAGCATCATCTTAGATTGGTTTGGGGGCAGAATATGCTGGAGCTGGGCGGAAATCCGACGACACAGGCGCAAGACGGCGACTTGATCAAGGATATCGGTGAAGCGACCTTTATGCAGGACGTGATTGAGGCCTCTGCCGAGGTGCCGGTCATCGTCGATTTCTGGGCCCCGTGGTGCGGCCCGTGCAAGGCGCTTGGCCCCGCGCTTGAGGACGCTGTGTGCAAGGCCGGTGGCCGTGTCAAAATGGTCAAGGTCAACGTCGACGAAAACCAAGGCATCGCCGCGCAGCTGCGTATCCAATCCATTCCGACCGTCTATGCCTTTCACCAAGGTCGCCCCGCCGACGGGTTCCAAGGCGCGGTATCGCCTGCGGAAATCACCGATTTCGTGAACCGTGTGGCCGATCTGGGCGGTGACGGTGGTCTGTCCGAGGCCGTCGAGGCCGCCGAGGCGATGCTGGCCGAGGGCGCGGTCGAAGACGCCGCGCAGACCTTTGCCGCCATTCTGGGCGAGGATCCCGCCAACGCCGCCGCATTCGGCGGTCTGGTGCGTGCGCATCTGGCACTGGAACAGCTGGATCAGGCCGAGGCCCTGCTGGCGTCCGCCCCTGCCGAAATCCAAGGGTCCAAGGAATATGAGGCCGCAGTCGCGCAACTGGAGTTGTTGAAACAGGCCCAAGATGCGGGTCCCGTGGCCGAACTGCGCGCCGCCGTGGACGCCGAACCTGACAACCATCAGGCCCGTTTCGATCTGGCGCAGGCGCTGCATGCTGCCGGTGATGTTGAGGCGGCTGTGGATGAGCTTTTGGACCTCTTCCGCCGCGATCGCGAATGGAACAACGGCGCCGCCAAGGATCAGCTGTTCACCATCTTCGATGCGCTCAAGCCCCAAGATCCGGTTGTTTTGCGCGGTCGCCGTAAATTGTCGTCGATGATATTTGCCTGATCGCGTCGCGGCGCTAGGATTTTATCCATGCTCACGGCGAATGATCTTCCAGACACGATATCCCTGTTCCCCTTGCCCGGGGCGCTGATGTTGCCGCGCGCGAACCTGCCGCTGCACATTTTTGAACCGCGTTATCTGGCGATGTTTGAGGATGCTTTGAAAACCCCGCATCGGTTGATCGGCATGATCCAACCGGTCGAGGTTCCGGGGCGCAGCGAAAAGGGCCTGCACGACATCGGCTGTGCGGGGCGTGTTACCGCGTTTTCGGAGACCGAGGATGGGCGGTACATGATCACCCTGACTGGCATCTCGCGGTTCCGTATCGTGACTGAGGAAAGCGGGTTCACCCCCTATCGCCGTGCCCGCGTCAAATGGACAGGATTTGAGTCGGATTTGGGCAAAGCCGAGACCGACCCCGATTTCGAACGCGACGGGTTTTTCGACCTCTTGGGGCGCTATTTCAACGAAATGGGGCTGTCCACGGATTGGGAGAGCTTGCAGAACGCCGAGGATGAGTTGCTGATCAATTCTCTGTCGATGCTCTGTCCGCTGGGGCCCGAGGAAAAGCAGGCGCTGCTTGAAACGCCGCACCTGTCTGACCGGCGGGAGACCTTGACCACGCTGTTGCAATTCGCCATTCGGGGTGGCGACAATGAGGATCGCCTGCAATGACCGACAACCCGAAATCCGACCGCCGTATGCTTGAGGCACTGATCTGTCCGGTGACGCACGCCGTTCTGTCCTATGACGCCGAACGTCAGGAACTGGTATCCAAGGCCGCGAACCTTGCCTTTCCGATCCGCGACGGTATTCCGATCATGTTGGTGGATGAGGCGCGCCCGCTGGACTAAAGCGGACGGCCAAGCATCAGGCGCGGTAGGTCTCCGTTCAGGCCAGCGGCCTCACGGATGAACCGGCGGCGCAGGTTCGGCATCGAATTCACCACACCCATCCCCAAATCACGCACCCCGCGCAAAATCGGGTTGTCGTTTGAGAACAGTTTGTTGAACCCGTCCGTCGCGGCGGCAAGCGTCGCCGTATCCCACCGGCGCCATGTCTGATAACGCTCTAGAACGTTGATCGCGCCGATGTCTTCGCCCCGCCGTGCGGCGTCGACCAGAACCTCTGCCAAAGCACCCACATCCCGCAGGCCAAGGTTCAACCCCTGACCCGCAATCGGGTGCACCCCATGCGCCGCATCCCCGATCAGGGCCAGACGCGGTTTCACGAACGCATTGGCAAGCGTCAGGTTCAACGGATAGCTGAACCGCACACCGGCCAGTTCGATATCCCCAAGGAAATCGCCAAACCGCGGACGCAGCGTATCCATATAGTCCGCGTCATCCATCGCGTTTATGCGCGCGGCCATGTCGTGGGTTTCGCTCCAGACGATTGAGGACCGGTTGCCGGGCAGGGGCAGGATGGCCAGTGGTCCCGGCGGCATGAAAAACTGATGTGCGATGCCGTTGTGCGGGCGTTCATGCCCGATGGCACAGACCAGCGCGGTTTGACCGTAATCCCAACCGGTGCGCGAAATCCCCGCGCGTTCCGCCGTGCCGCTTTTGCGGCCATCCGCGCCGACCAGAACCTTGCCCCGCAACCTCCGTCCCGAGGCCAGCGTGACGGTCGCGCCACTCGGTTCAATATCCTGTGCGACGACCGTTTCGCCCGACAGATGCGTGACCTTGGGGTGCTGTGCCAGCGCGTCCAGAAACGCCACGCGCAGATACCGGTCCTCGACCATGTATCCCATCGGACCTTCTTCGATTTCGGCATGGTCGAATTCCAGAATGAACGGGGAGGGGCCTTCGCCTGCGCGCCCGTCACTGACCTTGATCTCTAGCATCGGCTGGGCGTGATCGCCGACCGCGCCCCAGATGCCGATGGCCGACAGCATTTTCTGCGACGCCAGCGCAAGCGCATAACTGCGCCCGTCAAACGTATCCTGTTCGCGTGCCTGCGCAGGCAGGGCGTCGATAATCGTGACCGTCTGTCCCGCATCCGCAAGGGCCAGCCCAAGGGCAGGGCCGTTCAGGCCCCCACCCACGATGATGATATCTGAATCGTAACTCATGCACCGCAATATGCGCGCCTGAACGGGATTGTCCATGCGCCCGCGTGCCGCTAGCGTGCGCTAAGTTCAGGAGGTCGTGATGAGCCAAGCAAATTCCATGGGCGCGGTGGCGCTGGGTCGTGAAATCGCACGCGGAAATGTCGATCCCGTGGATTTGGTCGCCGAGACGCTGGACGCGATTGCGAACCACCCGTTTGGCGACCGGATTTATGCGCGCACCACCCCCGAACGCGCCATGGCCGAGGCGACAGCGGCGCGCGAACGCGCCCGCGCGGGGTTGCGCACGGGACCATTGGATGGCGTGCCGACTTCGTGGAAGGACCTGTTTGACACGGCAGGCACCGCAACCGAGGCGGGGTCGAAATTGCTGGCCGGTCGGGTGCCGGATGCGGACGCCCAAGTTTTACAGGTCGCGACCCATGCGGGCACGGTGTGCATTGGCAAAACCCATATGACTGAACTGGCGTTTTCGGGCCTTGGCCTGAACCCCTCGACGGCCAGCCCGCCCTGTATCAACGATCATGACGCGGTGTCGGGCGGATCGTCCTCGGGCGCGGCGACGTCGGTGGCGTTCGGCTTGGCGGCGGCGGCGGTCGGGTCGGACACGGGCGGATCGGTGCGGGTGCCTGCGGCATGGAACGATCTGGTTGGCCTCAAGACCACATCGGGGCGGCTGTCGCTGCAGGGCGTTGTGCCCTTGGCCGCGCGGTTTGACACGGTCGGCCCGATCACCCGCCATGTTGAGGACGCGGCAGTCCTGTTCGCGACCCTTGCGGGGGTCAAGGCCCCCGATCTGCGCGGGGCGGATATCGCGGGGCGGCGGTTTTTGGTCCTGAACACCATCGCGATGGACGACCTGTCGCCGCAATCGGACGCGGGGTTCGAGAGCAGTGTCAAACGTCTGCGCGACGCGGGTGCGATCATTGATCACGCCGATATCCCGCAGGTGGCCGATGCGATGGCCCTGTCCGGTGTTCTCTATGCGCCCGAGGCCTATGGCACGTGGCGCGACGTGATTGAGGACGCGCCGGACAAGATGTTCCCGCCGATCCTGACCCGTTTCCGTGGCGGGCGCGATTTCACGGCCGCCGACTACGTCAAGGCGTGGCAGGATCTGGATCGCCTGCGCGCCGAATTCGCGGCGATGACGGCGGGCTATGACGCGGTGATCCTGCCGACGGTGGCCAACCTGCCGCCCAATGCGGACCGGTTGCTGAACGATCCCGACTATTTCACTGCCGAAAACCTGTTGGCGCTGCGCAACACGCGGATTGGGAACCTGATGGGGGGCTGTGCCCTGACCCTGCCGACGGGGGTGGCGTCCACGGGCATCATGTTCCTGACCCCGCATGGCGATGAGATGCGTTTGCTGCGTTTGGGGGCGGCGGCGGAACAGGTCCTGACCTAAAAGCCACATTATCGCCCTGACAGGGTTGCGTTTTTCTGGACGGAGTCCGCGCGCTGGGCTATGCTCGGTCAAAACGGGGCGCAACGACCCCGGTCCATAAAGGCAGCAGAGCGGTCCCATGACCTCCTATCCAGAGCGGTTTTCGAACCTGCCCGAATACGCATTTCCGCGTTTGCGGACGCTTCTCGACGTACATGCGCCGGGTGGTGAAGTGATTCATATGACCATTGGTGATCCCAAGCACGATTTTCCGGCTTGGGTCACTGATGAAATCGTCGCCCATGCAGACAGTTTCCGGAATTACCCCACGAATGAGGGCGCACCTGAATTGCTGGGCGCGATGGCGAACTGGGTCAAATCCCGTTTCGACGTGGATATCGATCCCGCGACACAGCTTTTGGCGCTGAATGGCACGCGTGAGGGTCTTTATAACGCCGCGATGGCACTGGGGCCCGAAACCAAGAACAGCCAGTCGCCGATCGTTTTGATCCCGAACCCGTTCTATCAGGCCTACGCGGTGGCCGCCCTGTCCGTGGGGGCTACGCCGATGTATCTGCCCGCGACGCGGGACAACAATTTCCTGCCCGATTTCGCAGGCCTGTCGCCGGATGTTTTGAACCGCGTGACGATTGCCTATCTGTGCTCGCCGTCGAACCCCCAAGGGGCCGTGGCCAGTCGCGACTATTGGGAGACCCTGATCGGTCTGGCCGAGAAATACGATTTCAAGGTGTTCGCCGACGAATGCTATAGCGAGATCTACCGCGAAGAGGGCAACCCGCCCGTGGGGGCCCTGACCGTCGCGCGTGATATGGGCGCGGACCCCGAACGCATTGTGGTGTTCCATTCGCTGTCCAAACGGTCGAACCTTGCCGGTTTGCGCTCGGGCTTTGCGGCCAGTGGGCCGGAAAACATCCGCCGGATGCGTCTGCAACGGTCCTATTCCGGCACGCCCGTGCCCCAGCCGCTGCAAATGGCGTCGGCCCGCGTCTGGTCGGACGAAGAACACGTGATCGCCAGCCGCGCCCTCTATCAGGACAAATTCCGCGCCGCCGATGAGATCCTTGGCAATGTGCCGGGGTATTTCCCGACGCAGGCGGGCTTTTTCCTGTGGTTGCCGGTCGAGGATGGCGAAGAGGCGGCGTTGCGTCTGTGGACCGAAACCGGTGTGCGGGTTTTGCCGGGTGCCTATCTGGCGCGTGAGGCGGACGGGTTTAACCCCGGGGCCAAGTATATCCGGGCCGCCATGGTGGCCCCAAAAGAAGAAATGAAGCGCGGGCTGATCCAGCTACGCGACTGTTTGTACGGGTAAGGGAAGGCGCATGGCATCGTATCAGTCCAAGCATCGCGATCCTCTGTTTGACACCAACATGCAGGCGGCCATCGAACGACGTGGCCGCGAACTGATGGGGCTTGCCCTGTTGGCGTTGGGGATTTTGACTTGCATGATGCTGGCCTCATACGTGCCCGAAGATCCCAGTTGGATGGCCGCGACGGATGCACCGGCGGCGAACCTGCTTGGGCGGTTTGGCGCGTCTATCGCGTCGCCCCTGCATGTGATTGTGGGCCTTGGCGCATGGGCGCTGGGCCTTGCGTTTCTTGGCTGGGGCGCGCGATTTGCGCTGCACCAAGGGGCCGACCGTGTCCTGAGCCGCGCGATTTTCACCCCGATTGCCATCGCGCTGGCCTCGGTTTTTGCGGCGACCCTGACGCCCGGTGAAAACTGGACACATGAATTTGGCATGGGCGGTCTGTTCGGTGATACCGTGACGGCGGCGTTGCTGAATGTGATCCCGCTGCCGCTGGCGCTGGGCCTCAAATTCCTCAGCCTGCTTTCGCTGGGCGCGTTCATCGCGATCATGCTGTTTGTTACCGCGTTTAACCGGCGCGAGATGTTCCTGATCGGGCGGTATCTGTTGATCGGTCTGATCGTGGCCTATGACGGGTTGATGCGTTTGCTGGGCCGTGGGGCAAGTGGTGCCTATCGTGGCGCGCAGACCCTGCACGCCCGTCAGAAAACCCGCCGTGAGGTGCGCGTTTCGACCGCCGGTCATGCCGAGCCGTCGCTGGTGCGTCGCGCCCCCGTGGTCGCCCAAGAGGACGATGACGAAGCCCTGTATGAGGACATGCCGCAAGACACGCGCCCGACCAAGGGCTTCTTGTCGCGGATGCCGTCCCTGATCCGTCGCGCGCCCGATCCCGAACCCGAATGGGTGGAACAGGCCCTGCCGGACGCCGTGGCCGACATGGAACCCGTGTCCGAGGAACGCATCAAGGCGCGCATCGCCGACGTGATCCGCAGCCGCGCCCGCACCCAAGCGCAAACCGCACCGACCCGCCGCGCCGAACCGCCGTTGCAGGCCGCCCCCCGCGCCGAACCGCCGTTGAGCGCGCCATCCGCCAATGGCGCGGGCCTTGCCACCGCCGCGATGGCGCGTCGTCGCGGGCCGAAACCCCTGATCCTGACGGAACCGCCCGCAGGCGACATGGCCGAACTGATCGACGATCAGGAAGTCACCAATGTCTTTGTCGAGCCGCAGGAATTTGCCGCCCCGCCACAGCCGTTGGTCGATGAGGTTGAGGTCGATTTTGACGCCTATGGCTATGACGAACGCGACTTTGATGACCGCGTGTATGATGAGCCCGCGTTCGATGAGCCGGCCTATGACGAACCCGTCGCCGCCGCGCCCGAGGTCCCCGTTGCCGCATATCGCGCGCCCGCCGCACCCGAGCCCAAAAAGGTCGTGCAGCATCCGGTAAAACGCGCCGTTCAACCGTCGCGCCGCGCCCAGCAAGAGGCCCAACCGGCCCTGCAGTTTGAGGACACCGGCGCCGAGTATGAACATCCGCCCCTCAGCCTGTTGACCAACCCCGTCAGCATTGAGCGTCATCACCTGTCCGATGAGGCGTTGGAAGAAAACGCGCGGATGCTGGAAAACGTTCTGGATGATTATGGCGTCAAAGGCGAAATCGTCTCGGTCCGTCCCGGTCCCGTTGTTACTATGTACGAACTGGAACCTGCGCCGGGTCTCAAGGCCAGCCGCGTGATCGGTCTGGCCGACGATATCGCACGCAGCATGTCCGCCCTGTCCGCCCGTGTCTCCACCGTTCCGGGACGCAGCGTGATCGGGATCGAATTGCCGAACGCAAACCGCGAAAAGGTGGTTCTGCGCGAAATCCTGTCGGCCCGAGATTTCGGCGACAGCAACATGCGCCTGCCGCTGGCGCTTGGCAAAGACATCGGTGGCGATCCGGTTGTCGCAAACCTTGCCAAGATGCCCCACCTCTTGATCGCGGGGACGACCGGTTCGGGTAAGTCGGTTGCGATCAACACGATGATCCTGTCGCTGCTCTACAAACTGACGCCGGACGAATGCCGGCTGATCATGATCGACCCGAAGATGTTGGAACTGTCGGTTTATGACGGCATCCCGCACCTGTTGTCGCCGGTTGTGACCGACCCGAAAAAGGCGGTTGTCGCCCTGAAATGGGTCGTCGGCGAGATGGAAGAGCGCTATCGCAAGATGTCCAAAATGGGCGTGCGTAACATCGATGGCTATAATGGTCGTGTGCGCGACGCGCAGGCCAAAGGCGAGATGTTCAAGCGCACGGTTCAGACCGGCTTTGACGATGAGACGGGCGAACCCATCTTCGAGACCGAAGAATTCGCGCCCGAAACCCTGCCCTATATCGTCGTGATTGTGGACGAGATGGCCGACCTGATGATGGTTGCGGGCAAAGAGATTGAGGCCTGTATCCAACGTCTGGCCCAGATGGCGCGTGCTTCGGGTATCCACCTGATCATGGCGACACAGCGTCCGTCGGTTGACGTGATCACCGGTACGATCAAGGCAAACTTTCCCACCCGTATCTCGTTCCAGGTGACCGGCAAAATCGACAGCCGCACGATCCTTGGTGAACAAGGCGCGGAACAGCTGCTGGGCATGGGCGATATGCTGTATATGGCCGGTGGCTCGCGCATCACGCGTGTGCACGGGCCCTTCGTCAGCGACGAAGAGGTCGAGGAAATCGTGACCTACCTCAAGGCCTATGGCCCGCCCGATTACGTCGGCGGAGTGGTCGAGGGGCCCGATGACGACAAAGAGGCCGATATCGACGCGGTTCTAGGTCTGAACACCGGTGGCAACACCGATATGGAAGACGCCCTTTATGACACCGCCGTGGCGATTGTCCTGAAGGACCGGAAATGCTCGACCTCTTACATTCAGCGCAAGCTGTCGATCGGCTATAACAAGGCCGCGCGACTGGTTGAGCAGATGGAAGAGAATGGCGTCGTCTCCCCCGCGAACCACGTGGGTAAACGCGAAATTCTGGTGCCTGAACAGGGATAACCGGCGGCGTGATATCGCCTATCAGGCGGGGAATGCCTATGTCTGGTCCAAGGCGGGGTTTTCCCGCGTCGATCAGTGCTTAGGTATATCGAATGAAACTCGCACGACGTACATTTATGGCAGGATTGGCGGCACTGGCCGCCCGTCCCGCATTCGCAGCCGACATGCTCTCGCTGGATCAGATCTCAACCTATCTGAACAGTTTTACCACCGCACAGGCCACATTCCGGCAGAGGAACGCCGATGGCTCGGTCTCCACGGGTCGCTTGTTCCTGAAACGGCCCGGTCGCGCGCGGTTCGAATATGATCCGCCTAACGATGCGCTTGTCCTCGCGGGCGGCGGTCAGGTGGCGATCTATGACAACCGCATCAACCAGCGTCCCGAGCAGTATCCGCTGAAACGGACGCCTCTGAACCTGATCCTTGAGCGTAAGGTCGACCTTAGCCGGCGCAGCATGGTCGTCGGCCACAGCGGCAACGCGACCCAAACTTCGGTCGTGGCCCAAGACCCCGAGCATCCGGAATACGGCTATATCGAACTGATCTTTGAAAATGCGCCGGTGCGTCTGGCGCAGTGGACAATCGACAACGGCGCGGGTCAGCAAACCGTGGTCGAACTGTCGGAACTTGAAACCGGCGTCGAACTGGGCGCGCGGATGTTCAACATTGTTCAGGAAACGGCGGAACGGACGGGGCAATAACGCCCCGTCGATACCTTAGCGGCAGCGCGTCAATTGGGACCGGTAGGTGTCCGCGCGCGCCGCAACCTGATCTGCCACACGGACAAGCCAGCTTTTGCTGCGGTGACTGCCCCGTGCGTACCCGGTGTGGCCTTCATGATAGGCAAGGTACTGATTACGCGCGTCCGACAGGGCGATGCCATTGCGGTCACGCGTTTTATTCATGTACCAGCCGATGAAATCCGACGCGTCATAGATGTCATCGCGGTCCGCGCCACGGCGGCCGGTTTCCTTGCGGTATTCGTCCCATGTCCCGTCGAGTGCCTGCGCGTATCCATAGGCCGAGCTCTGCCGCCCCATCGGGATGATCCCGAGGACGTATTGCACCGGCGTGCGGGCATCGCCGTCAAAACGGCTCTCTTGATAGATCGTGGCCATCTGGACATGCACGGGCACGCCCCATTTCCGTTCGGTCCGCTTGAACGCCTTTAGGTACTTAGGGCGCTGATCGACGATGCTACAGGCGTTATCCAGATTGCGCGGGGGCGACTTGTCCCCGCCGCTACAACTGGCGACCAGCATCAACAATAGTACGGCGCGAAGAAGTCTGCTCATCTGCCTCTCGCTTTCTTTGTGTTTTGGGCAGAATACGCAAAAATGATGCCGGTTGAAACGGGTTTGCGGGAAAACCTAGATCAAAAATGCGAGCAATAGCGGAACCAAGCCGACTGACAACAACGTCGACACCACAACCAGACCCGCAACTGCGTCATCATCCGCGCCGTATTTCACGGCCAGCATATAGGACGTCACCGCAACGGGCGTCGCCAATTGCACTGTCAGAACGGCCAAAGCCATGCCGTTTAGGCCGAATGCCATGCCGATCCCCAGACCGGCGGCCACACAGACCGCGGCCTTGGCCAAGGACAGGATCAACGCCCGCCCAAGGCGCCCCGGATGCAGGCGCGCAACCGCGACACCGAGTGTGATCAGCATGATCGGAATCGCGATTTGTCCGATCAATTCCAAGGTGTTGGTCAGAACCCGTGGCGTTTGCCACCCTTGGGACAGGAAAATCCCCCCAAGGATCGTTGCGGCAACGATGGGTTCCTTGATGACTTTGGTTAACGATCCGCCGCCCGTCACGACCCAGATACCGAATGTGAACGACCCGATGGCCATGACTGCGAAGACTACCACCGCATATCCCAACCCGTCCTGACCAAAGGCGAACAGGGCCAAGGGCATGCCGATGTTGCCCGTATTCCCGAACACCAGCGGCGCAAGATAGGTGCGCACGTCCAACCGGAACAGCAGGATAATCGCGTAAAACACCACCGCGATCGCCACATAGGCCACGGTCGCCGCAATCGACACGGTGGTCAGGGCGACCGGATCGACCTCTGTCTGCATCAACGAGGTAAAGATCAGACAGGGCACGGACAGGGTCATCGCAAGGCGCGTGACGAACTCAACCCGATACTCAAACCCCAGCTTGACCCAGCTAAACCCAATGGCGGCCAGCAAAAGTACGGGCGCGACGATCTCTAATACTGTGACAAAGAGGTTCACAGACTGTTTCCTGTTTTCAAAAGTGTTTTCATGGACATTCCCCCGTTCGACCCTTTAGAAATAGGAGTTGGGGGAATGCAACATGATGCAAAAGACGCAGGCCAAATATCATTTGGGACAAATCGTGCGCCACCGGAAACATCCGTTTCGCGGTGTGATTTTTGACGTGGATGCGAAATTCTCGAACACCGAGGAATGGTATGACGCCATTCCCGAGGACAGCCGCCCCGCCAAGGATCAGCCGTTTTACCACCTTCTGGCCGAAAACGACCAAAGCTATTACGTGGCCTACGTGTCGGAACAAAATCTGGTGCCCGACCAGACGGGGCAGCCCGTTCAACACCCCGATGTTGAAGACATCTTTGGTGAGTTTGAGAACGGCCATTACCCCCTTCAGTTCCAGCTGAACTAAGCACCCGATCAGTATCCCAGCGCGCAGCCATCTTTGCGCGGGTCCGATGCGCCCTGCAACACGCCGGTGTCTTCGTCGATCAGAATCGCTTGGGCCCCGCCGATAGGGGCGCTGGGTGTGGCGATGGTGTGGCCCATCTCGGCCAGTTTCGCGCGGACATCGTCGGAATAGCCGCGCTCGACCTGCATCGTGCCCGCGTCCGAGAAACAGCGCGGCGCGTCGATGGCCGCCTGCGGGTGCAGGCCATAGTCCACAATATTGGTCAGAACCCGCGCATGCCCGTTGGGTTGGTACGCGCCGCCCATGACGCCGAATGGCATGATGACCTTGCCGTTTTTGCGCAGCATCGCGGGGATGATCGTGTGCATCGGACGTTTGCCGCCCTTGGCCTCATTCGCGTGGCCCTCTTGCAGGGTAAAGCCCGCGCCGCGGTTCTGAAATCCGATGCCGAATTTCTGTGACGCAAGGCCCGAGCCAAAGCTGTGGAACACCGAATAGATCAGGGACACAACCATCCGGTCTTTGTCCACCACGGTCAGATAGATGGTGTCTTTGTGCACCGCCTCGGACGTCACATGCGCGTCGGCCATGGCGCGGGTCGGGTCGATCAGGCCGGCCAGACGCGCGGCCGTATCAAGGGACAGCATATGGTCCAGACGCGACATGTGGTCCGGATCGGCTACAAACCGGTCACGTGCGTTATAGGCCAGTTTGGCCGCCTCGGCCTCGATATGGGCGCGCTCGGCCCCCCACGGGTCCATGTTTGGCAGGTCGAAATTTGACAGGATATTCGCCATCAGGATCGCGGTCGCGCCTTGGCCGTTCGGCGGATGCTCAACCAGTTCGATGTCCTTGTAGGTGCCGGAAATCGGGGTGGTGTAGTCACAGCGCGTGTTCGCCAGATCGTCCAGCGTATGAACCCCGCCCAGCGCGTTCAGCGAGCTAACGATATCCTCGGCGACCTCGCCCTCATAATAGCCCTCGCGCCCGTCTATCGCGATTTTGCGCAGGACCTCGGCCTGACCGGGGGCGCGGAACACCTGACCGACGTTGGGGGGCTGACCGTTGAACAGGTAATGACGGCGTGCGTCGCCCTGCAGTTTATCCGCCGCCTCGGCCCAATCAAAGGCGGTGCGCGGTGCCACGGGGACGCCGTGTTCGGCGTAATAGATTGCGGGGGCCAGAGAGGTGGCGAGACCGATCTTTCCCCAATCCTTGGACAGGCGGCAGAACGCGTCGATTGCACCGGGGACAGTGACCGCATCGGCGGTGTTCAGGGGCACGGTTTTCAGGCCCCGCGCGCGCATCTCGGCGGCATCCAGCGCGGCGGGCGCGCGTCCCGAACCGTTCAGGGCAACGATGTCATCCGAACCCGCAGGTTTCAGCAGGATAAAACAGTCCCCCCCGATCCCCGTCATCTGGGGTTCGCAAATGCCCAGCAGAACCGCGCCCGCAATCGCGGCATCGACGGCATTACCGCCGGCCTCTAGGATTTGGACCGCGACCTTGGCGGCAAGTGGATGCGACGTGGCGCACATCCCGTTTTGGGCGAAAACGGCAGAGCGTCCAGGTTTATGAAAATCACGCATTGTAATGCTGTCCCCCCGAATTTTGGGACAGTTTGGCCAATCATTTTTACCAATGTAAAGGGCGAAACGGATTTAAACCGGTTCTGTCATCCCGAATTCCGGACCCGCGCTGAGCGGCATGCGGCATTGCAATTGGTTCACCCCGTCCTTGCGGTTGTATGAAATGTCTTCGGTTAGTGCGTGGATCAAGGGCCAACCGAACCCGCCCTCGGGCAGATCAAGCGGATCAGGCAGGGTTTTATGTGCCATCAAAAACTCGGGCAAAACCCCGCCTTGATCGCAGATTTCCAGCCGTAGTGATCCTTGTTCCACCTCTAGCGTCACACTGACATCGCCGCCCGTATCCGCGGGATAGCCATGTTCGGCCACGTTGTTCAGCAGTTCCGCCAGAACCAGTTCGACCTCGCCCACGTCATCGACTACCCCGTGCAGCCATTCGCGCAGATATAGCAGACATTCCCGCACTTTGGGTGGTGTCGCGGGAAACCGGACGGACGCACGCGTTTCGCTCACTGCGCCCCCCATCATGCGGCCGCCCCTGGCGCGCCAAGCGCGTCATCGACCGAGTCGTGAATTCGGAATACACGGTCCATGCGGGTCAGGCGGAACACCTTGGCGACGTTGGGGGTGAGCCCGCTGAGGATCAGTTGCCGGTCCTTGCCCAGATGTTTCATCACCGCGACAACGGCGCCCAGCCCCGAGCTATCCAGAAAATCGACCCGCGCCAAGTCCAACAGGACCTGTTTTGGACCATCGGCAATCAACCCGCGCACCGTATCCTTGAACTGAATCGCGACCGAGGCGTCGATCCGGGGTTCGTCCACATGGATGATCAGAACATCATCCGTCGTTTGTGTGTTCAGTTGCATATTATTTTTCCCTACCTTCGCTTTGTAGGCAGGCTAGAATGGTTTTCTTACCAATCCGTAACCGTGTAAAAGCCTGATAAAACGAAAGGGTTTTGCGATGCGTGCTGACTATCCCCGACTGGCCAAGGTGATTGCGTCCCTGACCAAGGACGAAACCGATGAGGTCGCGATGATGGCGACCATGGCGTGCGAGCTGCACCACAGCGACGACCGGTTCAGTTGGACGGGGTTTTACCGCGTGGTGTCTGACGGGTTGCTCAAGGTCGGGCCGTATCAGGGCGGGCATGGTTGTTTGGTCATTCCGTTCTCGCGCGGGGTTTGCGGCGCGGCGGCGCGCACGGGGGAAACGCAACTGGTCGATGATGTGGATGCGTTTCCGGGGCATATCGCCTGTTCCTCGGCCACGCGGTCGGAAATCGTGTTGCCGGTGTGGAACGGGCGGGGCGATCTGATCGCCGTTCTGGATATCGATAGCGAAGAGCCCGAGGCCTTTACCCAGATCGACGCGGACGCCCTGCGCACCATCTTGGATGCCACATTCGGGCGGCTTTACTAACGCGCGATTGATTTCAGTAGACAGGCGTCTGCAAAGGTCCTATGCGGGCGGCATGATCACTTTGCGCACACATAACTGCCTGCGACGTCGACGCGCCCGCGTCTGACCTGTGATCCCGTGCGCCCATAACGCGCATTTTCCTTCCCAAAGCGTTGACTTGACCCTGTCCCTAGGGCACCAATCTGCTTCTATTTCTGAGGGCACCTCTATGATTTCATCGATCCTGCCGACCTATAACCGGACTTCCTTTGCGTTTACTCACGGCCAAGGCGCGTGGCTGTACACCGAAGACGGGCGACGTTTTCTGGATTTCGGTGCGGGTATTGCGGTGAATGCACTGGGCCATGCGAACCCCGACCTGATACAGGCGCTGACCGATCAGGCGTCCAAGGTGTGGCACCTTTCGAACCTCTATCAGATCCCCGAGCAAAAGGCGCTGGCCGATGCTCTGGTCGATCAGACCTTTGCCGACACCGCGTTTTTCACCAACTCGGGCACGGAATGCTGTGAGTTGGTCGTGAAAATGGTGCGCAAGTACTGGTACGAAAAGGGCCAGCCCGAGCGCGTCAAGATCATCACCTTTAGCGGTGCGTTCCACGGTCGGTCCTCGGCGGCGATTGCGGCGGTGAACACCGAAAAAATGGTCAAGGGCTTTGGCCCGCTGCTGCCCGGTTTCATTCAGCTGGAATTCGGCGATCACGAGGCGTTGCAAGAGGCCGCGCGCGATCCCGAAGTGGCCGCGATCATGATCGAACCCGTGCAGGGCGAAGGCGGCATTCGCCCCGTCCCCGATCAGTGCCTCAAGGGGCTGCGTGATCTGTGTGATGAAACCGGCGCGTTGTTGGTTCTGGACGAGGTCCAGTGCGGCGTTGGCCGGACGGGCAAGCTGTTCGCGCATGAATGGGCGGGGATCGAACCCGACGTGATGATGGTGGCCAAGGGCATCGGCGGGGGCTTTCCGCTGGGTGTCGTTCTGGCGACCGAGGACGCAGCCAGCGGCATGACCGCAGGCACGCACGGATCGACCTATGGCGGTAACCCGCTGGGCTGTGCCGTGGGCAAACGCGTTCTGGACATCGTGGGCGATCCCGCCTTTTTGCAGGACGTGTCGCGCAAGGCCGGTGCGTTGCGCCAGTCGCTTGAGGGCCTCGTCGCCGAATACCCCGACGTGTTCGAAAGCGTGCGCGGTTCGGGCCTGATGCAGGGTCTGAAATGTGTGGCCCCTGCGGGCGATGTCGTGGCCGCGGGCTATGACGCCGAATTCCTGTCGGTACCTGCCGCCGACAACGTGGTGCGCCTGTTGCCGCCGCTCAACATCTCTGACGACGAAATCACCGAGGCCGTGGCGCGTTTGAAAACCGCCGCCGCCGCCGTGCGGGCCAAAGCGACCGCAAACGCATAAGGATAAGGCGGGGCCGCGCCCCGACACGGAACAGTACGATGACGCATTTTTTGGATATCAACACCACACCCGCCGATGATCTGCGGGCCATTATCGATCAGGCCAAGACGATCAAAAACGCCCGCGCTGGCCTGCCCAAGGGCGCGCTGGATGCTGACGCGCCTCTGGCCGGTCAGATGGTCGCGCTGATTTTTGAGAAACCTTCGACGCGGACGCGCGTGTCGTTTGACGTCGGTGTGCGCCAGATGGGTGGCCAGACCATGGTCCTGTCGGGTCAGGACATGCAACTGGGTCATGGTGAAACCATCGCCGACACGGCCCGCGTTCTGTCGCGCTATGTCGATATGATCATGATCCGCACGTTTGAGGAGGCCACCCTGCAGGAGATGGCGGAATACGCGTCCGTGCCCGTGATCAACGGCCTGACGAACCGCACCCACCCGTGTCAGATCATGGCCGATATCCTGACGTTTGAGGAACATCGCGGCCCGATCGCTGGCAAAAAGGTGGTCTGGTCGGGCGATGGCAACAACGTCTGTGCTTCGTTCATCCATGCGGCGGGGCAGTTCGGGTTCGATCTGACCTTTACCGGTCCGCAAACGCTGGACCCTGAGGCGGTTTTTGTCGAAGAGGCCCGCGCCAAGGGTGTCAACATCACCATCGAACGCGACGCGCGTGCGGCGGTGGAAGGTGCCGATCTGATCGTGACGGACACATGGGTCAGCATGCATGATCCCCAATCCGCCCGCGAACGCCGCCACAACCAATTGCGCCCCTATCAGGTCAATCAGGACCTGATGGCGCTGGCGAAACCGGATGCGTTGTTCATGCATTGCCTGCCCGCGCACCGCGACGAAGAGGCGACATCGGCCGTGATGGACGGTCCGAACTCGGTCATCTTTGATGAGGCCGAAAACCGGCTGCACGCGCAAAAGGCCGTGATGCGTTACTGCCTAGGAAAATAACAAAAGGGGCCGCAGGGCCCCTTTTTCAATTTGGTTGCGCCACGCGGACCTAGGTTTCCAGACCAATCATAACCGTGCCGGTATAGCCGCCCTCGGGATCGCCGGTGACGGCCATGGTGCGTTGGGCCATCTGGGCGGCGCTACTGTCGCGGAAAATCCCGTCACGGGTCAGGGATTGACGGCCCAGATTGCGGGTGCCGTTCGTATAGATGTCCGACTTGGCCGCATAGACCGTGGCGCAATCGGCCTCGGCAAAGGCGAATTGCGAGATCAAGAGGCTGTCGCGACCGGTGGCGATATCCTCGGGCGTGGCAAACACCTCAAAATGCACATGCGGCCAGCGTCCGTTGTAACAGCCGGGGAAGATGCTGGTAAATTCGACGATGCCGTTTTCGTCGGACACACCCACCCCGCGCAGATAGTTTTGATCCGTCAGATCATAGAGGGTGTAGTTCCCCGTCGCATCGCAATGCCACGCATAGACGGCATAGCCCGCCAAGGGCGCGCAACCATTCTTGGTGTCGACCAGTTGCATCTGAAACGTCAGGGGAACGCCCGCCGCCGTTCCGGAATATCCGCCAAAGCTGGGCCGGATGTCGTGGCGGATGACGCCCTCTTGGGTCAGGACGTTGACGGTCTGACCCGCCTTGGCGTTGGTGCCATCGGCGGGGTAGGGGCCCGCCGTTTCCCATTGATCGGCCACACACATCAGGGCGTTCGCAGGGCTGGCCATGGCGAGACCACCCCCCACCCCCAGCAGGGCCAGCGCGCGGCGCCGTCCAATCAGGCGGGGCAGGTCGTGTTTCAGGCCATGGTCGTGATCATGGGTGTCGGTCATATCGGATACCTCTGTTCGTCGTTCCTATGTTGAACGCACGAACAGAGGGTTTCCGTTCAAAGTTCCTGAAAAACTTTACGACCCGACGGTGTTCAGCACAAAGAACGCGACCGCCGACAGACAGGCCGAGGCCGGAACCGTGATGATCCATGCCGCCACGATGGTCATAAAGTGGCTGCGACGGACCAGTTTGCGGCGGCGACGCTCCTCCACCGCGACGGGCTTGGCGCTCTTTTTGCGGTTGGAATTGCGCGCGCGGCGCTCGGCGTGCCATTCGCGAAAGAACCCGACGCCGAACACGGCACCGACCGCGATATGGGTCGAACTGACCGGCAGGCCCAGCCAGCTTGCCACGATCACCGTGATCGCTGCGGACAGGGCAACGCAATAGGCACGCATCGGGTTCAGTTTGGTGATCTGGCTGCCCACCATCCGGATCAGTTTCGGACCAAACAGGAACAGACCGAACGAAATCCCCAGCGCGCCAATCACCATGACCCACAGGGGAATAGACACCTTGCCCGCTGATGCACCGAATTCGGCGGCATGCACGATGGCGGCCAGCGGACCAACGGCGTTGGCCACGTCATTCGCGCCATGGGCAAAGGACAGCAGACCCGCCGACAAGACCAGAGGCAGCGAGAACAGCACCTTGAGCGATTTGTTCCGGTTCTCTAGGCCCTCGGACTGACGCCGGATCAAGGGCGCGCTGATCGCATAAAACACCAGACCGGCCACGGCCCCGATGCCAAGGGCGGTCAGGATATCGATATTGATGATCTTTTTCAAACCCTTCATCGCCAGATAGGCGGCGAATGCGGCGGCCATGATCCCGATCAGGACCGGAACCCAGCGCCGTGCTGCCGCGATTTTGTCGTCGACATAGATGATCTTGGCCTTGATGAAGGCAAGGAAGGCCGCCGCGATCACACCGCCAAGAACCGGCGAGATGACCCAGCTTGCCGCGATCGCGCCCATGGTCGGCCAGTTCACCGCACCAAGACCCGCCGCCGCGATGCCCGCGCCCATGACGCCGCCCACGACCGAATGCGTGGTCGAAACCGGCGCACCGATATATGTGGCAAGGTTCACCCACATCGCCGCCGAGACCAGCGCGGCCATCATCGCCCAGATAAAGATGCGGCTGTCCTCGACCGAGGCGGGGTCGATGATCCCCTTGGAAATGGTCGACACAACGTCCCCACCGGCCAGTAACGCGCCCGCGCTTTCACAGACGGCGGCGATGGCGATGGCGCCACCCATGGTCAGTGCTTTGGCGCCAACGGCGGGACCCATGTTGTTGGCCACGTCGTTCGCCCCGATGTTCAGCGCCATATAGGCCCCGAATACGGCGGCGGCGATGACCACAAAGGACGTGGGTTGTTGGCCAAAGAACAGCATCGAGGCCAGTCCCGCCAGCACGATAAACACCAACGACAACCCCAACCCGACCAGCGGACGCGAGATGTATTGCGTGGCGACCTCGACCTGATTGATCCGGCCAAGATCCTTGTCCAGCGTCTTCCACTGGTTGGTATTGTTCGGGTCGCTCATCTGCGCACCTGTCATAAATCTGTTACAATCGGCTTGCCCCTAACAGAGGCACGCCGTTTGGATCAACAGGATTATGATTTCGTGCGCTTTAGCTTGGCGGGGTCAAAGTCGCGCAGGATCTTTTTCAAACCGGGTTCCTGCACCATCTTGGCCGCCTGTTTCGGCGTGACCCACCGGCGTTTGCGCATCTTGCGCTCAGGGTAGCTATCGATCAGCTTGTCCACACGGATCGCATAGACATCCGCCTCGCAAGGGGTGTCGACCTCATTGTCCAAACGTTTGATATAGGAAAACCGGCCCAGCGAGCGCTGATAGATGGTCGCCTTTTTAACGCCCGCCTCTTCCCATGCTTCCTGACGGGCGGTTTCGGCCCCCGACAGCCCCGAAATCGGCCAGCCCTTGGGCATGATCCAACGACCCGTCCCGCGACTGGTGATCAGCAAAACCTCAGTGTCGCCTTTGCGCTGACGAAAACACAGGGCCGAGAACTGAAGGTATGCGGGGCGTTTCAGGATGGGTTGCACAATCGTGTCCCACGCTTTTTTCGGTTGTTGAAACATCAAGTACTGCTGAGTGCCTTTAAAGTCTTTTTCCGAGAGGATACTTGGTTAGGGACGCAAAACAAGCGCCACGTTAGGCGACACATATAGGGAAAACATGACATGAGTACCAGAAAAGCACGAATTGGTTTGGTCGGATTGGGTGTCATGGGGGCAAACCTGTCGCTGAACATCGCCGAAAACGGGTTCGATATCGCCGTCTATAACCGCAGCACGGACAAGGTGGACGACTTTGTCGCGGACGCTGGCGCGCTGGCCGACCGTGTGATCGGGTGTAAATCGCCCGAGGAATTGGCCGCTTCCCTGCAATCGCCGCGCGCGATCATCCTGATGGTCAAGGCTGGCGAGGCCGTGGACAAGACCATCGAAACCCTGCTGCCCCATCTGGATGAGGGCGACATGATCATCGACGCAGGCAACGCCGATTTCAACGATACCCGCCGACGTGAGGCCGACCTGTCCGCCAAGGGCTTTGCCTTTATCGGGATGGGCGTGTCGGGCGGTGAAGAGGGCGCGCGCCACGGCCCGTCGATCATGGTGGGTGGTCCCGAGGGGCATTATGCCGTGATCCAAGACGTGATTGAGGCCATCGCGGCAGACTATCAGGGCACGCCCTGCGCCGCGCATTTGGGCCCTGACGGGGCGGGGCATTTCGTCAAAACCGTGCACAACGGCATCGAATACGCCGACATGCAACTGATCGCCGAGGTCTATGGATGTCTGCGCGACACGATGACCCCGTCCGAGATCGGTCAGGTGTTTGCCGATTGGAACGATGGGCCGCTGAATGGGTATTTGGTCGAAATCACGGCCAAGGTTCTGGGCGCGAGCGACGCCGACACGGATCAGCCGATGGTCGATGTGATTGTCGATGCGGCGGGGCAAAAGGGCACCGGCCGCTGGACGGTGATTGAGGCGCTGAAACTCGGTCAATCGCCCTCGACGATTGAGGCCGCCGTTGCCGCGCGCAGCTGGTCCGCACAACGCGACGCCCGCGCCCATGCGCAAGATCTGTTCGGGGCCGCGACCATGGACACGCCGCCTAGCCTGACCGATTTGCACGACGCCCTGCTTGCCGCGCGCATTCTGGCCTATGGGCAGGGGATGACCCTGCTGAACGCCGCGTCGGATGAATTTGACTGGGATCTGGATCTGGCCCGCGTGGCCGAGATCTGGCGCGCGGGGTGTATCATCCGCTCGACCCTGCTTGACGATATCGCGGCGGCGTTTCGTGGGGAAACCCCGCATGGGCAACTGGCCTTTGCGCCCGCGTTCGTGACGCGCTTGCAGGACACCGTGCCCGCGCTGCGCCGTGTGGTCGGGGCCGGTACGGCGGCGGGCGTGGCGATGCCCGCGCTGGCCAACGCGTTGGCGTGGTTTGACACGATGCGCCACGCGCGTGGCACGGCCAATGTCATTCAGGCACAGCGCGATTTCTTTGGCGCGCACGGGTTTGAACGTCTGGACCGTGACGGGACCGGTTTCCATGGCGATTGGCCCGCCTGAACATGAGCAGCGACTACAACCCGCCCAATGACCCACTGGACGTGATCCATCAGGATCACGAACTGTTGGTGGTGAATAAGCCCAGCGGCCTGTTGTCCGTCCCCGGTCGGGGCGAGCATCTGGCCGACTGTATGCTGTCGCGTCTGCAGGCGGTGTTTCCCGATGTATTATTGGTGCACCGGTTGGACCGCGACACGTCAGGCGTCATGGTGTTCGCGATGACGCCCCATGCCCAACGCAACCTGTCGCGCCAGTTCGAGGATCGCAAGACCAAGAAAATCTATGTCGCCCGTGTCTGGGGTGTGCCGTCTGAGAAAACGGGGACGGTGGATTTGCCCCTGATCGTGGATTGGCCGAACCGCCCCAAGCAGATGGTCGATCATGAAAACGGTAAACCGGCGATTACCGATTGGCGCCTGATGAAGGTCGAGGGCAACACCGCCCGCATCCGTCTAATGCCCCAAACCGGCCGCAGCCATCAGTTGCGGGTCCATATGCAGGCGATCGGCCATCCGATTCTGGGCGACCCGTTCTATGCCGAAGGTCCCGCCGCCGATGCGCCGCGTCTGATGTTGCATGCGCAATCCCTGCGCGTGGCCCATCCCGACGGGGGCAAGGGGATGACGTTCACGGCGAAATGCCCATTCTGACGGGCCTGTCCAAACCCGGTACCCCAGACATGAAAAAACCGCGCTCTAGGGCGCGGTTTTCTCTGTAGTCAGCCTGTTCGCTTAGCCTTGACGGGCTTTGAAGCGGCGCTGCGTTTTGTTGATCACATAAACGCGGCCCTTGCGACGCACGACGCGGCAATCGCGGTGGCGCTGCTTCAGCGAGCGGAGCGAGTTCTTGACCTTCATGGGTCTTCTCCTCATTCGCGGCGCGGCGTGCGCCAGGGTTTCACAGGCCTGTCGGAAACCGACAGGAAATTCATGGTGGGCGGTACTGGGATCGAACCAGTGGCCACTACGATGTCAACGTAGTGCTCTACCGCTGAGCTAACCGCCCTTACCGCAACATCGCCGGACAGATCGTTAAATCCCAACAGCGTCGTCTTGGTTCGCAGTCCTATAATCAGAGTCGGAATGGGGTTCAAGGCCTTTTGGCAATGTAAATTTTCAGTCTATAGTTTTTTGTGGAGGGTCCACCTATGCACAAAGCTGCCTATCGGCTGCACTTGCCCAAAGAGCGCACGACCAGCGTCCTGTTCAACTCGCCCCACAGCGGGCGGGACTATCCGTGGACGTTCCTGCGGGAATCGATTCTGGATGAGCGTACCGTACGCTCGTCCGAGGACGCGTTTGTTGATCTTTTATTCGCGAATGCGCCCTTATGTGGTGCGCCTTTGCTGGCTGCGACGGCCCCGCGCGCCTTTGTGGACCTGAACCGCAGTGCCGATGAACTGGACCCCGCGCTGATTGAGGGCGTGCGCAAAACCGGCCACAATCCGCGGGTCAATTCCGGCCTTGGGGTTATCCCGCGCGTGGTCGCGAACGGGCGCGCGATTCGCAGTGGCAAGATGCCCTTGACCGAGGCCGAGGATCGTTTGCGCAACGTGTGGTTCCCCTATCACGCGAAATTGCAGGCCCTGCTGGACGAAAATCTGGCCCAATGCGGCGAGGCGATCCTGATTGATTGCCATTCCATGCCGCATGAGGCCATCGAATCGATCAGCCGTGGTAAATCCACCCCGCAGGTGGTTCTGGGCGACCGGTTCGGCGCGGCGGCCAATACCGACATCGTGGACCGCATTCAGGCGATTTTCGAGGGGGTGGGCCTAAGGGTTGCGCGCAATTCGCCCTTTGCGGGGGCCTATATCACCCAACACTATGGCCGCCCGTCCAAACGTCAGCACGCGATCCAGATCGAATTGGACCGGTCTCTCTATATGGATGAGGCCAATGTCTGTCCGGGGCGGGATTTCAAAGGCATGCAGACCCTGATTGCCTCTGTCGTCGAACAGATCACCGAAATCGGGCGTTTCGTCGCCACCCCTCTGGCCGCCGAGTGATCAGCGCAGCGAGCGCCCTTTGACAATCGCGTCCTTGCCGAACTTTTCGCGCAGAGCATCCGTTGCCCGTTCGGCGGCGTTGCGGCGCGGCGCATCGGGGTCCAGCAGATCGTGCGACCGGTCCGCATCCCCCGCCGGATAGAGTTCCGACAAGCCCACCCCGATCAACCGGAACGGCCCCTGATCCACCCCGTCAAACAGGGTTTTGGCCGTGCGGAAAATCCGGTCGGCCATCTGTGTCGGATCGTCCAGCGATTGGCGGCGCGTCAGAATGCGGTGGTTCGATAGTTTCAGTTTCAGCGTCACCACTCGCCCCGCGCGGTCCTTGGCCTTGGCGCGATCCGACACCTTTTCGGCAAGGCGCCAGATGTGCCCCTCTAGCAATTCGCGATCGGCGGTGTCTTCAAAGAACGTGGTTTCATTTGAGATGCCTTTGACGGGCGTGCGGTTGGACACGGGACGATGGTCTATCCCGCGCGCAAGGTGATAGAGACGGTCGCCGAATTTCCCGAACCGTTGGATCAGTTCGTTCCTCTCCCACCGGCGCAGATCCTGAAACGTGCGAATGCCGGCCTTGTCCAAGGACGCCTGCGCCGCCTGACCCACGCCCCAGATCATACGCACGGGTTTTTCACGCAGGAAATCGTCGGTCTCACCGCGCCCGATCACCGCAAACCCACGCGGTTTGTCGAGGTCCGAGGCGATCTTCGCCAGAAACTTGTTGTGGCTCAGGCCGATGGACCCCGACAGGCGCAATTCACGCTCCATCCGGTTGATCAGCTTCACCAACATCACCGCAGGCGGCGCGCCGTGCAGGCGCTCGGTCCCTGTCATGTCGATAAACGCCTCGTCCAGTGACAGAGGTTCAATCGACGGGCTGAGGTCATCCATAAACGCGCGGATTTCGCGGCTGACGGCGGCGTAATGATCGCCGCGCGGTTTGATCACCACCGCCTCGGGGCAGAGTTTCAGGGCCTGAAACATCGGCATGGCGGATCGCACGCCCTTGATCCGCGCGATGTAACACGCGGTTGATACCACCCCGCGTTTGCCGCCCCCGATGATCACCGGTTTGTCCCGCAGATCGGGATTGTCCCGCTTTTCCACCGAGGCAAAGAACGCGTCGCAATCCATATGCGCGATGGACAGATCGAACAGTTCGTCATGCTGCAAAACCCGCGGGCTGCCGCAATGGGGACAGCGTCGCGCGGGGGCAATGATCGCTTCACAGTCTCGGCAAAGTGCGGGCATGGAACACCGGTCAAAGGATGTGGCTAAACTAGCACGCTCTATCTAAGGGACGCCAGTTTCTATGCAATGTCACACGCGGATGGTAGGGTTCGGTGTAAACGGAACGGGATTTGGTACGGAGTTAAGAATGAACGAGTTAGAGAGCCTGTCAGGCGCGCCGATTGTCCTTTTGTTGATCGCGCTGTTTGTGGTGCTGGTGATCCTTAAAGGCGTGCGCGTCGTGCCCCAATCGGAACAGCATGTGGTCGAACGGTTCGGGCGGTTGCGCTCGGTGCTCAAGCCCGGTCTGAACCTGATCGTGCCGTTTCTGGACAAGGTGGCGCATCGGGTGTCGATCCTTGAACGTCAGTTGCCGAACGCAGAACAGGACGCCATCACCTCTGACAACGTCTTGGTGCAGGTGGAAACAAGCGTGTTTTACCGCATTCTGGAACCTGAACGCACCGTCTACCGTATCCGCGACGTGGACGGGGCGATTGCCACGACCGTTGCCGGTATCGTGCGCGCCGAGATCGGCAAGATGGAACTGGATGAGGTGCAATCGAACCGCTCTAGCCTGATCAGCCAGATTCAGGCGCTGGTCAAAGACGCGGTTGATGACTGGGGTATTCAGGTGACCCGCGCCGAGATTCTGGACGTTAATCTGGATCAGGCGACGCGCGACGCGATGCTGCAACAGTTGAACGCCGAACGCGCCCGCCGTGCCCAAGTGACCGAGGCCGAGGGGAAAAAGCGTGCGGTCGAACTGGCCGCCGATGCGGAACTCTACGCCGCCCAGAAAACCGCCGAGGCGCGCCGCATTTCCGCCGAAGCCGAGGCCTATGCCACCGAAACCGTGGCCAAGGCGATCAACCAGAACGGCATCGAGGCCGCGCAATATCAGGTGGCCCTGAAACAGGTCGAGGCGTTGCAGGAAATCAGTGTAGGCGCTGGCACCCAAACCATTTTGGTCCCCGCGCAGGCGATTGAGGCGCTGGGCGATGCGTTCAAGATGCTGAAAGGGCGGTCGTGATGATTTGGCAGTTGTGGTGGGTCTGGGCCGCAGCGGCGGTCGTTCTGGTGATCCTTGAGACCCTGTTGCCGGGGTATATCCTGCTTGGGTTCGGGATCGGGGCGGGGGTCGTGTCCCTGTTGATCGCGATTGGCGCGGACCTCGGGCTTGAGGTGTTATTGCTGATCTTTGCGGTGGTGTCCCTGATCGCGTGGATCGCGATGCGCAAGGTGTTTGGCATTCCGGGCGATGAGGCGCGGCGCATAGATCACGACATCAACGACAACTAAGCCGCAGCGGCGCGCGCGTCATAGTCTGCGCGCGCGGCCTGCACGGCGGACTGGTTGCTGACCGCCCATTGGCGCATCGGCTCCAGATGCGCGATTAGATCAAACCCCATCTCGGTCAGGGCATATTCCACCTGCGGCGGCGCGGTCGGCAGAACCGTGCGCGTCACCAACCCGTCGCGTTCCAGATTGCGCAGCGTGACCGACAGCATCCGCTGCGAAATCCCGTCAATCACCCGCAACAGCGCGTTGAACCGTCCGGGCCCCTTGGACAATTCGATCATGGTCAACAGGCTCCACGCGTCACCGATCCGGTCCAGAACATCGCGGATCGGGCAGTTGTGGTTTTCACGGCGGCGACTGTTTGTCATGGGGCGGTTCCCTTGAAGTAACTATAAGACGCAAGAATGCGTATTCCGACGTTAGTTCCACTTTTGTATCAAGTTACCGAAAGTAACTAAAGAGGAATTTACAATGAACCTGCTTTTGATTGGTGCCAGCGGCATGATCGGATCCTGCATCCTGAAAGAACTGTCGGATCGTGGCCATGCGGTGACCGCCGTGTCGCGCAATGCGGATAAAATCGCGGCCCTGCCGAATGTGACCGCCGTCTCCGTGGACGCCACCGATGGCGCCGCGCTGGCCAAGGCGGCCGAGGGCGCCGAGATCATCCTGTCGTCCTCGTCCCCGCGCAGCACCGGCGACGCCGAGGCCGATGCAAAAGCACTGGGTCAGGGTCTGCTGGATGCGGCCAAGGCGACTGGTTTGCCGGTGTTGATGGTTGGTGGGGCTGGCACGCTGAACCTGCCCGACGGATCGCCGGTGATGGCCCTGTTGCCGCCGGAAATCAAACCCGAGGCGATGGGCATTCGCGCGCTGAAGGATACGTTGATCGAGGGCGGTGTCGTGACCACCTATCTGGCGCCGTCTGCCGAAATCGCACCGGGTGAGCGGACCGGTACCTTCCGCGTTGGTGCCGATGTTCTGCTGTCCGACGCCGATGGCCGCAGCTGGATCAGCGCCGAGGATTACGCCATCGCCTTTGCGGATGAGGTCGAAAACCCGACCCATACGGGTCAGGTGTTCACCGTCGGGTACTAAGCGCGATTACAGCGCGGCCAGTTCGTCCTGAATGGCCTGCGCCGCGCCGCGCGGGTCGGCCGATTGCCAGATCGGGCGGCCCACCACGATATGATCGGCCCCGTCCGCGATTGCCGTGGCCGGGGTCGCCACGCGTTTCTGATCCCCTAGCGCGGCACCGGTGGGGCGCACGCCCGGCGTCACGATCAGTTTGCCCGTGCTTTCGGGTAGGGCGCGGATCAGGGCGGCCTCTTGCGGGCTGGCGATCACACCATCCGCACCGGCGTCAAAGGCACGGCCCGCACGTTCCTGCACCAGATCGGCAATTGCGCCGTCCTTGATCAGTGCGCCGTCCAGATCCTGCCGGTCCAGCGAGGTCAGGATCGTCACCGCCAGAATTTTCATGTCCTTGCCCGACGCGCCCTCTTTGGCGGCCTTGACCACATAGGGGTCGCCGTGAACGGTCAGGAAATCCAGATCGAACTGTGCAAGGCCCCGCACGGCCGCCTCGACCGTGGCGCCGATGTCGAACAGTTTCATGTCCAGAAAGATGCGCTTGCCATGCTCGTCTTTCAGCTCATTCGCCAAGGCCAGACCGCCGCCGGTCAGCATTCCCAGTCCGATTTTATAGAAACTGGCGGCATCGCCGATGGTGTTGGCCAGTTCCAGACCCGCAAGGGCATTGGGCACATCAAGGGCAACGATCAGTTTGTCGGACGGGTTGGTCATGGCGTGGCTCCTGTGAATTTGATCCCGCTGGGCTTAGCGTCCGTTTGCAACAGCGGCAAGACAGAACCCTATTTTCAAGGCAATTCGACGTGGTATAGAGCGCCTCGGGTTGAGGAGTTCACGTTTTGGTTACCTATGTTGTGTCCGCGCCGCGCAGCGGGATGAATTGGGTGCGCTACTGTGTTGAGCATTTCTATGGTCAGCGCACACAGGGAAAAACGTCTCTCATTGAGGGAGATGGACAGGAAGGGCTGGCCTTTCGGCGGTCGCACGATGCGCTGGGCTATGTCAAAGGACGCAAGGGGCGCGGCGCGTGGCAAGCCTTGGACCCCGATGCGATGCAAGGACACCGTGTGGTTCTGATCCTGCGTGATCCGTTGGAAACCTACGCGCGGATGGCGAAACGCGCCTTGCATCGGTTCAAGTGTTACAGCGGCAATATCCAGTTTTATGCGCGCGCGAATACGGTGAACAAACGGGTCTATTATTATAATGACCTTGTCAGTTCGCCCGATGTCATGGCCGATCTGCTGGAATTCATGGATATCACCCCCGCCGATGGATACTGCAAACCGACCCTTGTGCGCATCGCGACCGAGTGGGATCAGTTGGGCGCGAACAGCCGTCAGCAGTATGATGTGAAACAGGCCGTTGGCGGCGGGTCGAAAACCAAAGATGCGCCACAGGATTTCACCTTTCACCAGCGCGCCCTGTGCGATTGGAACCGATCGCGCGCATGGCGGCATCTGCGCGATAGCCTGAGTGATGAGGAATTCGCCCTGCTTGACCGGTTCAACCCACCCGCGACCCTTGCGCCGCCCACGATCTGGGACCGGATTACCGATCTCTACTAAGGGTAAAATTCGACCCAATTCACGCGTCTGTGATCTTGAACTGATCCCCCTGCATCTCCACATTATTGGCAAGGCCCTACCACCAGACGTGCCGCCGAGCGGGCGTTTGACATATGGGGCGCTGTAGGAAAGGAGACTGCCGATGAACATCGAAAAGTTCACGGAGCGTTCGCGTGGCTTTATCCAAGCTGCGCAAACCATCGCTGCACGCGAAAACCATCAACGACTGGGACCCGAGCATCTGCTCAAGGCATTACTTGACGACGATCAGGGTCTGTCGGCCAATCTCATCACCCGCGCCGGTGGCGCGCCTGAGCGCGTCAAAGAGGCGGTTGAACTGAGCCTGTCCAAGGTTGCCAAGGTGACCGGCGACGCGGGTCAGGTCTATCTGGATAGCAACACGTCCAAAGTTCTGGATGAGGCGGAAAAGCTGGCCCAAAAGGCCGGTGACAGCTTTGTGCCTGTCGAACGCATTCTGACCGCGCTGGCGGTTGTGCCGTCCAAGGCCAAGGAGGCGCTGGACGCCGGTGCCGTTACGGCGATGAAGCTGAACGCCGCGATCAACGATCTGCGCAAGGGGCGCACCGCCGATAGTGCAAGCGCCGAGGATGGTTATGAGGCCCTCAAGAAATACGCGCGCGATCTGACCGAGGCCGCCGAGCAAGGCAAAATCGACCCGATCATCGGTCGGGACGAGGAAATCCGCCGTGCCATGCAGGTTCTCAGCCGCCGCACCAAGAACAACCCCGTTCTGATCGGGGAACCGGGCGTGGGTAAAACCGCGATTGCCGAGGGCTTGGCGCTGCGGATTGTGAATGGGGATGTGCCCGAAAGCCTGCGCAACAAACGTCTGATGGCGCTGGATATGGGCGCGCTGATCGCCGGTGCGAAATACCGCGGTGAATTTGAGGAACGTCTGAAGTCGATCCTCAAGGAAATCGAGGCCGCAGCGGGCGAAATCATCCTGTTCATCGACGAGATGCACACGCTGGTCGGGGCCGGTAAAACGGATGGCGCGATGGACGCGGCCAACCTGATCAAACCGGCGCTGGCGCGGGGTGAATTGCACTGTGTGGGTGCGACCACGCTGGACGAATACCGCAAGCACGTGGAAAAAGACGCGGCCCTTGCCCGCCGGTTCCAACCTGTGTTGGTGGATGAGCCCACGGTCGAGGACACCGTGTCGATCCTGCGCGGGATCAAAGAGAAATACGAACTGCACCACGGTGTGCGTATTTCCGATAGCGCGCTGGTCGCTGCGGCCACCCTGTCGCATCGCTATATCACCGACCGGTTCCTGCCGGATAAGGCGATCGACCTTGTCGATGAGGCCGCCAGCCGTCTGCGGATGGAGGTCGACAGCAAGCCAGAAGAGCTGGACGCGCTGGACCGTCAGATCCTGCAGTTGCAGATTGAGGCCGAGGCTCTGAAGAAAGAGGACGACGCGGCAAGCATCGACCGTCTGGAAAAGCTGGAAAAAGAGCTGTCCGAGCTGCAACAGCGTTCCGCCGAACTGACCGCCAAATGGCAGGCCGAGCGGGACAAGCTGGAGGGCGCGCGCGGTCTCAAGGAACAGCTGGACAAGGCACGGGCCGAACTGGATCTGGCCAAGCGTGAGGGCAATCTCGCCCGCGCGGGGGAACTGTCCTATGGCGTTATTCCCCAGCTGGAAAAACAGCTGGCCGAGGCCGAAGATCAGGACGATGACGTTCTGGTCGAAGAGGCCGTCCGCCCCGAGCAGATCGCCCAAGTGGTCGAGCGTTGGACCGGTATCCCCACCAGTAAGATGCTGGAGGGTCAGCGGGACAAACTGCTGCGTATGGAAGAGGAACTGGGCAAGCGCGTCATCGGTCAGAAACAGGCCGTCGCCGCCGTATCGAACGCCGTTCGCCGTGCGCGTGCGGGTCTCAATGACGAGAACCGTCCGTTGGGCAGTTTCCTGTTCCTTGGGCCGACCGGCGTCGGGAAAACCGAACTGACCAAGGCGATTGCCGAGTATCTGTTCGACGATGACACCGCGATGGTGCGTATCGACATGAGCGAATTCATGGAGAAACACGCCGTTGCCCGTCTGATCGGCGCGCCTCCGGGCTATGTCGGTTATGACGAGGGCGGAGTCCTGACCGAAGCGGTGCGGCGCAAGCCCTATCAGGTGATCCTGTTTGATGAGGTCGAAAAGGCCCACCCCGACGTGTTCAACGTCCTGTTGCAGGTGTTGGACGACGGGTTGCTGACCGATGGTCAGGGCCGCACGGTCGATTTCAAACAGACGCTGATCATTCTGACGTCGAACCTTGGGTCCCAAGCCCTGAGCGTTCTGCCAGAAGGGGCCGATCCGGCGCAGGCACGGCGCGACGTGATGGATGCGGTGCGGGCGCATTTCCGCCCCGAGTTCCTGAACCGTCTGGATGAAACGGTGATCTTTGACCGTCTCAGCCGTGAGGACATGGACGGGATCGTGGCTATCCAACTGGCCCGTCTGCAAAAACGTCTGGCCGGTCGCAAGATCACCCTGACCCTGAGCGAGGCCGCCGAGAAATGGCTGGCCGACGAAGGGTACGATCCGGTGTTCGGTGCGCGTCCGTTGAAACGGGTGATTCAGCGCAGCGTTCAGGACCCGCTGGCCGAGTTGATCTTGGCCGGTGACGTCAAGGACGGGGACGAAATCCCGATCGACGCAGGCGCCGAGGGTCTGATCATCGGCGACCGTGTGGGTTCAACCCGCCGCGAACCGCCGCAGGATGCTGTGGTTCACTAATCTGAAAAAACGGGTGGGGGTACGCCCCCACCCACCTAGAACCCGTCGACCGCGCTCTGGGCGATCTCGTCGAGCAACGCCTCGACCTCTTTCATCGCCCCCTCGGGAAAGGTGCGGAAGCCCACAACGGTCGTGTCCGGCGCATCGGGGCGCACATAGACAAAGATGTCATAGGGGCAAAAGCGGATGTTCATGAAATCCGCCTCCATCACCTTGCGCGACAGGTTGGCCGAGCAAAAGCTGAACACTTGCGCCTCGGTAAACAGGGTGATGTCAGACCCGACATCCGCCTTGGTTCGTTCCAGCATCTCACCGGTGTGCGACACGCTATCGATCACCAGACCCTGCCCGATAATCGCGTTCTCAAGCGCAAAGGTGACATCGTCAAACGTATCGGACGTTTCATAGGTGATGACATCATCACTCGCCCAAGCACCGACGGTCATGGCGCACAGGGCCACACCAATCGAGAATAGTCGTTTCATCGCAACCTCCCTCTAAATTGTGACGTGCGGCCCCTTGTGGTTCGGGGGCGGCAGGACCACAGTACCCTTAATCCACGGGTGATGCATCGGAAACATTTCATTTTTTGAATAGGTGGCGATATGGGGTTTGCGGCACGCGCGATTGAGTTTTTGGCGCTGGGGTTTGTCTTCCTGTTGGGCGTGGGGGTTCTGGTCGCGCTGGTCCTGTTGGTGATCGACCGGTTCCAGACCACGGATGCGATCCGGCGCAACTATCCTGTCATCGGGCGGTTCCGGCATTTGTTCACCACGTTGGGTGAATTCTTTCGCCAGTATTTCTTCGCCATGGACCGCGAAGAAATGCCGTTCAACCGTGCCCAGCGTGATTGGGTGTCGCGCGCCTCCAGCGGGCAGGGGAACACGGTGGCGTTCGGGTCCACCCGCAACCTGAACATTCCGGGGACGCCGATATTCGTCAACGCCGCCTTTCCGCCGCTGGATGATCAGTTTGCCTCGACCGAGGCGATGCTGATCGGCCCCTATGCGCGGACACCTTATAATGCCCCGTCGATTTTCAACATTTCGGGGATGAGCTATGGCGCGATCTCCAAGCCGGCAGTTGAGGCCCTGAGCCTTGGCGCGAAAGAGGCGGGGATTTGGTTAAACACGGGCGAGGGCGGCCTGTCGCCCTATCACCTGCAAGGGGGCTGTGATCTGGTCTATCAGATCGGGACGGCCAAATACGGGGTGCGCGATCACGACGGCAACCTGTCGGATGACAAGCTGCGCGAGGTGGCGGCGATCCCGTCGGTCAAGATGTTCGAACTGAAACTCGCCCAAGGTGCCAAACCCGGCAAGGGCGGTATCCTGCCCGCCTCCAAGATCAACGAAGAGGTTTCCGAAATCCGTGGCGTGCCCATGGGTAAGGATAGTATCTCGCCCAACCGTCACCCAGACATCGCCAATATGGAAGAGTTGCTGGATATGCTCTGTCATATCCGCGAGGTCACCGGCAAACCCGTCGGATTCAAAACCGTGGTCGGCGGACCCGAGCCGTTTGAGGAGCTGTTCAAGCTGATTTCAGCGCGCGGAATTGAACATGCACCCGACTTTATTACAATCGACGGCGGCGAGGGCGGCACCGGCGCGGCCCCCATGCCCCTGATCGATTTGGTGGGCCTGCCCCTGCGCGAGGCGATGCTGATGGTCAGCGACCTGCGTGACACCTACGGGTTTCACGACCGCATCCGCCTGATCGCAAGTGGCAAGCTGGTCAATCCGGGTGATGTGGCATGGGCCATCGCGGCAGGGTCGGATTTCGTGACCTCGGCACGTGGCTTCATGTTCAGCCTTGGCTGTATTCAGGCATTGAAATGTAACAAGAATACCTGCCCGACCGGCATCACCACCCATGACCCCAGCCTGCAAAAGGGTCTGGTCGTCGAGAGCAAGTTCAAACGCGTCGCCGCCTATGCCAAATGCATCACCTATGAGGTCGAGATGATCGCCCATTCGGTCGGGGTGGCCGAACCCCGCCAGATGCGCCGTCGGCATGTCCGCATCGTCCAACCCGACGGGTCCACGGTGCCGATGAACCAACTCTATCCTCGTAGTGGTTCCAACAGTTTCGTGAGTTGAGTTGTTTTTGTTTGTCCTGCGCATCGCCCTAGATGATCCTCTAGGACACAGAGACAACGGGTAAAGCGCATGTCAAAACAACTGAAATGGTCGGACGTCACCCCCAAGGCGGATTTTCTGAATCGACGCCAATTGCTGGCGGGTGCGGCGGGGATGGCGCTTGCCGGTCCGGCGATGGCCAAGATCGACGCGGCGCCCAGTATCTATTCCACGGATCTGGAACCCAATCCGCTTGAGCACATCACGACCTACAACAACTATTATGAGTTCGGCACCGGCAAAGGTGATCCGGCCGAGAACGCCCACACCCTGACGACCGACCCGTGGTCGATCAAGATTGACGGTTTGGTCGACAACCCCGGCACCTATGATCTGGCCGACGTCATGTCGGGCGTCTCGCTTGAGGAACGGATCTATCGCTTCCGCTGTGTTGAGGCATGGGCGATGGTCATCCCGTGGATCGGATTTGAACTGGGTTCGCTGTTGAACCGTGTCGGTGTGCAGCCCTCGGCCAAGTATGTGGCGTTCGAAACCCTTGTCCGTCCCGAAGAGATGCCCGGCCAACGCCGCAACATTCTGGACTGGCCCTATCGCGAGGGTCTGCGCCTTGATGAGGCGATGCATCCCCTGACCATCATGGCGACCGGTCTCTATGGTGAGGAGCTGCCGAACCAGAACGGCGCGCCGATCCGTTTGGTCGTGCCGTGGAAATACGGCTTCAAGTCGATCAAATCGATCGTCCGCATCACCCTGACCGAGGACCAGCCCGAAACCACGTGGAACATGCAGAACCCGCGCGAGTACGGTTTCTATTCCAACGTGAACCCGACGGTTAGCCATCCGCGCTGGAGCCAAGCCAGCGAGCGCCTGATCGGCGGTGGACTGTTCTCGCCGCGTCAGGACACACTGATGTTCAATGGCTATGAAGAAGAGGTCGCTGGCCTGTACGCCGGAATGGACCTCAAGAAATACTTCTGATGGCTTTGGTTGACCGTATCAACGCGGGCGCCCGACGGATTCCGTCGGGTGTCCTATATATAGCGGGCGCCCTTGTCGCGGGATGGTACTTCTATCTGGCATTGTCTGGCGGCATGGGGGTCGATCCGGTTAAGGCGCTAGAACACCGCTATGGCGAATTGGCGCTGCAGCTGTTGATCGCGGGTCTTGTCATTACCCCCTTACGCCGGTTCGCAGGGATCAACCTGATCAAGTTCCGACGCGCGCTCGGTTTGGTCGCCTTCTTCTTTCTGCTCGCACATCTCTTGGTCTGGGCGATCCTTGATGTCCAAACCCTTGGTCGTGTTTGGGCGGATATCGTCAAACGCCCCTACATCACCATCGGCATGGTTGGCTTTGCTCTGCTGATTCCCTTGGCGGTGACCTCTAATGACTGGTCTATCCGTAAACTGCGGGCCGGATGGCGGCGTTTACACCGGCTGGTCTATCCCGCGGTGATCCTCGGTGGCGTCCATTATGTCATGGTCGTCAAAGGCTGGCAGATAGAGCCCCTGATTTATCTGGCCGTGATTCTGGCCCTTCTGGCCGTCCGGACTCGCCGGATTCGGGCCCGGATGGTGGCGCAAACGGGGTAAAACGGACGCTTGCGCCGCCATAGCCCAAGTTATCCACAGCCAAGGCCATGTGCGCGCGCAGCGTTGCAAATGCAGCAATCTCGCAACCCATTGAAAATAAACAATAACCCATCTTTTTTAATATTTTTATGAAAAAGGGGTTGCGGGTGTTTGTTTGTGGCCGTAGATACGCCTT
>PALT01000028.1 GCA_002706605.1 Rhodovulum sp. | reverse complement strand
GGGCCGCGTGATCCGATATGATGGGCTGATCGTGGAATGCTCGGGCTTTCCCGCCACGCCCGGCGCGATTTGTCAGATCGACACGTTGCGCGGTGCGCCTGCGACGGGTGAAATCGTCGGCTTTCAGGACGGGCGCAACATGCTGTTTCTGGACACGCCCGGCGCGCAGATCACCGCCGGCGCGCGCGTCCGGTTGATCAGCAATGGCTATGCCGCCTCGGTGGGGGCGGATTTGCTGGGCCGTGTTCTGGACGCCGAGGGGCACCCGCTGGACGACCGGCCCATGCCCCACGCGCCACAGGACTGGCCCCTTGGCGGTCAGATGCTGAACCCGTTGGCGCGCCAACCGGTCGATACGGTTCTGGACGTGGGCGTGCGGGTGTTGAACGCCGCCTTGACCATCGGGCGCGGGCAGCGCGTCGGGATCATCGCGGGGTCTGGCGTCGGGAAATCGGTTCTGATCGAGATGATGACCAAAAACACCAACGCGGACGTCATCGTCGTCGGCCTGATCGGCGAGCGCGCGCGCGAGGTCGGGGCCTTTGTGCGCAATGTCATGACCGGCGAGAGCGCGGCGCGCACCTGTGTCGTGGCGACACCTGCCGACCGTTCGCCCCTGTTGCGCCTGCGCAGCGCGTTTCGCGCCACCGCCATCGCTGAATATTTCCGCGCGCAGGGCAAGGAGGTTCTGTTGATCATCGACAGCCTGACCCGCGTTGCGCATGCCAAACGCGAGGTGGGTCTGGCGCTTGGTGAACAACCCACGGCCAAGGGCTATCCCCCCTCGGTCGTGTCCCTGATCCCGTCGCTGATCGAACGGGCGGGGCCGGGTTTGGCAGGTCAGGGGTCGATCACCGCATTTTACACCATTCTGGCCGATGGCGATGACGCCAACGACCCCGTGGTCGACACCGCGCGCGCCATTCTGGACGGGCATCTGGTGCTGTCGCGCAAACAGGCGCAGATGGGTCTTTATCCCGCCATCGACATCCCCCAATCGGTCAGCCGCGTGATGAACGACATCGTGACGTCCAGCCACGCCGGTGCCGCGCGCAAACTGCGCCGCCTGATCTCGCTCTATCTGGAAAACCGCGACCTGATGCTGATGGGGGGGTATTCCAAGGGGCAGGACCCCGATCTGGATGAGGCCATCGCGCTCTGGCCCGACATCACCGCATTGATCACCCAAAACAGCGACGAACCCGCCACATTCGACGACAGCCTGCTGCGTCTGATGGCCCTGACCGGAGGAGAGAGATGAGCACCCAAGACCGCCTCTATCACCTGATGGCACAGCGCGAGAAACTGCGCCTGTCCACCACCTCGGCCAAGCTGCGGACCATGCGCGAAGATCACGAGAACACGCAGAACGCCGCGCATAAAATTTCGTCCCTGCTGCAAGAGAAAAAGGGCGACATCAATCACGTCAGCCACCCCGCGCAATTGCAGGCGACCCATTGGTTTGGCACCGAACTGGCCGCGCAACTGGACATCACGCGCAACCGCGCCGAGATGCTGGCCGGTCAACAGGACGGGGTACAGCGCGAGCTGACCCAGATCGAAACGCGCTTTGATATGCTGTCCGATCGCGCCACGACCGCGCGCCGTCAGGCGGCACAGGACAAACAGGATCGCGCCGATGAACAGAACGGCGGCACACGTCGTCGCTAGGTTTGGCACCCTTCTTGCAATTTCACCGTGAACGTAACGATTTTTAACTGTTAGAGGTCAGGTATGACATCTGTTTCGCTGGGCGAAGGGGGTCTGGGCACCACCGGACATCTGTCGATGGGCACGCAAAAGGTGCCAGGCGAAAATCCCCTATTCGCGGCGCTGTTTGCCACCCTAAGCCCCGATCAGGCGGCTGAGGGCGCGGACGGCGACCTGCCGAGTTTGGATCAGATCAAGGACACCCTTGGCGAGGGAGAGGTGGTTGAGTGCCTGCCGGTTCTCGATCTGGCGGCCCTGAACCTGCCCGCCGACGCCGAACCTGCGCAAATTCTGGCCGCCGTGATGCAGGCCGTGAAAACCGGCGACATGCCGGTTGAGGGCGAGATGCCCGCGCTAGAGCTGACCGGTGATCCCGAAACCGACGCCGGCGTCGTGACGGATGTGTTGACCCAGATTGGCCTGCGCCTGACGGGGCAAGAGGTGCCGGTGCAAACCCATATTACCGTCCCCGGGGAAACCGTCGAAACCACACCACAACAAGGCGGCGATGACATCACCGATATCCTGACCCTGCAGGCGGGTCCCATTGCCGCCCTGCCCGCACAGGGCCTGCCGGTTGAGACCGTCACGACGGCACCCGACACCGGCATCCGCACGGCCATTAGCACGGCAAGCGCCGCCCCCGCCCTGCCCGTCGCGCAGATGGTGGTGCAACAAACACGCACGCCCACCGCGACCGCCGCCCCGACCGCAACGGTTGCGGTCGATGCGCCCGTGATCGAGACACCGCAATTCCGCGTGGCCCCGACCGCACCGGTCGCCGCCGTGACCGAGAGCGATCTCGCGCCCGAGGGGATCGCGCCCGTCACGAACGCCCCGCGCGTGGCCGAGGTGGCCCTGAAATCCACAACGGCGCAGGCCCCGAGTGTCGACATCACGCCCGCCGTGCTCACCGACGCGCCCGAGGGCACCCTGCCCTTTGCGCCCGCAAATCCGCAGATCGTCAACGATCCCGCCGCGATGGCAAAAACCGCCGATGCACGGGTTGAGGCGCCTTTGGACATGACGTCGCCCACATGGACCGACAGTCTGATCGAGGACATTCAGATGCAGGCCGCCGACGGGGCCGAGCAGATCGACATGACCCTGACGCCCGAACGTCTGGGCCGTCTGCAAATCCAGATCGAGATGCGCGATGGCGCGGCCAATATCCGCATCATCACCGAAACCGCCGAGGCCGCGCGCCTGCTCAATGACGCCCAAGGTCGCCTGTCCGAAATGATGGAGCGCGCGGGCATGGATCTGGCCGGTCACACCGCAGGCCAACAGGGCGACGCCCGTGGTCAGCGCGATCAAACCGGCCCTGAGGGTCCGACCCCGAGCGCCGCCCAGCGCGGCGATGACATCGACACATCCGACACCACGCCCCCGCCGCGCACTGGCGCGTCCGGGTCCGGCGTTGATCTATTGGCCTAAAGAGGGTTCCCATGGCTGATCCAGAAACCGAAGACGCCCCGAAAAAAGGCGGCCTAGTCAAAGTGATCCTGATGATCGTCGGGGCCATTGCCTTGCTTGGCGGCGGCTTTTTCGGCGGGCAACAGTTCGGCGGCTCGCGCCTGTCTCCGTCCGAGGAGGTGCTGCGCCTGATCGAGCAATCCGAGATGGCCGAAGAAGGCGGCGAAGGCGAAATGGACACCGGCCCCAAGAATAAGGACATGCCGGACCCCGATGACGTCGCCCCCGAATTTGCCACCCATTACCACGAGTTTCAGGAACCGATCACCACGAACCTGAAAGGATCCCGCCGGTTCCTGCAGGTGGGTCTGGGCATGTCCACGCAATATGACAAAAAGGTCATGGACAACGTCGAGACGCACAAGCTGGCGCTGCGCTCGGATATTCTTGCTACGATCGGTGGCTTTACCGAGGAACAGGTCGAGGCCGAGGGCGGTCGCGATGAGCTTGCCAATGCCATCAAGGACACGATCAACCGCCGTCTGGAAGAGGCCGAAGGCTTTGGCGGCGTGGAAAACGTGTTCTTCAAAACCTTTGTCTTGCAGTAAGTAGGTCGCGCTATGGCTACGCCACACAAGCTGTCATCCAAAGAGGTCGCCGCGCTTGTCGGTGGTCTGATCCATGGGGATGACGACGACACCCAAGAAGAAGGCGCCGAGGTACGGTCCTATAAATTCGGGACCAACGACATGTCGCTCTTGGGCGACTATTACGGCCTGCGGATGATCAACGAACGGTTTTGCCGGATCGCGCGCTCGGTCTTTTTGCCGATGCTGCGGATTCAGCCGCGCATTTCCGCCTTTCCGCCCGAGATCAAGAAGTTCTCGGAATATAGCGATGAGCTTGAGAATTTCGTCTCCCTGACCATCAGCCGCATCGAAGAGCTGCGCGGCAATCATATGGTGGTGATGCACCCGACGTTCGTGTCGCTGCTGACGGATTCCTATTACGGCGGCACGATCACCAATGAACCCAACCGGCGGGCCGAATTCACCTCGACCGAGAACCGCGTGATCGAGATCGTCTCGCGCGGGGTTCTGGACGCGCTGGAACTGGCGTGGCGAGATCTCAGCCCGATTTCGTTCGATGTGGTCAACCGCGAGGAAAACCTGCAATTCGCCTCGTTCTGTGATGCGGACGATATGGTGGTGAACTGTTCTTTCCTTGTTCAGCTACCCGAGGCCGACCCCGCGACGGTGGATATTCTCTATCCCCTACAAACCCTGAAACCGATCAGTTCCCAGTTGCGATCCCGCATGCAGAGCGACGTGATCGGCAACGACATGAGCTGGAAGCAACGTCTGGTGCATGCCCTGTTGGATGTCCCCCTAGAGGTTACGGCGCATCTGGCCGAACCCACGGTCCGGATGGGTACACTGAACGCCATTCAACCGGGCAATATCGTGCCCGTGAATATCTGGCCCCACCCCAAGCTGCTGATCGAGGGTCAGCTGATGTATGAGGGCGATCTGGGCGAACTGGCCGGTCACGCCGCGATCAGCATCACCGGCGAAATCACCCCCTAGGGCAGAAAGGACAACGCGATGAGCACAGAACAAGACCCCGCCCAGGAAGTTAACCAATCCAACCTCAAGGCGCTTGAGAACATCAAGGTACGCATGACGGTTGAGGTCGGGCGCACCGAATTGACCATCAAAGAGCTTTTGCGCCTGAACGAGGGGTCCGTCGTCGAACTGGACCGGCTGGCGGGCGATCCGCTGGATATCCTCGTGAACGGCACGATCATCGCCAAGGGCGAGGTCGTTGTGATCGGGGAACGGTTCGGCATCCGCTTTGGCGAAATCGTCGACCCCGAAGAGCGTATGGCGAACATCTGAACCGAACCGCGCGGGGATGACGCAACCCCCGCGCCTATTGGCACGAAACATGCAAGCGATAGGGGAATCCAGTTTCGGGAGGCCCCATTGACCCTTGTCCAGACGCAACATTGGCTTATCGTCGCCCTGTTTATGGCCGCCCTTTTGGTGGTCTGGGCGGTGGTCAAGCTGTTCAAAACGCCCCTGCGCCAACGTCTGAGCGCAGATCGCCGGATGGCGCTGACCGAGGTTCTGCCACTGGGCGCGGATCAACGCGCGGTGTTGATGTCGGTCGATGGGCGCGATGTCCTGATCGTGACGGGACGGCGCACGGGCACCGCGGTTGAGGTCCTGCCGACCCGCGCACCGGAGGGTCAGGCATGATCCGTCTCCTTGCACCCCTGTTCCTGATTCTGATCGCCGGTCCCGCCTTTGCGCAGGACGGCCTGCCCGCGCTGAACCTGACGGGCGGGGATGGCGACACGACCTATTCCCTGTCCCTGCAAATCCTGATCCTGATGACGGTTCTGACGGTGCTGCCGTCGATTGTCTTGGGGATGAGCGCCTTTACCCGCATCATCATCGTGCTGTCGATCCTGCGTCAGGCCCTCGGGACCCAACAAACCCCACCGAACCAGGTCCTTGTGGCGATTGCCCTGTTCCTGTCGTTCTTTGTGATGCAACCGGTGTTGACCGAGATCTATGAAACCTCGGCCGGTCCGTATCTGGACGGGACCCTGCCCGCCGATCAGGCGCTGGAGATCGGGCGCGGGCATATGGTCGGGTTCATGTTGGAAAACACCCGTCAGAACGATTTGTTGATGTTTGCCGATCTGGCAGGGGACGAACCCTATGCCACGGACAATGACGTGCCCCTGTCGGTGCTCTTGCCCGCCTTTATCACGTCCGAATTGAAAACCGCGTTCCAGATCGGGTTCTTGTTGTTCCTGCCGTTTCTGGTGATCGACATGGTGATTGCCTCAATCCTGATGGCGCTGGGGATGATGATGCTATCACCGATGCTGGTGTCGCTGCCGTTTAAATTGCTGCTGTTTGTGCTGGTCGATGGCTGGGCCCTGACGATGGGGTCCTTGGCGGCCAGCTTTGGTGTAGGACCGGGGGGCTGATCCATGGATTTTGACGCGAATATCGAACACCTGCGGATTGCCTATTGGAACATCCTGCTGACCGCCGGTCCGGTTCTGGCCGTGGCGCTGGCCATCGGTCTGATCGTGGGCATCCTACAGGCCGCGACCTCGATCAACGAGGCCACCCTCAGCTTTGTGCCCAAACTGGCGATCGTTCTGATCACCATGGCCTTGGCGTCTGGGTTCATGTTGTCGACGATGACCGATTATTTCGGCTATGTCTTTGAATCCATCGCGAACATCCAATAGCCATGCTGGATCTGGGCACAGCAACCGGCATACCGGCCCTTGAGATCGCCACGCTGATGGGGGTGGTGATGCAGTTCATGCTGGCCATGCTGCGGATCGGGGCGTTTCTGATCGCCTCGCCCCTGTTTGGCGCGCGCTATGTGCCGGTGCAGGTGCGCATCGTCGCCGCGGCGGTTCTGACCCTGCCGGTGATGTCCTTGGTCCCGATGCCCGACCCGATGGCCTTGGCCACACTATCGGCGGTGCCCATTTTCCTGACCGAGCTGTTCATCGGGGCCTCGGCGGGGATGATCCTGTCGATCCTGTTTGGCGCGGCCGCCCTTGCCGGTGACCGGATCGCCAACACCGCCGGTCTGGGCCTTGCGACACAGGTGGACCCGTCGTTTGGCGGTCAAACCCCCGTGGTCGCGCAGATTTTCACCCTGTTCCTGTTGGCGGTCTTTCTGGGTGAGGACGGCCATCTAGAGGTCATCCGCATCCTGATGGACAGCTATCGCATCCTGCCGCCGGGCACGGTTTTGTCGTTCGGTCCGATCCTGTGGGCGGGGGTAGAGGCCGGTGGCGCGATGTTTATGGCGGGGTTCAAACTTCTGATGCCCGTAGTCGCGGTTCTGTTGCTGCTGAACCTCGTGATCGGGGTCATCACCCGCTCGGCGCCACAGCTGAACATTTTCTCCTTCGGCTTTCCCCTGACGATGATGGTCACGATCGGGCTTTTGTTTCTTGGGGCACCGGTTCTGGCCGACGGGATGCTGGCCCTGATCCAAGAGAGCCTTGACCGGCTAACCGTCACATTCGGAGGGGTCAACGATGGCTGAAGGCGACGACGGTCAGGAAAAGACCGAAGAACCAACCCAGAAACGACGCGACAATGCGCGCCGCGACGGTCAGGTGGTGACCTCCAAGGAAATGTTCGTTCTGGCCAGTACGGTTGCGGCGGCGATGATGCTGGCCTTGGGGCCGCTGTTGGCCGGTGACATTCCTGCGAAATGGGCGGGCTATTTCCGCTTTGGCCGCGCCGAGGATCTGGACGCGCTGGTGCTGGACCGGTTGGGCCAATCCATGACCGAGGTTCTGGTGATCGGCCTGTCGGTGGGCGTGCCTCTGTTGGTCATGACCCTATTGATGCAGGCCGCGATTGGTGGGCTGAACTTTGCGCCCAAGGCGATGGCGTTCAAGGCATCCAAGATCAACCCCGGCGCGGGTCTGAAACGGATGGTGTCCATGCGCGCGCTGGTCGAACTGAGCAAGGCGATCCTGAAGGTCGTGTTGCTATTGCTGGCCGCCGTCGGGGTGATGTTTGAATTCCTGCCGCAACTCAATGCGATGATCCATATGGCGCCTGCGAATTCCCTTGGTCTGCTCACCAACGGGATGGTGCGCATTCTGGCGGCGATGTGCATCTCGCTTGCGGTGATTGGCGGCGTGGACCTTGGGTATCAGCTGTTCTCGCATAACAAGAAACTGAAAATGTCGCGCCAAGAGGTCAAAGAGGAAACCAAGGAATCCGAAGGGTCCCCCGAGGTCAAAGGCCAGATCCGCCGCCTGCAAATGGAGGCCAGCCGCAACACCGCCCGCCGCCGCAAGGCCGTCGATGATGTGCCCGAGGCCACCGCCGTCATCACCAACCCGACCCATTTCGCCGTGGCCCTGAAATACATCCCCGGTGAAACCAATGCGCCCATCATCGTGGCCTTGGGGCGCGGAGCCATGGCCCATGACATCATCGACCGCGCGAAATCGGCGCGTGTCACGATCATGCAGGTGCCCCCGCTTGCCCGTGCGCTCTATTACACCGGCGATGTGGGGTGGGAGATTTCCGAGCAACTGTTTGCCGCCGTCGCCGCCATTCTGGCCCATGTGCACCGGCTGGAGAACGGGTTGAACCCCCTGATGCCCGATATTGAGTTGCCAGATGAGTTGATGCTGGACGAATTCGGTCGGCCCCTGAAAGGAGACACCGCATGAGCAACCGCAAACGCCGCCAGAGCCGCGGCGAAATGATCTCTTCGGTCACGTTTTTCGGGGTCTCGATGTGGCTGTGGGGCGAGGTGTCGATCTATGAGGGCGGACCGATGAACCGTGTCCTGTTGATCGGGGCAGCGATCAGTTGCCTGTTGGCCGCGTTCCGGTTCCAGATCGGCAACTGGATCGAAAAGAAACGCGCCGGACCCGACAGGACCCGGCGCGCACCAAAGGATTAGGGGTGGTTTAGAAAACCGGCTGAACCTGCACGCCCGCCGAAATCCGGAGCGCCCATGCCTCAACATCAGGGGCAAAGCGCGCGTGCAATTCGGGGTGCCCCTCAATCAGGGCGTCAATCGCGCGTTCACGGCCCGTCAGGGGCGGGTCCTGTTCACTAAGGCGCACAGCGGCCCAATCGCTCTCGGGCAGTTTCAGGTGCACTGCATCGGCCACTTCGCGATAGGACCAGCGGAACCCGAACAGGTCGTATTCAAACGGGCCCGACCCACCCGGTTCACCAGACAAACGGATCAGGTGCATCCGCACATAGTCGCGCAGGGCATCGCGGGTGCTGACCAGAATTTCCGCCGTCGCCTTTTGCCAGCCACGGCTGCGCGGCGATTTCAGGCGGTTCCACAACGGCGTGCCGGTCGGACGGTATAGCAATTCTTCGTCATTCGCACCCTCGGCGACCTCGTAAGAACTGTCGCCGAGCACCAGCTTGGCAAAGGGTTTGATCGGGCTTTCCGTTTCGATGTCTGCGGCCATTCTCGGGGTCCTCTGGCGAAATAATTTAGGCAGTCGGACACGCGGTCCCGACAAAATTTGCAACGGCCCAAAAGCCCAGAGTTTTAGGCGCGCAACCGGTCAGATACCCCCACCCAAATGGGCAGGATGGCACGGAATCTGCACAGGTCTACTCGCAAAAGCCTGCCGCAAGAGGAGCCCCCGATGAGCACCGGCACCCCGCAAAGTCTTGAAGACAGCATTCGCCTGGCCATAGAGGCCGCCGAGGCCGCAAATGACGTGGCCGCCGAGATCAGCCAGATGAAAGGCGAATATGAACGCGCCGCCACCCGTCTGGAACGCACCCGCAAAAATCTGGTGATCATCGCCCTTGGCGGGTTCGCGGCGGTGGCAACGGCGGTGACCTTTGGCGCCTTGGTCTATTTCCAGACCCTTGGCGACATGCAGGCCGCCAATGACACCCAGCTTGAGGCGCTGACGATGTTCTCGACCTCGGTGCAGGACCTGAACGGCGCGGTGGGCGAGGTCGACAAGATCGTCATGGCCTATATGGAAAACAGCGACGCCCAGAGCATGGCCGCCGCCCAGATGGACGAACGCATGACCGCCTTTGAAACCGATATGGCGACACAGATAGAGATGCTGACCGACAAGGCCGGCCAGATGCAGCCCCAGATGGCCACCGCCATCAAGATGCATATGGATGAGGTCGCGGGCGGTATGCTGGAGAACGTGCAACTGGCGATGTCGGACCTGCAACTGGCGATCTCCAAGATGCTGGCGACCGAAATGGCGACCATGGCCAAGATGATCCCTGAAATGGCGAAAACCATGGCCCCCGCCCCCGCGAAACCGGCGCCGACCATGTCCAAACCCGCCACCACGACTACGAAAAAAACCAAAACGAGCACGCGGCGCACCACCGCGCCGAAACCCAAACCCAACCCGTTCAGCTATCCCTGAGGAAAGGGCGCAGACATGGCCAAAAAACCAACCGAGCAACCCGCAGCGGAAACAGACGGTGTGTCGGGTCTGATGGCGACGGGCCTAAGCTTGGCACAGGTCAATCCTGCGGGCGCGTCTCTGGGCCTGCAAAAGGGTGACACTTTGCAGGCGATCAACGGTGTGACGTTTACCCAAGGGATCAAGACCCTGCGCGAACGCCTGCCGAGCGATCACAGCAAGCTCTGCGTGCTGACCATCCGGCGCGGCGCGATGGATTTCGACGTTCTGACCGACACGCATGAATTGGGCAAATGGGCCGATGTCGCCCCGCCCGCCGAGCGTCCGAACAAGCGTCTGAACCCCAAGGCCCTGTGCAATTGGGAACTGTTCAAATCGACGGACGAAACCCGTCCCGTCTATGACCTGCAACCCCTACCCGTGCCGATGATGGCCCTGATCGCCGCGCCCATGTGGCTGGCCCAAACGCGGCTGTGGTCGGCGCTTGCGACACAAGTCGCGCTGGTCGCGCTGTCCTTGCCGGTGGGTCTGTGGGTGGCGGGGGTCGTTTATGCGGTGACGTCGCTTTATGTGTGGCGCGCCTCGCGGGCGTTGTTCCGTGCGGACCGCATTGCCCAAGGGTTGACGCCGTTTGCCGTCATCGCCGCCCCCAACGAGATCGCCGCGCGCGAAGTGTGCGAGATGATGGAGCCGGACCTGACCTATGCGTTCCTCTACCGAGAGGACGCGGCGGATCAGGACGATCCGGACAAAGCAATGGCCGGGGGTTAACCCCGGCCTTTTTCTTTGCCGATCAGTGTTGGATTAGCGCAGGGCCAAGGCCGCGTTGCGACGGCGTTGGAACGAGGACGGGATTTTCAACGCCTCACGATATTTCGCCACGGTGCGGCGCGCCAGATTGATGCCCTCATCCGAAATGATCTTGGCGATCGTATCGTCGCTCAGGGGGCGATCGGCGGGCTCATCCTTGATCAGCTGTTGAATGCGGTGACGCACGGCGGCGGCCGATCCGGCCTCATCGCTGTCATTGCTGCTGAGCGCGGCGGAAAAGAACGTCTTGAGCGGGAACGTCCCCTGCGGCGTGGTGATCAACAGACCCGAGGTCACGCGGCTGACCGTGCTTTCATGCACGCCCACGGCCTCAGCCACGTCTTTCAGGATCATCGGTTTGATACGCGAGGGCCCGTGTTCCAGAAACTCGGACTGGCGGCGGACGATCTCCGCCCCGACCTTCAGCGTGGTTTGATTGCGATGCTCGACCGCGCGGCGCAACCAACGCGCCACGGACAGGCGCTCACCGACGTACTCGGCGCTGTCCTTGGCGTGGCTGACGGCGTCGGCCTTGTCTTCATTCACGATCACCGACGGCAGGGTCGAGCGGTTCAGGTCGACGACCCACCCCGCCTCGCCACGCGTGACGATCAGGTCCGGCGCGCGCTGGTTCACCGTGTCGGCGTCAAAGCTGGTGCCCGGTTTCGGGTTCAGACAGCGGATCAGGCGCAGCTGATCGCGCAGCGCATCCATGTCACAGTCACAGGCGCGGCACAGACCCTTGAGGTCGGCCGCCGCCAGCATCGGCAGATTGTCCAAGATCGCGGCAAACAACGGGGTCAGGAACCCCTTGTCGGCGGCCTGTAGGCGCAGACATTCGGACAAAGAGCGCGCGAACAAACCCGCCGGTTCAATGTCCTGAACCCGGGCCAGAAACGCCTCGGCCTCATCGCCGCTCATCCCGGTTTTCATCGCCAACAGGTCCAGATCCTCACCCAGCCAGCCGGAGGGTTCCAGCGCCTCAAGGAACAGTTCCGCCGTGGCGCGATCCTGCGGGACCGTGAACATCAGATCGAACTGGGCCGAGACATGGGCGAATAGGGATTTCTCGGGCGCCTCGGCGCGCATCTGGATAAAGTCGAAATCGCCCGACGCACCCCCCTTGGCCGACGGCAGGGACGGCAATTCGCGGCGGCGTTCACCGTCAGAACCCCGCAGTTTCATTTCAAGAAACGGGTTCTCTTCGGCTTCGCTTTCGATATAGGATTGGAGATCCGTATTGGACATCTGCAACAGGAAAATCGCCTGTTGCAACTGGGCGGTGACGACAAGGCTCTGTCGCTGACCGATCTGTTGGGACGCTTGAATTTGCACTGTTTACACTCCGTTACACACTGCAAAAGGTGCGCCGGTTTTAGGCGTCATTCAAACAATCTATTTGACGCGAAATACCCCTACTAAAAGACGCGAAGGCCAACTTTTAATGCGTTGAAAAATAAGAAAGACCCGGCGATTGCGCGCCGGGTCCATTTTTGCGTGTCGGGAAACCGTCAGCCCCGCAGCAGCGACAGGACGTTCTGCTGGGACGAGTTCGCCTGAGCCAGCATCGCCGTTGCGGCCTGCGACAGGATCTGACCGCGGGCCAGAGCCGTCGATTCCTTGGCAAAGTCGGCGTCCATAACCCCCGAACGCGCGGCCTCGACGTTGACGGTGATGTTCGTCAGGTTCGAGATCGTACTGTCCAGACGGTTGGACACAGCACCGAGGTCGGAACGGGCTTGGTTAACCTTTTGCAGGGCGACGTCCAGAACCGTCAGGGCCTTGGCGGCGCTATCGGCGTCGGACAGGTCGATCTCTGCAACCGATTCCAGTTCCGAGGTGTTTGCCGCCGCTTCAAAGAAGCTCTCGCCGGCGGTGGTGTCGGTTGCACCAACCGAGAACAGCTTGGTCGAGGTCAGTTCAACCTGACCGGTAACAAAGGTGTCGGTGATGGCCGAGGTCGTATCGGTCATGGTGGTGGTGTGGGTGCCCACGGTCGACCCTGCATCGGTGCCGTCCGAGTTCAGAACCGTCACATCCATGGTGGTGTCATCAACGCCGGTGTCATAGCCGGTGATGCTGATGTCGTTGCCCGAGGCATCCGTCAGGATGATTTCCGAGTTGTCATTGCCCATGGTGGCGGTCACACCGGTCTGGCCGGTCTGGTTGTTGATCGCCGTTGCGATGCCGCGCAGGTCGCTGGTGTCCGAAATCGCGACCGTGCCGATCGAGACATTGTTGACCTCAAAGGTAACGGTCGAGGCTGCCGAGAAGTCCGACAGTTTCGCCTTGGTCACGGCAGATGCACGCACCGCGGTCGAGGCCGAGATACCGTTGATCTCGTCTGCCAGTTCCTTGGCCGACATACCGGCGGTGGTGGTGATCTCTGCGGACCCCGCGAAACCGGTGATGTTCAGGGTCGTGCCTGCGGTGATACCGGTGTCGGTTGCAGCCGTGGTTGCATCCGCAGCCAGCGACACGTTCGATTTGATCGTGTGTGCACCGATGTCGGTAGCGGCGGCGCTCTCGACGTCGAGGTTCAGAACCTGACCCGCATCAGCACCGATCTGGAACTGTTTGTTCGAGAACGAGCCGTCCAGAATGTTCATACCGTTGAAGGTGGTGTCTTTGGCCACACGGTTGATTTCCTGGATCAGTTGCTTGCCTTCTGCCGACAGGTTGTTCCGGTCGGACGAGGTGTTCGTGTCGTTGGCAGACTGAACAGCAAGTTCGCGCAGACGCTGCAGCATCGAGGACACCTCGACGTGCGCGCCCTCGGTGGTGTCCACCAGGTTCTTGCCGTCGGTTGCGTTACGGACCGCTTGGTTCAGACCCATGATCTGTGCGGTCATTTTTTCTGCGATCGCCATGCCGGCTGCGTCGTCCTTGGCTGCGTTGATACGCAGGCCCGAGGACAGGCGGGTCATGGCATTGTTGAATTCGTCGTTGACGCGGCTCATGTTGGCCTGTGCCGAGATCGCGCCAATATTGGTGTTAATGGTGGTCATAGCCGTCTCCTTCAGGGATGCGCTTGGGGGCGCCTATTTTTGGAAACGGGGGGTTCGCGATTTTTGTTTAGAAAAAACTGAAATCCCCTGCATTTTCTTGTTTTTATCAGAAATGCGCATTTTCGTCCCTGACGTGGGTGACATTATAATGCGCGTGAAATCTGCCTGCTGCCGCACGTTGCGTTGGCGTATTATTTTCCCCTTTCCCTAAACTTTCGCCCGCGCGCGACGCTGCATGTAGGGAGACCCGCAAACCCGCTTGGTACGGAATTTGCCAGTGAGGTCTGGGAAACAACACGCGGAGAAGCGGAATGGATATCGCCTCGCTTATCGGATTTATCGGCGCGATCGGCATGATCATCGGTGCGATGATTTCGGCGGGCGGTCTTGGCCCGTTTGTCGACGTGCCTTCGATCCTGATCGTGTTCGGCGGCACCTTCTTTGCGGTGATGTACACCGCGCCAATGGGCGTGTTCCTTGGCAGCTTTAAGGCAATGGCCAAGGTGTTCATGCCCAAGCCGCAAAACGTCGAGGCCCTGATCGAACGGATGGTCGAACTGTCCAACACAGCCCGCAAGGACGGGATGATGGCGCTTGAGGGCCAAGAGGTCCCCGACAAGTTCTTTGAAAAGGGTCTACAGATGCTGGTGGACGGCGCGGATGAATCCAAGCTGGTCAAGCAGATGTCCCAAGAGATCAAATCGATGAAAAAGCGCCACGAGGACAGCCAGGGCGTTTTGAAAGGCTGGGTCGATATTGGCCCCGCGATGGGCATGATCGGTACGCTGATCGGTCTGGTGCAGATGCTTGGCAACATGGCCGACCCCAAGGCGATTGGCCCCGCGATGGCGGTTGCGTTGTTGACGACCCTTTATGGCGCGTTCATCGCGAACGTTCTGTTTGCCCCCATGATCACCAAACTCGAAGGCTATACCGCGGATGAGGTGATTTACCGCGAGATGGTACTGGAGGGTCTGCGCAACATTTCCCGTGGCGAAAGCGGGCGTAATGTTCAGGAACAGATGGTGGCCTCGCTCCCGCCCAAGGCCCAAGAAAAGCTGATGGCGGCCTAAGGAGCGCATGAGAGATGGCCAAAAAGCCGATCCCCCTTCCTGTTCCGGTCGAAGCGCCCCCCGAAGAGGATTGCCCGAAGTGTCCGCCGGTGGGTGCGCCCGCGTGGATGGCGACATTCGCGGACATGGCGACCCTCTTGATGGCGTTCTTTGTTCTGATCCTGTCCTTTGCCGAGTTCAACTCGCCCAAGTTCAAGATGATCGCCGGATCGCTGAAAAACGCCTTTGGTGTGCAACAGGAAATGCCCGTCGTGGAACAACCGCGCGGCACCACGACGCTTGAGTTGAAATTCTCGCCCTCGCCCTCAATGACTGTGACCCAAGAGTTGAAACAGCAAACCACCGAGGTCGAAAAGAAAAAGGTCGAGACGACGCAAAAGGACGGCGAAACCGACGATCAGGACGTCGCCAATGTGTCCCAAGAGGTGGCGCAGGAACTGGTCGATGCCCTGACCGAGGCGCTGAAATCCGGCATGGTTCAGGCCGAAGTCAAGGACGGCGCGGTGACGCTGGATTTTCAAGGGTTTGAGGGCAGCAGCCCCGAAGAAGCCAAACAGAAAATGGCCGAACAATTCGCCGAAGCCGCCGAGGCCATTGATCAGGCCGAGGAAAAGACCGGTCAGGACGGCGAGGACGTGCAACTGTCTGGCCTAGCCGATGATCTGCGCCAACTGTCCGAGAGCCTGTCCGAGGCCAACGAGGGCGGCGCACAACCCAACTCGGGCGGCAATTCCCCGTCTATGGAATCCCTGCAAAACGCGGGCGTTTCCGAAAGCCGCCTTCAGGTCGCCCTGCAACAGGAAATCGCCCAAGGCCTTGTGGAAATCGAACAACGCGACGACAAGGTGTTTGTGACCGTCGGCGCGGGTGGCGCGTTCCCCTCAGGCTCGGCCGATCTGACCCAAGAGGCACGCGATATCATGTCGCGTATCGCGTTTTCGGCCATGACCGACGCGGGCCAGATCACCGTGACGGGCCACACCGACAACGTGCCCCTCAGTGAATCCTCGCCCCTGCGGGACAACTGGGGTCTGGGCGCGGCGCGCGCGGCCAGTGTGGTGCGCGAATTCGGTGGCTCGGGCCTGATTGATCCGACGCGTTTGACCGCCCAGTCCATGGGCGAAAGCAAACCGGTCGCCGACAATGACACCGCCGAAGGTCGCGAAAAGAACCGCCGGATCGAGATCGAAATCTCGTACTGATCTAAGACCGGCCCACCCCTGTCCGTTGTTCAAGGTACAAGTGAAAGAGTTACGATGAACACCGATATCCTTAGCAGCCTCAATTCGTCTGGGTCGGGCCTGAATATCACACAGGTCGCCGGCGAATTGGCCGAGGCCGAAACCGCCCCACGGCGCAACATCATCGAGGACCGGATCGGCGATGCAGAAACGTCGATTTCCGCTCTTGGCCTTGTGCGCGCCGAGATTGAGGCGCTGGATCAATCGCTTGCGCTGGCCTCGACCGCGCGCTCTACGGCGGTGTTCAGTTCCAACGCCTCGGTCACTGCAACCCTGAACGATGTCACGGCGGCCGAACTGACCGACACCCAGATTGAGGTCGTCGCGCTTGCCCTGCCCCAAGTGCTTGAATTTTCGGGCTTTGCAGGGCCGGATGCGACACTGGACGCGGGGACGATCACGATTGAAACCGGCGTCTGGTTTGGCGAGGAAATTCCCCAAAGTTTCGCCCAGAACCCCGACAACGCCCCCGTGACGCTTGAGATCGCCGAGGGCACCACGCTTCAGGATCTGGCGGATCAACTGTCCGCCGTGACCGGCGTCACCGCGCGGGTTCTGGACGTGGGCGACGGCACCGTCTCCCTCGGGGTCAGCAGCGAATTCGGCGTCGGCAATGCCCTGCGTCTCACCGCGACACCGGCGGGCACCCCGACGGGCACCGGCATCGACATCGCGGGGTTCGACACGACCACGACCAACGCCGACAAACAGGTCCAAGCCGCCAGTGACGCCATGGTCCTGCTGAACGGGATCGCGGTTTTTCGCGACAGCAACAGCTTTGACGACGTGATCGACGGCGTGACCCTGCGCCTGAATGAGGTCTCGACGACCCCCGCCACCGTCTCTGTCACCGCAGATGGCGAAAGCGCCTTTGTCGTGCTGGACGCCCTGATCAATCAACTGAACACCACCACCTCCTTTGTGCGCGACGTCACGCGGCGCGCCTATGGCGGTGAGGCGGCTGGCGATCTGGCGGGCGATCCGGTGGCCGATGCGCTTGGTCGCCGGTTGAACAGCCTGATCAACGGCGGGCTTGAGGGTTTTGGCGATGCGCCGGTCTATCTGTCCGATCTCGGGGTGCAGACCCTGCGCGATGGCACGCTCTCGCTGAACCGCACTCTGTTTGATGAGGCATTCGCCGCCAACCCCGCCCTTTTCGATGCGATTGTCACCGACCGTCTGCGCGCCGATAGCCCCGACATCACCGTCAGCGGCACCATCACCGGAGGCGCCCCCGCGGGCAGCTATGATTTCGTGCGCGACCCCGACACCGGTTACGCCACCCTGAACGGGACCGAGGTCATCGCGACCCCGCTGGACGACGGAACCATCCGCTATCGCGCCTATTCGGGCGATCTGGCGGGCGTGTCGATCACCGTTCCCGCGGACACCACCGCCGCCACGATCACCTACGGCAAAAGCCTGACGGAAACCATGCGCGACGAGTTGGACGCGATCCTTGCCGACAACGGCATGATCGGGCGGCGCGAACGTGCCCTTGGCGACACGATCACCGAAGACCAAGCCAGCATCAACGACCTGAACATGCAGGCGATTGAGCTTGAGGAACGCTATATCCGCCGCTTTGCCGAGATGGAGCGGATCATCACTGAGATGAATTCGACGGGCCAATACCTGACCAACCTCGTCAACGCGTGGAACGCGGATAACTAACGCGGATCACGAACGAAAAAGGCCCGCCAAACCGGCGGGCCCTTTCGCATCCCTTGCCCCGTTTACATCGGACGCGCGGCGGGTTTTTCGATCCCTAGTTTCTTGATCTTTTCAATCAGCGTCGTGCGCTGCAGACGCAGGGCATCGGCGGCGTGCGAGACACAGCCCTCTTTCTGGCGCAGGGCGCTTTCGATCAGCGCGGCCTCGATATCGCGCAGGTATCCGCGCATGTCCAAGGTCTCGCTCTCGGGCAGGGTCACATGGAACATATCCGGCCCCGGCAAGGCACCGGGTTGCAGACTGCTGCGCGCGCCACCGTTTGCCGCCCCGCCCTTGATCGCCCCGCCAAGAAGCGCGGATTGCACATCGGCCTCTTGGATCAGACGACCGGGAAACATGACCAACGCGCGTTCCATCAGGTTGCGCAGCTCGCGCACATTTCCGGGCCAGCTATAGGCCGACAGCGCGCGGATTGCATCCAGCGTGAAATGCGGCGCGTTCAGGTTCGGCGAGCGTGCAGTTTGCTGTTCGATCATCCGTTCCAGAATTTCGGCAATATCGCCGGTGCGCTCCGCCAGACGCGGCACCATCAGGGGAAATACGTTGATCCGGAAATAGAGGTCGGCGCGGAACCGCCCTGCCTCGACATCCTCGGCCAGCGTGCGGTGCGTCGCCGTCACAAGGCGAAAGTTCACGGGAATCTCTTCATTGCCGCCGACGCGCTGAATACGTTTGCTTTCCAGCACCCGCAGCAGCTTGGCCTGCAGCGACAGGGGCATATCGCCGATCTCGTCCAGAAACAGCGTCCCGCCCTCGGCCATCTCAACACGGCCAATGCGGCGTTTCTCGGCACCGGTGAATGCACCCTTTTCATGGCCGAACAATTCGGACTCCAACAGTTCCGACGGGATCGCCGCACAGTTCACGGCGACAATCGGACCCGAGCGACCGGATGCGGCATGCAAGGCCTCGGCCACCAGTTCCTTGCCCACACCGGTTTCGCCCTGAACCATCACGGGGGCCTCGGCGGGGGCGACCATACTGATCAACCGTTTGACCTGTTTCATGCCCTCGGAACTGCCCACCAACAGGCGTTCAACCTCTGGCAGGATGTCACCCGCGTCTGTCTGATCCGATCCGTTCGGCGCCCAATGTGTCGTCATCCCGTGTCCCCGTTTCGTGAGTGGTGCCCGTGAGTGTGGCTGTTGGGTGTCATTTTCACTTTAGGGTAGATTGCCGGACGCGACGTTTCATTGACGCGAAGTGGTGGGGCGCGGTGGCAAGGGCATAGTCAGAGCTACGAATGCCCGTACCAACCTATACTTTGTGGGGTATTTGAGGCGCATTTTGCGACCGTCAAAATCCAAACGTCGTTCCGCCGACACCCGTGTGGACAATGTTCACAGAATCGCCAGCGGGTTGCGCGGCAAAGTCCGCCTGTAGCGCGCGCACCATATCTGCCCGCCCCATCAGGGCCTCTGGAATGGCGCGTGTTTCGTCGGTTTCGGGTGTGGCGGCCATGTGAAATCCCTCGCCCGATGCGGGCATGTCCGGCAGGGTCGGATAGTCGGCAAAGGGGTCCTTGGCCACAGCGCCCGCAGGCACATGGATCAACGCCCCAAGGGCAGATGCCGCCGTGATCCCGCGCCCCCGCGACACGACACCGCCGCCCCGCGTATCGCCAAGGGTCGAGCCCATCGCAGGCGCGTCCGACATCGCCATCAACGCCCCCGCCCCCGTACCGGGCAAGGCGGGCGTAGTGCGGTTCAATTCGGCCTGTGCTACGCTAACCTTTTGGAAATAGGCGCTTCCCCGCGTCGGATCAGAGGAATGATAGCGCGCGGTCGCCGCCGCCCAATCGTCCAGATGCCGGTTCAGGTTGCTGAGATAGAGCGCGCCATAGGCGGTGTTCTGTTCAGGGTCCAGCATATCCGCCAGCGTCCGGAACTTGTCCCCGTGCCAGCGGTAATTGATCTGCATACAGCCCACATCGATATTCGTGACACCGCGCGACACCGCATCTTTGAGATAGGCCAACGCCTCCTCTTGGGTCTTGAAATAGCGGCTCTGCCCGCCCTCGTTCAGGGTCCATGGCCACGCGGTGCGCGCGCCGCCCCCCATGTCGATCCCGGATTCCACCCGCGCAATGGCGGGCAGCAATTCCCACGGCAAATCGGTCTCAAGCCCCGCCGTACGCGCCAAGGCCTCACAATCGGGCGCGGACGCATGGGCCGGCGTGAACGTTGTCCACGTCAGGGCCAGCGTCAACAAACCGACGGCGGTGCGATAGGGGCGGGTTTTGCTCAGGCGTGTCATCATGCAGGGTTGATTGCAAACCCCGCGCCAACCCGTTTCGGATCAGCGAATATAGTCGAACAGTGAGGTCTGGGTGATCCGCGCAAAGGTCTGTTGCGACGCATCACGGGTCAGCATCAACGACTGCAATTCGGTGATCGCGGCGGCGACGTCCAGATCCTCTAGGCCCGCGATGGCCTGTTGCAGGGCGACCATGCGGTTTTCGATCGTGTTCTGTTGTGCCTCGACCACCGCGCCAAGCGAGCCGACCTTGGCGCGCAGATCGGCCATGTGGTCGCTGACCTCGCGCAGGGCACCGACCTGCGCATTGGGCATCATCCGTTCGGCCACCACGGGAATGCGGCCCCCGTCCTGATTGCCATCGCGATCATAGACCCCGACGCGAGCCAGAATATCGCGGCGCAACGGATCGGTTTCAAACCCCGACACCGCCGCGCCCTCGGGGGAATTCAGGATGATCGTCTGCCCGTCATCGGACAGGGTCGCGGTGACACCGGTATCGGCCGAGGCCGCGTTGATCGCGTCAACCATCGGCGCAGGCGCGCCCGCGACCAATTCCGCGCTGACCTCGGCGGCACCGGAGGGGCCGGTGACGGTCATGGTCCATGTTTGCGGCGCGCGGGTCAGGGCAAGGTCCAGCGTAATGCCGAAATCGCCCTGCACCTCATCGCGCCATTTGTCCGTGCCCACGCCAAGGGACGCGGATAGATCGTCGATCAGATCAAAGACCGACCGCTCTGCCCCCTCGCCGGCGGCGATGGACATGAACGCGTCCGAGCCGTTCAGCCCGCTGGGCAGGGTCGAGGTTTCCGAAACCCGCAACGCATGCACACCCCCGTCGCCCAGAAACTGGATCCCGTTCGGCGCGTCCTCGAACGCGGGGCCGGACATGCGATAGCCCCCAAACAGGTTGCGCCCCATCTCATCACGGGTATTGGCCAAATCCAACAGGCCCTGTTTCAACTCATCCACCTCGATCTGCAGCGTCTCACGCTCGGCCGAGGTGACGGAACTGGACGCGGCGCGCAGGGTGATTTCGTTCAAACGCTGGGTCATATTGGTGATCTCGGACAGGGTCGTGTCGGTCAGGTTCAACCGGCTCTCCAACTGGCCAAGGTTCGTGTCATAGCGCTCAAGGCTGGATTTCTGTTCCCGCGCCACCGACAACCGCGCCGAACGCACCGGATCGGCCGAGGCGCGCGGGTCGTTCTTGCCCGAGGAAATCTGTTCCTGCAGATCCGCAATTTCCGCGCCCACGCGGCTAAAGGCCTGGGCGTTCAGTTGCGAAAACATCGAGGTTCCAATGGTCATGGCCTAGCTCCCTCAGAGCGAGTTGATAAGCGTGTCAAACAGTTGGCGCGCGACCTGAATAACCTGCGCGTTGGCCTGATAGGCCTGTTGCTGGGTCATTAGGTTGGCCGCCTCGACGTCCAGATCGACCGCTGCCCCCTTGGCAACGTCACGATCGGCGCCTTGCTTTAGGGCGGTGGCGGTTTCTTCACGGGTTTCGGCACCCGTGACCTTGGCCGCCACATCGGTCAGCAACCGGTTATAGAGCACGGCAAACCCGCCCACGCCCTCATCGGGATCGGACAGGCGCATATCGCCGATGGTTTCCAGATTGCGGGCATCCCCCGTCCCGTCCGTGTTGGGCGAGATCGTGAAACGGTCACCGGTGTTCAACTGGCCCGACAAGGTGACGGAAAACCCGCCAAGGGTCGCGCTGCCCGTATCGTCCAGAACCCGCGTCGCGATAGAGGCACCGGATGCGATATCGACCATCTCGACCAACCCGCGCGCGCCGTCCAGAACGCGCAGTTCCACCGGCCCGTTCAGCGGCGGATCGGCGGGAATATCCACCGCCCCCGCAAGGCCAAGCGCGCCGGTGTCCGACATGAACACCAACAGCTCCTCATCGGGCAGACCGGTCAGGGTGATGCGGTTGTCGGCAAGGCTGCTGGCGGTGATGTCGGTGTCCAACACGCGCCCGTCGGTCGATTGCAGGATCAGCTCGCCCTCGACCACCGAAAGGGTCGCGCCTGCGGTCTGGAACCCTGCCGAGGTGGCGATCTCGCTGGGCGGGATGTCGACCGATACGGTCGGGTCGTTCAGGGTAAAGGTGATCTGCTGCGTGCCCGCGTCATAGGCGACCGCCCCCGGAAAACCGGCAGGCACAGACGGAATCACATTGCCGCCCGCACGGGTCACGGTGATCGTATGCGTCGTGCCGTCGACCACCATGTCAAAGCTGTTTGCGCCCGCAGGCAGCGTGTCGAAATCGACCGCCGTCCCGATCAGATCGCGGGTGACGCTATCGACGCCAAAGGCCACCGCGTTGCGCGGCACATCCCCAAGGCGCAACGCATCGCCATTGACCGAACCACCGACCGTTTCCAAGACCAACTGGTTGCTGCCGTCGAAATAGGCCGTGACGCGCCCGTCCTCGGGGCCGGTGACAGAGATCTCACCGCCATCAACCAACAAATCATAGCGTTGATCGCCCAGAAACACGCTGGTCCCCAGACCATCGGCGGGCAGCGCGGTAAGGGCGCGACCGGTGATCCGGCTGGTCGGGGCATCTTCGCGATAGGCGGCGGCGATGGCGGCGGCCACATCGGCGTTGGTTTGCAGATCGTCCGACAGGCTGGTGACGGTCACCGCCCACGGATCGCCCGCGCCGGTGTCGATTGCCATGTCGTATTGCGCCCCACCGGCCAGTGAACTGACCCCATCGCCCTGACTGGCGTCAATCGCGGGATCAAAGGCAAAGGTGAACGCCTGCGCCCCTCCGGCCTGCGACACCTGTCGCATCACCATCCCCGATTGCAGCGTGTCGCGCGCGGTGCTGGCGGCGATGCCATCCACGGTCAGATCGAATTCCTGTGGCGAGGTCAGGGTCATCACCCCACGCAGCCGCGCCGCATCCACGCCCGTCGCTCCGCCAAGGGTCGTTGCGCCCTCAATCGCCGCGCCCGCATCATCGACGCGGGTCAGGTTCACCGCCCCGCCTGCGGAATGGGTGAACCGCGACAGGGTGATCGTTTCGCCCTGATCATGGGACAGCAGGATGCGGGACCGGTCCGGCGACAGTTCCGCGCGGATACCGGTCTGGCCCGACAGGGTGTTGATCTCATCCGTGAGGGTGCCCAGATTGTCGCCCGACACCGTTGTGCTCAGGGCCAGCGGGGTCAGGTTGTCGCCCTCAAGGCTAAAGCTGACCGCCCCGTCATCGGGGATTTCCAGCATCACCCGCGTGCTGGCCGTGACCGCGACGGGGAAGGCGTCGGACAGGGTTTCGGCGGCGCGCTTGGCGCTGCTGCCTTGGGGCAAGGTGACCGTGCCGATCGCGTCGCCCTGTAGCCACAGGGACACGTCGCTGATCGGGTCGGCGGGCGCGGGCACGGTGCCCGACCACGTCACCACCGGATAGGTCGCCCCGATGTCGGCGCGGTAATCCCCCGCCGCATTGGCCCGTGTCTGGGTCAGGGCGCGATAGCCTTCGGCGCGGTTCAACAGGGACGTGTCATAGGTCGCGCCCTCGACAAACCCGTTGCCTTGGGTGATGAACGCCGCCGCCTCTTCGGGGGTCAGGGGCGGGCCGGACAACTGCCGTCCCTCGCGCGTGAACACGCGCACATCCGATCCGTCGGCGGCGATTTCGGTCACGGCGGCGGCGGTTCCCGCGAAACTTGCCGCGTCGATCGTGCCCGAACCGGCGGTCAGGGTCAGCGCCCCGTCCTGAACCGAGGCAAACACCCCCGCCTGTCCCAACGTGATTTCATCGCCGGTCATCACATCGGGCCCGTTCAGGGCCGTCGCCAAACCGTCCAAATCCCCCCACGCGGGGAGCGCGGTCAGATCAAAGCTATAGGCGACCCCATCCACCGTCACGTTCAGGGGCGATCCCCCCGCCGCGCCGGTCCCGACGGGGAATTGCATCTGGGATTGCTGGCCAAGGCTATAAAGGGTCGCGGACCCCGCCCCCGCCGGAATGACCCCGACCGCGCCGCCCTGCAAAAACGTCACTGCATCGGTGCCATTTGGGGCCGCGCCAAAGATGGTGGACAGATCGGTAACCCCTTCGGGTGCATCAGGGCGCGAGGGCGCGGCGGAAATCACACCGGTGCCCGTGTTTTCGGGCGCAGCCGCCAGAATGACCGATCCTGCGGCGGCGATCCGGCGCGGATCGTCAAGGACCAGCGTCATGTTCAACGCCGCCCCATCCGTCGGCGACAGCGACAGGGCATCGCCCGCCTCGGCGTCGCCATAGAAATTCACGCTAAGGCCCGGCAGGTTGATGCGCCCCGCGCCCGCGCCAATCGCGTTCCCGTCACCATCCGTGCCCTGCCATTCGGCCCCGTCAAAGACAAACAGCATCGGCGCGCTTGGCGCGGGGCCGCCATCGTTCAACTCGACCTCGGCATAGGCGGTGCCACGGTTGATCACCGCCGGTGTCACCGCATAGCCGTCCAGCGAAAAGATATCCCCGCCCGGTTGCCCGTCCAGATCGACGCCATTGGCGTGCACCGCGTTGATCTCGGCGGCCAGACCGCGCGCCCAATCGTTCAGATCGACCAGCGTATCAGCAACCACGCCCAGCGCGTCATAAAGGCCCTGCACCTGACCGCCCGACGGGATGCGCGTCTGGGTCGTGGCCCCGACGGTGCCTGGTGTCACCTCGACCAACCCCGTTTCGGTCACCGACAGGGTCGCCGCGCGGCCCCGCTCCAACAGGATCGGACCCTGCGGATTATCCCCAAGGGTCACGGTCGCCATATCGCGATCATCCAGCGTCACGCTGATCTCAACGATCCCCGCCAGATCGGACAGCAGCTTGTCCCGCCGGTCGAGGATCGAGTTGCGCGCCGCACTGTCGCCGGTGGCGTTCAGCACCTCTTGGGTCTCGGCCAGTTGGCGCAGGATTTCGGTGCCCATGGTCGCGGTCTTGGTCGCGCGGTCCATCAGGCTCTCGCTGAGGGCAGTCAGATCGGCGGCCAGATCGCGCACGGAGGCGGCAAAGGCATCTGCGGCCTCAATCAGCACATTGCGCAACCCGATATCGTCGGGGGCAACGGCGGCACCCGTCATGGCGTTGAACATCTTGTCCAGTGAATCGATCGGCCCGCCAAGGCCCGGCGTCATCCGTTCCTCAAGCTGTTCAATCGCGGGCAGGTATGTTTCGGCGGCTGACAGGGCCGATCCGGTATCGCGCGCCCGATCCGCCAGCAACGAGTCAAAAGCACGGCGGATATCGGTGACGCGCACCCCCTGCCCCGAGGTGCCCGAGACAAAGGCCGTGGGCTGTGCCCCGCGCAGTTCCTCTTGGACCGTATCGCGGCGGTGATAGCCCTCGGTCTCGACATTGGCGATGTTTTCACCCGTGACGCCCAGCGCGGTGCGATAGGCCTGTAGCCCGCTCAGGGCCACGTTCATCAGATTGCCGGTGGTGGTCATCGTTTATACCCCCTGCCCAGAACATGGGGGGCGAATTGGTCATAGACCGCCTCGGCAATGCCCAGACCCGGCCCGTTGGTCGCGCTGTTCGTGACGGCCTCGTCCAGCAGATCGCGGGTGGTATCGACGGCGGAACTGCCAAACAGGTCATCGCCCAGTTCTGTGTTGCGACCGGCCTTCATCATCTGTTGCAGGAAAATGCTCTCGAACGCACGGGCGGCCTCTTGCAACTGCTGCTCACGCTGGGTGGCATCAGGGGCGCCCGCATTCAGTGGCAGGCCAGAGCGTGAAATGCTGGGCAGGTCCATCACTGCCCCCTAGATCACGATCAGTTCGGCGCGCAGGGCACCGGTTTGATGCAGCGCCTCAAGGATCGCGACCAGATCGGACGGGGTCGCCCCCACCGCGTTGATCGCATCGACCAGCGAGGACAGCGAGACACCGGGATCGAACACAAACGCCTTGGCGGGTTCCTCAAACGCGGTGACCTGCGTGTCGGGCGTCACCACGGGATCATCGGGGGCCACGACCACGCCGCCATTGCCAGCAACAACCGTTGCGCCCTGATCGACGTTGAAATCCTCATTCACGCGGACGGTCAAACTGCCATGGGTGACGGCGGCGGGGGTCACGCGGACATTGCCGCCGATGACAATCGTGCCAGTGCGGGCGTTGACGATGACCTGTGCGGGCGGCGGGGCGGGATCGACCTCAATGCTCTCCAACAGACCCATGAACGACACGCGCTGTGCGGGGTTGGACGGCGCGCGCACACGCACCGATGTCCCGTCCAGCGGCACGGCGACCTCGGGGCCGAAGATCTCATTCACCGCCTCGGCCACGGCGGCGGCGGTGGAAAAATCGGGACGGTGCAGGTTCAGGATCATGAACTCGCTGTCCAGAAAGGCGGTTGGCACGGTGCGTTCGACCATGCCGCCGCCGGGCACGCGGCCCACGGTCGGGATGTTCACGGTCAGGGACGAGCCATCGCCGCCCTCAACCCCAAGCCCCCCCACGACAAGGTTGCCCTGCGCGATCGCATAGACCTCCCCATCGGCCCCCATCAGGGGCGTCATCAACAACGTCCCGCCCTTCAGCGACTTGGCCTGACCGGCGGTCGATACGGTGACGTCCATCTGTTGACCGGGCTTCATGAACGGGCTCAGTTCCGCCGTCACCATCACGGCGGCGGCGTTCTTGGCGTTCAGGTCTGTGGTGTCCGTTTCCAACCCCAGACGCGAGATCAGCGATTGCATGGATTGCAGCGTCAGGCGCGAATTGCCGTCCCCCGTCCCCGAAAGGCCGACCACGATCCCATAGCCCACCAACGGGTTGGAACGCACACCGGCGACCGAGGCCATATCCTTGAGCCGGTCCGCCATCACCCCAGTGGGCGCAACGCAGAGGGCCAGGGCCAGAACACACCGCAAAAACACACGCATAACCGGATCCTTTACCTCAGATCAGAACGGAGAAATCGTATCGAGGGTCTGGCTGAGCCACCCCTTTTTGCCCGCATCCGCGATCTGGCCCGCACCGATGTATTTGATTTCGGCGTTGGCGATCCGCTCGGACTGGACAATATTGCCGGAACTGATGTCGGCCTGACGCACGATCCCCGACAGGCGAATGTATTCATCGCCATTGTTCAGGGTCAGCTTTTTCTGACCAAGGATTTCAAGGTTGCCGCCCGGAAACACCCGCACAACGCTGACCGACATGCGACCGGTGAGAGAGTTGCTCTGGGTGGCCGAGCCTGTCCCGCTAAAGGACGAGGACGACCCGCCCCCCAGCAACGCGTCATCAAACCCGCCCGTCAGGATATCGGGAATATCGACGCCGTAATTGTCGGTCTTGCTGGTGGAAGAGCCTTGGGATTTGCTGGCCGCGAAATTCTCGGACAGTTCCACGGTCAGGATATCACCCACCTGCGCCGCGCGGCGGTCGGTGGCGAACAGGCCCGCCGCCCCCCCGCCATAGATCGCGCCCGTGGGCATCAACCCGTCATCAACGGGGGCATTCACGGGATAGACCGGCGCGTAATCAGCGCTGCGGGCGTTTTCGATATCGGTGGAACAGGCCGCAAGCGACAGGGCCGCCAAACACAGGATCGGGGTTTTCATAAACGGGCTACCTTTTACAGATTATTCGACAAGAAGCGCATCATCTCGTCCGAGGCCGAGATGGATTTTGAGTTCACCTCATAGGCGCGTTGGGCCTCGATCATATCGACCAGCTCCTGCACCACATTGACGTTGGACGCCTCAAGCGAGCCTTGGACCAGCTTGCCGGTCGCGTCCTGCAACGGGGCGCCGACCACCGGCGCGCCACTGGCCACGGTTTCGACGACGAACGTCTCGCCCACCGGTTCCAGACCACGGGGGTTGGCGAATGTCGCAAGGGTCAGCTGGCCCACCTCTTGGGGGTCAACCGCGCCGGGCTGGGTCACGGACACGATCCCGTCGGCGGAAATCGTGAGGTTCAACGCGTCTTGGGGGATGTTGATTTCGGGCTGGACCACATAGCCACTGGATGTCGTCAGCGTGCCCTCGGCGTTCAGCGAGAACGAACCGTTGCGCGTATAGCCGATCCGCCCGTCGGGCAGTAGCACCTGAAAGAACCCCATGCCGTCCACCGCAACGTCCAATGCGTTGTCGGTGTTCATCATCGAGCCTTGGGTATAGAGCTTTTCCGTGCTGACCATGCGCACGCCCGTGCCGATGGCCGAGGCCGAGGTCAGCTGTGTCGCCTCGGACGTCTGCGCGCCACCGGGGCGATAGACCTGATAGAGCAGCGATTCAAAATTGGCCCGATCCCGTTTGAAACCGGTCGTATTGACGTTGGCCAGGTTGTTGGAAATGACCTGAATGCGGGATTGCTGGGCATTCAAACCGGTCTTGGCGACGTGCATTGCACTGGCTGACATAGACTGCACTCCTGATACTCGTATCCCCGAACAGTGGGGTCAGACTATCTGTGCAAGGCCTGTGCCAAGTCGCGGGATTTTACCCCTCGGGCATGCGCAACAGACGCGCGCCCGCCTCGTCCAGTTCCTTGGCCGTGGTGACCAGTTGGACGCCGAATTCAAAGGACCGCTGGTTTTCGATCTGCATGATCAATTCGTTGATCGTATTGACGTTGCTGCCCTCTAGCACGCCCTGCAACACCTTGCCGCCCTGATTGGGCGGGGGCAGATCGCCATCAAGGTTGCGGATATTGGCGTCCTCGGATTTCGACAGGCGCACAGAGTTATCGGGAATGACGGTCGCGATCGTTGCGGCCAGCTGGGTCGCGCCCGGCGCACCGCCCACAGGTTCGATCCAGATCTCGCCCACCTCGTTGATCGTCACCGACCGGTGCGGCGGCAGGGCGATGGGGGCCAGTGCCGTGTCGAGCAGGGCATTTCCCGCCCCGTCACGCAGCACACCGTCCGCCCCCTGTCGCAGATCGCCGCGACGGCTGAGGGCGGGGTCGCCGTTTTCGGGCTGGATGTAGAAATAGCCCTGATCGGCAATGGCGATGTCCATCGCCTCGCCGGTCGGGGACAGGAAACCCGCCTCATCGGAAAACCCGCTCTTGCCCATTTCCAACTGGAACGCGCGGGTGGTTTCACTGCCCATCGCCTCGAGAAAGCTGGTGCTGCCCTCGTTCGGTAGATCGGCACGGAACCCCGGCACGTTCTGGTTGGCAAGGTTCTGCGCCTGCATGACACGGGTGTCGCGCATGTTATGCAGCGCATTCAGGGCGGTGAAGATCATCCGATCCATGGCGGATTATCCTTAGTTCCGGATGTTGATGATGCTCTGGGCCAGACCCGAGGAGGTCTCAAGCGCCTTGGCCGAGGCCTGATAGTTCCGCTGGGCCGAGATCAGATTGACCAGTTCCTCGGTCAGATCGACGTTGGAACTCTCAAGAGCGGACGAGCGCAACTCGCCAAAGCCCGCCTTGCCCGCCTGCCCCATGATCGGCAGGCCGCTGTCGGTCGAGACGGTGAAATCCGCGCTGCCGATGGGTTTTAGGCCTTGCGGGTTGGAGAAGTTGGCCAAGGCCACCTGCGCCACTGCCGTGGGCAGGTCGTCGCCATAGCTGGCATAGACCACGCCGTTATTGTCGATCTCCAGACCGCTCAGTCCTTTGACCTGTTCGCCGTTCTGGGCATAGCTGATGACGGCGGTGGCGTTCTGTTGCAGGCCCGAGCCCGACATATCCACCGACAGATCGTAATTCGCCGAACTGTAATCCACCGGCGCGTTGCCGGTCAGTTGCAGGCCGAACTGATCAAAGGTCAGCTCTGCATCCGCAGGATTGGCGGGGGTCAGGATTTCGTCCTCAACCACCAGATAGGCGGTATAGGTGGTTTCCGTGTTCACCCCATCGGGTTCAGCGGTCTTCACGTAATAAACCATCGCGTCCAGCGACTTGCCCTCGGCGTCCAGAACGCTGATGGGTGAGCTTGAGGCGTAGGTGGTCGGATCGGTGAAATCGAACGCGGCGGCGGGGGGCACGGCGGCCTGCTGTCCGCTGTCTGTGGTCGACAGGTTCACCGACATATCAATCGCGGTGGTCGCGGTCGCATTGCCCGATTGCAGCGGGATCGACACCGGTTGCAGGGCGCTGTTTTCCATCGACAGGACTTCGCCGTTTTCGGCGACGGGATAGGCCATGAGGAAATTACCGCCCGAGTCCACCACATAGCCGTCCGAGTCCAGACCAAAGGACCCCGCGCGGGTGTAAATCTCGGACCCGCCGTCCAACTCGGTCTGCATCACAAAGAACCCTGCCCCTTGCAACGCCATGTCCAGCGTGTTGCCGGTGTTGGTGACGGTACCTTGGCTAAAGTCCTGTTTGACGGCCAAAAGTTCCGTGCCCGACCCCACCGTGGTGCTGGGGTCCGTGTAGGGGGAACTGGTGTACATATCGCCGAACTCGGTGCTGCTGGCGCGATAGCCGATCGTGCCCACGTTGGCGATGTTATTTGAGGTATTGGCGATGTCGGTCTGGGCCGCATTCAGGCCCGTGACTGCAATATTTACTGACATTTACTGGTACTCCTTGGTGAACGGTGCCTGCCTTAGCGCAGGACCGTGACCTCCATGCTGTTCATTGCGCCGTAATCTTCGATTTGCAGGGTGATGTCGGAATTGTCGGGCGACATCTCGACCGACATGACCTCGGCAAAGACCGAGGGCGTCAGGGTCGCCGGACCCGTAGCCGTTTCGGCCTCGATCGAGATGCGCACCTGCGTGTTCTGATCGACCAGATCCTGTGGCATCTCATCCCAGTTGAACCCGACCAGGCCGGCGGGTTGCGTGCCGTAATCCTGCACCGCCAGCACCGCGCCGGTTTCGGCGTTGGTGTAGGTGACGGTCAGGCTATCGACGGCGTTGGGCAGATCGACCACCCCTTGGATCGTGCCCGCATCATCGGGACGCGCGGTGGTGCCCGGCACCAGAACCTGCTGCCCAAGGAAGGTGGAGGCCGTTGCCACGCGGAACTGACCCATTTCGCCGATTGCCGCGTTCAATGTCGCATTCATTTGTTCGATACCCGCCACCGTTGAGAATTGGGCCATCTGGCCCAGGAATTGACTGTTATCCATCGGCTCCAGAGGGTCTTGGTTCTGCAACTGCGCCGTCATCAGGCGCAGAAAGTCCTCTTGGCCCAGATCGGTCTGGCCACCACTTCCTTGCACGGCGGGATCGGTGTCATAGACCTGAACCCCCGCCGGGACCTGTGCTGTGTTAATCGTTGTGCTCATCGGCTACCCTTTCTGCAGATGGCTTAGCGGCCCATCTGCACGGTTCGTGCCATCATTTCGCGAACAGTCGAAACAACCTCCAAATTATTTTGGTATTGGCGGCTGGCTTCCATCATTTCGACCATCTCTTCGTCTACGTTCACGGTGGATTGGTAAACAAACCCGTTCTCGTCGGCCAAGGGATGGTCGGGGCGATAGAGGCTGGCCGCCTCGCGGTTCAACGACACAACCCCCGAGACATCCACCGTGGACAGGCCCGATTGGGCCATGGCGTCACTATACTGTGCCTCGAACACAGGCCGCAGCGGGCGGAACGCGCCCTCGGGCGTGGAACTGACGGAATTTACGTTAGCCATGTTCGATGCGACCGTGTTCAGGCGCATCATTTGCGAGGACATGGCGCGCGCGGCGACGTCGAATACGTTGCGAACCTCGGACATGATTATTCCCCTTTGATGGCGGTCATCAGACCGGTGATTTTACGGTTAAGCAGGGTCAGGCTGGTCTGATAGCGCAGGGCGTTTTCGGAAAACTCCATCTGCTCGACCGCCAGTTCGACCGTGTTCCCGTCCAGCGACGGGTTGGTCGGCACGCGGTAGGACAGGCCGCCCGCCCCCGCGCCCGCACCGGTCGGAATATGGCGCGCGTGGCTGGTGCTCATTGGGCCCATTCCCCCCGCCTTTTCCAGTTCCGCGGCAAAGTTCAAATCCCGCGCCTTAAAGCCCGGCGTCGCCGCGTTCGCGATGTTGGACGCAAGGATTTCGGTCCGCTGTTCGCGCAGTTGCAGCGCGCTTGCATGTACGCCCAGATGGTCCCTGATCGAGGTCATTGGCCCGTCTTTCTGACTAATTACACTTTTTACGTGCCGGTTCCGGCAATCTGGACCGTTATTTGCAAGGAAAGTGCCAAGTTGGACGGCATCGACCACAAGAGGACCCCATGACCGGCAAAAAGACGTCGACCCCCGAAGGCGAAACGCCCTATGCCAAAGCGCTGCGCACAGGTGTGACCAATGTGCTGAAACGTCTGCGCAAGCATGACCCGCTGGAATTGAGCTCCAGCATGGGGGCCGCGTTCACGTCCGAGGGCGAACCAGCGGCGCGTCGTGTGCTGTTGTCCTCGCGTCTGAAACTGCTCAATGAACAGCTTGAGGCGCTGAACAAGCCCGCCAAAAAGGCGACCAAGAAAAAGAAGCCCGCCCCCGAGCCGGTCGAAGAAGAGGTGGTCGAAGAAGCCCCCCCGCCCAAACCCAAGCCCAAACCCGAACCGGTCGTTTCGATGGTCGATCTCGACAGCGTCGCCTCGATGCTGGCCGAACCGGAACCCGAGCCCGAAGCCGCCCCCGGCAATGACCTGTCGGCCATGATGGCCGCCTTTGATACGCCTGACGACGACGGTGACGCACCGGCGGCGGACGCCGGTGGTGATCTGGCGGATATGCTGGCCGCCTTCGGCGATGACAGCGAGGGCGATGCGCCCGAGACCCCGAAACCCGATACCGATCTCAGCGACATGATGGCCGCGTTCGGCAGTGACGATGATGACACCACCGCCGCGCCCAAGACGGACACCGATCTCAGCGATATGATGGCGGCCTTTGACGACGCGGACGACCCCACGGACGCGGCCCCGAAACCGGACAGCGATCTGTCCGACATGATGGCCGCGTTTGACCAAGACGATGCCGAACCCGCCCCCGAAGCCAATGCTGACGACACAGAGTTGTCGGATATGATGGCCGCGTTTGGAGAGGCAGCCGACAGCCCTGCCGCCCAAGACACAGGCGACGGGGACCTGTCGGACCTTATGTCTGCGTTCGATGCTGATGAGGGCGAGCCATCTGCAACAGACGAAACGCCCGAGGACCCGTTCGCCGCATTCGAAGACACAGACACCGCCGATGATGCGCCGCAGACTGAGGCACAGGGCACAGACGATCCCTTCGCCGCGTTTGCGGATGAACTCGGTAAGTCCAACGAAGAAGCGGATGCAAGCGCAAGCGACAACAACGGCGACACCGAGCCCTCTGACGAAGACGACCCTTTGGCCGCGCTTCAAGCGTTTGACGCCCCCGAAGAGGCACCCCCAACAGCGCAGGATGAGAGCACCGATCCCCTTGCGGTCTTTGACGAGGACGAGGAACAGGAACCCGCCCTCGAAGCCGAGACCGATGAGCCCGCGGACGACGACAATGACGACGCAGCCGAGGACGATCCCTTGGCGGCTCTACAGACGTTTGACGTTGATTATGACATGGAATCCGAGACGGACGACACGGCTTTGGCTCCCGAGGAAGACCTTGGCGCGGACGATATGACGGGCGAAGACGGCGACGAAGAAGAACAGACTGCCGACGATGTACAGCAGCCCGAGGAGGTCCCCACTGCGGACCCGTTTGCGGCGTTCGAAGAAGGTAGAGAGGAAGCCCCGATCGCTGATGAGGGCATGGCTGCCAGTGGTCTGACCGTTGAGGCTATTGACGACGAGGAGACCGCGCCTCAGGACATCGCCAGCGCGGAAGTGTCCGACCCCTTCGCCGCGTTCGAAGAGGAGACGCAAAACGATCCGATCACCGAGACCACGGAAGAGAAAGACGACTCTGTCTCGGAGTTCCTTGATCAAGAGGTAGATGCAGGAACATTAGAAGAGGCCGACACTCCGGACGAAGAACGGGACGAGCCGCCCTCGGGTCCCGACATCACCGACAACATCTCGGACGAGGCCGACATCGCAGATGACGGCGCCGATGAAGTCGAAGCACCCGACGATAACACCACACCGGACCCGTTTGCCGCGTTTGAGGATACAGCCGAAGAAGAACCTGTCACGGAAGACGCAGCCGAGGAGGTTGTGGAGACCATCGAAGAGGGCGACGACACCGCGCCTGTAGATAAAGCCTCTGAGGAGGATGGGGACGTGACAGGCGCAGCCGATCCCATCGTCCTGGCAGATCCCACCGGCGATAGTGAAGCGCCCGAACCGTCCTTGACGTCTGAGCGCACGGGCGACAGTGGCGACGAGGAGGGTGATGCAACCGAAGGTGCGTTGCCGGACCCGTTTGCAGCGTTTGCCGAGGAGGCGGATGCGCCGGTCGACGACGGTGATACCGATGCGGACCCCCGAGCGCAGGCTACAGATGATGCCGGCTTGGGTGATGGCGAAGCGGACGAATTCGACACTCTCATGGCGCTCGCTGAGGTTGCCGAGGCCGAGGCACCGAGCGCAGAAATTGAGGATGTGACCGAGGACAACCACGACAACGACGGCGGCGATGATCCTGAAGACACGGGCGTGAGCATGGGCCTTGAGCCTGAGCCTGAGCCTGAGCCTGAGCCTGAGCCTGAGCCTGAGCCTGAGCCTGAGCCTGAGCCTGAGCCTGAGCCTGAG
>PALT01000027.1 GCA_002706605.1 Rhodovulum sp. | reverse complement strand
TGCTCGTCGGTCAGCCAGAAAAGGTCGCCCATGTCACCGCTCCGTTTTCCGAGCCGTGAATCACGCAGCGCGTCGAAAATCAATGCATCCTGACCCTAGGGAAGCGTGGTGACCCTTCTCTTGACGCCACTGTTTCGAACTTAATCCACTACATCTTCAATCTATACCACCTGTCGTTCCGCGAAGTCATGATGATCCCAGCCAAACGACAGCTTGGCCCAAAGGATGAAACTTTTGACGATCTATCTGGCAAAGGGTTGATCGACCACCTTGCCGAGATCCAAAATCCGGACCACCATGAGCGCGAAAAGAAGCTTATCTTTGATCAGATCAACAAGTTTGTTCAGGTCGTCGTGGGGAAGCCGGATGCGGTGCTTGAGGTGCCGAGTAACCGACAGCATCTGTTGGTACACATGGACAACAAGGTCCTGCCGTTGGACGCCCTTGGAACCGGTATTCACGAGGTCATCCTGATCGGGGCATTTTGCACGATCCATCAGGACAAGATCATGTGTATCGAAGAGCCGGAAATTCATCTGCATCCGATCCTGCAGCGCAAGTTGGTTCAGTACCTGAAAGACAACACCAACAACCAGTACTTCATTGCGACCCATTCCGCCGCGTTCATCGATACCCCCGGTACGTCAGTTTTCCATGTGCGTAACGATGGCGATCAGACACATGTAAGTTCCGCAGTGCTCAAGGCTGATCGGCGACGGATCGTTGACGATCTTGGCTATCGCGCATCCGATATCGTGCAGGCAAATGCCGTTGTCTGGGTCGAGGGGCCTTCTGATCGGATCTACATCCGTCGTTGGTTGCAGGAGGTCGATTCCGGTTTGGTGGAGGGGGTTCACTATAGCATTCTGTTCTATGGCGGTTCCCTTATCCGTCATCTCAGCGCAGACGACGAAACGGTAGATGACTTCATCAAGCTACAAGAACTGAATCGAAACTTTGTGATCGTCATCGATAGCGACCGGGCGAGTCCCAATGATGAGCTCAAGCCTGCGGCACAGCGCCTATGTCGCGAGTTGCACGGTGGTGAAGGTACGGTCTGGATTACGCATGGGCGCGAGATCGAAAACTACATTGAGCCTGACGTCTTGCACGCGGCGCTCAAAAAGCTTCATTCGACTCTCTATGAGGGGCCGGATCAGATCGGAGAGCATGATCATGCGTTCTACTTTGAACGCAAAGATCCGCCTGATGAGAAGAGCAAAATCTACAAAAAGGCAGACAAAGTGGGTGTCGCACTTCTTGTGTCCGAAGGTGAAGTAAATCTCGACCGGCTTGATCTGCGGGAGAAAGTTTCTGGTTTGGCCTCGATGATACGCCGCGCCAACGGAATTTCTGGAGATTGATGCCCTCCATATAGTCGCACAAAATGCCGTCAAAAATCGCTCAAAATACCGAAAATCACTACGCATTTGTTACGCACGATCATCCTAAGACGTTGAAAATAAGCGTATTGCAAGTCGGTGCGGGGGCGCCATTTTCCTGACATCTGCATCGACAATGATTTTGCGCGCTGGACGTTCTTATTCCCGTTTTGCTTCATGGACGGTTAACCAGATTTGTCCTACGGTCGCAGGGGATTAAGGGGGCAAGTTATGCAGGTTGAATATGTCGATTTACCCGGCGTTTTGCGCATCACTCCGGCGCGGTTCGGGGATCATCGCGGGTTTTTCTCGGAAAGCTGGAACAAGACGCGGTTGATTGAGGCGGGGGTGGACCTGCCCGAGTTTGTTCAGGACAACCATTCCCTGTCGCGTGAGGTCGGGACGGTGCGCGGGTTGCACTATCAATCGCCCCCTCATGCGCAAGGCAAACTGGTGCGCTGTGGCCGTGGCGCGATCTTTGACGTCGCCGTGGATGTGCGCCGCAACAGCCCGACCTATGGTCAATGGTACGGGGCCGAGTTGAGCTTTGAGAACGGGGTACAGCTCTGGGTGCCCGCGGGGTTTTTGCACGGGTTCATGACCCTGCAAGAGGACAGCGAAATCATCTATAAATGCACGGATCATTACGCGCCGGACTGTGACGGTGCAGTGCGCTGGGACAGTGTCGGGATCGACTGGCCGTTGGCGGGAATTGCGCCTGTCCTGTCGGACAAGGACACCACCGCGCCTGCATTGGCCGACTGGCACAGCCCGTTTGAATTTGGGGACTATTGATGAAGATTTTGGTGACGGGCGGCGCGGGGTTCATCGGCTCGGCCGTGGTGCGTTTGGCGATTGCGCGCGGGCATCAGGTGGTGAACGTCGACGCGCTGACCTATGCGGCCTGTCTGGAGAATGTGGCCAGCGTTGCGGATGATCCGAATTACGCGTTTGAGCACGCCGATATCTGTGACGCCGCCGCGATGACGCGGATCTTTGAGACGCACCGCCCTGATCAGGTGATGCATCTGGCCGCCGAATCCCATGTGGACCGCTCAATCGACGGACCGGGCGCGTTTTTGCAGACCAATGTGATCGGCACCTTTACCCTGCTTCAGGCCGCGCGCGCCTATTGGGACGGGGCGGGGCGGCCGGATGCGTTCCGGTTCCTGCATATTTCCACGGATGAGGTGTTTGGCTCGCTCCCCGATGACCCAACGGTCAAGTTCACCGAGACGACCGCCTATGATCCGCGGTCACCCTATTCGGCGTCCAAGGCGTCCAGCGACCATCTGGTGCGCGCGTGGCACGAGACTTATGGCCTGCCGGTGCTGCTGACCAATTGTTCGAACAATTACGGGCCGTTCCATTTTCCGGAAAAGCTGATCCCCGTGGTGATCCTGAATGCGCTGGCAGGGCGGGATTTGCCGATCTATGGCGACGGGTCGAACATTCGCGATTGGCTCTATGTTGAGGATCACGCCGACGCCTTGTTGCGTGTGTTGGAGGCGGGCCAAGTTGGACGCAGTTACAATGTGGGCGGCGAGAATGAGCGCACCAACCTTGACCTTGTGAAAACCATCTGTGCGATCTTGGATGAGATGCGCCCGAAACCGGCGGGGTCCTATGCGGATCAGATCACATTCGTGGCCGACCGTCCGGGGCATGATCAACGCTATGCCATTGATCCTAAACGTATTCGCGACGAACTCGGTTGGCGGCCCAGCGTCACGGTCGATGAGGGCCTGCGCAAGACCGTGCGCTGGTATCTCGACAATTCCGCGTGGTGGCAGGCCCTGTTGGATCGCGATGGGGTCGGCACGCGGCAGGGGATCAACGCATGATTTTGGTCTTTGGCAAAACCGGTCAGGTGGCGCGCGAATTGGCCCGTATCCTGCCCGATGCGCGGTTTCTGGGGCGGGATGAGGCGGATTTGACGCGGCCCGCCGATTGCGCCGCGCGGATTGCCGCGTTGCGCCCCGATGCCGTGATCAACGCCGCCGCCTATACGGCCGTGGATGCGGCGGAAACGGATGAACCCACCGCCGCCACCGTGAACGGCGCGGCCCCGACCGCGATGGCACAGGCCTGCGCCGATCTGAACATCCCGATTGTGCAGATCTCGACCGATTACGTGTTCAATGGTGCGGGGGATGCGCCGTTTTCCCCCGCCGATCCGACGGCCCCTTTGGGCGTTTATGGCTGGACCAAACTGGCGGGCGAACAGGGCGTGATCGCGTCCGGCGCGCCCTATGCGATTTTGCGGACGTCTTGGGTGTTTTCGGCCCACGGCGGGAATTTCGTTAAAACCATGCTGCGCCTGTCCGAAACCCGCGACGCATTAACCATCGTCGCGGATCAGGTGGGCGGTCCCACGCCCGCACGTGCAATCGCCGAGGCCTGCGTGATCATCGCGCGCCGCCTGATCGACGATGCGTCTGCGTCCGGCACCTATCATTTTTCGGGCGCGCCGGATGTCAGTTGGGCCGATTTCGCGCGCGAGATTTTCATACAGACAGGGCGCAGCGTGACGGTTACCGATATCCCCAGCGCGGACTATCCGACCCCAGCCAAACGCCCCGCCAATTCGCGCCTGAACTGTGCGGCGACGGCGGATGTGTTCGGGATCGACCGCCCCGATTGGCGCAGTGAATTGAGTGCAGTTTTAACCGAGTTGAAGGACGTGGTATGAGCAACCGCAAAGGCATTATTCTGGCGGGCGGAACGGGATCGCGCCTGTTTCCGCTGACGATGGCGGTGTCCAAACAACTGATGCCGATTTACGATAAGCCTATGATTTATTATCCGATTTCCGTCCTGATGCTGGCCGGAATTCGGGATATCGCGGTGATCACCACCCCAGACGATCAGACCCAGTTCAAACGCCTGTTGGGCGACGGATCGCAATGGGGCCTGTCCTTTACCTATATCGAACAGCCCAGCCCCGATGGCTTGGCTCAGGCCTATATCCTGGCCGAGGACTTCCTGGATGGCGCGCCGTCCGCGATGGTTCTGGGGGACAATATCTTCTTTGGGCACGGGTTGCCCGAAATGTTGATGGCGGCGGATACGCGCGTGTCCGGTGGCACCGTGTTTGGCTATCGCGTCGCCGATCCAGAGCGCTATGGCGTGGTGCGGTTTGACGACGCGGGCACGGTGACCGAGATCATCGAAAAGCCCGAGGTCCCGCCCAGCCATTATGCGGTGACGGGTCTCTATTTCCTTGATGGCGATGCGCCGCGTCGTGCGCGGGAGGTGACCCCATCTGCGCGCGGGGAGTTGGAAATCGTCACCCTGCTTGAGAGCTATCTGACCGAGGGTGCCCTGTCCGTGGAACGGTTGGGTCGTGGCTATGCGTGGCTGGACACCGGAACGCATGGGTCGCTGTTGGACGCAGGGAATTTCGTGCGCACCCTGTCCGAGCGGCAGGGGATGCAATCCGGCTGTCCCGAGGAAATCGCCTATGCCAAAGGGTGGATTGACGCGGCAAAGCTGGCCGAGCATGCCAAGACCTTCGAAAAGACCGCCTATGGCAAGTATCTGGCGGGATTGCTGCCCCGGTCGTAACCGGGGCCGCAGGGGTCAGTCGAATTCGATGACCTGACGGATGGCCGTGCCATTGTCCAGCTGATCCATCGCCAGATTGATCTGATCAAGGCGCAGACGATGGGTCAGCATCTTTTCCACCGGCAATTTCCCTTGGGCGTGCAGGGCGAACATGCGGGGCAGGTCGCGCTTTGGCACGCAAGAGCCGATATAGCTGCCCTTTAGGGTGCGTTCCTCGGCCACAAGGTTCAGCGCGTTCAGCGGCATGCGCGCATCCGGATGGGGCAATCCCGCCGTGACCGTCGTGCCCCCGCGAGAGGTGCAATCATAGGCGGTTTCCAGCGCCTTGACCGATCCGGCCAGTTCAAACGCGTAATCCACGCCGCCGCCCGTCAGGTCGCGTACGGCCTCGACCGTGTGGGCGTCGGCGGTCACGGTCTGGGTCGCGCCCATGTCGCGCGCGGTGTCCAGTTTCGATTGGAACGGGTCGATGGCGATGACCTCGCCTGCGCCGGCGGCAACCGCGCCAAGGATCGCCGACAGACCCACACCGCCAAGGCCGACGACCGCGACCTTGGACCCCGGAGCGATGTTGGCAGTGTTGAACACGGCCCCCGCGCCGGTCAGCATGGCACAGGAGAACAGGGCAGAAGTGGTCGGGTGAATGTCGGCGTCCACTTTGACGAGGCTGGGGCGGGCCAGAACGGCATGGGTCGCAAAGGCGGAGATGCCGGTGTGGTGGTTCACGGGACGGCCATCCATCGACAGGCGGCGATGGCCCGTCATCAATTCGCCCACGCTGTGGTGTTTGGCGGCGCGGGTGCACAGGGCAGGGCGGCCCGACGCGCAGGGCGAGCAGGTCCCGCAGCCGGGCGCAAAGATACAGACCACGTGATCGCCCACGGTCAGATCGTCAACGCTGTCGCCCAGGGCCTCGACAAAACCGGATGCCTCATGGCCCAGAACCATCGGAACGGGGCGGGGACGGGTGCCGTTGATCACCGACAGGTCCGAATGGCACACCCCCGCGGCGGCCAGCCGGATTAGAACCTCACCCGGTCCAGGCGGTGCAAGGTCGATGTCATCGCGTACTGTCAGAGCCTGAGCGCGGTCAAAGTCGCGCTCAATGCCGCCGGTTTCAAGAACCGCTGCAGTGATCTTCATGAATTCTCCTCCCTCAGTGGGGCGCGTGGCCCCTGACCTCAGCTTAGGAGAAACAAACAACCCCGCGCCAGTATGGACCGGAGCGGGGTTCAAATGCCCTTACGTCATTTCGACGAGTAGCGTTCGGCGGGACTATTTTCCTGTGGGGAAGAGGACAACAGTTGCCGTCTTTGCGATGATTTTGGTGTCCTGTAGCATCGAATACCGCGACGCATAGATGCGGTCCATTCGCACACGATCCGCATAGCTGATGTCGTTACGACCTGAAACCTGCCACAGGCCCGTGATGCCCGGGCGGACGGACAGGTAAAACTTTTCGGATTCACCATAGCGCAGCAGTTCGTCCTGAACGACAGGGCGGGGTCCGACAAAGCTCATCTCGCCACGGATGACGTTCCAAATCTGGGGCAGTTCATCAAGGCTGGTCTTGCGCAGAAAGTTGCCAAGGCGGGTAATGCGCGGATCGTTGTCCAGTTTGAAATCGCGCTGCCACTGGGCCTTAGCATCGGGGTTTTCGGACAGGTACTGCTTTAGCTTGGCTTCGGCGTCTGGAACCATCGTCCGGATTTTCCAGCAAGAAAATTGGCGACGGTCCTTGCCCACGCGTTTGTGTCCGAAAAAGCCGGGGCCGCCATCCAGACGGGTAAGCCCCCAAAGAATGGCGATCACGGGGACTAGGATTGGCAACAGAGCGAAGGCGAACACGAGGTCGCAAACGCGTTTACCGAACGCCGCGTAGATACCAGAGCGTGGCCGCTTGGATACGCCGCCTGTCGCGCTTATTGGTCCGCTGGCGATTTCATACGAAATGTTCTCTTTCAAAACTATCCCTCTACACAAGCACCGGTCACAGGAACGAATGGGTTGGGGCCTTAAAATAGCCCCCAACCTTTACAGATTAGTTGGTGGTCGATGTTGTGGTTGTGGTCGTCGTTGTCGTGGTTGTGGTCGAGGTGCTCTCTCCGCCACCCGCTACCAAAGCGACCAGAAGAGCGGCTGCGCCACCTGCGGCTGCGACACCCGTCGATGCCAGAGCGGCCTGAGATGCAGTGAAACCGTTGGCCTGAAGGATCGAAGTGCATTGCGCGATCTGGGCCTCGCTCAGGCCAACCGCGGCGGCGTTGGCTGTACCAGCTGCGGCCAGAGCCTGTGCGGCGGCCTGACAGCTTTGCACGGTAAGGGCCTGAGCGCTTGCTTGGGGCGCCAGCAGGCAAAGGGCGGCTGCGGCGGGGGTCAAAAACTTAAACATGGTAGGGGCTCCCAAACTATTAGGTCGGCGATTATCTCAACGCATAACAACGCGACGTTCTGACGTCACCACGAAATATGAAATTTCGGTCCGAATGGAACGCTGAAGTTTAAAAAACCTATTGTTGTTTCGACGAACCGGCATATTTTTGCCGCAACTGCAAAAAAAACCGGCGGGATATGTGTCAAAAAGGTGACAACATGCAGTCTTTTGATGCAAGTCAACGCTCCATTTGGAGGGGTTTTGGTGATTTAACACAGCGAATGAGTGGTGTTTGATTCGTGGATTGCGTTTTTTCCCGTTTTTGTGGTTTGTGTCCAAAGTTGGACCGCCCCCCCGCTTTCGGGGTATGTCTGTCTAGAATCAGGACGTTTCTTTAAGCGACTTGTGTCCCAGAAAAGGGATATTAAAGACGCAGATTTGCAGGAATAGAATAAAAGCGCATGACCCAGAATTTCTCCTCGCTTTCTAAAAGCCCATTGGCATATGCGACCTCTGGCGATGAGGGTGTTATCGACGTCGGACAGGTGCTTGGTATTCTGTGGCGCGGCAAGTTGATTATCGCAGCGGTGGCGTTTCTCTGTGCGGCATTGGGTGCCTATTACTCCCTTGGGGTGGCGACGCCGATCTACCGTTCAACTTCGGTTGTGATCCTTGAAACCCAGCCCGCCCAGATCGTGGACATCGAAAGTGTTGTCGGTGGGCTGAGCGGGGAGTCTACTGAGCTGAACTCGGAGGTAGAGGTCCTGCGCAGCCGCGGTCTGATGCGGAATGTGGTCGAAGAACTGAACCTGCGCGAAGACCCTGAGTTTAACGTGAACCTTACGCCTCCCAGTCGTGTCTCTGAACTGAAGACATGGATAAAGGAGGCGCTTGGCAGGCCCAAGGCCACCGAGCCCGAAGGTGAACAGGCCCTGCGCATGGAAACCGACCAGGTGATTGAGTCGCTTCTCGATGCGGTATCGGTGCGCAACGTCCCCCAGAGCTTTGTCTTTGAAATCACGGTCTCCAGCGAGTCCGCGGTCAAAGCCGCCCTGATCGCCGACACGATCGCCGAACTTTATATCGACAATCAGATCGCTGTGAAATTTGAGGCCACCGAAAAGGCGACGGTCTGGCTGACCGATCAGGTTGCGACCCTAAAACAAGAACTTGAGGTCGCAGAGTCCCGCGTGGCGGAATTCAACGCGCAAACCGATCTGATCAGCCTTGAAGACCTTCAGGCGCAAGAGCGTCAAATGAAGGACCTGCGGGATCGCATTGTCACCGCGAATGTGTCTGCTGCTGCTGCACGCCAGAGGCTTGAGGCGTTAGAAGAGGTGATTAACGACACCCGTTCGGCAAAGGTCACGGTGGCTCAAGATCCGCAGTTGGATCGCCTGTTTGCGGTATTGCCCACCGATCCGACGCCGGAACAGGCCCGCGGTTTTGATCAGCGGTTTGCGTTGTTGCTGGATCAGGCGCAGACAAATCTGGTCCGCGCGACCCAGCAGGTCGGCGCGCTTGAGGCGGCTGCGGTGCGTCTAGAGGCCCAGAACGCCCAGCAAAGTGACGACCTGATTGCGTTGCAACAACTGACGCGCGAGGCCGAAGCGTCGCGCCTTCTGTACGAATATTTCTTGGGTCGATTGAAAGAGACCGCCGCGCAGCAAGGGATTCAACAGGCCGACAGCCGTGTTCTGTCCAACGCCGTCATCCCCGCATATGCCAGCGAACCGCGCGCGGGGGTGACAATCGCATTGACCGCTGTTGTGGGGCTTTTCATCGGGTCTTTGGTGGTCATGTTGTTGGAGACGCGGGCTCAAACCTTCCGCACGGCTGCGGACCTTGAGCAAACGACAGGTTATACCGTGATGGGGCAATTGCCGATGGTGCCGGTGCGTCGCCGCAAGGATGTGATCGAATATCTGGCCGAACGTCCGACCTCTGCTGCGGCCGAGGCCGTGCGCAACCTGCGAACGTCGATCATGTTGTCAAACTTCGACTCGCCGCCACAGGTGATCCTGACGACCTCGTCCCTTCCGGGAGAGGGCAAGACGACGGTGTCCCTGTCCCTTGCGCAGAACTTTGTCGGGATGGGCAAAAAGGTCCTTTTGGTCGAGGGTGACATCCGTCGCCGTGTTTTTGGTCAGTACCTGAATACCGATCAGAAACAGGGGCTTGTCGCTGTTGTCAAAGGTGATGCCAAGCTTGAGGACTGTGTCATCAACGACCCGCGGGTTAAGGCCGATATCCTGATCGGCGAAGAAACCAAGGTCAACGCGGCCGACCTGTTTTCGTCATCGGCCTTTGGCGATTTCGTCGCCGAGGCCCGTAAACAGTATGACATCGTCATCATCGATACGCCGCCGGTTCTGGTTGTGCCGGATGCGCGCATCATCGCCAAACATGCGGATGCGGTTCTGTTCGGAGTAAAATGGGACGCGACCTCGAAGGTCCAAGTCCAAGACGCCTTGCGGATGTTTGAATCCGTGGGCCAGAAAGTGTCCGGTCTGGTTCTGGGACAGGTCAGCCCGGAAGGCATGAAGCGCTATGGCTATGGCGGGCGCTATGGGTCCTACGCGGCCTATGGCGCAAAATATTACAACAACTGATCGCGACCAACGTCCGTCAGATTGATAACCCCCGATGCAGGCGCGTCGGGGGTTTTCGTCAGGCGCGTCGGAATTTAGGCCTGTATGAATTCCACATCGCCAGGCACGACCATCGCTGCGGTCAGTCGCCCCGTTGCATAGGCGCCGGTGTCAATCGCAATACGCCCGTTGCTGACCGTCGGCGTGGGGGTGATCGTGTGGCCATGCACCACCCAGATCCCGTCCTGACGCGGAAGGTGGTCAAAATCCTGATGCCCCCACATCAATGTGGCGCGGTCCTGCAGGTCTATTGGCACCGCCGGATCGGCCCCAGCATGTACCACGGCGACATTGCCGTTCTGCCAAGACAGGGGGCGCGCGCGCAACCACGCCTCAATCGGGCCCATTTCCTCGCGCAGCCGGTCGCGCACGTCGATCAGGGCCTGACCGTTGGTGCCCTCGCTGACACCGCGCAGGCCAAAACTTGCCAAGGTTTGCAAGCCGCCATAGCGCAGCCACCGCGCGCCCCGTTCCTCAGGTGCCTCTAAAAACTTCAAAAACATGTCTTCGTGGTTGCCCAAAAGACAGACAAACCGCTCGCCAAGGGCTTGGTCGAGCTCCATCAGACGACGCAGAACGGCGGCGTTTTCCTCGCCCCGATCCACATAGTCGCCCACACAGATGATCGGAACATCGCCCGGACGTGCAAGAATGCGGTCGATCAGGCGGGCAAAGAGGGCATCGCACCCATGGATGTCACCAATGGCGAAAAACGCATGGTCCGGTGCAATCGGGGCGTCGAAACGCTGGGGCACGCTGCGCGGTTTCTTGCGTGTAAACAGCGATGTCAGTGCTTTCATCTCGGGGCCTCACGTTGCCGTTTTTTATATGTGCTTTCGGTGCTTATATCGAAAAAATTCTTGCCCCTGAAAGAGAAAAATCCCGTTTCAAACTAGCCAAGTCTGCACGGATTTGTGTACACATCGGAAAAGATACGTGATCCATTTCCGAGCTAATGTCGCAGCAGCTATTTCCTAAGATCTTACTTGCGAGCCTGTGCCTTGGTGGGACAGCACCCATTGTGCATGCCGAGACACGGCCTAGCCTGTCTTTTTATGGCCTGCCGGGACTGATCGATACGCCAACCGCGTATAGCCTGCCCGACGGAAACCTCGCACTGACAAGCGGCTATTACAGTGGCGTGGTTCGCAACACGTTGACGTTTCAGATTACCGATCGCCTGACGGGTAGTTTTCGCTATGCCTATCTTGAGGATTTCGATGGGGCGGTCGGGCTAAGCCGCTATGACCGGTCGTTTGACCTTCATTACCGGCTTTTGGATGAGGGCGACTATACGCCCGCTGTTGCGGTTGGTCTGCGCGATTTCGGCGGAACCGGCGTTTACGGGGCCGAATACCTGGTCGCATCGAAGACCTTTGGCAATGGGTTGCGCGCCTCGGGCGGGATCGGTTGGGGGCGTCTGGGCACCTATAACAGTTTCGATAACCCGCTGGGCGTTCTTGACGACCGGTTCGATACTCGCCCCGGATCGGGTGGCATCAGCGAGACGGGACAGTTGACGGCGGGCGCGTGGTTCCGTGGTCCTGCGGCGCTGTTCGGCGGGGTGGAATGGGACGTCAACGACCGTTTGACCCTCAAGGCCGAATATTCCTCGGACGCCTATGACGAAGAGGTCGCTAGAACCGGTTTTGACCGGCGCAGCCCGTTCAGCTTTGGGGCGGATTACGCCTTTGATAACGGTGTCAGTCTGGGGGGCTATTACATCTATGGTTCAGAGGTCGGCGTCGTCCTGAGCTATGTTCTGGACCCGCGCGCACCGGCAATCCCGGGCGGGCGTGAGATCGGGCCGGAGCCGATTGCGCCACGTCAATCGGCAAGCGCCCTTGGCTGGTCCGAGGACTGGGTCACGGATGCGGCACAGACGGCGGGCCTGCGCAACCGCGTGGCCGAGCGTCTGACCGATGCGGGCCTGACCGTCGAGGCGGTGGATCTTGGCGCGGGCCGCGTCACGGTGCACCTGACCACCGGACGCTATGATATCGCGCCCCAAGCGTTGGGGCGGGCAGGGCGCGTTCTGGCCAACACGCTGCCAGATGGGGTGGATACCTTTGTCCTGATCCCGTCCAAGGCGGGCGTGCCTTTGTCGCGCATCACCCTGAACCGCAGCGATCTTGAAGAACTGGAATTCGAACTGGACGGCACATGGCAGAGCTATGTGCGCGCCGATATTGCCGATGCGGCGGATGACGCGCCCGCACCCGAGGCCCTTTTGGCGACGGCCTTTCCGAAATTCTCGTTCGACTATGGGGCCTATCTGGCGCCGTCCTTGTTTGATCCCGATAACCCCGTGCGGGCCGATATCGGGGCACAGCTTGATCTGTCCTATGTGCCGCGCCCCGGTGTGATTCTGTCGGGCAGGTTCCGTCAGCCGGTGATCGGCAACCTTGATGAGAGCACGCGCCCGTCCAATTCAGTTCTGCCGCACGTGCGCTCGGATTTTAACATCTACGACCGTGAGAGCGATTTTGAGGTCTCCCACCTGACGGGCGAATATTTCTTCCGCCCAGGGACGAACCTCTATGGTCGTGTTTCGGCTGGCTATCTTGAGCGGATGTTCGGCGGTGTTTCGGGCGAAGTTCTGTGGAAGCCGGTCGATAGCCCTCTCGCCCTCGGGGTCGAGGTCAACTATGCCAAGCAACGGGATTTCGATGTCCTGTTTGGTTTTCAGGACTATGATGTCCTGACCGGCCATGTTTCTGCCTATTACGAATTTGGCGGCGGGTATTTAGGTCGGATCGACGCGGGCCGGTATTTGGCGGGTGACTGGGGGGCGACGTTCACGCTGGACCGTGAGTTTGCCAACGGTTTGCGTGTCGGGGCCTACTTTACCCTGACAGATGTCTCGTTTGAGGATTTCGGAGAGGGCTCTTTTGACAAGGGTATCCGCCTGAGCATCCCATTGTCGTGGCTGTCGGGCGAGCCGTCCCAATCGGGGTTCGGAACCTCGATTTCGCCCACTACGCGTGATGGCGGTCAACGTCTTTCCGTGCGCAACCGTCTCTATGATGTGACGCGAAACCTGCATGACCCGTTGTTGGCGAAACGCTGGGGGAAATTCTGGCGATGAATACGGGAATGCGCATATGCGGGGCCGGTGCCCTTGGCTTGGCCTTGGCCGGATGCAGCGGTGCAGGCCAGACGGAACTGGCCGCGGCGGTCTTGCCCGAACTCTATACTACGGCGGAACGCGATCTCGCGGCGCTGCGGGTGCAGGGGGCGATTGATAATGGATCGCCGGTTTCTGTGGTGATCCTGACCGATCGCGGCCAGAACTCGGGCCTTGTCCCGATCAACGAAAACCGCGGTGTCGTGACGTGGTTGGGCGTGGATGGCTCAACCGTTTCGACGCGCGATGGGCTGATTGTTGCAACGCGCGGCTTGGGGGGCGATTTGCTGGCGGCGGATGTGTCCCAGACCAATGAGCTGTTGCAGGCGCGCAAGCCCGGCCGCGTTCAGCGGTTTCATACCGAATTGACCGGCGACATTCAGGCCGATACCCGCGCCTTTGTCTGTGATATCACCGACAGCGGTCCCGGGGTTCTGGAATTGCCCGATGGGCCGCGAGACATCCGTTTGATGGTTGAGGACTGTTATGGCGCGCAGGCCGAGTTCCTGAACCTCTACTGGATTGCGGACACAGACGGTACGATTTTGCATTCCAGCCAATGGCTGGGCCCGACAATAGGAAACGTGACGCTGCGCCAACTGCGGCCTTAGGTTACGACGGAATGAACAAGAGGGATGGTCGCCAATGACCAAGACAGTGAGTGAAATGACCAAAAAGCGCCGTGTGGTGACGCCCGTTTTGGCCCTGTGTCTGGCAATGGGCGTGTCGGCCTGTGGCGTGGCCTATCACAGCCCCAAGGTTCAGGAAATCGCGTCGGACGGCGCCAAGGTCCGTGTCGTGCCGATGACGCCGGAAACGGTGTTGGTTGCGAACCGCTCGACCTATGAACCGCAGGCCCTGCCAGCGATTTTCAATACGACCGCCGGAAGCACGGGCAGTTTGCGCGGGGCAGGGTCCTTGCCGCCCACCGCCAATGTGCCCGAACGCCGTCCCGCCGCACTTGAGACACGTTTGCCTCCTGCTGTGGTTCAGGGCCCCTATAAAATCGGTGTTGGCGACGTGATCGTTCTGGCCACGCCCAGCGGGGCGCAGACATCCGTTGAACAACTCAGCGGCCTGCTTGCCGCGCAGAACCGCCGCCAAGGCTATACCGTGCAGGACGATGGCGCGATTGCGATCCCCGATGTGGGGCGCGTGAAAATCGCGCAAATGACGCTGGAAGAGGCCGAGGCCGAGATTTTCCGCTCCTTGGTGGAAAACCAGATCAACCCGACCTTCAGCCTTGAGATTGCCGAGTTCAACTCGAAAAAGGTGTCGATTGGTGGCGCGGTGAATGCGCCGCGCGTGGCCCCGATCACCCTGACGCCGCTCTATCTGGATGAGGCTCTGGCCCAGTCCGGCGGGGTGGCGGATGTTGATCCCGATTATACCACTGTAAGGCTTTATCGTCAGGGCACGCTTTATCAACTGCCTTTGCGTCAGCTTTACGCGCAGACCGGTCTACAACGGATTCAGTTGATCGAGGGGGACAGTGTCTTTGTCGATACCGAATTCCAGCTGGATCAGGCCGAGGCCTATTTCGCCGAACAAATCCGGTTGGCTGAGTTCAAACAGGACGCCCGCGTGCAGGCCCTGAATGAACTGCAGGTCGAGGTCACGATCCGTCGTGCCCAACTGGCCGAGGCGCGTCAGAACTTTGAGACCCGTCTGGAACTGGGCGCGGTCAAACAGGACTATGTCTATCTGACGGGCGAAGTGCGCAGCCAAACCCGCTTTGCCCTGCCGTTTGACCAAAAGGCAACGCTGGCCGATGCGATCTATGACGGGGCGGGCGGTATTCCGACCGAAACCGGCAACGTGCGCGAAATCTATGTGCTGCGCGGGTCCGAGGATCCCCGCGAATATAACGCGGTCACGGCCTATAACCTTGATGCCAGCAATGCCGCGAATCTGCTGGTTGCGACACGGTTCGAATTGCGTCCCAACGACGTGATCTTTGTCGCCGAACAGCCTATCACCCGTTGGGGTCGTGTGATTGACCAGATCACGCCCAGCCTGATTGTGGCGGGTGTCGATCAGGCCGCCGGCAACTAAATCAGACCTCATTGATACAGAGACTCGGGGCGCCCATTTCGGGCGCCCTTTCCTTTATGCATGGTGTGCCCAAAATTTACTCGCCACGCCTTGCGATCTGACCTAAACTTTTGCCAGATGGAAAAAATTTAGTCTGGCTAAACGGTTTTCGCGAATTGTGGAATCGGTCAGGCACCACGGCCCTTGGGGATCTGAACGGAAAATTGGCCGTGCACCTGTCAAATTTTCAACGGTGTGAGCGTCGGACAGGTCGCAAAATGCCAGTTGCCGGTCGTTTTGGAAACGTGGTTGCATGCGTGACATAGGATGATACCGTCAATGCAATAAGGATTCTAAGTGGCCGAACAAATCGGCCCGAGAAAAACAGGGGAGCTATTTTGTCCACCGCGCCCGAAAACGGTTTCGTGGTCTTTGATCGCGTACAAAAAAGTTATGATGGCGAAACTCTCGTCGTCAAAGATCTTAACCTCTCGATTGGTAAAGGCGAGTTTCTGACGATGCTTGGCCCGTCGGGGTCTGGCAAAACCACTTGCCTGATGATGCTTGCGGGGTTTGAGACCGCGACGCATGGCGAAATCCTGTTGGATGGTAAGCCGATCAACAACATCCCCCCGCACAAACGCGGCATCGGGATGGTCTTTCAGAACTACGCTTTGTTCCCGCACATGACGGTTGCCGAAAACCTTGCCTTCCCTCTTGAGGTGCGCAAGCTGGGCAAATCCGAGCGTGAAGCCAAGGTCAAACGCGCCCTTGAGATGGTCCAGATGGGCGATTTTGGTGGCCGCCGTCCGACCCAGTTGTCCGGTGGTCAGCAACAGCGTATCGCGCTGGCCCGTGCGTTGGTGTTTGAACCGGAACTGGTTCTGATGGACGAACCTCTGGGCGCGCTCGACAAACAGCTGCGCGAACATATGCAGTTTGAAATCACCAATCTGGCGCACTCGCTGGGGATCACCACGGTTTACGTGACCCACGACCAGACCGAGGCCTTGACCATGTCGGACCACGTCGCGGTGTTTGACGATGGCCGCATCCAGCAGCTGGCGCCGCCGGATCTGCTCTATGAAAAGCCCGAGAACAGCTTTGTTGCCCAGTTCATCGGCGAGAACAACACCCTGACCGGTGTCGTCAAAGAAATCCGCGAAGGTCGCGCCATTGTCCAGTTGGACGGCGGCGAGTTGATCGACGCGATGCCCGTGAACGTGTCCAAGGCCGGTGAGCGCACCAAGGTGTCGATCCGCCCCGAACGCGTTGAATTCAACAAGGACCGCCTGAGCCCTGATGCCCTGACGCTCAAGGCCGAGGTCATGGAATTCATCTACATGGGCGATATCTTTAGAACCCGACTGCGCGTCGCGGGACGTGACGATTTCATCATCAAAACCCGCAACGCCCCTGACCAACGCCGCCTGAAACCGGGCGAGATGATTGAGATCGGTTGGTTGGCAGAAGATTGTCGCGCGCTGGACGCCTAAGTCCTCGCGCGTGATGAGATGACCCCGCGACCTTGCCCGGTGGTGTGGGGCCCCCAAGACAAACGGGCTGTAAACAAGGAGAGACTAAGCATGAAACTCAAGACAATTATGCTTTCGACCGGCGCCATCGCCGCTGCTGCCTCGGCCTATGCCGCAGGCCACGGCATGGCCGACAGCATGACCTTGGTCAGCTGGGGCGGTGCCTATCAGGCCTCGCAAACCAACGCCTACTCGGATCCCTACAAGGCCGAACACGACGGTCTGGAAGTTGTCTGGGACGAAAGCTCGAACGAAGCTGTGGCCAAACTGCGCGCCATGAACGAAGCTGGCAACATCACCTGGGACCTGGTGGACGTTGTGGCCTCGGACGCGATCCGTCTGTGTGACGAAGGTCTGGCTCTGGAAATCGACCACGACGAAGTTCTGGCCGCTGCGCCCGATGGCACCCCCGCCTCGGAAGACTTTGGCGACCTGCTGGTCTCGGACTGCTTCATCCCGCAGATCGTTTACTCGACCACCGTTGGCTATCGTACCGATCTGGTGGGCGACACCGCGCCGACCGACATCTGCGCGATCTTCGATCTCGAAGCTTACCCGGGCAAGCGCTCGCTGGAAAAGCGTCCGATCAACAACATGGAATGGGCGCTGCTGTGTGACGGTGTTGCCAAGGCCGACGTTTACGACGTTCTGTCGACCGAAGCTGGCCAGGACCAAGCTCTGGCGAAACTGGACACCATCAAAGACAGCGTTGTCTGGTGGTCGGCCGGTGCTGACACGCCCCAGCTGCTGGCTGACGGCGAAGTTGTGATGGGTTCGACCTATAACGGTCGCCTGTTCTCGCTGATCGAAGAGCAGGACCAGCCCGTAGCGATGCTGTGGGACGCACAGGTGTTCGACCTTGACGGCTGGATCGTTCCCGCCGGTCTGCCCGAAGACCGTCTGGCTCGCGTCATGGACTTCCTGTACTTCGCAACCGACACCCAGCGTCTGGCGGATCAGGCGAAATACATCTCCTACGGTCCGGCACGTGCATCGTCCGCACCGCTGGTTGGTCAGCACGCAACGCTGGGCATCGACATGGCTCCGCACATGCCGACCGATCCGGCAAACGCCACCAACACCTTCCTGTACAACTACGAATGGTGGGCTGATTACCGCGACGATCTGGATGCAAAATTCCAGGCGTGGCTGGCGAAATAATAGGTCTCTGACCTAACGCCTGCGGGGGCCTGACAACGGGCCCCCGCACCAAATAAAAACAACATTTTCAACAGGAAACGGTATGAGCGACGCCTCCCAAGCCGGCCCGGTGCTTGCGGCCGACGGCACCCCATTGAAAAAGAGTTTGCAGCGTGCCCTGCGGGCGCAGAAACTGCGTGCCCTTGCCCTGATCGCACCCCTGCTAATCTTTATTCTGGTGACTTTTGTCGGCCCGATTGCGGATATGCTGTTCCGCTCGGTCGAGAACGCCATCGTTTCCGAGACCCTGCCGCGCACGGTTGTCGCGCTGGAAGACTGGGATCACGAAGCGGGCGAAGCGCCGTCCGAGGATGTCTACCGCATGATGACCTATGATATGGTCACGGCGGCAGAACTGAAAACGCACACCCGTCTGGGCTCGCGTCTGAACTATGAGACCACCGGTATCTCCTCGATGTTCCGTAAAACGGGGCGCCGCGTTGATGATTTCGGTGAGGAGTACACCGATCAATTCGTCGCGCTGAACCCCGCATGGGAAGAGCCCGCAACGTGGGTTGCCCTGATGGCGGCCTCGACTGATCCCTTCGCGATTTCGCCCGCGGCCGAGCAGGCGCTGCCGGAAACCGCGTCGATCTATGCCGATTTTGCCAAGACCATCGCGGACACCAAAGGAGACAGTGTTACCGAGGAAGAGCCGTGGCATCCGGTCTATCTGGCCCTTTACACCGACCTGATCGCGAATCCCGATGCGGCCTCGGCCTTTAGCGGCGAGAGCGCGGCGTTGATCTCGGCGGCCGCAGCTGCGGTGCCCACGTTTGAGGTCACTACCACCAAAGACCTGTTCGTCAAAGCCGACAAAGGCTGGACCGACCCCGAGGTGTGGGGCACGATCAAGGCCTTTACCCCTGAATACACCAGCGGCTATTTCCTTGCTTCGGTTGACCTGAAAAAGTCGCCCGACGGGATTGAGAGCCTGCCGGAAGATCGTCAGATCTACATGCTGCTCTTCAAGCGCACCTTGTTCATGAGCCTGATGATCATGGGCAGCTGTGTGATCCTCGGCTATCCGATTGCGTTTCTTCTAGCCAACCTGCCGATGCGTACCTCGAACCTGTTGATGATCCTCGTGCTGTTGCCGTTCTGGACCTCGCTTTTGGTGCGGACTTCGGCGTGGAAAATCCTGCTGCAACAACAGGGCGTGATCAACGATATCCTTGTGTGGATCGGTCTTGTGGATGACGCGGATCGTCTGGTGATGATCAACAACCAGTTCGGCACGATCGTGGCTATGACCCACATCCTGTTGCCGTTCATGATCCTGCCTCTCTACTCGGTCATGAAGACCATTCCGCCCTATTACGTGCGTGCGGCCAAATCCCTTGGCGCGACGAACTGGGTGGCCTTCTGGCGCGTCTATTTCCCGCAATCTGTGCCGGGGATCGGGGCGGGCTGTATCTTGGTCTTTATTCTGGCCATCGGCTATTACATCACGCCCGAACTGGTGGGTGGTACCACCGGGACGTTCATTTCCAACCGGATCGCCTATCACATTTCCAGTTCGCTGAACTGGGGTCTGGCGGCGGCCTTGGGCACCATTCTGTTGGCGGTCGTTCTGATCCTGTACTGGGTCTATGACAAGATCGTCGGCATCGACAACGTCAGCTTGGGCTAAGGAGAAAAACCATGGAACTACCCCCTTATGCCACGACGGGTCAGCGCATCTGGCACTATACCTTTAAGGTGCTGTGCGGCCTGATCCTGTTCTTTTTGATCGCGCCGATTGTGGTGATTATCCCGCTCAGCTTTAACGCAGAGAACTTTTTCACCTTTACGCCGGGGATGCTGGCGTTTGAGGCGGATGCCTACTCGTTCAAGCACTATCAGGATTTCTTTAGCAATCCCGACTGGCAGCAAGCGCTGGTGAACTCGGTTCAAATCGCGCCGGTGGCGACGCTGTTGTCGGTGTCCTTGGGGACGCTGGCGGCGGTGGGCCTCAGCCAAGATCACGTGCCGTTCCGGCGCGCGATCATGGCGATCCTGATCTCGCCGATGATCGTGCCCCTGATCATCTCAGCCGCTGGTATGTACTTTTTCTACAGCCGGATCGGTCTGCAAGGCACCTATGTCGGTGTGGTTCTGGCGCACGCGGCCCTTGGTATTCCCTTCGTGATCATCACCGTGACGGCGACACTGGTCGGGTTTGACCGGTCGTTGACCCGCGCGGCGGCGAACATGGGCGCGGATCCCGTGACCACGTTCTTCAAGATCCAGATGCCCCTGATCCTGCCCGGTGTGATTTCGGGTGGCCTGTTTGCCTTTATCACCTCGTTTGATGAGGTGGTTGTGGTTCTGTTCGTCGGCTCAGCCGGTCAAAAGACCTTGCCGTGGCAGATGTTCACCGGTCTGCGCGAACAGATCAGCCCGACCATTCTGGCGGTGGCGACGATCCTTGTGGGGATTTCGATTGCCCTGTTGACCACGGTCGAGTTGCTGCGCCGCCGCTCGGAGCGGCTGCGCGGGATGTCGCCGGGATAATCTGGCGGAGAGTTTCGGATATGAGAAAACCGGGCCTTTGGGCCCGGTTTTTGTTTGAGTATTTGGGCCAAGATGAAGAGGGGATCAGGGTAGGATGGCCAGCCAGATCCAGATGGTCAGGATCGACATGGCCGTGCCGATCAACACCGAGGAGGCCGCGACGCGGCGGGCGGCGCCGTACATATTGGCAAACAGGTAGGTGTTAACCCCCGGCGCCATGGAGGCGGTCAAGACCGCCGAGCGCATTTGGCCGGTGCTAAGGCCCAGAGCCGTGCCCATACCGTAGGTGATCATCGGGTGGAGCAGCAGCGAGAGGGCGCAGGCAAAGGCGATGGCGCGCAGGTCGCCTTCGGGGCGGTAGCGGTAGAGAACGCCGCCAAGGGCGAAGAGCGCGGCGGGGAGGGCGGCGCGGATCATCAGGCCGAGCGCTTCGGACACTGGGCCGGGTAGGGTGAGGCCCGAGAGGTTCACGATAAAGCCCAGGGTGATCCCGATGACCAGTGCGTTTTTGAACATCGCCTTGAGGATCGCGCGCAGGGTCGAAATCGCGTCGTTGCCGCGGTTGCGGACGGTTTCCATCACGCTGATCCCGATGCAATAGCAGATCGGCGCGTGGATCGAGATGATGGCGTAGTTCGGGGCGAGGGCGTCTGAGCCATAGGCGCGCTCGGTGATCGGGAGGCCAAGGAGGAGCGAGTTCGAGAACAGCCCGATAAAGCCGATGGCGACGCAGTCCTCCCAGTCGCGTTTGAACAGGAACCGCGCGCCCAAGAGACCGACGGTAAAGCCCGAGATCGCGCCGGTGTAAAAGGACAGCAGCAGGCGGATTTCAAAGTTCTGCCCAAGATCCAGCGTCGAAATCCCGCTAAAGAGCAAGCAGGGGATCGCGAAGTTCTGGGAAAACTTCATCAGACCGTCGATCGCGGGTTCGGTGATAAAGCGGCGCCACGTCGCCAGATAGCCGAAGCCCAGAACGAGGAACACCGGCAGGATGACGTCGATCAGCGCGTTCATGCTAGAGCTCCAGCGTCAGGGTCATCCCGTCGTAGGCCGGATCGATGTGATCTGCGGTCTCGGCGGCCACGGTGTCATGGTCCAGATCGATGTGCATATTGGTCAGGACGGCGCGTGTGGGCGATAGACGGTCGATCCAGTCCAGCGCCTTGTCCAGATGCAGGTGCGTCGGGTGCGGCGTACGGCGCAGCGCGTCGAGGATTAGCACTGACAGCCCGTCCAGTTTCGGCCATGTCTCGTCATACATTTCGACCACATCGGGGATATAGGCCAGATCACCGATCCGGAACCCGAGGGCGTCGATGCTGCCATGATCGACGCGCAGGGGGCTGAATGTGATGTCGCCGCCCGCGCCGGAGATGGTCACGTCGCCCTTGATCGTGTGCATGTCCAAAATCGGAGGATAGGGCGAATCCGCCGGTTGGATAAAGGCATAGCCAAAGCGCGAGTAAAGGGCGTCTTGCGTCGCGCCATCGGCCCAGACGGACAGGCGGGATTTCATGTTGAACACGATCTGGCGCAGGTCATCGAGGCCATGCACGTGATCGGCATGGGCGTGGGTGTAGATCACCCCGTCCAGTTCGCCCACACCGGCGCGCAGCAGTTGCGCACGCATGTCCGGTGTCGTGTCGATCAATACGCGCGTGATGCCGTCGTCATCCTCGCGTTCGACCAGCAGGGAACAACGCGTGCGCGTGTTCTTGGGGTTGGTCGGGTCGCAATCGCCCCAGTTATTGCCCAGCCGTGGCACGCCCCCCGATGAGCCGCAGCCAAGGATGGTGAAATGCATCCGCGCCATTATGCGGCCGCCTTGTAGGCGCTGACCTTGGAGAACAGGCGGTCGAAATTGGCCTGTGTCTGTGCCGCGAAGGCGGGGTAATCCATGCCGAACACATCCGCGCCGACCTGTGCGGTCAGGGCGCTGTAGGCCGGTTCGTTGCGTTTGCCGCGGTGGGGCGGCGGCGCAAGATAGGGCGCGTCGGTTTCGACCAGAATGCGGTCCACCGGCGCGGCGGCAAAGATATCGCGCAGCTCTTGCGATTTCGGAAAGGCCGCGATGCCCGACATCGACAGATAGAACCCAAGGTCCAGCGCCGCGCGACCCAGTTCGGCAGATGAGCTAAAGCAATGCATGACACAGCTATAGGGGCGCTCAACGTAGGCCGTGCGCAGGATATCCGCCATGTCATCATCGGCGGCGCGTGCGTGGATGATCAGCGGCAGGCCGGTTTCCTGTGCGGCGGCGATATGGATGCGCAGGCTTTGTTTCTGCACCTCGGCGCTATCGGCGGTGTAATGGTAATCAAGGCCCGTCTCGCCGATGCCGACGAATTTCGGATGCTGGGACAGGGCGATCAGTTCGTCGACGGTTGCCATGGGTTCATCTGCCGCGCTCATCGGGTGGGTGCCTGCGGCGTAGAACACGGGGTCAAACCGTTCGGCGATGGCGCGCACGGTGGGTTCGTTGCGCAGCCGCGTGCAGATCGTCACCATCCGCGTCACACCGGCGGCGACGGCGCGCTCAATAACGTCGGGCAATTCATCGGCGAAATCCGGAAAATCCAGATGGCAGTGACTGTCGGTGATATGTGGAATTGTGCTCATGCGCCTGCCTGTCAGGCGGCAAATTTCGCCGCCGTCTGATCAATCTTAAGGACGGTATCAAGGATCAACGCCGCAGGGTCAAGGTTGACCGCCCGTCCGTGCCGGATTCTGCCGCCAAGTTCCGCACCGAGCGCGGCCCAGCCTTGGGCGGCGGTCACATTCGGGGCAAGTCGGGACAGGATCGCGGTCTCATCCGCTGCGGCCTCGGGGATAGGTGGGGCGCCCGCACCGGTGCGCGCCAGACGGATCAGGAACAGGTCCAACAGGCGCAGCAAAAGGTCCAGTTTCGCCTCGGCCCCTTTGCCGGTGACACTGTTGGCAAGGGCAAGGGCGCGCGGGCGATCAATGCGCGGCGCACCGGCAAACAGCGCCAGAAGGGTGCGGTACATGTCCAGACCGTCGAGGTTTGTCAGGCGGATTGCCTCGCCCACGGATCCGCCCGACAGCGCGGCCAAGGCGGTCGGGTCGGTCACGTCTGCGCCCGCTTGGATCAGGGCCTGTTCCATGTCATCGGCGGGCAGCGTGTCCAGCCGCAATTCGCGACAGCGCGAGCGGATCGTCGGCAACAGGCGCGAGGGCTGATGCGAGATCAGCATCAGGATCGCGTCGGCGGGTGGTTCTTCTAGCAGTTTTAGCAGGGCGTTGGCCGCGTTCGGGTTCATCTCATCCGCGCTATCGACGATCACGACGCGGCGTCCGCCATCGGTGGCGGAGAGGGAGAAAAAGGTCTTTAGCTTGCGCGCCTCATCCACGGTGATGACGGTTTTCATCCGCGCGGGTTTCTTGCTGTCATCCCACGCGCGGCGCAGCACGAACAGACCGGGTTCGGCCATGGCCTGCATCCGGCGGGCCACGGGATGATCCGGTGCGATGTCCAATGTTTCGGGCGGGGGCGGCGCGCCGAACAACCCGTCATCGCCCGCTGGCGGGGTGGCGAGCAGGAACCGCGCGATCCGCCATGCCAGCGTTGCCTTGCCCACGCCGCGCGGACCTGTGATCAGCCAGCCGTGGTGCAAACGGCCCGTGTTATAGGCCTCAAGAAACGCGGCCTCGGCGCGGGATTGCCCGATCAGGCGTGCGGTGTCACGCGGGTGCGGGGCTCCTTCGACGCGGTCGGCCTCGGGGATGTCGTCGAGATCCGTGCTCATCCCAACACGCGGTCCATATGGGCGGCAATGTCGGCGGCGACGGTCTCTTGCGGGCGGTTGCCGTCGATCACAACAATGCGGTCGGGGAATTCCGCGGCAAGGTTCAGAAAGCCCTGACGGCTGGCCTGTTGCAGGGACAGGCCGAAATCTTCGAACCGTTCTTCCGCTCCGCCACGCCCCTTGGCGCGGGACAGGCCGGTTTCGGGGTCCATGTCGATCAGAAAGGTCAGGTCGGCCTCACGTCCGATCATCAGCGCGTGCAGTTGATCGACCTCGGCGCGCAGTTGGGACCGCGTGATGCCCTGATAGATGCGGGTGCTGTCGACAAAACGATCCGAGATCACGATGTCACCGGCGGCCACGCGCGGCGTGATGGTCTTTTCCAGATGGTCGCGGCGCGCGGCGGTGAACAGCAACAGTTCCGTTTCCGGCGACCAGCGGTCCGGATCCCCCTGCAGGACCAGCGCGCGAATATCCTCGGCCCCCGTAGATCCCCCCGGTTCGCGGGTCAGATGCACGGCGCGGCCCGTGGCGCGCAGATGCTCGGCCAACAGGCGGGCCTGGGTCGATTTGCCCGAGCCGTCGATGCCCTCAAACGTGATGAACAGGCCCGCGCCCATGTCTAGCGACCCTTGCTCACAGGCCTGCGGCCTCGGAGTTGATCTTTTCAAACAGGACCGTCGCGGCGGTGCGCAGACGGGGCAGGAAGCCGCCCTTGGCCACGTCGTTTTCCGCCAGCAGAGGCACACGCACCTGTTCCATGTCGGGCATGTCGATCACCAACTCGCCAAGGGGTTGGCCCTTGGTCACCGGCGCGGTGACGGGGGTTTCATATTCCACGGTCGCGCTGATCTCACCCTGTAGAACCGCAGGCACCAACAGGTTGACGTCCTCGCCGGCGACCAGACCCACGCGATGCGCATCGCCGAGCCAAACCTGCGTGTCCGTCAGGCGCGCGTCGGCCTTGACCACCGTGCGCTGAATGAACTGACGAAACGCCCAGTTGACCAAACGCTCGGCCTCTTCGGCGCGCTCGGCCTCAGAGTTCAGACCGGAAATCACCACGATCACACGGCGGTTGCCCTGAACGGCCGAACCCACAAGGCCATAGCCCGCCTCTTGGGTGTGGCCGGTTTTCAGGCCATCGGCGCCGATGTTCAGACGCAGAAGGGGGTTGCGGTTGAACCGGTTTTGCGGCGCGCGGCCATCGAAATCAAACTCGGGCTGACCGAAATAGCCGTAATATTCGGGGAATTCGGTGATCAACCGGTTGGCCAGCGTGGCAAGGTCTTTCATGCTCATCCGCTGGTTCGGGTTGGGCCAGCCGGAGGCGTTGGCAAAGGTCGAGGAGGTCATCCCAAGCGCCTGTGCGCGCTGGTTCATCAGGCGGGCAAAGGCGTCTTCGGTGCCCGCCAGACCCTCGGCCACGACGACACAGGCATCATTGCCCGACTGGACGATGATCCCTTGGATCAACTGCGCCACGGTGGGACGGTCGGTTTCGTCCAGAAACATGGTCGAGCCGCCCATGTTCTTGGCCTTGGTCGAGACGCTGAACTGGGTGTCCAGCGACACGCGGCCGTCGCGCAGGGCCTCAAACAGCATGTTCAGCGTCATCAGTTTCGACATCGACGCGGGCGGCAAGGGCGTTTCGGCGTTCTTGGACAACAGGACCGTGCCGGTCGTCTGGTCCAGAACATAGGCCGCCGTCGCGCGGGTCTCGAATGCGGCGCTTGCCGCGGTGGATAGGCTGATCAGGGCGCACAGCGCCGTCACAAAGGCAATCAGGTGTCGCATGGGGCGTCTCTTGTCTCGTTTCCGCGCAGGTGGTTCGGTCTAGTTGGTAACGAAATAGGCGTCGGTATAGCCCAACTCTTTGACGGTCTTCAAAAGGGCGGCGCGCTGTGAGCTGTTGCCCGCGGGGCCAACGATCACACGCCAGAACGGTTTGCCCTTGCTTTCCTGGGCCAGGATTTCAGGCACCAACCCCCCGTCGCGCAGGATCTTGCCCGTGCGGGTGGCGTTGGCCTCGACACTGAAGATGCCAACCTGAATGAAGGGTTTCTCAAGGGACGAGGTCGCCGCCGGAGCCGCAGCAGGTGCCGGTGTGCTGGCCGGAGCGGCGGCTGGGGCGCTCTCTTTGGTGTCGTCCATGGCGTCGAGGGCGGCGGCCGCAACCGCAATCGCGTCATCATCGCCTAGGGTCTCGGTCTCAATCTCTTCGGTGGGGGCCGGCGCGGTTGCCTCAACCGGCGGCTCAACCGGAACCTCTTCGCGGCGCAGGGCCGTGACGTTCAACAATGTCGGCTGACCGGCCAGCATCCCGATCGCCGCCGCCGCATCCGAGGACACCTGCAACTTGGGTCCGGGCAATTCGCGTTCACGGCGGAAAAGGGCCCCGATCACGAATTTGCCGTTGGTCTCGTTGCGGATGATCACGCGCTCAGGATCGGTCGCGTCGGTCGAGGCAACCCAGACCCCGCCCAGCGACGGACGCCCGTCCCACAGACCGTTTTCATTCGCCTGAAACACATCGGGTGCTTCGACGTCGCGCTCGACCAAGGTGGTCGTCGTGCTGGTTTCCGGTGCGGTGGTTGTGGTGGTCCCGAACAGGGACGCGCCTTCTTCGCACGCGCTCAGCGCTGCGATACTGCAGAGCGCTACCCAAAGCCGCCCTTTTGCCAACTGCGTCATTCCTCATGCCCCTCTGTGCGCGAAAACTGATGTTTCGCTTGTCCCAAAGGCCCGATCTGCCTGTCCCCAAGCCTTTGCGCGCTATGATAGCGGGCACAAGGGGGTATGGAAAGTGGCCTGCACCCACCGGTGGCAAAAAACGGCCAGCAAGGACGCTTTCAGAATCAATTTTCAGCGAGTATGCACCTCTGACCGGAGGAGTGGCAGAGTGGTCGAATGCACCGGTCTTGAAAACCGGCGTGCGTGAAAGCGTACCGTGGGTTCGAATCCCACCTCCTCCGCCATGACCCAAGCGATCCGCGTTTCGCCCGATCAACGTTTTGGCATTCGGCCTCCCGATCGTAAGCAAGCATCTACGTTTTTGTAGGCGGTGAACCTTTTGGTTTGATGGTAATACCGCGTGCCTTTGGCGTGACAAATTCCGGTTTTTGATTTCTTGACAGCAGGACTGTTGGACGCCGTTTCGACCTGTGGGCGATGACAATGATATGGGCGAGAGCCTGCGTGGCAGCCGTCTTTATTCAACCCGCCGGAGTGGCTGGAAGCAGGTATAGGAATTTGCGCCAAGGTCAAAATACACGCGATGACGATGGGCCGCGCGGGTCTAGATATCCTCATCACCATGGTGCCTAGCGGCAGTATTTATGTAGGATCAGTTGCTGGCTTTTCTTGGTTTCAAAAGCCGCATAGCGGCCGCCAGAATAGCGTGGGCAATCGCGGGCATGTCCCTGTTGCACCGCAAGAGCCGCAATGTCCGTCCCGTCATTTAGGTAGCAACTCCCCACAAGGCGGTCATATGTTTTGTCCCCGTTTAAAGCGCATTTAAGGGTGGCATCAGCCACGAGGTTAATCATCCACTCTTTGGCGGCCTTTCCGCCGTTTTCGGATAGTTCTGGTCCATCCAACCCGTTGAGGCGGATCGGGATGTCTGCAACCTCAATCGTGTCGACATCGCGGATGTGGGTAACGGTGCCCTCAATCCATGTGTCGGCAAATGCCGGCGTGATCGGGGAGACAAGCACGGTTAGGGCAAAAAATGTGTTTCGAAACATACCACAGGCCAAATCATGATCGTGGTAGTGATGCTATCACGGGCGTTAATAAAGGTTAACAAATGGTTAACTGGCACAGGGCGGAATGCTGGCGTTTTAACGATTTCTGTCGCGTAGTTTACTGATCGGAGTGGGTTCGCATCATGGACGATAAAATCATCTCGCATGTTCGGGCCCACGCGGTTGGCAGGTCTCGCGAAATCCCCTAGCCTTAACTCGTAGTGATCGGAGGGGACTTGGGTATGCTCGACACGAAACACGCCACGCAAAAGGACTTTGTGCCGTATTTGGAGGCCGCGTTCGATGTTGTGTCGGTGGAGCCTGCCCTGCGCCTACGATTGGTTGAGGTCAAACCGCTGGCCTCCGGAGATCGTGCGGGCGGGGCGTTTTCGCTGTTGTGGCAGGGGCCTGCGGACCTACAGCTGGCACAGGGGACCTATCGCCTGAACCATGCCGATTTGGGGCCTGTAGACCTGTTTCTGGTGCCCGTCGCCCAAACGGACGAGGGTCTGCAGTATGAGGCGATTTTCGGCTAACCGCTAGGCTCTGGCTGGGGCGGGCGCGGTCCAGATCATCAGGTCGTAAACGCCCTTATCCTCGGCACGTTGAAACCCCAACCGGTGATAGAGCGTCATGGCTGGGTTGGTCTTTTCCACATGAATGCCGACCTGTTTTCCGGCGCGCGCGGCCTCATCCATTACGTCCTGTAACATCGCGCGCCCGATCCCGCGGCCGCGTGCCTCGGGCATCAGGGCGATGTCGATGATGCGATGTTCCCGCCCCCAGCGTTCCAGATAGAGCCGCCCGATCGGCCGCCCCGTCTGTTCTATCACCAGCCACAGAGCATCGGGATAGTGTTTCTGGTAATGGCTGTGCTGGGCGGTGAACTGCATCTCGATAAAGGCCTGTTTGTCGGCCTCGGACCACGGAACGCGGTCCAATTCGTCCTCTCGGGTGGACCGGTAGAGGGCAGTCAGAAAAGCCATGTCGCCGTCGGTTATGGGTCGCAGGTGCAGCCCATAGCGTGTGGCGTGATGAAGGGGCAGGGGATGCGTCACCCTAGTTCCCCCCGATGTCACCCGCCGATGGCGTGACGTCCTGTGTAACCGCGTAATTGGCCACCTTTTCCCCGATCGGGGGCCAGCCCGTGCGCCAGAACGCGCCGCTCTCTTGTGCGGTGTAGGACAGGGTCCGGTCCGCCCCGTTGTAGAGGAACATGTTCAGAGCGCCGTCCGCGTTTGGAAACAGGGAAATCGCCGTCGGCCCCGTGCCGCGCATAAAGGTCGCCACGCGTGGCGCGGTCCAGTGATGCGTCTGGTTGGCCACCTGATAGGTGGCGTAGATGGGGCTGTCGTTGCCCGACCCGACATGGGCCGCGACGTAGAGACCACCATCGGCGCAGAAACTGACCGCGATGTCCTGAATTTGCTGCTCAAACGAGGCAAACAGAACCCAGTCCGAAAAGGTATCCGAGTTTACGTCGGATTGCGCCTTCATATAAATCCGCGAGCCCGAACGGCCAAAGATATGGACAAGCGATGCGCCATCCATCGCCATTTCGATCTGATCAATGCCGACAACCGAGCCATCAATCATCGGTTGCCATCCGGCCCAGATTTCGGGGGCCAACGGATCGGTGCCGGTTTGAAAGTTGATATAGGGTTCGCGGTTTGAATTGACGCTGCACAGGATGATGCGGCCATCGGCATTGGCACAGGCCGTCAGGCACGATGAGGCACCGGGCATTTGCACCCAGTCCGACCATGGCTGTTCCGGTGGATAGGCGGTTTTGGCGACGACCTGCACCGGCTCTGTCATCCCGGGCGGGATCACGAATTGCACCGTTTCGACGATCTGCGGCGGGTTTTCGTATTTCCACCAGATCCTACCGTCCTTGCCCTGTGACAGGGCGAAAACATTTGTCAGCCCGTCTAGGCCGCTGGTCAAAATCGAATTTCCGAAAGAGCTGACGCCCGATGGACGGCCCAAATCGACAGGGTCGGCGAAGCGGTCCTCACCTGCGGCCGTGTTCTCAGCGATATAGGTCAGGTTATGGGTCGTCCTGTCCTGCGCCAAAATGGACACATAGCCGTCCAGCGTGGTCCATGCGGATAGGGGCGAGGCGGCATAGTTTGCCGTTCCAAGGCGGGTTGCGGTGCTGGTGAAGGGGCCGTTTTCCGTCGCTTGCTCAGAATAGACCAGCGCACCGTCATCCTGAACCGCCGCGATGAATACACGGTAGTAGGAGACAGAGGCGTCGGGCATGACGGGAGTGGCGCCGTCGATGGTTTGTTCAATAGACATGCGGTCGTCACTTGTGTGGACTGTGGTGACCCGCCGCGCGTTACGAGCGCGACGGGTACAGACCCTGCAATGCAATGATAAAATTCAAGGCGAGATAGGGCTGCATGTTGTTATGGGGCTGACCGCCGCCAGTATGCGCCACGGCCTCGGGGGCGAGATCGACAAGGTTCTCGGTCGTGTCCGTTTGATACAGGGTGTCGCCAAACCCGTTTCGGGCCAGTGCGCTTTTGTTTGTGGGTGGACCGGAGACGCCCGGGGACGTGGTGGCAAGCGCCGTGTGCGTGTGGTTGGGCAGTTGGGTCTCGTTCAGGGCGACACTTTCTGCGCCTGTCGTTTCTCCCAAACGGCGGCTGGTCAGGCCGGGGCCGCGACCGGGATGCATCGGTGCGCGTCCCTGCAGGTTGGGCAGGGCCATCGTCGAGCGCCCGTCGCCGCCGTATGTCGTCCCGATCAGGGAAAACAGGGCAGTGTTTTGTGAGATGGGCAACAACTGACCATCGCAAAAGGCCCAGCTGCGCGGCGCGAAATTCCCAGCGAAAATGCGGATTTCGGCAATAAACGGTTCTGACATGTCGATCTCCTAGTGACGGCTGGGGTAGATGCCGAACAGCGCGACGATAAAGTTCACACAAAGCGCGGGCATCAGGTTGGTGTGGCTTTGGCTGCCACCAGAGTGGGTCAACATGGTGGAGGCCATCATCGTGTCGGGGGCCTGTTCGGCGTAGAAACTGACGCCGACACCTTGGGCTGTGACCATATTTGCGGGATCGACCGTGGTGCCCGGTTGTGTGTTTGCCATCACATCGTGGGTGTGGCTGGCCAGCTGGTTCGTGGTCAGGGTGACGTGTTCCGCACCGCCCTTGGCGCCCAGACGGCGCGGCGACAGGCCGGGGCCCGATCCTTGGTGGATGGGCAGGCGTCCGCGCATATCCGGCAGGCCAAAGGTCGTGCGCCCATCCCCGCCATAGGTCGTCCCATAGAGCGAAAAGAGCGCGTCGTTCTGTGACACGGCCAACAGCTGGCCGTCGCAAAACGCCCAGCCTCGCGGCGCAAAGTTACCGGCAAACATCCGGATTTCACCTACAAAAGGTTCTGACATTCCAATGTCCTCCGATAATTCAGTTGCGCGAGGGGAACAGGCCCTGCAGGGCGATGCAAAAACTGACGGCCAGATAGGGCTGCATGTTTTCATGCGCCTGTCCGCCACCGGCGTTGGTCACGGTCCCCGTCCGTAGGGGCGTCATTGACGCCGCCGCCGGCGCGCCATAGGCGAATTCCGTACCCGTTTCAGCGCCCAGAACGGCGTTCGCGGGCGAGGGGGTGTTGCCCGTGGTGGATGAGGCTTTGACCCCGTGGCTGTGGCTGGGGATTTCCGCCGCGCTCAGGGTCATGGTTTCGGCCCCGCTGCGCTGTCCCAAGGTGTGGCCGTCGCCCTTATGCAAGGGCGTACGCCCGCGCAGGTCGGGCAGGGCAAAGGTCGTGCGCCCATCCCCGCCATAGGTCGTCCCCAGCAGGGAATAGAGCGACTGGTTCTGGTTGATCGGCAAAATCTGCCCATCCACAAACGCCCACCCCCGTGGCGCGAAATCAAACCCCATCATACGGATTTCCGCGAGAAACGGTTCTGACATCTGATCCTCCCTGAGCGGTGTGTCGCCGCTCCTTTGGACGTCGGCACAACCGAAAAAGAAATGAGCGGCCCGAAATAGGGTGGGCCTCGGCATTGCAATCATTGGCCCATGCGCGCTTGGGCGTGGGCGTCTGAAAATCAGCCTATGATTTTTCTCCGACACTTTAGTCAGGCGGGTGACAGAAACGGGTGTTTAGATTTCTGTTTCTGCTGTGGGTTGTGTCAGTGTGCCTCCAGAAAGTGACCGCACATGTGGGAGAGCGGTTGTGCGCACAGAGATCCGGTCGCGGGAAATCGTGACCAGACGGGTCCCATTCGCGCATGCCGTCAGAGGATTACGGACAGGCCAACCGGCCAACTGGGGAAGAGATGACACAATATTCGAACGGCCGCGCGGTGGGCGTGAAATCGGTTGGGGCAGGGCGCTCTGTGATGGCGCGTGTTCTTTCGGCGCTGATGATGGTGATGCTGGCGGCGACGCTGTGGCTTGCGCCAAGTGGTCCGGCGCAGGCGGCTGTTACCGACTGTCCCAGCATCGTCGCGAACCAGCAATTGGGCCTGAACTTTGTCCGTGACAATTGCGCCGAAGTGACTGGTGGCCCCATCCCCGGCGATTGGGCGTTCGATGACGATTTCATATTTATTGAACAGTTTTCCAACGGCACGACGAATTTCACGATTCAGGATCTGACCTCCGATCCCGACCCGCGTGTTCTGACCTATACCGTTCAACATGACAGCGGCACCACTGGCACGATCAGTAACGGCTCTTTCGCGAATGTGACCTGTAACTCCGGTTGTACGGTCAGCGGCAGCTATGGCGGCGTGCCTTTTAGTTTTGTCTATACCTTCTCGGGCGGGAGCGGAGCGATCGGTGGCGGTGGCGACACGACGGCCCCCACGGTCACATCCGTCCTGCGCCAGACCCCGGCGGCGGCCTCGACCAATTCGGATACGTTGGTGTTCCGCGTCACCTTTGATGAGGATGTTCAGAACGTGGACACCACCGACTTTGATGCCAGTGGGACCACGGGCGGCGTGAGCGCTGTTTCGGCTGTTAGCGCGTCTGTCTATGACGTCACCGTATCGGGCGGCGATCTGGCAGACCTGAACGGAACCGTCGGCCTGACTTTTGACGCCTCGCAAAACATCGCGGATCTGGCGGGCAACGCCCTGAGCAACACAACACCGGGCACGGACGAAACCTATACCCTCGTCAATCTGCCCGAGATTTCGGTTTCTGCCGATATCGGCGGTGCAGTTGCCGATGGTGGCACCTTGGCGCAGGGCAATCAGGCAGCAGGGGCTCAGACCACGATCACCTTTACCGTGGCCAACAGCGGCGACGCCGACCTGGCCCTATCAACGGCGACGTCCTCGGGGGCCAGCAACGTGACGGTCAATTCCATCTCTGTCCCGGCCAGCAGCACGGTCGCGCCGGGCGGCAGCACGACCTTTACGGTCAGCTACACGCCGACAAATGCGGGCGCGTTCAGCTTCGACCTGTCGATGGTAAACGATGACGGCGACGAGAACCCGTACAACGTGACGGTCTCTGGCACAGCCACGGGCGCGCCCGAGATCGGGTTGAGCGGGTCAATCGGTGGCGCGGTGTCCGATGGCGGGACCTTGGCCCAAGGCAGCCAGGCGGCGGGCGGCGCGGTCGCCTTGACGGTCACGGTGGCCAACACCGGCACCGATACTTTGACCCTGTCGACGGCGACGTCCTCGGGGGCCAGCAACGTGACGGTGAACTCCATCTCGGCCCCGGCCAGCAGCACGGTCGCGCCGGGCGGCAGCACGACGTTCACGGTCAGCTACACGCCGACGATTGCCGGCGCGTTCGGCTTTGATCTGTCGATGGTGAACGACGACGCCGACGAGAACCCCTATGACGTGACGGTCTCCGGCACAGCGACGGGCGCGCCCGAGATCGGGTTGAGCGGGTCAATCGGTGGCGCGGTGTCCGATGGCGGCACCTTGGCCCAAGGCAGTCAGGCGGCGGGCG
>PALT01000026.1 GCA_002706605.1 Rhodovulum sp. | reverse complement strand
TGGACGGGACGACAGCTGCGACCAGCATGTCATGCAACTCAGACAAAGGGAGAAGTGCGGTGGCCGCGACGGAAGGTGAGTGAACAGCCGAGCGAGATGCACGGGCGCGCGCCTTACTTACCCTTTTGCCCCGATCCGAACCCGGACGAGACAGCGCTTTGCCTGACCATGTCTCATATGCTGCGACGGCTGGTTCCCGTGGCAACCCGATGTGTGTTGTCTGGAAGCGCAGCATGGAGAACGTCGAAGCTTCGACAACCTGTTCGGATCACCGGGATTTCGAACTGACCCTACGCAGCATAGCGAAATTTTACGATTTGCGCGTCATATCCACCAATGGTCTTTTGCCTGCTTTGGACCTGCCACGGTTTGATGCCGCTCCTTTGACAACATTTATCGCGGCAAAGGAGACGAACCAAGGGAACGAAACGGAAGGGCGAATTCCACGTTGATGGGGTGCGGATCACGCTAGCGATTGGACTGACACGCGAGCAGGTGGCATCTGATTTGGGCATTGGCCTGTCGACTTTGAATAAATGGATCAAGCGCATCGCGCCACGGATGTTGTGTCCGACAAGTACCTTGACCTTGCCCATAAGAACGAAAGGCTTCGACGAGAGAACCGTATTCTCAAGGAGGAGAGGGTTCCCCTAAAAATGGCCATGGCCTTCTCAGCGAGCCATAGGCCATGAGGTTCAGGTTCATCGAAGAGCACGGCCGTGATTTCCCGACTAAACATCTTTGCTAGGTTCTGGATGTCGGCGAACGTAGCCTACGGGCTTATCACAGTCGTCCGGCCCGCCGTAGGCAGCAGACCGACATGGTCGTGCTAGCTCATATCAAGGGACAGTTCCGTCTCAGCCTGGGCAGCTACGGCCGTCCAAGAATGACCGAAGAACTGAAGGAGCTTGGGCTGAAAATTGGCCACCGCCGCGCTAGCAGCGCTAATGCGAGATGAAGGCATGCGGGTCGAGCAATCCAATAGACACCAGGTGATGACCGACAGTAACCACGCCATCGACATCGCGCCGAACCTTTTGAACCGGGACTTCACAGCGGGCGACATCAGTTACGTATGGACGCACGAAGGATAACTGTAGCTGGCGGTAAACTAAATTTGCATTTCCGCCGCGTGATTGGCTGGGCTACCAGAAACCGTACGCTCACCCATCAACGCTTCAAGCGCGACTTTTGCATTGAACTCAGCGCTGCGGTTCTTCCGTTTCGGCATCTCTGTTCTCCTTCCCGTCGAAGATCAGAAAATTGCAAATCATAGCTTCCGTCAGTGTCCGAATTTCGGGGGTAGTGTCTGACGTCACGCTCAGCCAGCAGCTCTACGACATCCTGATATGACACGGGATAGAGCAGATTCCACCGCGCATCACAAAGAATGAACTTATGCGGAAAGCGGCGCTGTTTGGAGCGAAGCGTACAAGGCATATTGAAACACAATTGTCTAAAACTGGCCAACGGAGCCGAATAATGTAACAGTCTCGCTTGTAGCGGCATCCACCGGTTCAGTGCATATCATCAAAGCTGGGGGGACTATGGAAAGCTCAAAGCAGAACCTTATTGCGCATCAAGGTCCCCGCAGCGGGCAACCCGGCGAGGCCGAACTCGTACATATGCTCTATGATGCAGTGATCGATAATTCTCTCTGGCCAGAGATGATCTCGGAACTGATGGAACACATCGAGTATTCAAGCGGGGGAACACCGCACCAGGTTCCAGAGCGTTTTCAGAGCATTGTGACCCATTTCGAACGCGCGATGCGGCTCAGCGAAAACATTGTCGCGCTGCAGGAGCGAAATTCCACCCTAGGCGGCGTGCTTGACTCTCTCGCCGTTGGGCTGATGGTGTTCGATCATACGGGCAGCCGCATTTTTTCCAACAAGGCGGCTTCGGATCATGGCTTTGACTACGCCACGCTAAGCGCGTTGCAGCGAAAACACGAGCGATTGGCACATATGTCTGATGGCATGCCGCCCCAATTGAGTGAGGATTCTGGAGGCGGTGCGGACGTCGCTTTGATCTCGGCAAAGGCGCTCAAAGGCGGTGTCCTGCCACCGAATGCTGCCAAGATCGCGGTCATCCTGCCCGCTATGAGCCGTCAGAGTTTTGACGATTTTCGACGGACCTACTATTTGTCAGACGCCGAGGCGCGGCTGGTTGAGGCCTTGCATGGGTCTTCGAGCCTGCGCAAAGCTGCGGCTCAGTGCGGCATTACCTATGAAAGCGCGCGCACCTATCTCAAACGCGTATATCTCAAGACGGGCGTAAACGACCAGTCCAGCCTCTTGTTGCTGGTAGACCGCAATCCGCTGTCGCTGCTTGGGCGGGAAACAGTGCGGGACGAAAATGCGCTTTCGGTGCGCCGGAACCTGTTGTTGGAAGATGGTCGAAATCTGGAGTATTTCTCTCTTGGTCCCAAAGATGGGCATTTGCTTTTGCATTTTGATGCGCTCACCGGCGTTGCGCTTGATGTGATCGGCACCCCTGAGCGCTATTTACCCAAGCTAGAGGCCCTAGGGGTGCACCTTGTGGTTCCCTGTAGGCCAGGCACCTTTGGTTCGCATTTCAAGAAACTGGGCGGTCTGTCGGATTTCACACCGGACTTGCTGCAGTTGATGGATCATCTCGGCGCAAAACAAGCCACGCTGCTGAGCCAGGCGTTTGGTTCGTGTTCTGCGCTTGCCTTTGCGGCGACCGCGCCTGACCGGGTGGACAAGGTGCTGATGTGCGCGCCCAGCTATCCGCGCCATGAGCCCGATGACTGGCGCAGTATGGACGTCTTTTACATCATCAGCGGTGTGATCGGGAGACGCGCGCCTGCGCTTTTGAAGGCGATTGTTCCATATCTCATGCGCTCGGTCATGCAAAACACGAGCAAATACCTCGCACGCCATATCGCACGCTCCAAATGCCCTGCGGATATTGAGGTTCTCTCAAGCCCGCAGTTGCAGCGCCGTATTCCCGAAATGTTGGCCTTGCGCACACAGCTTGGCACCGATGGGCTGGTTCAAGAGAATTTTCTGAACACGCATGGCTGGGATTTCGACTTGTCCGAGATTTCTGCGCCCGTCCACATCATTCAAGGGAGCCTTGACAACGTTTCTGACCCGGAAGGCAGTGCCAAACTGCAAACCGCAGTTCCCGAGTGCACGCTGCACGAGTTTTCGCGTCTGGGCCAATATTTGATGTTTTCCGAATGGCCTTGGATCATTGACGCCTGCGCCCCAGAAGCCAATTCAGGGCAGATCATCGCGCAGGGAAATGCGCAGCACTCTCGGGCTCACGGCATCACGGCCGCGTGATAACGGGACTTGTTGTCCCCAATTGGGGATATTGGGGCAGCGCGAGCCACACTTACCCTGCGGCAAAAGACCTGCAGGGAGAATTTCATGAAGCTTTTTGAGACGACGCTCGCCACCCTTTCGGCTGGTTTGATTGCCACGTCAAGCTTGGCTGCGCCCACTGACATTCTGTTCATCCTGGATGGATCTGGGTCGATGTGGGGTCAGATTGATGGTGAGGCCAAGATTTCCACCGCAAAATCAACGCTGACACAACTGATGGATGATGTGCCAACGCAGGCCCGTGTCGGGTTGATGACCTATGGTACCACCTCCAAGGAAAGCTGTACTGATGTGCAAGTTCTCAATGCTTTAGGCACAGACCGGACCGCTATCAAGGCCAGCATCAGCGGCATCACCCCTTTGGGAAAGACACCGATACAGACGGCGCTTATGCAGGGGATCACAATGCTGTCTGGAGCCGAGCCGGCAGATATTCAAAAGTCTCTCGTTCTGGTGTCCGACGGGATCGAGACCTGTGATGGGGATCCATGCACGATTGCGGGCTTGGCGAAATCATCGGGCGTCAACATGAATATCCACGTGGTGGGCTTTGACGTCGACGCAGAAACCCGTGCGCAGCTGGAGTGTATTGCGGAAAATGGAGGTGGTCAGTATTTCGACGCCGCCGATACCAGCGGCTTTCAGTCTGCGATGCAAGAGGCCGTTATCCTTGCGCAGGCAACGGTCGAACCAGAACCTGCACCCGAGCCGGTACCCGAAGGGCCGGTTATTACCGAATTCTTCCGCGATGATTTCGATGGCGAGGATATTTCTGACAGCTGGATCCTAACCAACCCCGATCCAGAAAGCTATGTCGTCGAGGACGGTGCGCTCTTGATGCTGAGCACGTCGCCCAACCCCTTTACCGAAGAGAACGGAACCAACCTGATCACCTACACAGGTGACATGCCCGATGGCGATTGGGATGCAAAGGTCACCTTTACCGGTGAGCTGACCGCCAGCGGAAATGTGCTTCATTTCGGGCTGTGGAAGGACACGGACAATTTCATGGCTTCGTCGTTCTATGCGAACAAGGCCGGAAGCTGCTGGTCCACCAGCGCCAGTCTGACCAAGACCTCGAAAGGCGAAAAAGAAGAGGTTAGCAGGATCTACCGCGCCCACGTGCCCAGCCTCGGCAATTGCTACACCAAGCTTCCTAAAGGCCCCGAAGACTGGAGCACCATTCTGGGCGATCACGAGACCTTGCCCACCACGCTGACGTTGTCAAAGAGGGGGCGCAGCTATACCGCCAGCCTTGAGATGGAAGGCGTCACGCTCGAAGATGGCACGCCGTTCAAGGTGATCACAGACCAATTCACCGCTTTGCGCGCGCCGGGTGAACTGACATTTGGCATGGGCCGCTACGGCAACAATGCAACGGGTGAAATGCTGCTGCTTGTCGACTCGGTCGTGATCAACGCGGTCGAGGAATAACGCAACCACGCCATAGGACAAGACCATGCTGCGAATGTCTGCTCTGTCTGCGGCAGTTCTGCTGGCAGGCCCCGCATTTGGCGACAGCCCTGCCAAAGGCGTGCCAACACCACTGGAGCGCATGCTTCTCGAAGAGGTTTCTTCAGATCCTTTTCTCCTGCATGCCTCCATGGCAACGGGGCAACCGGATGAGGTGGCGCGCAGTGGCACGCTCATCCGCGAGGTTCTCCGTACGAGCAGACAGCAGTCAGCGCCGGAGATCGCCACGCAAACACGTACGATCCGCGATGTGCGGCAGCAGTATAGGCTTAACCTGAGCTCTGAACGTCTGGGGGATCTGCTTGTCACCGCAGACAAAGAAGCGCGGTACGCCGCGCTTCAAATGGCAACCGAGAGCAACCTGAGCGCCGAGCGCCTGGCTGAGATCGACGATGAGTTGTTCTGGGCGTCTTTTGATCCGGACCGCGGGGAGGCATCACAGCGTTTTGAAACCAAAGACGGCAGCATCGTCCGTGTCGAAATTGACCGAGAGACCCGTGAAACCACGGTTGAAGTGCTGGCTCAAGACAGCGACGAGGGTCTTCCGTTCAATCTGGCTTTGCCTACCCACTGGGTGGTTGCCCACGACGAAGAGAATGGGACATCGGAAGACGGTGTCGAGACGACGCCGAAGGACACTGGAGATTGGGCGGATGATATCTTTGCCGATGTCCCCGTGCCTCAGCCTGTGGCAGACCCAGATCACAGCGCCAAGATCCTGACGCCGGATATGCACGACGCGGTCGCGCCGCAGCTCAATGGCCTTTGGGAGATGGATGGCTTTCGCCATTCCGGAGCGCAGACCTGGTTCATCACGGCCGATCTCGGCACAGATAGTGCGATCAGGCCAGCCAAGGAAGAAGCACAACAGGACTTGGATCGCCTCCGCAGTGACTTGAAATCCCTGCGCGAGGGCGGCAAGTCCGCCTTTGTTTGGAGGAACCGGGACACCGGAGAGCAACTGTACCAAGACCGCTATAAGCGTCTTGATATTGACAGGTTCGAATACCTTGGCGAGCACTCCTTGGACGATGAAGCGGCCGCGCTGGAAGAACAGATCCGCTTGGCAGAAACCCGCGAGCGAGACGGCCCAAGGCGTGCGCCGACCACCCTCGAAGGGTTTGAGCGTTTATCACAAACGGCAGGGTCTGCGCGTGTGCGCAAACTGGGGCCATGCGGCGGGGTGATGGATGAGGCCTGGTTTGACGGGCTGAACCTGGGCGTGCGCGACATTTCTGACCAACGCTGTGACATGAACCCCGCCCTGCCCGAAGCCGTGAAATCGCAACTTGAGGGAAACGTCCAGATCCCATGGGTGGCTCTTTTCCACATTGTTCCTGACCCGCGCTCAGATCTTCTGATCATGCGCGGCAAGAGTTGGGGCGGGCAGGTGCACTATGACCAGTTCAGCCTAAAGGTCAGCCGACAATCGGGCCCGGTGCCCTATGCAGCACCAGAAGGTCGGCGCGCGCTAAACGATGAAGACACGCTGCTCAGCAGCTCAGCCATGGGAGCCGATGATGATGAGGCGCTATAGTTGCCTTGCCGCTACTCTTGCGGTCCTGCTGGTCTGCCTGCTGCAGCCGGGGGCGCGGGCTGCGACCCTGCAAGAGCGGCTTATTGCGCAGCCTGCCGTCTTTGGCCGCGACCAACTTGTTGGCCGGTGGCGTCTTGTGGCCCAGCGGGAGGGCGCCGCGCCTTTCGAGGAGGCAAAGACGCAAAGCTATATCTATCTGGTTACACCTCAAGATGCGCGGGCAGATGAGATCGAACTGCACTCAGACACCCGCAAATGGATAACCGAAGAGGTCAGTGCCCCGAAAGCTGGTCGAATTTCGGCGCGTTTCGAATATTATCCAACCGCCAATGAGATTTCGAGTGCGATCCCAGCAACGCTTCATGCCGAGCTTGAGGGCAACCTGAAATGGAGTGCGCAGCTTGAGGTCCATGCCAGTGCCCGCGCGCCGATCCTCAAGATGTCCTTTTTTCCCGGAGAGGTCCGCTGGGCCTATGATCGCATCTCTGGCGAGGTGACCTCGCATGAGATCATCGGAGAAGGCGAGCCGCGCGAACTGATCTATACCTTTGATCCCGTGGTCGCGATCGACCGTGCCCCGACGCAGCGGGTTGAGGTTCTGAGCTTTCTGGGACCGGAGGCCAACATCCCGGAAGGTGGAACTGTGACACCGCAAGTTCTGACCTCCATTCCGGGCCAAAAGATTTACCCGCAGGCTTATCTGGATGAGGCGCTGGCCAAAGAAAAAGGGCGCAAGATCCAACTGACCATAACCGGGGAGCAAAGCGGAGAGACTGTCACACTGCCCTTGGAGTCCCGCGGTGTACCCTTTGAGGGGGAGATGCGGTACGGTATCGGCCTGTCACGGGCCGCGCATCCGCTGGGCCAGGCCATGACGCTATCGCCCAGATGCGGTGGACTTGATCCATTTCTCTACCCTCCAATCCTAAGTTGGCAGTGGGTGAATGAGTTCTTTGCCAGCGATAACCTGTCCGCCACAACCGAAAAAGGCAGCTGCGTTTCCTTTGATGGGATTTCGGGTGAAACGGTCCGCTTTTCGATTGATGACGAAACGCACTTCCGTGTTCAGTGGTATGCCCGATGGGAAGACCTCGTTTTGGCGAGTTATCGCACCCATGCAGAGAAGATAGAACTGGCCGTCACATCGGCTGGAGGGGGCGAGGCCGAACACGTCCTCGGCATGATCAATCGCTTCGAGGCGTTGCTTCAGTCAGACAGCTTGACGCTTCAACAGAAATTGGCTGTCGGAGCGGTCTACTTCGGCCCGGCCAGAGCCGAGGCTTTTGCCACCGGGATCATCCGCTGGGATCGAGCGGCGGCTCAATCGTGGCAGCAAGCGCGGCAAAACAACCGGCTCGGCCGCGCACAGATGGCGCGCTACTATGGGCTGCAAGGCGGCGGATATGAAGATTCTTGGGAAGATCTGGGCCGACCGGCACGGGATTTTGCGGCCTCTTTGATGCTCGATTGGGATGAGAGCGACCCTCGCATCTGGCTGGAACGGTATTCGCTGGACGAAGCACTCATGGTGTCATCGGCGCGTCAACTTGATGTGGTGATGGACACTCTGACCCGCGACGGGATGCGCACGATGGTGAACATGTTTCACTCCGTCAACCTAGGCGGCAAGGTCTATTCCATGTTTGCAGGTGTCGATGCTTTTGGCAATCCACTGTCAGATGAAGCTTATTGGCTCAACATTGTGGATGTTGCTTCGGAATTGGTAGTTTTCGGCGCGACGGTTTACGAGGCGACCGCCCCCGTACGCTTTCACAAGGCCGGAACAGGTGGCAAGGTTGCCCGGTTGACGGATGGCTTGGAACCTTCGCCTGGGCAGGCTTTCAAAGGTCGTATGCGTGCAGGACGCAGTGCCAATGCCCGACATTTTACAGCACGGGATCCATCAGGGCTGAGCCAGGTTATTGATGCCTTTGAAACCTTGTCTGACAGCTTTCCGGCGACAATCCGGCAAGGCCAGCGCCAGCAGATCGTGATAAATGCTGCTCCGGCACAAGGGCCTGCATTCCGCCTGCTCCCAGAGCCTCAGAACCCAACTGTCCCCGTACGCGTCACGCCAAGACGCCGTGCCACGCTCGTCACGGCACCAGCAGATCCGATAACCGAATTCGGAGCAACCGCGCGCATCGCCCATCAGGCCCCGGCCCAATACCGCGCAGGCACGCCCAAAGCGCCCGATGCGGTGGCTGGGAACTTTATCCTGATGCGCCAGACGGGCCGCACGCTGAGCGAAGCGCAGGGACGCGCCCAGCTTGTCATGGCCATGGAGAGCTTATCCGATGGGCAGGGCGCGTTAGCATCGGGTGTGCTCTCCTTTGGGCGAACCGAACCGGTGCCGACATCGGTCTTTTCTCACAGGCTGGAAATGCAGGGCATTGAGGTCGCTCATTTCAGCCCTGAAACGGTCAATATGGCCACCGCCCAGGCTGCCATGGACGGTGGCTGGACCGTGAGCCTGCAGGTCAAGCCCAAGAACGGACCCCAACGGCGCGTTGTTCTCACAGACGTGGGGACAGACCGCTTTGGCATGGGGGCCGATGTTGAGTTTTTCGATCCGACGCGTGGACAGGTTCTGCGTATGGATGTGGATGAGTTTGCAGATATGGTGGTGACCGATGCCGTCGCTCCGGTCACCACGTACCGCGCGCGCGATCCGATGCAAGACGCGCGCGGGACCGCGCCTGTCGCGTTCCCCGCGGTGAAACTGCCAGAGCCCGCAACGCCGCAGAACGTTCTGCCCGCATCGGTAGAGCCCAAGGCAAACAGCTATTTCCGGTTTCAAACCGCAGCCGGGGAACAGGTAATCGCCTTGGGCGACGCGATAGCAGATGGCGCCATCAACGGAGTTTTCCGAGCCGCCGGACGCGAGGGGCAAGTGGTTCGGATATCGCTCAACAAGGATGGAAACACCAATCAGGTGATCAACGACTGGTTTGGCCGCTCATTCCTTGCCCGCGAGGGGATTGATCCCGATGTCATCGCGCCGATCAAACTACACCACCGCCGTGTTGTCGCTGAAGGTCCGAGCCAGCTTCAGGTGCTCGAACTGGTGGACGAATTCAGCGGTACTCTGGCCAACGACCTCGTGAAACAGCAGGGAGGGCATATGACCAAGGGGCAAGCCGCCGCCTATGTCGCTGCTGCCCGAGAAATCAATAATCAGGGCGGGATTTGGCTCGATGGACATCTGAACAACTTCACCTTTATCCAAACAGGAGACGACACATGGAAGGTTCAGATATTTGACCCCGGCGGCATCTATCCCGTGCGCGGAAAATCCTCCGCAGGTCGCGCCGCGCGCGCCCGTGACCTACAGACCAAGGCCTGGGCCCCGGAAGACACCTATCTCAAACGTTTCGAAGGCAATCCGTCAGACATAGAAGAGGGATTTCGGGCCGATTTCATCTCCGAACACTCAAAGGATATTGCCACTGAGGACATGCGCATCTCGCAGGCGCAGTTTTTCGAGTTCGACTTGGAACTTGGCCTACCTGCAAACCTGAGGGTTTCATTTCAACAACCTGACGTCCGCGCTGCCATTAATGCCTCCAGATAGTCCAATGCGCCGAGTATCGCATGGCACTGAATTAGGATCTCGAAATTTCTGGGTTCTGAAGCAAAATGCCCTCCGCAGTGGCGCGGCCCAACTCAACATCTTGACCGCGCTCAGTCAGCCCGAGCACCCGATTATCGTCGTATTGGCCCAGCCGCACCAAGCCGAAGGTCTCCAGTGAGCAGGCGGTCGAATTTAAATCGTCACGTGTGACTGCAAGCGCAACAACTCGGAGCCAATCCAAAAGGACGAGTTCATGCATACGGTAGCACGGAGCCCGCTGGAGCGCCCGCAAAACAGCCGCAGCTCGATGCGTTTCTTTGATGGCTTCAATCGGCGCGACATTGTTAGACGTCATAAAGGATTCACGCCCATCACCAAATCCGTCTCCTTCATTCAGCTCGGTTATTGGCCTGATTTTGAAGATCCATCAGACGAGCCATTAGGTCATCGAAAGCGATGGAATCTGACTGAAGCAGCCCCGCTTCCTGCATTTTCTGGTAATCTTGGGCCAGCGCCTCCAAGGCTTCACCCTCTGGGATCAGGCAAAGCGACCCTGAGACGGCATCGGCATAGTTTATCGTCGCACCCAAACGATCGGTTTCGCGAAAAAAGTGCTGTTTGTGCTTCGCAACATCTTGAGCAAGCGTCTTATCCTCCAGCGCCCGTGCAGCGATACCCACAGCCTGCAGACGATCAAGATCGTACCAGTGACGCGCATAGCGGTCGCCGCCTCGAAACGTGCCTCGCAGGCAATAGGCATGGATAGCTGTCGCCTTCTCCCAAAACGTCCGTTCGGCCATCATCACACGAGGCGTGGCGACGGGCATGAGCAACTCAGGTATTGCTTGGGAGAGGTCACATACCACCTCGTGACGCTGCGCCGGTTCACCTGTGGACCTGGCGCCAAATTCCAATAAGACCGATGTACGAACATACCCGCTGCCGCTGCGGACCGCGTCGTAGTCCAGATAGATCTTGTCACCTTCTATACGGATTTCTGCCGGGAGCGCCGCTGCCTTAACCTTGTCCGACAACATGAGGGCAACTGTCGACCCAACCCACTCGCCCAAGCGATCCCGAACGGCTTCGGTCCATTTCTGAGCTTGCGAGCGGCTTGGCGGATATGGATCTTCGGGATCCTTGATCAGATCGGGAATGATCTGCCGGATATCATATGTCAGATCGACATCTTCTGAGAACCGATCAATCGCCTTATAGACCTTGGAAAGCGACGTTCCGCCCTTGAACACCAGGTGTTCGCCGAGATCACTGTCGAACAAGGCGTCAAGCACCCAGACGACCCAGATATCCTTTTCCAACAGGTCTGCAGGCCGCCCCAATTTCGAAGCGGCCACTTCCAGCGCGTCGATCTTGTCTTCACGCGACAGCGAAAAGTAAGTTTGGCTTCCTGTCATTGTGATGGCGCAAGCGCGCTAAGTTCCTTGGCCATCCAAGTTGGCGCAGAGGCTCGAAGGCTCAGAAGCTCCCGCTGCTCCTCTTCGTTCAACGTCGCTTTGATGCGCGTCAAAGCCTGAGCAGCTTCGGACTTGCCGAAGTAAGCAAGCGCCCGAAAGGCGTGGCCGGCACGGCTGTTGGGCGCACGAAGCTGCCAGCTCGGCACATGTTTAAGCTCGACGCTTTGCGCTCCGAGCTTCAGATGACGGCTCGGCCCGGAAGTCCAAAAAACTTTACGGGATGGATTCTGCGTCGAAATGCCGAGTAGGTTCGCTGCCGACGCCCCGCTTTGCGACACGCGCTCACCGGTTGATTTCGCAATGTGCTCAACCACGGCCTCAACCGAAGGCGCCCGGTTCCCGAAGCGGGTTTTCACAGGCAAAGCGAACAACCCGCGCTTCACACGCATAAGCTCCCCGCGCCGCACCAACCGAGACAGCGCCTGATCGACCGCCGCACGCTCTCCGAGATGCAACAACTCACGTGCCGACAGGGTTGCGCCCTCCGGCAGCGCTTCAGCATAGGCCTTGATCGCTTGAGATGTGGTTTGCATGTGCGCCTCCAAGTGTCAGATATATAATTTTATTTCTGACAGTTTTCAAGTCGAAGCGTCCGTGGATCACGCAATTAAGCCTTCGAACCTATAGCATCCGGGCATGAAGAGGCGTTTCATGACGATCGGAAAACATGATCAACTTGTCTTAAAAACCTAGGCCCAACGCCGACGTTCGTACACGCTTGGGTATGCCGCGCTTAGGATTTTCGCTGCTGGAGCGCCCTCTGGAGATATTCGAGCTCACGGCGCTCGGACAATCGTAGCTGCGGAGAATTAGTCACGTGTTTCTGCATCACTAAGTAGCATCTTGAAGAGCGCCTGCTGGGTCAAATTGAAGCCGCTGATAAAAGCGCTTTGGCGATCTTCCAAATTGCGTTTGCGCCGCGCATCGGTTGCGCCATGCACGATCGCTGAGCGAACGTCATAGACCTTCTTGATTGCCGCTCGTATCTCGTCCTGATGTGTTTCATCGACACCCAGTAACTCGGCCATCCCATCTTGGAGCTTTTGGCTGATCCGACCGCCCTTTGGCCTAAACATCAACTCCAACGATTGCGAGATATCTAGTATTCGGTCGCTGGCGCCAAAACGCCCCGAGCGCTCCAAAGCTTCTGAAAGGCGATGAATGATTGGAGCAAAGCGTTCAAATTCTTCATCGCCTCGTGTGCTATAGGCTTGTTTGGCCAAATTGATCGAGCTGTGCTGGAGCCGTGGAGGGGCTTGGAAAGGATCGTACCGACGTCCCACTTGACGGATCGGGTGGGAACCACCTCGACTGTGAGCTAACCCCAACAAGCCATGTGCGGATCGATGCAAACATCCGCGTATCAATATGAAAGGTAAAATCGGCGTTTGGTTCGCGATGGAAAGGAGCTCTAAAAACGTTAGAGCGTCCTCCCCAAAACTTGGTGGCCAGCTGGGCCAATCTTCCAGATGCTCAGTCTTCCTTCGAAACGCCGGTCGCCAACGGAACGGTCGCACCACAGCGCCAATCTGCCGCCAATCACGTCGATCCATCTCCGCTGGTACAAAATCCCGGATCCATCCGCGATCCAGATAGTCTGAGAGGACGGCAGCAGGTTTGACGATTAAACCCTCCTGAATCTCAAATTCGTTGTGTAATTCAGGACCATGAAAGAGCAGTAGATCGTAGCCCAAATCGAGCCCGTTTGGGACATCAACTTCTGAGCTCGTCGAACCCAGATCAAGGATGGATCCAAGTTCTCTCGCAGCTTTCTTGTATCCGTCATCTCCATGGTAGTGAGCGCGTTCCAATAGACCAGCCACGATCTGTGACAGCCAAGTGAGTGATGTCCCGTTCAATATTTTGACGTGAAACTTGTCATTTTCGACACGGTTCCCAAGCGCCTCAGAAAGTGATGGGTGTGACCTCAGGATAGCTCTAACCGGGTCAAGCGCTTCGCGAAGCGGGTCATAGAATTTCTTCCCACCGGATCGTAAGGCCATGCGCGCGTGATCATAGAGATCGGCCAGGTCATTTTTTGGAAACGGTGTTTCATCTCTCCCGTTGAAGGACACGCGCGTCGGGTAAGAGTTTGCTTGCCAATATGCTTCAAGAAAAGGCTCTTGGACTTTGTCGAGTTGGTTCAGTGCTGGCGCCAAACGATCGCACCATGTATTCAACGAGTATGTCATCAAGTTCTTTTAACTGAAAATGGTCAAGATTACTCAGCCCAAAGCGGACATTGCCCCTAGTATGGTGCCTCCGCGGTGAGCCCGTGAAACCTGCCGTTTGCTGTCAACACAATATGCACTGATCTACCCGCCCAACAAGAGCAGGGGTTAAAGAGCGAGAAACCCAAAGATACATCCCGCGGCATACCGAAATACATACCGTAGCCCCGAAAAGTCGCGAGTAAGAGAAGCGCAATGTGCCCGCTGCGCCAAGCTATCCAGGTAAGGGGGTTGAACCAGCTCCACGTGCGGCTCTCCTTCTCTGATCTCGTAGAGCACGAAGACTGGACCCTTGAAGTAGAAATCACCAGATTCGCTCAGATCATTGGCTGTAAACAAGAGTGGATTCTCACGAAGAGAAACAAAATCAACGATGGTCAAGACGCCCCAATCTTCGAAGTATATGGCATCGTTTCCGGAGACGTTGACTTCATCCACATGAAAGTCGACGTATATAGGTTGACCGGCGTTCTCGCTTAAGAATAACTCAATTTCTTGTGAGCTGTACTCTCCGAAATAGAGGTGCGGAAGGCTACGATCCTTCGCGATCGCTTCAAAAACGAAGATCACAGCAGTCACAACACCCACGACCTCTGTGAAACGCAAAAGGGTCCGCCAAAAATTTCTATTGGGCATCAAAAATGTCCACCTTCTTCAACGTCCAGACAAAACAAACATGCCCAGCTACTGGAAGAAGTTAAAGAGCAACGACTTCTTCCACCTTGTTGCAATGGGAGCTATCCATCATCGGCCCAAAGCGGCATTTGCAAATGACAAATACGCGCGAAGCTATTTGATTGACCGAAGCATGTGGTCGACGAACTCGGCGACCGCCGGCCGCTGAAGCG
>PALT01000025.1 GCA_002706605.1 Rhodovulum sp. | reverse complement strand
GTTCCGGCCCCGTCGGCCGCACCGATCCCCAAACCCGCCGCGACGGGCGCACCCGCGTGCGAGGGGCTGAGCGACCTTTCCGCGCAATACGTGAATTCGGGGGCGAAATACCCTGTGCGCTGTGGTCCGCAAGAAGAGGGTACCTTCCCGGGACAGCCCGCTCTGTCGCCGCAATCCTCGGTGATTGCTCCGGTCACGCCGGTTCAGCCGACGGTCGCACCGCGTCCCAAGGCCTTGGCCCTAACCGTGCGTCCCGCCGCGCCCGCGCTCCAGCCGCGCCGCGTTGTCGACCCGCCCGAGGGTTATAAGGTTGCGTGGGAAGATGACCGTCTGAACCCCAACCGTGGCAAAGGTACGGCAGAGGGTGAGGCGACGATGAACATGGTCTGGACCCAGACCGTACCGCGTCGTCTGGTCCTGCCCGATGCGCCGCAATACAGCGTGGCGATTTCGACCAAATCCCAGCCCGAGCCCAAGCCCAAGGTGCGCGTGTCCACGAAATCGGTGCCCGTCGCCATGCCTGCGTCGCAAAAACCGGCGGCAACTGGCGCGCGCTATGTTCAGGTTGGCCTGTTCGGCGATCCGGCAAATGCATCGGCCACTGTGGCGCGGATGCAGGCGCTGGGCCTGCCGGTGCGTCAGGGTACGGTGCGCTCGAACGGGCGTGTGTTGCAAACGATTATGGTTGGCCCCGTCGCGCCGGACAGTGCGCCGCGCGTTTTGGCCAACATCCGTAAGGCAGGCTATGGGGATGCGTATCTGAGATAAGCGCGAACACCCTGTAGAAAATACGCCCCGTCCGATCCATCGTGACGGGGCGTTTTCATTTCGGGATCACGCGCCGCAGATGCCCTGTAACCGGACCCAGTCCGCGTCGCTGAGGATCGGGGCGCTGCGCGGGGTGCGGACGGGATCGCCCTCAATCAACGGCAGGACGCTCTCGCCGGTGATGTCCAACGCATAGGCATAGGGCGAGGAGGGCACGCCCGCCTGTTCAAACACGGCCAGCATGTTTTCGGCGGGCACCTCGGGGTGATCAGCAGCCACAAGGTGCTCGGCGTATTCGGTGATCTTGGCGTCGGGCAGGGCGCCCGTGGTCAACAGACGGAAGGTGGCAATCGGCCCGACATAGCGCAGCATCCGGTCCAGCGGATCCTGCTCGGCCAGACGGGCCTGTTCGGCAAGGATGAAACCGGCGGCGACGATCGGGTCCTCATGATCCTCAACCACCGACCGGTTCAACAGGATCAGACCGCCCGGTACATGCAGCGTGTCGCGGATGCCACCGGGGATCACGCGCGGCGCGGGTGCATTCGCGGGCAACAGGGCCCGCCCCATACGGGCCAGCGCGCGTTGCCCGCCGCCAACTGCACAGGTCTGGCCGGATACGCGCGTGATCTGAGACATCAGGGATTGACCGATGTCTTGGCGCACGGACGGCGGCACCACCTGTGTCGTGTGACGGCGCAGCGCACCGGGCAGCCAGAAGAGGGCCAGCGCCACCACGCCCCCCAGCAACACCGCCGTGGTCGCCAGACGCAGGCGTCCGCGACGGGGGCGGCGGCGGTCAATCGCGCTCATCACGGTCTCAATCGCCTCGACCATGGTATTGTCGTCGATTTCCAGATCCTCACCGGCGTCAGGGCCGGGACGGAACAGGGCGGGCACCTCGCCCGGATTTTGACGGATCAGTGCGGCAAGGGACCAGTGCGTCAGGGGGCGTTCGTTCTTGTCCGTGATGATGATCGACGCATCGCCAAAGGTCACAATGACCTCACGCCGCTGGGCGTCGGGGGCTTCGCGCCACAGGCCCGAACTTTCTAACCGCTGATACTGTGTCAATGCCGTCATACGCGGCTGTTATCCTGACTAGAGGTAAAGGAAAAGACGCATTCACCGCCAAGGCCCGCACAAACGGGCCAAGGCGATATGCGTGGGTGATTAGTCGTCCAAGGCCTTGGCCACACCGCGCAGTTCAAACTTTTGGATCTTGCCGGTCGAGGTCTTTGGCAGCTCCATGAACACGACACGCTTGGGGGTTTTAAAGCCCGCCAGATGCTCGCGGCTAAAGGTGATCAAATCCGCCTCGGTGACCGTCTGACCCTCGGCCAGTTCGACAAAGGCGCAAGGCACCTCGCCCCATTTTTCGTCCGGTTTCGCGACCACGGCGCATAGGGACACGGCAGGGTGGTGCATCAAGGCGCCCTCGACCTCGACGCTGCTGACGTTTTCGCCGCCCGAGATGATGATGTCCTTGGCGCGGTCGGTGATCTTGATATAGCCGTCTGGATGGCGAAAGGCGACGTCGCCCGAATGGAAGTAGCCACCCGCAAAGGCCTCGGCAGTGGCCTCGGGGTTCTTATAGTACCCCTTCATCACGATATTGCCGCGCATCATGATTTCACCCGTGCTTTCGCCGTCCCACGGTACAGGGTCCATGTTTTCATCCAGCACGGTCGCCTCTTCCAACACGGGCATGGCGACGCCGGTGCGGGCTTTGATCGCGGCGCGCTCGGCTTGTTCTGTTTCGCCCCACAGGTCGTCCTGCCATGCGCATTCGGTGGCGGGGCCGTAAACCTCGGTCAGGCCGTAAACCTGCGTGACGTTGAAGCCCAGCGGTTCGATCTTGGCCAGCGTCGCGGCGGGCGGCGGGGCACCGGCGGTGAACACCTGAACCGTGTGATCGAACGGCAGGCGGTCGTCCTCTTTGGCGGCGATGATCGTGTTCAGAACGATGGGCGCGCCGCCGAAATGTGTGGCCCCGTCGACCGAAATCGCGTGATAGACGTTGCGCGCGGTCACATCTCGGCAACAGATCACCACACCGGCCACGGCGGGCACCATCCATGTGTGGGTCCAACCGTTGCAGTGAAACAGAGGCACGATGGTCAGATACCGCGCATGACGCTGCATCTGCCACGACATCATATTCCCGATCGCGGCCAGATAGGCCCCGCGGTGATGATAGACGACGCCCTTGGGCCGCCCCGTCGTGCCGGAGGTGTAGTTCAGCGCGATGCTCTCCCACTCATCCTCGGGCAGGATCCAGTCGAAATCGGGATCGCCATCCGCGATCAGGTCGTCCATGTCGGGGTGACGGCCATCGGGCTGGAAACCGGCGTCGTGATCCACGACCTCAACCAAAAGGGGCACATCGGCCTCATCCATCTGGGCGACGGCCTTTTCCACGGTCGGCAGGAACGCCGCATCGACCAGAACCACCTTGGGCGCGGCATGGCCAAAGATGTATTGGATCGTTTCGACCTCAAGGCGGGTGTTGATCGTGTTCAGGATCGCGCCACAGGCTGGAACCGCCCAAGTCGCCAGAACATGGGGCGCGGTGTTGGGCAGCAGGGTCGCCACCACGTCACCGGGTTTCACGCCCAGTTTGCTCAGCGCCGAAGCAAGGCGCGTCACGCGGTCCATCAGTTCGGCGTAGTTCAGGCGCACGGACCGGTCGATCACGGCCTCGCGGTGCGGGAAAATCTCGGCCGCCCACCGCAGGTTCGACAGCGGCGTCAGCGGAACGTGGTTCGCCGCGCATTTTTCCAGTCCCGTTTCATCAGCCAGCCAACCCATACGATCCTCCATCCATGTGTCGCGGTGATATTGGCGGGGGAGAAGGCGAATGAAAAGGGGGCAAAGAGTCCTTGGAGGCGACTGTCGTAGCGTCTAAAACAGGGCATGATCATTTCCCCGGGCCGTCAGTTTGTGTTCGTCCATATCCCCAAGACGGGGGGGACGTCGCTTGGGCTTGCGCTTGAGGATCGGGCGCATCGCGATGACATCCTGATCGGGGACACCCCAAAGGCCAAAAAGCGTCGCGGCCGTCTGCGCGGCCTGACCCCGCGTGGGCGGTTGTGGAAACATTCGACCCTTGCCGATATCGACGGGGTGCTGGGGGCGGATGACCTGGACCGGATGTTTCTGTTCACCATGGTCAGAAACCCGTGGGACCGCGCCGTCAGCTATTACCACTGGCTAAAATCGCAGACATTTGAACACCCCGCGATCACCTGTGCGCAGACCCTGTCGTTTCCGGATTTTTTGCGCGCGCCGGTGATCGTCGACAGTCTACGCGACTGGCCCGCCGGTCGGTACATGCAGGACGCGACGGGGGCGGAGCGCGGCGCGCTGTTCATCCGTCTCGAACATTTCGCCGAGGATAGCGCGCCGTTGTGGGACCATCTGGGGTTTCGCCTGACGCTACCCCATGAGAACCGGTCGGACCGCGAAGCGGACTATCGCACGTACTACGATGACGCTTTGGCGGCGCATCTGGGGGATGTCTGTGCCACGGATATCTTGCGGTTCAAATATACATTTTCCGGCTAGAATTCGGGCGGTTTCGCCAAAATAGGGGGAAATTTGTGCGGAACGTCCCCGTTCACGCTCTCTTTGGTCGCAATTGCCGTGCTGCATCGCAGCATTTTGGCCCCGCGTATCTAGGTTCATCTCATCTGTGCGGGAGGACACAGGGTATCTGAACCTGATCCGGAGAACCCCTATGTGTATGTCAGCCGAAGCGCTTGCGCTGTTTCTCAACCTTATTGCCGCCAACATCACGACCGAGCCCGGTCGCATCATTGTCCACGCCACCGAACGCGACGCCCATTGGGTTATGGTGGGCGATGAATGGTGCACAATGGCCCCCCAGATAGATTCTATGGAACGGTTTGCCACCCTAAGGCGTTAGGGGGCTGAGGCAGAGCGTTTAATACAGGCAAAATCAGGAACGCGCTCTGTCACCGTATGGTGATCCCGTGGCGCATTTTCGCCACATTTCGGACCCGAACGCGCCCTGAATGTCCTCAACCGTAGGGATAACGGCGCGATTTGGAATCGTCTGATGGTCGCCACATAAAATTTGAAACGAATACGGTAGAGAACGGAAATTAAAATGGTCGGCGAATGGATTACAGCAGTATTCGGTGGCAATGAAAAAGTGGGTGGGGCGAGTTGGTCGTCGGAGAACACCCCGGAAAAGAAACCGGCACGGCCGATTTACGGCCTCATCGGACAAACAATGGTCGCGACGCCCTCGGATTGGCGTCCCGTCTCAACCCTGCGCCCGGGGGATCGGGTGATGACCTTTGACAACGGGTTTCAGCGGGTGGAATCCGTTGGCGTGACCGAGCTTTGCGCGGATGACGCGGATTGCCCCTATGCGCAATGGCCCCTTGAGGTGCCGGCGGGCTATATCGGCAATCGCGATCGCCTGTGTTTGATGCCCCAGCAGAATGTGATCATCGAAAGCGATCTGGCCGAGGCGCAATTCGGCGATCCCTTTGCGATGGTGCCGGCCTGCGAACTGGACGGGGTGTGCGGTGTGCATCGCATACGCCCGACCGAACCTCAAAAGGTTTATACTCTGAACTTTGCCCGCGATGAGGTGGTGTTCGTGAACGGATCGGCCTTGGTGCATTGCCCCAATGGCGCGCTTGAGGGTGAGAACCTGATGGTCACCCCCAAGGCATCTGCCTACACACCGCTGCCGCGCGACAGTGCGCGGGCGGTGTGTCGGGAATTGGCCGCCGTAACGGGCTGTTAGTCCACGACGGCCAATAAGCCGGGCGACTAGGCCGCCGCCTGTGCCGGATTGAACCGGCCATAGAACGTGTCGCCTTTGGCGGCCATATCACGCAACAGCGCGGGGGCAGCAAAGCGGTCCCCGTGCTTTTCCGTCAGTTGGTCGCACCATTCCACGGCCTTGGCCGCACCGATGATGTCGAGCCAGCTGAGAGGGCCGCCCGACCACGGCGCAAAGCCCCAGCCAAGGATCGCGCCAACGTCGCCTTCGCGGATGTCCATCAGAACGCCCTCTTCCAGCGCGCGCACGGCCTCAAGCACCTGCGCAAACAACAGGCGATGCTGCACCTCGGTCAACTCGGGCTGATCCTCGGCCAGTGCGTATTGCGCGCCAAGACCGTCCCACAGACCGGTGCGTTTGCCCTTGTCGTCATAGGCATAGAAACCGGCGGCGGATTTGCGCCCCAGACGGCCCTGATCGAACATCCAGAACAACACGTCATCCACGGCCCCATCGGGATAGGCATCGCCCATCGCGGCCTTGGTCGCCTTGGCGATTTTCACGCCCAGATCAATCGAGGTCTCATCGACCAATTGCAACGGACCCAAGGGCATCCCGACCATTTTCGCGGCATTTTCCACCAGCGCGGGTGCAACGCCCTCGGCCACCATGCGGATACCTTCGTTGATGTAGGGGATGATACAGCGGTTGGCGTAAAAGAACCGCGCGTCATTCACCACGATCGGCGTTTTGCGGATCTGGCGCACATAGTCCAGCGCCTTGGCCACCGCGCGATCACCGGTTTCGCGGCCCTTGATGATCTCGACCAGCATCATCTTTTCCACGGGGCTAAAGAAGTGGATGCCGATAAACTGCTCGGGTTTGCTGGACGCCTTGGCCAGTTCACTGATCGGCAGGGTCGAGGTGTTCGAGGCAAAGATACAGTCCTCGGGCACCACCTCTAGGACCTTGGCGGTGACCTCGGCCTTGATTTTCGGGTCCTCGAACACGGCCTCGACGATCAGATCACATCCCGCAAGCGCGGCGTAATCGTCGGTCGCGGTGATCTGGCCCAAAACCGCCTCTTTCTTTTCGGGCGTGGCTTTTTTGCGGGCGATGCCCTTGTCCATGTAGGTCGCGGTATAGGCCTTGCCCTTTTCCGCCGCCTCCAGAGATTGATCGAGCAGCACCACCTCAATCCCAGCCATGGCCGAGACCAGCGCGATGCCCGCACCCATCATGCCCGCGCCCAGAACGCCGACCTTGGTGACCGATTGGTCGTGCACATCGGCGGGACGCACCGCGCCTTTTTCCAAGGCCTCTTTGTTGATGAACAGGGACCGGATCATCGCGCCCGAGGACGGGTTCATCAGGACGTTGGTGAACCACCGCGCCTCGATCTTCAACGCGGTGTCAAACGGCACCAACGCGCCCTCATAAACCGCCGACAACAATGCCTTGGCCGCCGGATAGACGCCTTGGGTCTTGCCATGGACCATCGCGCTTGCGCCGACAAAGGTCATGAAACCGGCAGGGTGATAGGGCGCACCGCCGGGCATTTTATAGCCCTTGGCGTCCCATGGCTTCAGGATATCGGCGTCCTTGGCCGACAGGACCCATTCCTTGGCCTTGGCCAACAGGTCCTCCGGCGCCGTCACCTCGTCAATAATACCGGCCATCTTGGCCTTTTTCGGGTCCTGCAGCTTGCCCTCAAGCAGGAACGGCGCGGCGGCCATTGCGCCCAGTTTGCGCACCAGACGGGTCGTGCCGCCAGCACCGGGAAAGATGCCGACCATGATTTCGGGCAGACCGATCTTGGCCTTGGGGTTGTCGGCGGCGAAGATCCGGTGACACGACAACGGCAGTTCCAGACCGATCCCCACGGCGGTGCCGGGCAGGGCGGCGGCAATCGGTTTGCCGCCCTTGTTGGTCTTGGGGTCCATGCCCGCGCGCTCAATTTTGCGCAGCAAACCGTGCATCTGCATGATGCCGTCAAACAGACCTTGGGCGGGGTTGTCGCCCGCGTCCTCTTTCATCCGCGCAAGGATGTTCAGATCCATCCCGCCCGCGAAATCCTTTTTGCCGCTGGTGATGATGATGCCTTTGACGGCGTCATCGGCCAGTGCCGTGTCGATGCCGTCGTTCAACTCGGCCAGCGCGTCAAAGGACAGCACGTTCATCGATTTACCCGGCACATCCCACGTCAGCGTGGCCACACCGTCCTGATCGACGTTGTAATGAAATTCGGTCATGGTTTTCCTCCCTCAAAGGGTCGGCCGTCCTTGTGGGTAAAGGTCGCCTTTCCGTCGGCGATCTCTACCTTCAGGTCGACATCAGAATAGGTTGCAACTTCGCGGGGCGCGCGGGTGCCTACCACCAAAAAGCGCGCCTCGGCGTCGGTCTTGTTCACAAAGCAATGGCCATCCGTGTCCCCCGCAGGAAAGGCCGCACAATCGCCAACCCGCATCACGGTTTCGCCCGCGTCCTGCACCAAGGTGCATTCGCCGACGGTCACCATCACGAATTCGTCCTCGTTCAGGTGCCAGTGGCGCAGGGACGATTTCGCGCCGGGCTGCAGGATCACGATATTCGCGCCGAACTGGGTCAACCCGCCCGGATCCCCAAGGCGCAACGATGAGCGCCCCGCCATCTGACTGGCATAGGGTTCGGGGTAGATCGAACCGGTTTTTACCGGCGCCTTATCTTGGTCGATGAGGCCCATCAGACGCGCTCAATGATCGTGGCCGCGCCCATGCCCGAAGCGATACAGAGGGTCGCCAATCCGACCTCTTTATCGCTGCGCTCAAGCTCATCCAGCAGGGTGCCGATGATGATCGCGCCCGTCGCGCCAAGGGGATGCCCCATCGCAATCGAACCGCCGTTCACGTTGACCTTGTCATGATCCACATCGAACGCCTGCATAAAGCGCAGAACGACACTGGCAAAGGCCTCGTTCACCTCAAACAGGTCGATGTCGGAAATCGCCATGCCATGATCGGCAAGGATCTTTTGCGTCACCGGCACCGGACCGGTCAGCATGATCGTCGGGTCCGTCCCGATCTTTGCCGTGGCGCGGATGCGGGCGCGCGGTTTCAACCCGTGCTTTTCGCCGAACTCTTTGTTGCCGATCAGAACACCGGCCGAGCCATCCACGATGCCCGAGCTGTTGCCCGCGTGGTGGATGTGGTTGATCCGCTCCAGATGCGGGTATTTCAGCAGGGCCACCTTGTCGAAACCGGGCATCATCTCGCCCATGTCCTTGAACGAGGCCTTCAGCGCGCCAAGTGCCTGCATATCGGTGCCCGGACGCATGTATTCGTCATGATCCAGAATGGGCAGGCCGTTCACATCGCGCACGGTGACAATGGATTTCTCGAACCGGTTTTCCGCCCATGCGGCGGCGGCGCGGCGTTGGCTTTCGACGGCCAAGGCGTCCGCATCATCGCGCGAGAACCCGTATTCGGTGGCGATGATATCCGCCGAAATCCCTTGGGGCACGAAATAGGTCTTCATGGCAAGGGACGGATCAACCGCAATCGCCGCGCCATCGCTGCCCATAGGCACGCGGCCCATCATTTCGACACCACCGGCGATATAGGCCTCACCCGCGCCGCCACGGACTTGGTTGGCGGCAAGGTTCACCGCCTCCATCCCGCTGGCGCAGAAGCGGTTGATCGACAGGCCCGGGATCGTCTCGTCCAGCTTGGACGCCAGAACCGCCGAGCGCGCCAAACAGCCGCCCTGTTCCCCGACCTGTGTGACATTGCCCCAGATCACATCCTCAACCGCATGGCCGTCCAGATTGTTGCGTTCGGCCAGCGCGTCCAGCACCTGTGCCGACAGGCGCAGCGACGTTACCTCATGCAGCGCACCATCCTTGCGGCCCTTGCCACGCGGGGTGCGCACAGCGTCGTAAATATATGCGTCGGTCATCATCTGCCTTTCAAATCAGGACCCGAATGCGCGCGGCATAAGGTCATAAGGGTGCTTCCAACCAGGCAGGGCGCTGATGCGCGACAGCCAGGCGTCGATGTTGGGGTAATCGGCACGATCAAAGGTGAACGGCTCAGGATAATAGAGGTAGGAACAGCAGGTCAGATCGGCCATGCTCGGCGTCGCAGCAGCAATCCAGTCACGGTTTTCCAGCGCGCGCTCCAGCGTCGCAAACGCCCCCGCACATCGACCAGTCAGCCAGTTGATCACCTCGGCGGGCCGCTTTTCCTCGGGGACAAAGTTCATCAGGAACCGCAACACACCGACTTGCGACGACAGTTTGTGATTGTCCCACAGGGTCCAGCGATAGACCTCGCGCTGTTCGGCGGGATCTGAGACGGCGAACCGGTCGGACAGGTCCAGAATGTGATCCTGAATGACCGCCGATTGGCTTAGGACCAGATCGCCATCCACCAGTACCGGCGCCTCTCCCATCGGGTTCAGGGCAAGGTACTCTGGCGTACGCGTGCCGCCCTTAAAGAAATCGATATATTCCGGTTCCCATTCAAGGCCGGACAGTTCCAAGGCCAACGCGGCCTTATAGGAATGTCCGCTTTCGCCAAAGCAATAGAGTTTTCTGGTCAAATTCTTGTCCTCCCAATCGGGTGTGCGCACGGCGCGGTTTGGATTTGAGTATTTTTGCCAAGATGAAGGCAGTAAGGATTTTATTAACCCTGCTCGTTTTCAACTTGTTGTGCGGTACAGGCTGGAGAGCCGATGACCGCCCAAGGTGAAGACGGCCCTGCCTTCCCTCCTGCGTTCGGGTGGGCGGAAGGTGGGGCCCGACTTGTCTTTCATCTTGGTTCAAATACTCAAATTCCGGCGCGTGCCGCGTGAACACCCTTCATTTTTTACGTGCTTCCAATTCCGCATTAAACAGGCGCAGCCGATGCGGAAGCTTTTCTTCGTCCATGACGCTGTCGAAATTCTCGAAGAGAAACGACAGGGCCTCGCCTTCATCCAGACCGGCCTCGCGGGCGAACCGGCGCAGGCGGCGGTAGGAGTCCTCGGTCATGGCGACCGGAAACCGTCTGGTGAGGCGAAGGCGTTTTGGCATGGTGTCTCCGTTTCTGCGCGGCCCCTAGAAATCGGCCGCGGCGAGGGTCATGACCGGATCGGCACCGCTCTGGATTCGGGCCAGATGCAGGGCCGTAGCGGGCAATTGGCGCGCCATGTAATATTTACCGGTCGTCAGTTTTGCCTCATAGAATGCGGGATCATCGGTGCCTGCGTCCAGTGCGCCTTGGGCCGCTTTGGCCATTTGGGCCCACATCAGGCCCAGACAGACATGGCCGAACAGGTGCATGAAGTCATATGAGCCCGCCAAGGCCGCATTCGGGTTCTTCATCCCGTTTTGCATAAAGAACATGCCAGCGGCCTGTAGGTCCTTTGAGGCGGCTTTGAGCGGGTCGAGGAAATCGGTCTTGAGCGCCTCATTACCCTCGTTTTCCTTGATAAAGGTTTTCACCATCTCAAAGAAGGCCATCACGTATTTCCCGCCCGATTGGGCCAGTTTGCGACCCACGAGATCCAGTGCCTGAATGCCGTTGGCGCCTTCGTAGATCATGGCGATACGGGCGTCGCGGGCGAACTGGGACATGCCCCATTCCTCGATATAGCCATGACCGCCATAGACCTGTTGCGCCTGAACGGCCATTTCGAACCCGCGGTCGGTTAGCACGCCCTTGATCACTGGCGTCATCAGCGAGATCAGGCCTTCGGCGTCTTCATCGCCTGCGCGGTGGGCCGCGTCGATCAGTTTCGCACCCCAGAGGGTAAAGGCGCGCGCGCCCTCGATAAAGGATTTCTGATCCATCAGGTTCCGGCGCACGTCGGGGTGCACGATGATCGGATCGGCGGGGCCGTCGGGGTTTTTCACGCCGGTTACGTCGCGCCCTTGCAGGCGGTCGTTGGCATAGGCGACGGCGTTTTGATAGGCGGCCTCGGCTTGGGCATAGCCCTGCAGGCCGACGCCCAGACGGGCCTCGTTCATCATGGTGAACATGGCGCGCATGCCTTTGTGGAGATCGCCAATCAGGAAGCCCTTGGCGCCGTCATAGTTCATCACACAGGTCGCGTTGCCGTGGATGCCCATTTTCTCTTCGATCTTGCCGACGGTGACGGGGTTGCGGTCGCCAAGGCTGCCGTCCTCGTTGACCATGAATTTGGGCACGATGAACAGGGAAATGCCCTTGGTGCCTTCGCCACCGCCCGGTGCCTTGGCCAGCACGAGGTGGATGATGTTTTCGGCCATGTCGTGATCGCCCGCCGAGATGAAAATCTTTTGGCCGGTGATCAGGTAGGACCCGTCATCCTGCGGCTCGGCCTTGGTGCGCATCATGCCAAGGTCCGTTCCGCAATGCGGTTCGGTCAGGTTCATGGTGCCGGTCCAGTCGAGGCTGACCATCTTGGGCAGGTATTTTGCCTTTTGTTCGTCACTGCCATGGGCGAGGATCGCGCTGATCGCGCCGTGGGTCAGGCCCTGATACATGTTGAACGCCATATTGGCGGAGACCATGATTTCGCCAACTGCCGTCGACAGGACATAGGGCAGGTTCTGGCCGCCGTATTCCTCGGGCAGGTCCAGACCGTTCCAGCCGCCTTCTTTGATCTTTTCGAATGCGTCGCCGAAACCGGTCGGCGTGCGCACGACCCCGTTCTCAAGCGTACAGCCCTCGGTGTCGCCGACGGGGTTCAGGGGGGCCAGAACCTCGGACGACAGTTTGCCGGCCTCTTCGAGAACGGCGGCGGTAAAGGACGGTTCCAGTTCGCCGTAGCCGTCAACGTCGCTGGACGAGACGTTCAGGACGTCGTGCAGAACGAATTGCAGGTCTTGCACCGGTGCGTTGTAAATGGGCATGTGTCTCTCTCCCTTATTCGGCAGCTTGGTCGCTGCTCAGCGTGGTGAGGCGCTTTTCCACCCACGCCATTTGTTCACGTAGATCGTCGATCGCGATGTCCAATTCTTCGCGTTGACGTTCCAAATCCCCGAGATGTTGCTGGGCGGCCTGCAGGGTTTCGCGCAGTTGCGTTTCCTGCTGATCGCCAATTTCGTACATATCTAAAAGCTGTCGGATTTCTTCGAGGCTAAAGCCAAAGCGCTTGCCGCGCAGAATCAGCTTGAGCCGCGCTTGGTCGCGGCGGGTGAAGAGGCGCTTTTGGCCTTCGCGTTCGGGGAACAACAGTTCCTTCGCCTCGTAAAAACGAAGCGTGCGCGGCGTCACCTCAAAGGCGTCGCACATCTGGCGTATGGTCAAAGTGTCTTGTGTCATCGTCACGTCCGGCAGTTACCCTGATTGAGGTATGTGTCAGGACGTTAGCGCGAAGGTGACGTTTACGTAAACGGAACGTGGCGTCAAATTTCCGGCATTCGGACTATGACGCCACGTCGTTACTTGGGCATTTCGGCGGCGATGTCGTCGCGCAGTTTTTGCAGATCGGTGATGGTTTCAGCCAGTTGCTCATACTGGGTGCGCAATTCGCCCAGTTGGCGGTCGGCCATGGCGATCCACGCCTCCATCTGGGCCTCGGTGCCTTGTTGCTCGTAGATTTCCAGCCACTGCCGGATTTCCTCAAGGCTGAACCCGAACCGGCGCCCGCGCAGGACCAGCGTCATACGCGCCACTTCACGCGGGGTGTAGAACCGGCTGCGGCCTTCTTTGATGGGGCTCAGCAGTTCGATATATTCGTAATACCGCAGGGTGCGCGGGGTCACGTCGAACTTGGCGCACATTTCCTTGAATGTCAGGGTGTCTTCCGACACGGGCTCCTCCCTTGGTCGTATGCCGCGAACGGTAGCGGCATACGTGCGGGGGTGCAAATCAGTTCATGAAGGACGGTGCGGCAAAGTAAAACCCGTAGGCCACGATCAGGGCCGGGACCGACGAATAGATCGTTGCGATCACGGCGGCGCGCGGGTTCAGGGCGATCGCGGGGAACAGGGCGTCCCCGTCGTTCGAGATCGCGTTGCCAATCAGGGCGGCAAACGGAATCACCCCGTTGATATAAAGCGTCGTCACCAGAACCTGCGGACCACATCCGGGCACGAACCCGATGGCAATCGCGATCAGCGGCAACAGGGGCGCCACCGATTGGAACGTCGCCGCAAGGTCGAGGCCCATATAAGCCGCCGCATAATCATAGGCCAGATAGGCCCCCAGAACCCAAACGGTGATAAAGCTGGTCTCTTCGGTCGCGCGGGTGGCGGGGCTGTCGCTGGTGGCGGTCATGGCGTTGACGGGCGAGGCTGCCCAGACAAACAGACCCGTCGCCACGCCGGCCAATGCGATCGGTTCAATCGGGATGCCGAAAAATCCGGTGATCTCGATCTGAAACAATTGCGCCGCGCCCACGATCAGGCCGGGCAGGGCCACAACCAGATAGACCAGATCGCGCAGACGCAATTTGCCGATAGGGGCGACGACATCACAGGTCTGGCCGCGCGGAATGGTTTGGCGCGGGTGGATCAGATCGACGATCCAGCCCGACGCGACACCAACGGCCATCGACACGGGCAGAACCACCGCCGCCACTTCGGGGCGCGTCGCGATCAACAAAAACGCCGCGTCCCCCATGGTCGCCGTCAGGGTTGCGACCAGCGCGCCCATTCCAACGTGACCCGAGCTATAGGCAGCCACAACAACCACCGCGCCGCCACATCCGGGCGTTGCGCCCAGCAGGGCCGCCAAGGGCACCTGTGCCCCGCGCGCATTCTGCAACGCAGAGCCGATGTCGAACTTGAACACCCGCTCGGCCCCGTAAAACAGCATCAGGGTCGCGGCCACAAACACCGACACCTGCACGAACGCATCCGTCATCAACGACCGGGTCAGCGCGCCCAATTCCCCCGGGAACACCGCCAAGGCGACGAAAACCGCCGCGATGAGCGCCCGTTTGATACGAAACGGTCCCAAGCTGGTCGGCAGGCGCAGCGGCCCGGTGCGGTGGGAATTCAGAGCTTCGGAGGACATTTGGTGCCTATTTGCTTTTGCGAATTATTCTCATTTTCAAACTTAGCACTTGCGACCTTCTTGGCAAGACCAAATAGTCCACAGGGAAAAGGGGACGGCGATGGCTGACGACAAAGTGACATTAGTGCGGCAGTTTATCGAGGGAATGCCGCATTCGCGGGCACTCGATTTGCGGGTTGAGTACCTAGAGGACGGCGTATCCGAAATCTCGATGCCCTATGATCCGAAACTGGTGGGCGATCCGGCGACCGGCGTGATCCATGGCGGGGCGGTCTCGGCCCTGATGGACACAAGCGGCGGCGCGGCAGTGATGAGCCACCCGACAGATAGCCTTGGGACCGCGACGCTAGATCTGCGGATCGACTATATGCGCCCCGCCACGCCAGGTCAGCGGATCACGGCGCGCGCCGAATGCTATCACGTGACGCGATCCATCGCCTTTGTGCGCGCGGTCGCCACGGATGAGGACCGCGATCGCCCCGTCGCCACCGCCACCGGTGCCTTTACGTTGGAACGCCCGAAAAAGAGCGAGGATCAGGTATGAGCGCCCGCCGCCCCGAACCCGTTCAACAGATCAAGCAACGCCGCGACGGGGTGCTGAACGCGCTGTTGACCGGCATCCCGTATATCCAGTTCCTCGACATCCGGTTTGACCGGCGCGGGGATGAGCTGACCGCGATCTTGCCGTTCGATGAAAAGGTGATCGGCAACACCATGCTGCCCGCGATCCATGGCGGGGTGACGGCGGCGTTTCTGGAGGTCACGGCGATTGTCGGCCTTAGCTGGGCCACCCTTTGGGATCAGATGGAGACGGGCGAATTGAACCCCGACGCCCTGACCCCCGATACATTGCCCAAAATGCCCAAGACGATTGATTTCACCGTCGATTACCTGCGCGCTGGTCTGCCGCGCGACGCCTATGCGCGGGCGCGGGTGAACCGGTCGGGGCGGCGGTACGCAAGCGTCCATGTCGAGGGCTGGCAAGACAACCGCGACCGCCTGTTTGCGCAGGCCACCGGTCATTTCCTGATGCCGTCCAGCAATGGCTGACACGCGGATGGGGCAGCTTGGCCACCGGCGTGTGCTGGCGATTGCCCTGCCGATTGTTCTGTCGAATGCGACCGTGCCCATTCTGGGCGTGGTCGATACAGCCGTCGTCGGACGCATGGGGCAGGCGGCCCCGATTGGTGCGGTCGGTGTCGGCGCGATTATCCTGACGGCGCTTTATTGGGTGTTCGGGTTTTTGCGGATGGGCACGACGGGTCTGACGTCACAGGCATTCGGGCGCGGCGATACGCCCGAGGTCGGCGCGATGTTTCTGCGCGCGCTGTTGATCGGTCTGGCCGCCGGCGTCGGTCTGATCGTGCTACAGGTGCCCCTGATCCACGGCGCGTTCATGGTGTCGCCCGCCAGTCCCGAGGTCGAGGCCCTTGCCCGCAGCTATACCGGCATCCGCATCTGGTCGGCCCCTGCGGCGATTGCGATTTACGGGATCACCGGTTGGCTGATTGCGGTTGAACGCACCCGCGCGGTTCTGGTTTTGCAGGTCTGGATGAACGGGGTGAACATCCTGTTGGACCTGTTGTTCGTGCCGGGCATGGGGTTTGGCGTGGCGGGCGTGGCATGGGCCACCTTCATCGCCGAGTGGAGCGCGCTTGGTCTTGGCCTGTACTTGTGTCGAACGGCGTTCAGGTTGCGTTGGGATTGGGCGCGGATATTGGATCGCGCGCGCCTGATCCACATGGCACGGGTCAACACAGATATCCTGATCCGGTCCCTGCTGTTGCAGGCGATGTTCGTGTCGTTTCTGTTCCTTGGGGCAGGGTTCGGGGACCGCCCGCTGGCCGCCAATCAGGTGTTGTTGCAGTTTCTGCACATCACCGCCTACGGCCTTGATGGGTTTGCCTTTGCGGTGGAAACGTTGGTGGGACAGGCGCTGGGCGCGCGGCGGCGCTCGGCCCTGCGCCGTGCGGTTGTTCTCTGTGCGATCTGGTCGGGGATCACGGCGGCGGGCACTGCGGTGGCGTTCGGTGTCTTTGGCGGCGCGATCATCGATACGATGACCACCGCGCCCGACATCCGGACCGAGGCGCGCCATTACTTGCCCTATATGGTCTTGGCCCCGCTGATCGGGGTGGTGCCGTGGTTGTTGGACGGGGTGTTCATCGGCGCGACGCGCACGGGCGATATGCGCAACATGATGGCCCTGTCGTTTGCGATCTACGTCGGCGCGCTGGCCCTATTGGTGCCTGCGTTCGGGAACCACGGATTGTGGGTCGCGTTGTTGGTGTCGTTCGCGGCGCGCGGGGCGACACTGGGCGCGCGTTATATGGCGCTCGAGCGGGCGGCAGATGCGCCCGCGCCCCAGTCTACAGGATCGTAAAAATCGCCTCGGTCGGGCGCCCGATTGCGGCCTTGCCGTTGGCAAACACGATGGGCCGTTCGATCAGGGCGGGATGCGCGGCCATTGCGGCCAACAATGCCTCATCCCCGTCCGCCGCCGATAGGCCAAGTTCCTTGAACAGCGCATCCTTGGACCGCATCATGTCGATCACGGGGATGTTCAGGGTCTGATGCGCGAGGCGCAGCTCATCCAGACTGGGCGCGTCATCAAGGTATTTGCGCACCACGGGATCATCGCCGCGTTCTTGCAATGCCGCCAGCGCCATGCGCGATTTGCTACAGCGCGGGTTGTGCCAGATGGTGATCATGCCGCCCAATCCTTATTCCCTGTGCCGACCGCATCCGCGACCGATTTGAACCCGTCCCGTTTCAGCAGTTGATCAAGGCCACGGGTGATCTCGGTGATCAGCGACATGCCCTGATAGGCCAGCGCGGAATACAGTTGAACAGCGTTCGCGCCTGCGCGGATTTTCTCATAGGCCTGCTCGGGTGATCCGATGCCGCCCACCCCGATCAGGGACACGCGCCCGTCAACCATCTGATAGAGTTGGGCCAAAACACGGGTGGATTTTTCGAACAGGGGCTGACCCGACAGGCCGCCCATCTGATCGCGGTGTTCACTGACCAGACCGTCACGCGACAGGGTGGTGTTGGTCGCGATGATGGCGTCGATGCCGGTTTCCACGGCGACCTCGGCGATTTCCTGCAATTCCGCAGGTGTCAGATCCGGTGCGATTTTCAGGAAGACGGGGATCGGACGCGGCAGGGTCGCGCGCACCTCAACCACACCGTTCAGCAGCGCGCGCAGGGCATCGGCCCCTTGCAGATCGCGCAGCTTTTCGGTGTTCGGGGACGACACGTTGACCGTCGCGAAATCCAGATGCGCGCCGCAATGGCCCAGAACGGTGGCGAAATCGGCGGCGCGGTCCGCGCTGTCCTTATTCGCGCCAAGGTTCAGGCCAAGGATCAGATCCTTGGGCCGCGCGGCCAGACGGGGCAGGACCGCATCCATGCCCTCATTGTTAAAGCCGAACCGGTTGATGACGCCGCGATCTTGGGGCAGGCGGAACAGGCGCGGGCGCGGGTTTCCCTCTTGCGGGCGGGGCGTGATCGCGCCCACCTCGGCAAAGCCCAGACCGCATTTCGCCAGGGCGTTCAGCGCGACCGCGTTCTTGTCAAACCCCGCCGCAACGCCCACCGGCGTCGGCAGGTTCAGACCCGCCACCGTCGTTTCCAGACGGGCCGAACGATAGGGCGCGGGCATCGGCGCAAGCCCTGCGCGCATCGCCTTAAGCGACAGTCCATGCGCCGTTTCGGGATCGATTTTGTGCAGCGCCGCAAGGCCCAGTTTTTCAATCACACTCATACCACGCCCTCGGGGAAAATATGGCCCGTCGCGCCAAGCGGCAGGGACTTGTCCCACACCACATCATCCATGCGCATATCGCGGTAAAGATGCGGGAACAGGGCCCCCCCGCGCGAGGGTTCCCATTTCAGATCGGGCGCCAGCGCGTCCGCCTCAACCGCGACAAGGACCAGATCGCTCTCATCCGCGAAATGCTTGGCGGCGGTTTCCACGACCTGCTCGGCGGTGGACAGGTGGATGTAGCCGTCGCTTAGGTCGATCGGCGCGCCAGAGGTCTGGCCATTCTTACGCAGCGCATCCCATTCGGGGCGGCGGAATATCTTGTAAATCAGCATGACGCTCCATTGCCGCGAAAGGCCCATCCGGTCAAGGGATTGCCGCGCCTTTGGGCGGTTCGGGGCGCAAAACCCGCATCTGCGCGGTTTCTGGGCGGTTTTGCCAGTTGCCCCCGCGTCACCTGTTTGTGCGGGCAAATGATCGCCGATTTGCCCGACTCTCACTTTGACTCAATGGTAAATTCGCGCCAACGTGACGCCATAAGAGTTATAATTCCACTGGGAGAGTTTTGCATGTTCATGCGTTTGTTTGCGACCAGCACGGCCGGTTTGGCCCTGATGGCTGGCTCGGCTATGGCGGATTATTCGCTGACGGTTCTGCACACCAACGATTTCCACGCGCGGTTTGAACCGATTTCCAAATACGACAGCGGCTGTAGCGCCGAGGACAACGATGAGGGCAAGTGCTTTGGTGGCTCGGCCCGTCTGGTGTCCGCACTGGAAGAGGCGAAAGAGCGCGCAGGGAACTATGTTCTGGTGGACGGTGGCGACCAATTCCAAGGCACGCTGTTCTATACCTATTACAAGGGTAAAGTCGCCGCCGAGATGATGAACAAGATGGGCTATGACGGGATGACCGTCGGCAACCACGAATTCGACGATGGCCCCGAGGTTCTGCGCGGTTTTGTCGATGCGGTTGATTTCCCGATCCTGATGTCGAACGCCGATGTGTCCGGCGAACCCCTGCTGGCCGGTGCGATCCAGAAATCCACCATCATCGAAAAGGGCGGTGAAAAAATCGGCCTGATCGGTCTGACGCCTGAGGACACCCATGAACTGGCCAGCCCGGGCAAGAACGTCACCTTTTCCGATCCGGTTGCTGCCGTTCAGGGTGAGGTGGACAAGCTGACCGCTGAGGGTGTGAACAAGATCATCGTCCTTAGCCACTCGGGCTATGCCGTGGACCAAGAGGTCGCGGCCAAGACCACCGGCGTCGACGTGATCGTGGGCGGGCATACCAACACGTTGCTCTCCAACACGAATGAGCGCGCCGAGGGACCCTATCCCACCATGGTCGGCAGCACCGCAATCGTGTCGGCCTATGCCTATGGCAAATTCTTAGGCGAACTGAACGTCACCTTTGATGACGACGGCAACGTGATCTCCGCAACGGGTGAGCCGATCATCATGGACGCCGCCGTGACCGAGGACGAGGTGACCAAGGCCCGCATCGCCGAACTGGCCGGCCCGCTTGAGGAAATCCGCCAAAAGGTCGTTGCCGAAACCGGTGACGCGATTGAGGGCGACCGCAGCGTCTGTCGCGCGGTGGAATGCCCGATGGGCAACCTGATTGCCGATGCGATGCTGGACCGTGTGGCGGATCAAGGCATCCAGATCGCGATCCAGAACGGCGGCGGTATCCGCGCCAGCATCGACGCGGGTGAGGTCACCATGGGTGAGGTTCTGACGGTTCTGCCGTTCCAGAACACTCTGTCGACCTTTACCGTATCGGGCCAAACCATCATCGACGCGCTGGAAAACGGCGTCAGTCAGGTTGAAGAGGGTGCAGGTCGCTTCCCCCAAGTGGCGGGTATGGCGTTTACATGGGACCCCAAGGCCGAACCGGGCGCGCGTATCGTGTCGGTCACCGTGGGCGGTGCGCCGATTGATCCGGCGGCCAGCTATGGCGTTGTCTCCAACAACTATGTCCGCAACGGCGGTGACGGCTACAAGATGTTCGTCGATGCGACCGATGCCTATGACTTTGGCCCCGATCTGGCTGATGTGACGGCGGAATATATGGCGGCCAAAGGCCCGTATGCGCCTTACACTGATGGCCGCATCTCGGTGGTTGAATAAGGGCGCCAAATCACTGAAACTGCCCCCCGCGCGCATGGTGCGCGGGGGACATTATGGAAACGGGCCATGGACCATCCGCTGATCGATCTGATTAACGCCCGTATCGCCAAGGCCGAAGAGCAAGGCGAGTTCGACAATCTGACTGGTGCCGGTCGCCCGCTGCCCCGCGATGATGATCCCGAAAATTCCGTTCTGACCCGTGTGGTGCGCGACGCCGGTGGCGCGCCGCCCTTTGTCCTGATGGCGCGCGAATTGGAAAAGCTGCGCGCGCAATTGCGCGAAACCGCGGACCGGACCGAACGACGCACGCTGATGGTCGAGATGTCCACGCTGGAGGCCAAGATCGAAATTTCGCGCCGCGACTGGCGCAAATAGGCCTGCGCCATGTGCGGCCGTTTTTCCATCACCCAACCGACCGAAGCGATGGCGCGCCTGTTCGATGCGGCCCCGTCCAATGACCTGCCACCTGTGCCGAATTACAACGTCTGTCCCACGAATGACGTCGCGACCGTGGTTGCGGGCGACGGGGTGCGGCGGTTGGTGGCGATGCGGTGGGGGTTCATTCCGACGTGGTACAAGACGCCAACCGACGGGCCGCTGTTGATCAACGCCCGCGCGGAAACCATCGCGCAGAAGCCCGCCTTTGCCGAGGCCTGTCGCACACGCCGATGTCTGATCCCCGCCGACGGGTTTTACGAATGGACCAAGGATGAGACCGGCGCGCGCCTGCCGTGGTATCTGTACCGCGCGGACGGGCAAGCGATGGTCTTTGCCGGTGTCTGGCAAACGTGGCGCATGGGCGATCAGGACCTGACCACCTGCGCCATTGTGACAACGGCCGCCAATGAGCGCCTGTCGGCCATTCACAAACGTCAGCCCGTGATCCTGAACCCCGATCAATGGGCGCTGTGGCTGGGGGAGGCGGGGCATGGCGCGGCGCGTCTGATGCGCGCGGGCCCCGAGGATCAGGTTGATTTTTATCGCGTCGGCACGGCGGTGAATTCGAACCGCGCATCGGGACCGGATTTGACCAAACAGATCAATTTCTGACTTGGCAGTTTGCGCGTTCCGGCGCATGTCTGGGGGATGAGCGAATCCAATCCCCCCCTTAACAGCCGCGGCCATCACCTGCGCGCGATCCTGAAACTGGGCCTGCCCCTGATCGGCAGTCACATTGCGCAGGTCGCCATCGGGTTTACGGATGCGTTGATGCTGGGGTGGTACGATGTGACGGCCTTGGCCGCGCAGGTCCTCGGCGGGATGATCTTTTTCGTGCTGTTCATTTTCGGCTCGGGCTTTGCCTTTGCGGTCATGCCTATGGTCGCCGAGGCCGACAGCATGGACGATCACGTGCAGGCGCGGCGCGTGACGCGCATGGGCCTGTGGGTGTCGATGTTGTTTGCACTGATCACAATGCCCCTATTCATCTTTGCCACGCCGATGCTGAACCTGATGGGCCAGACCCCTCAGATGTCCGATTTGGGCGGGGCGTATTTGATGATCGCGGGCTGGGGCCTGTTTCCGGCGCTGTTGGTGATGGTGCTGAAGAGCTTTCTGGCCGCCGCCGAACGGACCAAGCCGGTTCTGGTCATCACCCTGTTGGCGGTGGGCCTGAACGCGGTGATGAACTATGTCCTGATCTTTGGCCATTTTGGCGCGCCGGAAATGGGCATCCGGGGCGCAGCGGTGGCATCCTTGGGCGTGCATGCCTTGTCCCTGATCCTGATGGCGGTTTACGCCGCGCGCGCCTTTCCCGAGCACGCGCTGTTCATCCGTCTCTGGCGTCCGGACGCCGAGGCGTTCTGGCAGGTGTTCCGCCTTGGCTGGCCCATCGGTCTGACCAATCTGGCCGAGGTCGGGTTGTTCGCGGCGGCGGCGATCATGATGGGGTGGCTGGGGCCGATTGATCTGGCCGCGCACGGGATTGCGCTTCAGATTTGTACGGTCAGTTTCATGGCTCATGTGGGCCTCAGCAACGCGGCGACCGTGCGGGTGGGACGTGCTTTGGGCAAGGGGAACCTGCCCGATTTGCGGCGCGGGGCGCGGATGGTTCTGGGCCTGTCGGCGCTGGTCGCGGTGGCGACGGTTGTGGTCTTTGTCCTGTTCCCGACGCCGTTGATCAAGATGTTCATCGCCCCCGATGAACCCGCCAAGGCCGAGGTTCTGGCCATTGGGATCACCCTATTGGCGGCGGCGGCGGCGTTTCAGGTGGGCGATGCCATTCAGGTTCTGGGCATGGGCCTGTCGCGCGGCATTCAGGACACGCGCGTGCCCCTACTGATTGCGGCGGTCAGCTATTGGATCATCGGTGTGCCGGTCAGCTATGTTCTGGGCTTTGTCGCCGATTGGCGCGGGGTCGGGATCTGGCTGGGCCTTGCGGTGGGGTTGGCCTTTGCGGCGGCGGCCCTGATGGCGCGGTTCTGGCGCCACCCCAAGGTAACGGGGATCATTCCCCGCGCTGTTGATGATCTTTCATGATGCGATCGGCCTTTTTGCGCACAAGGACCGAGCGCAGGTCATGCATCGTCAACAAGAGCGCGTCTGTAATCGCCTCTAGCTGATCATCGGTGGCGCGCGATTGCGCCCATTGGGTGGTCAGGTTCAGGTGGTCGATGGCGCGGCGGATATCGTCCACCTCGCGCTCGGCCAGAATGGCGCGCCTCTCGTCGACCCAATCCTTGATGACGCGGATGTCCTCGTCACTCAATTCACGGTCGCCTTGGGGGCGCACCTCTCCGTTTCGGATGTTCACGACCGCGATCTGATCCATTTCGATGCGGCGTTGGCGGTTCTCGGTGTCGATCCGAAAAACCGCCGCCCCATTCTCACGGACACGGAAATAATATTCCGGCAGGTCGCTCATCTATCCCTCAGCTCAGCGAGGCGCAGAAGTCCTGAATACGCGTGCAGGCTTCTTTCAGTGCCTCGTCGGAGGTAGCGTAGCTGACGCGGAAATTCGGGGAAAGACCGAATGCGGCCCCGAACACAACAGCAACGCCTTTCTCTTCCAACAGCGCGGTCGCGAATTCCTCGTCGTTGGTGATTTTCGCACCAGCAGGCGTGGTTTTCCCGATGCAACCGGCAACCGAGGGATAGACATAGAACGCACCTTCGGGCGTCGGACAGTTGATGCCCTCGGCCGCGTTCAGCATCTCGACAACCATGTCGCGACGACGCTTGAACAACTCGTTGTTGACCGGAATGAAATCCTGCGTGCCGCTCAGCGCCTCAAGCGCGGCGTACTGGCTGACCGAGCAGGGGTTCGAGGTCGACTGCGACTGGATCTTGCGCATGGCGTTGATGACTTCAACCGGACCTGCGGCATAGCCGATCCGCCAGCCGGTCATCGCATAGGCCTTGGACACACCGTTACAGGTCAGGGTGCGATCATAGAGGCCGGGTTCAACCTGTGCAGGGGTGCAGAATTCGAAATCGCCGTAGGTCAGGTGCTCATACATGTCGTCGGTCATGACCCAGACATGCGGGTGTTTCATCAACACATCCGTCAGCGCCTTGAGCTCATCCCAAGTATAGCCCGCACCGGTCGGGTTCGAGGGCGAGTTGAAGATCAGCCATTTGGTTTTCGGCGTGATCGCCGCCTCAAGCTGCTCAGGGGTCAGTTTAAAGTTGTTCTCGATCGGGCATTCGATCGCAACCGGCTCACCACCGGCAAGCAGAACCATATCCGGATAGGACACCCAATAGGGCGCGGGGATCAGAACCTCGTCACCGGGGTTCAGGGTCGCAACCAGCGCGTTATAGAGGATCTGCTTGCCGCCGGTCCCGACAGAGACCTGCGCGGGCGTGTAGTCCAGACCGTTGTCGCGCTTGAACTTGGCACAGATCGCCTCTTTCAGTTCGGGCAGGCCGTCAACGGCGGTGTATTTGGTGTGACCCGCATCAATCGCGGCCTTTGCGGCGGCTTTGATGTTGTCGGGGGTATCAAAGTCGGGCTCACCAGCGCCAAGGCCGATGACATCCTTGCCTGCGGCTTTGAGTTCGCGGGCCTTGTTGGTGACCGCGATGGTGGGCGAGGGTTTAACACGTGAAAGTGTCGCAGACAGAAAGGACATGGTCGCCTCCGGTTTGAAAACGCATCGCGACACTCATAGGGTGGGGGGAAAGGCCGTTCAAGCAAGATCGGCCAAGAGGAGCACGAAATGGACCAAGAAATGGAACAAGAAAACTGGTACTCGGAAGATGCCGCAACTTTTGGCGATCGCTTGGTTGGTGCGCGTGAGGCAATGGGCATGTCCCAAGCTGATCTGGCCCGCCGCCTTGGGGTCAAGCTCAAGACCGTGGGCGCGTGGGAACAGGACCTCAGCGAACCCCGCGCGAACAAGCTTCAGATGCTGGCGGGCGTTCTGAACGTCTCGATCATGTGGCTGTTGAACGGCGAGGGCGACGGGATCGACGGTCCCGACAATGAGGCGGCCCTGCCTGCGGATGTGGCGAACCTGTTGGCCGACATCCGTCAGGTCAAACTAGAGGTCAGCGCGCTGGGCGGACGTCTGGGACGACTTGAAAAGCGCCTGCGCCTTGCGCTAAAGGATCACGTATGAGCACAGAACCCCATGATATCCGCCTGAAACGTATGTACATGCGCGCCACCCACCGTGGCATCAAAGAGATGGATATCATTTTGGGGAATTTTGCGACGGATCGTCTGGCCGCGTTTGACACGGCCGGACTTGATCTGTTCGACGCGCTTCTCGAAGAGAACGATCAGGACCTCTATCAATGGGTCACGGGGCAGGCGCCGACGCCCGCGCCCTTTGGCGATCTGATTGAAACGATTGCGGTTCATGCCGGCGCGCGCTGAGCTGCGGAAATTTTAACCGAATCTTTGAACCTCACCCGTTATCCCCGTTCTATACAGACGGACGAGGTATCGGATGAGTATACATGCCCCCTTTTCGACGCCGGGTCAGGCGGCGTTCGTGACCGGCTATCTTGAGGCGCTGGCGCTGGTCGAACGGCTGCACCGGTTGCTGCTGGACGTGATTAAGGACGAATTTGAACGGTTGAATGAACTGGAGATCAATCCGGTTCAGGCGCTGTTGCTGTTCAACGTCGGCGATAATGAGGTGACGGCGGGCGAATTGAAAAGCCGCGGCTATTATCAGGGCTCGAACGTGTCTTATAACCTCAAGAAACTGGTCGATCTTGGCTATATGCACCATCAACGCTGTATGATTGATCGCCGGTCCGTGCGGGTGCGTCTGACCGAACGGGGGCGTGCAATCCGCGATATCGTGGCGGAACTGTTTGAACGCCACGCCGATGGTTTGGAAGAGCGCGGTGTGATAGACGGTGAGGGGCTTGATCAAATCACACAGAGCCTGCGCCGGATGGAACGCTATTGGACCGATCAAATCCGCTATATTTACTGACGCGCCGCGACCTCTAACGCGCGCATCTCGCGCAATAATTTACGCTGCATCGCGCGGGCATAGCCGTCATAGCCCTGGGCCTGTTCCACAAAGGCATTTGGCCCGTTCAGGACCTCGGCCCGAAAATAGGCCAATAAATCCCCATCCCGCACGGCCCCGTTTTCGGGCGACACGACGGCCAACCCGTTCACCGTCGCATCCACATAGGGGTAGCGTTTGTAGATATCGCGCGGGCGCGGCCCCTCATTCGATGGCCCATCCGCCGATAGGTCCAGCGTCAAGCGATCACAGCGCCGCGTCGACAGCTCCGCCAAACCGTAATCAAGCGCCTCACCCAATGCGGTTTCGGGGCTGCTCAGCGTTCGGGCGGTTGCGCGCAGGTCATCGGCAATGTGGGTCAGATCATGTTCGGACGTGATCGCGCGCCACTCCGTTAGCACGCGAATGTCCTGCTGGGCCGCCCACTCATAGACCATGATTTCGGTTTGACGGCCGCCAAGCGGGGCAAGAACCGCCATCACATCGGGGCGCGTCAGGGCATAGGCCAGACCGTCCAACTGTTGGCGATACTCAACCTGATCGACCGACCCCGACACATCCAACCCGATGGCCAGCGCATGGCGACAGTCGGCCATAGCCGTTGAGGCGGACAATCCGAGGATCGCCGCGATCACCCCTCGGATGGTCCACCGTCCTGCACCGCGCCAAGAATGCGCATTTCGACCTCGCGCAGCAGTTTGCGCCGCATCGCGCGGGCAAAATCCTGAAAATCGTCGGCAGTTTCTACGAATGATCCCGGCCCCTTGGCGACTTGGTCCAGATAAAAATCGAACACATCCTGATCGTCGGGTGTCGCGCCGCCAATGGCAAGGCCGTTTACGGTCACATCATCCAGTGGAAAATTCGCATAGGCCTGTTCGGGGGTGAATCCGTCGTTGTTGACCCCGTCGCCCGACACATCCAGCGTCTGGAACAAACAGGGCGGGGCGGCGTCAAACAGGCTGGCTGCATAGCCGATGCTGTATCCGGCTGCCGTCGGAAACTCGGCGTAGGATCGCTTAGACAGGGCAATCGCGGCGGCGGCACTGTCAATCGCGGGAACGCTGTTCAGTAGGGTCCAGTTTAGCACCATGTCCTGCTGATACCGGCCACTCCACTCATAAACCGCCAACGCTACGGGCGCGGACGGATCGGCCAGAATCGCATCGACAACTTCGGGCGCGCGCAGGGCCGCGGCCAGACCTGCGCGCTGTAATGCATCCTCGGCCGCATCGACCGAGGATGAAATGTCCAACGCCAGAACAAGCGCCAGACGGCATTGCGCCACCGCAGGCCCCGCGCCAAGGACCGCGACCGCGGCCCCCGCGCAGATCACCTTTACCAGTGACCGGTGTTTTCCATGCTGACCCATGGCTCGGCGGGCTCCTGTGCGTCGCCCATCTGCAGCAGTTCGACCGACACATTGTCGGGGCTGCGCACAAAGGCCATGCGGCCATCGCGGGGCGGGCGGTTGATGGTGACGCCATTGTCCATCAGGTGTTGGCACATGGCGTAAATGTCCTCGACCGCATAGGCGAGGTGGCCGAAATGGCGGCTGTCATCTGGCAGGGCATCGTCGCCGTCCCAGTTATAGGTCAGTTCAACAGGGCACTCTTCCTGTCCCGGCGGTGCCATGAAAATCAGGCTGAACCGTCCCGCTTCGCTCTCATGGCGGCGGGTTTCGCGCAGGCCCAGAAGTTCGTAAAATGCCATCGATTTTTCCAGATCTTTGACCCGGACCATCGTGTGCAGGTATTTGATATCCATGCGTGTCTCCTTTGGGTCAGAGACTAGCACAGTCTGGCGCCAAGACGAGATCAGAACGCAGATTTGATCCCGAATGAGAGGCCAATCGTTTCGCCGGTAAAGCGGCTGATGTTCGATGTGCTCTGGCTGGCGTTTAGGGTCAGAACGGGGTGAAAGCCCAGAACCTCGGCGTTGGTGAATTGGGCCTCAATCGTGGCCGAGACGGTGGTTTCCTGCCGTCCGCCAGGGGCCTCGAATGTGCCGACGAAATAGGTCGGGAAATCCTTGGTCGAGACGCCGATGCCAAAGGCCAGATCGACGGGGCCAAGCGATTTTGCGGGCGCATATTCGGCGGACAGGGACCAGCCGGTGTAGGTCTGGTTGACGCTGGGCGATGTGACCTCGACCCCGCCGACGGACAGACCCATGGTCGCGCCCGACTGCAACCGGTGGCGCAGGGCGATCTCGCCCTCAAACCCGCGGGAATCCGGCACGGTGGTCAGGGACCAGTGTTCTTCGGCCTGCACGGACAGGGTCAGCGAACTGCGCTGACCAAGACGGACCTGACGCGCCAGACCAAGGCGCGCGTATTCGTCGAGTGGCTGACCGCCAAACCAACTGCGCCCAAAGGCCAGCGAATATTGCGAGGGCAGGGGGCCGACCGGCGCGAACCGGTCATGGACGACACTGATTTCGGCGACGGCCTGATTGAATGCCGATCCGGGCACGCCGGGGGCAAGGGCGCGGGCCTCGGACGAGAGAGTGTTGAAGTTGTGATAGCCGTCGAATTTCAGCGTGGTTTGCGATGTCTCGGATCGCCCGAACCGATAACCCAGCCCGATTTGCACATCCGCGCGCACCCCCGACAGGGCCTGCGCGGTGCCACTAAGGACGCCGATCCCTGCGAAATCGTCGATCAGCAGAAATGGCGAACTGGCCCCGCCGTTCAGGTTGGACGAGGGCGAGACGGAAAAGTTCAACGTACTGACCCAGGGCGACACGGCGCGCACCCGTTGGAAATCGACCGCAACGCGGCGTTCCTGCGCCTCGGTCTGGGCGGTGTCATAGGCGCGGCGCAACCAGAATTGCGCGTTGGCAAAGCTGCGATCAAACACGGCGGCGCGCGCGGTGTAAAACGCCGCCTCATGGCGCAGGGTGTCGGTTTGCGCCAGTTTCCACGCCTTGGCGCCCGCCTCGCGCCCCTCTTTGGCGCGGCCCATCAACGGTTCGGTCGCGGCCAAAAGCAACAGCGCGCCGACGTCATCGGGGTTGGCGGTAATCAACCCATGCGCCAATTCATTGGCAAAGACCGTATCGCCCGCCAAAAACGCGCGCCGTGCCAGTGAACGGGCCTGATCAAGGGTCAGTTCAACCGATTGCGCCGTGGCCAGAACAGGCCACAGGCACAGGATCAAACCGATTAGAAACCGGCGCATCGCGGATTAGTTCAGGTCGTCGCAGATCGACGGCGCACCCGGCGTGCCGCATTGGGGTAGAACGAACACCCCAACCTCGTTTTCAAAGCCGGTGTTGCGGGGATCATCGGACAGATAGATGCTGTCCAGATAGATCACGCCCGCGACACTGGTCGCGCCTTCACCACCCAGAATGCCGCCGAAACTACCGATCTGACCCTCGTCCGGACGGCCCGAGAATTCGACGGTGCCAAGGAATTCACCGTTGCTGTCCAGCTCGGTCTCGATCAGCGTCACATCGGGCAGGGCCGATCCGTCGTCGACAAAACTGCGGTCATAAACCGCGCCGTTCACCGAATTGTCGCCAAAGCTGACGTTCAGGAATGCGGTGCCGACGGTGATCCGTGGCTCTCGCGGCAACAGGCTGGGGTCGGTTCCGGGGGGCGGGTCGAGCAGGTTGTCACCCGCCGCAGGCAGGTTGGTGATCCCCGCATAGGCACCCGCATAGGACACCTGACCGGTTGTGGGTTGGCTGTAGGGGCCGGTGCGCTCATAAAAACCGCCACTGAAATAGCGGTTGAACTGACCGCCATCGGCCACAACGCCCGCTTGGACCGAACCGTCCGTGCTGGCCGCGACAAGGGCGACGAACATCCGGTCAAGCGGATCGTCCTGCAAGGTGAACGCCGAATAGCCAGGCACGTCCAAAGCCGGATTGCGGTCATAGGTTGCCTCACCTTCGCCCGAGTCGAGCGAGGAGATTTCCACGATCAACGTGTCCGTATCCGCATTGTAATTGATGCGCTGTAGGTTGCGGGCCAGTTCTTCGGGGATGTCGTTCTGGGTGGTCTCCCCATCGCCGCCACCACCGTTGATCGGGTTATTGCCCGTGCCACCGCCACAGGCCGCAAGGCCCGCGATCAAACCAATCGATACCAAATTCCGAAACATAATCTGCTCTCGCCCCTAATTTTTGCATAAGAATCCGCGATTGAGGGCCTCCAAGTCAATCCTGATGATACTTTTCTTAAATCACGTTTCGTTTTAGCAACGGCGCATATCGTGGTTCAATCTGAAGCGCGCCATAGATATAGTGGCACCCGACTCACTCTCGTGGAAGGATCGCCCATGCCGTTGACCCAAGAGCAACTGGACGAAATCGAAGAACTGCGCGCCAGCCCGAAAATGACACTGCGCGCGGTGTCCGAAGGGATGGAACAGCACCTCTATAAACCGATTGAGGTGCTGGATCACGGGTTCGTTCGGGTCATCGATTATATGGGCGACGACGCGGCTATCTGTCAGGCGGCCCGCGTGTCCTATGGCAAGGGCACCAAATCGGTCAGCAACGATGAGGGCCTGATCCGTTACCTGATGCGCCACTGGCACTCGACCCCGTTTGAGATGTGCGAGATCAAACTGCACGTCAAACTGCCCGTTTTCGTCGCGCGTCAATGGATCCGTCACCGGACCGCGAACGTGAACGAATACTCGGCGCGCTATTCGATCATGGATCGCGAATTCTACATCCCCGAGCCCCAGCACATCGCGGCCCAGTCGACCGTGAACAACCAAGGGCGCGGCGAGACCCTGACAGGGGATGAGGCGGCGCGCGTTCTGGAAATCCTGAAATCGGATGCGGCGCGGTGCTATGACAACTACGAATCCATGATCAGCGACGAGGGCCAGCAAGGTCTGGCGCGGGAACTGGCGCGGATGAACCTGCCTGCGAACATCTACACGCAATGGTATTGGAAGGTGGATCTGCACAACCTGTTCCACTTCTTGCGTCTGCGCGCCGATAGTCACGCCCAATACGAAATCCGCGTCTATGCCGATGCGATCTGCAAGGTCGTGGCGGATTGGGTGCCGGCGGCCTTTGGTGCGTTTGAGGATTACCGCATGGGCGGCGCGACCCTGTCGGGGCGGGCGCTGGAATGCGTGCGTCAGATGCTGGCCGGAAACGAGGTCACGCAGGAAAGCTCGGGCATGAGCAAGGGCGAGTGGCGCGAGTTTCAGGGCTTGCTGAACGGCTGATCCGCGCCACATTTGGCGTCTGACATCGAAACAATCGGCAAAACCGGCCTGATTTCAGGTCGGTTTTGTTGTGGGATTGGAAACAGCCCGTTTCGCCCGCGCCTTGAAATTGACACATTCGCGGACGGTGTTAAGGTGTTGTTAATTAAAAAACTTTCCGAGCAGTCTACATCTTGATGGGGGTATTATGGTACTTACTAAATACGCCGTCGCGACGGCTGCTCTGATGCTGGCCACCGCGGGAACGGCCATGGCGAATCCGACGACGGACGCTCTCACGCGCGAATGGAACTATGTCGCGCCCAACGACCCGAATGCGATTCCGCTGCGCTCGGTTGATGCCAGCAACAGCACCTGCCCCGCAGGGACGGTGCCGATGACGCGCGATGGGACGGTTTTCTGCAACGGTCAACCGATCAACCGCTTTGTCACGGCGGATCAGGTGCCTGCGGGCTATACCGGTCGGGTGTTCGTGATCAACCCGTACAAATCCGGCTACCAGACCCTGCAATAATGCGGGGCACGGCCGGTCAACGGTACGTATAAAAATGCCGCGCGGATGAACATCGCGCGGCATTCGTCATCTTACGGTCGAATGCCTGCTATCAGAGCAGTTTCAGATCGCCTGCGGACTGACGGCCGTCACGGCCTTCGATCATTTCGAATTCGATCTTTTGGTTGTCCTTCAGGCCTTGCATGCCTGCGCGTTCAACTGCCGAGATGTGCACAAAGATGTCTTTGCCGCCATCATCGGGGGCAATGAACCCATAGCCCTTCGTTGCGTTGAACCATTTAACGGTGCCAGTGGCCATTCCGTTTCTCCATCGTGTTAATTTGCCCTCTGCATTGTGCGTCAGGTCGGTCACAGCCAGGGTCTTCCAATTCTTCCTGCTGTCCCCGCACGAGGATAGGTCGTCAAAGAAAGTCTGTTGTCACGCATATGATCAAGGCCCCCGAATCGCAAAAAAGGCAAGGGCGAAGTCTCGTATCCTGCGTAAAGGTGCCTTATCTTGCGTAAAAAGGGGGCGAAATGATTTTCTATGGACTGAAAACCTGTGACACCTGTCGTAAGGCACAAAAAAGCCTAGCGCCGCATTTTCCGGACTTCAAGGTCGTAGATGTGCGCACGGACGGTGTTGAAAGGTCGCAACTGGCGGCGTTCTATGACCGCTTTGGCGCGGATCTGATCAACCGGCGCTCGACCACGTGGCGCGGTCTGGATGAGGCGACGCGCGCCAAAGATCCGGTTGAATTGCTGACCGAACATCCGACATTGATGAAACGTCCGGTGATTGTGGACGGCGATCAGATGTATCTGGGTTGGGGCAAGGACGTGCAATCCGCCCTTGTTATCGAATAAAAACGAGGCGGGAACATGCGCAACGCGGCGTTGATGCTGGGGATTATTGCGGGTCTGATTGGCCTGCTGGTCGGCTTTTTCAGCTATGGCTATACGGTCTTTATCGACCATTTCGGGGAGCGGGGCGATCTGCTGACGCAGGTGGATAACGTCGCCCTGATCCGTGGTGCGGCCTTGATCGCACCGATTTTGGCGATTGCCGGTGGGGGCATGGCCCGGTCGCAAAACCGCATCGGCGGGGGGCTGATGCTGATCTCTGCGGCCGGAATGTATTGGGCGTTCGGGTTCGGGGTGTTCACCATGTTCCCCATCGCCATGGCCGGTTTGGGCGGTTTGTTTGCCCTACTGGCGTCTCAGCCCGACACGGCCTGAGAGCGGCGCAGCAGGCCGTCGATGGAAATCGGGCCTGCGCCGCGCACCACCAACAGGACCAGCGGCACCAACCACAACAGGCGCTGGTCCATGATCACGCTGTCGGGTTTGCCATCAAACCACGCGCCAAGGGTTTCGGGCACGCCAATCGCGCCGTGACCATACAGGTCGGTCAGGGTCAAAACGACGATGAAGCCGATCATCGCCAGTGACGACAGGCGCGTCGCCAAACCGATCACGACCAACAGCGGCAGAATGAACTCGGCCCACATGCCCGCGACGACGACCAGCGTGTGGAAGGCGCCAAAGTTCGAGATGTCATAGCCCGCGGCCTCCATCTGTTTCGGGAACACCTGCGCATAGGCCCCGAACGAGGGGCTGAACAGCCCGCCGATCCCTTCGCCCAGCTTGGTTTTGGCCGAGTTCCAGAAGAACGTGATCAGGGTTGCCGCAAAGGCGAACCGCGCCAGCGTCGGCATCAGCCACGATGCGGTCAGGTTCTCAATCGCGCCAAACAGGCGGTCGTGGGCGGAAATCAAAGCGTTCATGTCTTATCCTATCGTTACGCCGGTGATCGCGTGGCCCGCGATCAGCATCCCCAAGACTCCGGCTAGGTCAAAATTCGCGATTGCGGCGCTTGCGCGCTCGGCGGCGTGCTGAATGCTGTGACCCTGTTGCAAGGCCTCGACAAAAACGCCGCCCCCTGCGGGCAGGATCTGCACCACGGGGTCGTATTCGGGGCGCGTGATCAGGACGTTTTCGCCGCGATCAGGCACCTTGAGGTTCGGTTGGTCGGTGTTGGCGTGCCACAGGCTTGCCACCGGATAGCGCGACCGCAACAGCGCCATCGCAGGCGCCAAGGTCAGGGTCGCACGCGCGAGCGTTGCCTCATCCAACGCAAGGTTTTCGGGCGCAATCGGCGCGATGTCGGCGGCGTGATAGCTGTGGCGCAGGGCCAGTTCCAACCGCGCCACATCCGGCAGATAGGGCAGGTGCGCGGCATAGGGGAAATGCTCCAGAAACGCCGGAATATCGCGCCCGTAATGCATCAATAGGGGCGAGGTCGGCGGGGGGTTGCGCACGTACAGCTCTGCCATGGCGGCAAAGAAATCATCGCCCACCAGTTTGCGCAGCACGGGAAATCCGGTCTCCAGCGCCTTACGTAGGCTGATCACCACGTTGTTGCGGTAGACATCGAACCGCTTGCCCGCCGGACGCCCCTTGGGGTCGATCAGGCCAACGGGCACAGGGCGATCCGCGTGCAGAACCGCGGTGGTAAAGGCGCTCTGGCCGCTCATGCCGCGCGCACCCCGTTCATGATATAGGTCGCGCGCCGCGCCTCGGATGCCAGTACATTCCACGCGGGCACATCTGTGTCCCATTCGATCAGGGTCGGCTTGGGGCCGGCCAGTTCAAGAACGTGCTCATACAGACGCCAGACGGGATCCACGACCTCGGCGGCATGGCTGTCAATCAACAGGGGCGCGCCGTATTCGTCGTGATCCGTGTCATGACCGCCAAGGTGGATTTCCCCAACGGCCTGCAGCGGAAAGTCGGCCAGATAGGCCACGGGATCGGTTTGTTGGTTCGTGCAGGAGACATAGACGTTGTTCACGTCCAGCAGCAGCCCGCAATCAGTACGCGCCACGATCTCGCGCAGGAAATCGGTCTCGGACATGGTGCTGTCCGCAAACGCCAGATAGGTCGACGGGTTTTCCAGCAGCATCCGACGGCCCAATGCGGTCTGCACCTGATCGATATGCGCACAGACGCGGTCCAGCGTGGGCTGGTCATAGGGCAGGGGCAAGAGGTCGTTCAGGAAATGCGTGTCATGGGTCGACCACGCCAGATGTTCGCTAAAACTCGCGGGTTTCAGCCAATCCACCAGATGGCGCAGACGGCCAAGGTGTTCGTCGTCCAGAGGTCCCTCGCCGCCAATCGACAGGCCCACCCCATGCACGGAAATCGGAAAGCGTTCGGCGAGATGGCGCAGTTGCGCCAAGGGACGACCACCGTCACCGACATAGTTCTCGGCGTGCACCTCTAGCCATTTGACCGGCGCGGCATCGCGCATGATGTCGGGAAAATGCTGTGGCTTGTAGCCGACGCCGACATCTGCGGGCAGGGTGGAAATACGGTGGTCTAGCATGCTCATCCCCAAGCAAAAGGCCCGGCCACGGGGGGCCGGGCGAAATCGGCTTATGCCGGCAGGTCGCGGTCCAGTGCGGTCAGCGAACCGTGGCGGCCGCCCTCGAGTTCCATGCTTTCGCAGGTGCCAGCGGGAACCAGCGTCCAAGCGTTGCCTTGGTAGTCAACGGTCGAGGTGCCAGCGCAGGTGGTGCCAGGGCCAGCGGCGCAATCGTTTGCACCAGCCAGCGAAACGCCAAAGCATTTCTCCATGGCTTGGGCTTGGGCCGGAGCGGGGTTGTGAGCATAAGCGGTGACAGCAGCAGCAACAGCACCGGCAACGGTCAGCATTTTAGCGTGTTTGGACATAAGTGTTCCCTTTGTTTCGTCAGGTTTCGGCACCACATCGTGGTATGGGAACAATTTAAGAGACCTAAATGCTCGCTTTCTACTCACAAGAAAGTGTCTGACACCCCCGTTATTGCTTGAAACATTCCGGAAAACGGATATTGGGCGCAGGCAAAGAAAAAGCCCCTGAAAATCAGGGGCTTGTCCAGGTCTCTGCGGTGCGGCGCGGATTTTACCGCAAATCCGGCGCGGTGGCCTCGGCGGCCAAATCTGTAACAACTTGGTCCAGTTCGACCACGCGGGTCTGCTTTTCCCCAAGGCGGCGTAGGGTCACCGTGCGCTCATCGACCTCTTTCTGACCGATGGCCAGAATGACCGGAACCTTGGCGACCGAATGCTCGCGGACCTTATAGTTGATCTTCTCGTTGCGGATGTCGGCCTCGGCGCGGACACCGGCGGCGTTCAGGGCTGCGACGACCTCATGCACATAGGGATCAGCGTCCGAAATGATCGAGGCCACAACCACCTGACGCGGGGCCAGCCAGAAGGGCAGTTTACCGGCGTGTTCCTCAATCAGGATGCCGATGAACCGCTCAAAGCTGCCCAGAACCGCACGGTGCAGCATGACGGGACGGTGCTTGTCCCCGTCCGCGCCGATATAGGTCGCGTCTAGACGTTCGGGCAGGTTCGGGTCCACCTGCAGCGTGCCGCACTGCCAGTCGCGGCCAATCGCGTCGGTCAGGGTGAATTCCAGTTTCGGACCATAGAAGGCACCTTCGCCCTCTTGGATCTCAAAGTCATGACCGGCGGCGCGACAGGCGTTGCCAAGGGCGGCCTCGACACGGTCCCAGCTCTCTTCGCTGCCGATGCGCTTTTCAGGGCGGGTCGACAGTTTGATGGTCCAGTTGTGAAAGCCCAGATCGGCATAGATGCCCGAGAGGAATTCGATGAACTTTTTGGTTTCGAATTCGATCTGGTCGTCGGTGCAGAAGATATGCGCGTCATCCTGCGTGAACCCGCGCACACGCATGATCCCGTGCAGCGCGCCCGAGGGTTCATAACGGTTGCAAGAGCCGAACTCGGCCATGCGCAGGGGCAGGTCGCGGTAGGATTTCAGGCCCTGATTGAACACCTGCACGTGGCAGGGACAGTTCATCGGCTTTAGCGCGTTGACGGTTTTTTCGCGGGCATGATCCTCGTCGACTTCGACGATGAACATGTTTTCCTGATAGTTTTCCCAGTGACCGGAATCTTCCCACAGCTTGCGGTTCACCACCTGCGGCGTGTTCACCTCGACATAGCCATCGCGGGTCTGCTGGCGGCGCATATAGTCCTGTAGCGTCGTGTAAATGCGCCAGCCGTTGGGATGCCAGAACACCTGACCAGGCGCTTCTTCCTGCATGTGGAACAGGTTCATTTCGCGGCCCAGCTTGCGGTGATCGCGCTTGGCGGCCTCTTCCATCATCACTTCCCATGCCTTCAGATCCTTACGGTTCTTGAAGGCCACGCCGTAGATACGTTGCAGCATCGGACGGTCGCTGTCGCCAAGGAAATAGGCGCCTGCCACATGGGTCAGTTTGAACGCATCGGCGGGCAGTTGGCCGGTGTGTTGCAGGTGCGGACCACGGCACAGATCCTGCCAATCGCCGTGCCAGTACATGCGGATATCCTCGCCTGCGGGGATGCGCTCGACCAGTTCGACCTTATAGGGCTCGTTGTTGTCCTGATAGAACTTGATCGCATCCTCGCGCGACCAGACCTCGGTCTTGACCGCGTCGCGGGCGTTGATGATGTCCTTCATCTTGGCCTCGATCTGGCCAAGGTCTTCGGGGGTGAAGGGCTCGGCGCGGTCGAAGTCGTAGAACCAGCCGTTGTCGCGCACGGGGCCGATGGTGACCTTGACGTCGGGCCAGATGTCCTGAACCGCGCGCGCCATGACATGCGCCAGATCGTGACGGATCAGTTCCAGCGCCTGATCATCGTCCTGCATCGTGTGGATGGCGATGCTGGCGTCCGCGTTGATCGGCCATTGCAGGTCCCAATGTTCGCCGTTTACGGTCGCGCTGATGGCTTTTTTGGACAGGGATTTGGAAATGCTTTCGGCCACGGCGGCGGCGGTGATGCCGGCCTCGTACTCACGTGCATTGCCATCGGGAAAAGTCAGGGAAATCTGGGCCATTGGCCGGTCTCCTCGTCGGTTTGGCGCCCACGGAACGCCCGGTTGCGGGTAAAGGTTTGATGCGCGTTTTGACGGGCGGGACTGGGCCTGTCAAGTTGCCCTTGTCAATTGCGCGGGTGGGCTAGGTCATTGGGTATGAAAAGTCACGATATTGCCGACACTGCATTTGAGCTGCTGACGGGGGACGACGGGCGCGACGACGACTTGCCCGACTGTGCCCAAGAGGCGGAACATGGAAATTTCCTGCGCCATATGGGCGCGCTGACCCTGTCCAAGATTGCCGATGGGTTGCTTGATCCGAAACTGGTGCTCAGCTTTTTGCTCAGCGCGCTTGGGGCGCCTGCGGCGTTGATCGGGATGCTGGTGCCGGTGCGTGAGGCGGGGGCGCTCTTGCCGCAACTGTTCACCGCGTCCCGCATCCGCGCAATGGCGCGGCGCAAATGGGCGTGGACCCTTGGCGCGGCGGGACAGGCCGTGGGCGCGGGCGTCATCGTGTTCGCCGCGCTGACCCTTTCAGGGTTGGCCGCCGGTGTGGCGATTGTCGCGGCCCTTGGCCTTGTCGCGGTGTCGCGATCGGTCTGTTCGGTGGCCTACAAGGACGTGTTGGGCAAGACCGTGGGCAAGCCGCGGCGCGGCACCGTCACGGGTAGTGCGGGCAGTATCGCGTCGGTCATCGTCGCGCTGTTCGCGGTCCTGTTGATCGCCAACCTCATCCCGCGTCAGGACCTTGTGATCGGGGCCGTCGCGGCGGCGGCGTCATGCTTCGCGCTGGCTGCTGTGATCTTCGCCGGTCTGCGCGAACCCGCCCAACCGGCCGAGGGCGATCATGTGGGCCTGTCGCAACTGTCGCTGCTGGGGACGGATGACGATTTGCGCCGTTTCGTGATTGTGCGGTGTTTGCTTCTACCAACCGCGCTGGCGCCGCCCTATCTGGTGGTGTTGTCCGCCCGCGCGGGCGAGGACGTGTTTCAGGGCCTTGGCGTCATGATGCTGGCCACCGCATTGGCAGGCGTCAGCAGCGCCTACATCTGGGGCCGTCTGTCGGATCACTCGTCGCGCTTGGTTCTGGCGCTGGCTGGTGGGGCGGCGGCGGTGTTTTTGATCCTCGCCATCGCCCTTGATCTGGCGGGGCAAAGCGCGACGCAATGGGCGATCCCGCTGTGCCTGTTCGGGGTGATGATCGCCTATCAGGGCGTACGCAACAGCCGCTCAACCTATCTCGTCAACCTCGCGCCAGAGGATCGGCGCGCCAGCTATACCGCGGTTGCCAACACGGTGGTCGGGGCGGTTTTGATTGCGATGGGGGGGATCGGCGCCCTGTCCGGTCTGATCGGCGTCACGGGCATCTTGGGGGTGTTTGCGGCCCTCAGCATCGCCGGGGCCGCAATCGGGTTCACGTTGAAAGAGGTCTGATTAGCCCAGTTCGGCCAGACGGACCAAAGCGGCCTCCAGCTTGGCCTTTTCGTCCTCTTTCTGCGCGGCCAGTTCGCGGGTCTCTTCGACCACCTCATCGGGGGCGCTGGCCACGAATTTCGGGTTCTTCAGACGCCCTTGCAGACCGCCCAATTCCTTGGCCAGCTTTTGCAGGGACTTCTCAAGACGTGCCTTTTCCTCTGCAACATCAATCACATCGGCAAGGGGCAGGGCGAAGGTGCCGCCCTCAACCGCGATGGTGATGCAGCCCTTGGGCGCGGCGTCCACGGCGGTCAGGCTGTCGATGCGCGCCAGACGTTTGATCAGCGTCTCGTTGCGGTCCCACGCGCCTTGACCGGCGTCGTCCAGATCCAGTTGCAGCATGGCCAGTTTCAGACCGGCCGGCACGTGCATCTGCGCGCGCGAGCTGCGGATTTCTTCGATCAGTGTCAGAACCCAGTTCATCTCGCGGTCGGCGTCGGCATCCACCAGATCGGCGGCGGTGTAGGTCGGCCAATCGGCGTGGATCAGCATCTTGGACCGCTCGCCCAGAATGCCCCACAGTTCCTCGGTGATGAACGGCATGATCGGGTGCAGCAGGACCAGACACTGGTCAATCACCCACGCCATCGTCGTGCGGGTTTCGGCCACCACGGCGGCATCGTCCGAGTTCAACAGCGGTTTCGCGAATTCCACGTACCAGTCACAGACCTTGCCCCAGACGAACGCATAAAGGCCGTTCGCCGCGTCGTTGAACCGGTAGTCGGTAAAGGCGCTGTCGACCAGTTCGCGGACCTTGGCGGTTTCGCCGATGATCCATTTGTTCACCGTCTCGTTCGCGGTCGGGATCGTGCCATCGGGGGCATAGCCCTCAAACACACCGTTCATTTCTGCAAAACGCGCGGCGTTCCACAGTTTGGTGGTAAAGTTGCGATAGCCTTTGATGCGGTCCACCGACAGTTTCAGCACGCCACCAATCGACGCCATCGCCGTGTTGGTGAACCGCAACGCATCCGCGCCGTATTCGTCGATGATTTCCAGCGGGTCGATGACGTTGCCGGTGGTCTTCGACATCTTCTTGCCCTTCTCGTCGCGGACAAGCTGATGCAGGTACACGGTGTGGAACGGAATGTCGTCCACCACGGCCAATTGCATCATCATCATCCGCGCCACCCAGAAGAACAGGATGTCAAAACCGGTGACCAGAACATCGGTGGGGAAGTATTTTTCCATCTCCGCCGTCTGCTCGGGCCAGCCCAGCGTGCCGATCGGCCACAGGCCGGACGAGAACCACGTGTCGAGGACGTCGGGATCGCGGGTCAGGTCCGAGGTGCCAGCCATTGCAATCGCCTCGGCCTCGGTCGCGGCGCAGTAATGGTTGCCTTCGGCGTCGTACCACACGGGGATCTGGTGACCCCACCACAGCTGACGCGAGATGCACCAGGGTTCGATGTTTTCCAGCCAGTGGTAATAGGTCTTTTCACCGCTTTCGGGGATGATCTTGGTGCGGCCGGTGCGCACGGCCTCCAGCGCGGGTTCAACCACCTTGGCCGCGTCCACGAACCACTGGTCCGTCAGCATCGGTTCGATCACGACCTTGGACCGGTCGCCGAACGGCTGCATGATCGGTTTGTTCTCGACATAGGGCACGGTCACCTCGACCTCATTGCCCTCGTCGTCTTTTTCGACCGCGGTGGTCATTACGGCCAGACCTTCGTCGGTGATCTGTTTGACCACGGCCTCACGTGCCTCATACCGGTCCAAACCGCGCAGGGCATCCGGCACAAGGTTCAGCGCGTCGATCTCGGCCTCGCTGAGCGTTTTGTCGCCGTTCGACACGGCCTGTGCAATCGCGGACGCTTCGGCATAGGGCAGGCCATCGGCACGCATCGCCGCGCGCTGATCCATCAGGCGGTACATCGGGATGTTGCCGCGCTTGGCGACCTCATAGTCGTTGAAATCATGCGCGCCGGTGATTTTCACCGCACCCGAACCAAAGGTCGGATCGGGGTATTCATCGGTGATGATCGGGATCAGGCGGCGATGTTCCTTGGGGCCGACCGGAATTTCGACCATCTTGCCCACGATCGGGGCATAGCGTTCGTCCGACGGGTGCACCGCAACCGCGCCATCGCCCAGCATGGTTTCGGGGCGGGTCGTGGCGATCGAGATATAATCGCGCTCTTCGCTGAGGGTGACGTTCCCGTCCTCATCCTTTTCGATGTAGGTATAGGTCTGCCCACCGGCCAGCGGGTATTTGAAATGCCACATATGGCCGGGCGTTTCGATGTTCTCGACCTCAAGATCCGAGATCGCGGTCTCAAAATGCGGGTCCCAGTTGGTCAGGCGTTTGCCGCGATAGATCAGGCCCTTGTTGTACATATCCACAAAGACCTTGATCACGGCGTCGTGGAAATTGCCGTCCTGATCCGAGGCGGGCGCGCCGGGCGCACCGGACATGGTAAAGGCGTTGCGCGACCAGTCACAGGTGTCGCCAAGGCGTTTCATCTGGTCGATGATGGTGCTGCCTTTTTCGGTCTTCCATTCCCAGACCTTGGACAGGAATTCATCGCGCGGCATGTCGCGGCGTTTGCGGCCCTCTTCGGCCATCAGCTTTTTCTCGACCTGCAGCTGGGTCGCGATACCGGCGTGGTCCTGACCGGGCTGCCACAGGGTGTCGAACCCGCGCATCCGGTGCCAGCGCATCAGGATGTCCATGATCGTGTGGTTGAAGGCGTGACCCACATGCAGCGCGCCGGTGACGTTCGGCGGGGGCAGCATGATCGTAAACGTCTCATCGCGCGACGCGTTCGCGCCGGCCTTGAATGCACCGGCCTCTTCCCATGCCGCGTACAGGCGTGCTTCGGCCTCGGCGGCGTTAAAGGTTTTTTCCATCGACATAGTCATCCGTCCCACATGTGGTTTGGGGCTGTTTAACGCGCGACTATGCCAAGGAAAAGCCTTGGTCGATGTTTTTAGGGGGTGCCCAGAGCGATCACAGCATCAGGGGCAGGGTGATCACCGCAATCAGCAGCGTCAGGTAGATCACCGTCTGGTATCGCACGCGCCGATCATGGGCGACCTTGGACGGGGGCAAGGTGCGGATTTGCTGCGCACGGACGGGGTCCATATGCGGCAGGGTGTGCGAGGCGGATTGGGGACGAAGCCGAGAAAACATGAGCGAACCTTGCGACGATTTACTTAACGTGGCGTTAACTATGATCACGACTATATCACGAATAAGGCAGAAGTGTGAAAAATCACCGCATGCGCGTGATTTATTGCCGCGCGATTTTCGTGCTGAGGTGGATCAGGCTTTCGGATGATTTGACGCCGGGCATGTCGCCGATCTGATCCAGCACCCCGTCCAGCGCGGCGGTGGTGTCCGCGCTGACCCGTAAGAGCATGTCAAATCGCCCCGATGTCGTATGCGCTGCGCGGATTTGGGGAATGGCCCGCAAACGGGTCAGGACCGCCGCCTGCGCGCGCGGTTCAACCGACAACAGGATTGTCGCGCGGATGCGGGTTTCCTCCATCGCCGTGTTCAGGCGCAGGGTATAGCCCGCAATCGTGCCATTGGTCTCCAGCCGCTCTAGCCGCGCCTGCACCGTGGAGCGCGCCACATTCAACCGCCGCGCCATCACCGCAACCGACATGCGCGCGTCGCTGGTCAGGCAGGCGATGATGTCTTTGTCTAACGCGTCCATGCAATTTGCCCCCGTTTTTGGCGATCTGCCCGATTATGACTCTAATTTAACAGTTCTGTCCGGTGAAATCACACCTTTCTTGGTCAAGAATTTGAAGGCGAGCAGTCAAAGAAAGGAAACGCCATGCAGCAGTCCGATCCCTTCTGGGCCAGCCCCGTTGACCATTTGGCCAAGGTCCGCCCCGATGTTCCCACGTTTTACGCCTGTCCTGCCGTCCTGCAGTCCGTCGCGCGTGAATTCATCGACGGGTTTGATGGGTTGGTGACCTACGCGGTCAAGGCGAATGCCGATCCATTGGTTCTGGCGAACCTCAGTGCGGCGGGGGTGACGGCGTTTGACGTGGCCTCGCCCTATGAAATCGACCTTGTGCGGGCGAATTGTCCGCATGCGGCACTGCACTATCACAACCCCGTCCGCAGCCGGTCCGAGATCGCCGCAGGCGTGGCCGCTGGTGTCGCGTCGTGGTCGGTCGATTGCGATGTTGAATTGTCGAAACTGTTGGACATCCTGCCCCCTCACAGCGAAATCGCGGTGCGCTTCAAAATGTCCGTGTCCGGCGCGGCCTATGATTTTGGCGAGAAATTCGGCGCCCCCGCCGATATGGCGGTTCACCTTCTGCGCCGTGTGGCCGCGGCGGGGCATCGCGCGTCCATGACTTTTCATCCGGGCACGCAATGCGCCGATCCCGTGGCTTGGGTCAGCTATATCCTTGGGGCCGCCGATATCGCCCAGCGCGCGGGCGTCCATATCCAGCGTCTGAACGTCGGGGGCGGGTTTCCGGCGTGGCGCAACGGGCAACGCCCCGCATTGGGCGCGATATTCGAGGCGATCAAATCCACGGCCAAGGCCGCGTTCCCCTATCGCGTCGATCTGGTTTGCGAGCCGGGCCGCGCCATGGTGGCCGAGGCGTTTTCGCTTGCCGTGCAGGTGAAATCCCGCCGCGCGGGGGCGCTTTACCTGAACGACGGGACCTATGGCGCGCTGGCCGAACTGCCGGTGGTGCGCGGGTTTGATCGCGTTCATGTGGTTGCGCCCGATGGCACACCCAAGACCGGCCCGACCACGACATTCGCCGCCTTTGGCCCGACCTGTGACAGTCTGGATCGCCTGTCGGATCGCCTGACCCTGCCTTGTAGCACCGCCGAAGAGGATTATCTGATCTTTGACGGATTTGGCGCCTATTCCGTTGTGACCGCCACGCGGTTCAACGGCTATGGGGCGTCGGACGCGGTTTTGGTGCAGAACCTCTGAGGGGCCCCACGAAGGGGCTGGACAGTATGTCGCAACCCTCTAGGTTTGGCCCATAACCTCGGACAGGAGAGGACCATGGGCACCATCGAAAAATTCGGCGCAAGCCAGACCGCCAAGCGCAGCGAAGACCTGCGCCTGTTGACCGGAAACGGGCAGTATATTGACGATATCGCGCCTGAGGGGGCGTTGTTTGGCTATGTGGTGCGGTCCTCCGTCGCCCATGGCACGATCACCGAACTGGATGTGTCGGACGCGCGCAATGCGCCCGGTGTGCACGCCGTCATCACCGCCGCCGATTTGGTTGCGGCAGGCGTCAAGAATTCCATCGGTGCATCCGTCGTCACCAACCGCGATGGCAGCCGTGGCGCACGGCCCGTGCGCCCGATCCTTGCCGACAGCCGTGTGCGGTTCGTGGGCGATGCGGTGGCGTTCATCATTGCCGAAACGCTGGACCAAGCGCGCGATGCGGCGGAACTGATCACGCTGGACATCGACGATCTGCCCGTCGCGATGTCCCTGACCCCATCTGCCGATCCCGATATCCACCCCGAGGCCCCTGGCAACGTCGCCTATGACTGGGCGCTGGGCGATGCCGAGGCGACCGAGGCCGCCTTTGCCCGTGCCACGCATGTGGTGTCTCTGGACGTTGCCGATCACCGGATCATTGTGAACTCGATGGAGCCGCGCGGCGCCTATGCCGAATGGAATGGCGAACGTCTGCATGTCGGGTTTACGGGGCAGGGGGTTTGGGGGCTCAAGGGCTCGCTGAGCAAAATCCTGAACCTCGCCCCCGAACAGGTGCGCGTCACCACGCCCGAGGTGGGCGGCGGGTTCGGGATGAAGGGCTTTGTCTATCCCGAATATTTCCTAGTGGCGCACGCGGCGCGGATGCTGGGGCGGCCTGTGCGCTGGATGTCGGAGCGGACCGAGGCGATGCTGACCGACAATGGCGGGCGCGATTTGACCTCGCACGCGGAACTGGCGTTTGACGAGAACCACAAGATCCTTGCCTACCGCGTGCACAACCTGTCGAACCTCGGGGCGTATAACTCCGAATTTGCACAGAACATCCAATCGGCCCTGTTCGCCAAGGTTCTGACGGGGGCCTATGACATTCCGGTGGCCTATCTGGGGGTGCAGGGTCTGTTCACCAACACCGCGCCTGTGGATGCCTATCGCGGGGCCGGTCGGCCCGAGGCGATTTATGTCCTTGAACGCGTGATGGATTATGCCGCGCGGCAATTGGGTGTCGATCCGTGGGACCTGCGCCGCCGTAACTTTATCGCCAAGGACGCCTTTCCCTATCGCACCGTGTCGGATCAACTCTATGACGTGGGGGATTTCGACCGCGTCCTCAGCCGCGTGGCCGAGGTCGCCGATGTCGCCGGGTTTGCCGCGCGCAAGGCCGAGAGCGCGGCGCGCGGGCGTCTGCGGGGGCTTGGTCTGGCCTATTACATCGAATCCATTCTGGGCGACCCGACCGAGGGTGCGACGATCGAATTCGGCGATGATGGTCTGGTCTATCTCTATGTCGGCACGCAATCGGGCGGGCAGGGGCATGAAACCGTCTATGCCCAGTTCCTTGCGGATCGCAGTGGCATTCCCGTCGACAAAATCCGCGTGGTCCAAGGCGACAGCGACCGGATTGCGACGGGCGGTGGCACGGGCGGATCGCGCTCGGTTACCATTCAATCCGGCGCGACCTTGGTGACGCTGCGCGCCGCCGTTGCGGCCATGGCCCCGTTCGTGGCCGAACAGTTTGACGCGGATGCGGTCGAGTTCGACGAGGAAGAGCGTCAATTCATCATCCCCGGATCAAACCACCGCCCCGGCGTGATGGATGTGGCCCAAATGGCGCGCGCCGCCGGTCGCACGGACCTTTTGCGCCATCAGGCGGAATATGAGCTGGACGGGCGGTCCTATCCCAACGGCGCCCATGTGGCCGAGGTCGAAATCGACCCTGAAACCGGCGTGACCGAGGTGGTGAAATACAGCGTGACCGATGATTTCGGGAACCTGATGAACCCCATGCTGGCCGAGGGGCAGGTGCATGGCGGCATTGCCCAAGGTCTGGGTCAGGCATTGATGGAACGCGCGGTCTATGACGAAACTGGCCAACTGTTAACGGCAAGTTTCATGGACTATGCGATGCCACGCGCCGATAATATGCCCAATATCGTCTTTACCACCGAAAGCACGCCCTCGACCGCGAATATCCTTGGGATGAAGGGATGCGGCGAGGCTGGCACGGTTGGTGCACTAGGGGCAGTAGCAAACGCCGTCACCGATGCGGTTTGGGCCAAAGGTGTGCGGCAGGTGGATATGCCATTCACGCCGCTGCGCGTGTGGGAGATGCTGAAAGAGGTCTAAATGGGGATCGCCAGACGAACGTGGGATTGGCTGCGGGGGCTGCGTCAGACAGAGGCGCACCAACCGTCCTTTGCCCGGGTTCCTCTGACCCATGTGATCATTCTGGACGGCACCAATTCATCGCTGGACGCGGGGCATGAAACGCACGCGGGCCTGACCTATAAAATGCTGTCGCGTCTGCCTGCCTCGGCGCATCTGTCCCTCTATTATGAGGCGGGGGTGCAATGGACCACGTGGCGCAATACCCATCATGTTGCCTTCGGGCGCGGGATCAACAGTCAGATCAAACGCGCCTATGGCTATCTGGCATCGCGATATCACCCCGGTGACCGGATCATATTCTTGGGCTATTCGCGCGGTGCGTTTGCCGTGCGTTCACTGGCCGGAGTGATTGACCGCGTGGGCCTGTTGCAGGGGCGCTATGCGACCGAGCGTAACGTCGAACAGGCCTATCGCCTGTACCGCAAGGGCGCGCGGACCGGTGCGGCGGCGGTGTTCAACGATGCCTATTGCCACCCGACGGTCGACATTCAGATGGTCGGCGTCTGGGATACAGTCAAGGCGCTGGGCGTGCGCCTGCCGGTTCTGTGGAAGCTCACCGAGGAACAACACGCCTTTCACGACCACAGCCTCAGCGACAACGTCCGCCACGGCTATCACGCTCTGGCGCTGGACGAAACGCGCGAGGCCTTTGAACCAGTCCTGTGGCAAAGCCGCGCCGATTGGCATGGTCGGTTGGAGCAGGTCTGGTTTCCTGGCACGCACGGGGACGTCGGTGGCCATATCGACGGGGACGAGGATGCGCGCCCATTGGCGAACCTGTCTTTGGTCTGGATGTTGGCGCGGGTGGAAAAGAACGGCGTGCCACTACCCGACGGGTGGCGCGCGCATTTCCCTTGTGATCCGATGGCGCCCAGTGTCGGGTTAAATCGTGGCTGGGGACGGCTGTTTTTACTGCGCCATACGCGGGTGGTCGGGGCGGACCCGTCGGAAACACTGCACCCGTCGGTCTATCATCGCCGTGTTACAGCGGGCATCGAGGTGCCGGATATCCCGATGCCGCCCTTGCAGAACATTCAGCATATGAGCACGGGCCTGTTACGTCCCGTTCAGGATCATGCAGGTCGTTGATCCCGTCGCATAAAGGCGTCCGGTTTTCGCGTCACGCAGCTCGGCCGATGCGACGCCCGTGCTGCGCCCCATGTGTTGGATGGTGCCGGTCGCAATGACCTCGGTCCCGATGGGCACGGCGCGGGTGATGTTAATTTTCAACTCGAGCGTGGTCATGTAGCTGCCCTGCGGGGTCAGAGACGTCACCGCGCAGGCCAGACAACTGTCAAGGATCGTGGCATACCACCCGCCATGGACGCCGCCGACGATATTGGTGTGCTCAAAGGACGGTGCGCCACGAAACGACACGCGGCCCTCTTCGACCTCATCAATCAGAAACCCGCAGACCGCGCCGATGGGGGGACCCGAAATTGTGCCGTCGCGCACGGCACACAAAAACGCATAGCCCGACATCGACAAAAGCGCGTCAGGCGAGATCAGTTGATCCGGTGTTTCTGCGGTGAATTTGGGCGGCATGGGCGGTGTCCTGTGTTTTCCACAGGCCTAGCCGCCCAACCCGTCGTGGACAATAGATCAGGCGACCTTTTCCAAACTAACGTCGGGTTGAACGCCCAGCGCATGACAAATATCGCGCGTCAGATGCGGTTTGTTCAGCGTGTAGAAATGCAGGTCCTCCACGCCTTCGTCCAACAGATCGGTGCACAGCTCGGTCGCCAGCGAGGTCGCCAACAGGTCGTGACGGTCGTCGCGGATCGCGGCCTCGAACGCCTCGTCCAGCCACGCAGGGATATAGGCGCCACAGCGGGCGGCGAATTTGCGCACGCCGGTCCAGTTTTCAATCGGCAGGATGCCCGGAATGATCGGCGCATCGATACCGGCGGCCACGCATTTGTCGCGAAACCGCAGGAACGTGTCCTTTTCAAAGAAGAACTGGGTGATGGCCGAGCTTGCACCCGCGTCGATCTTGCGCTTCAGCCACGTGATGTCATCCCCCGTGCCCTTGGATTCAGGGTGCGGATCGGGATAGGCGCCGACGCGGATGTTGAACTTGCCCGTTTCGGCAAGGGCCTCGACCAGTTCGATCGAGTTCGCGAACCCGTCGGGGTGGGGTGTGAAATGGCCCTGACCCTTGGGCGGATCGCCACGCAGGGCAACGATTTCGGTCACACCGGCCTCGGCATAGGAATTGACGATCTCAAGGGTCTCTTCGCGCGTCGCGTCCACACAGGTCAGGTGCGCGGCAACGTTCAGGCCATAGTTTTTGTGGATCGTGGCCACCGCATCATGGGTCAGTTTGCGGGTGGTCCCGCCGGCCCCGTAGGTCACCGACACAAAGCCCGGTTGCATCGGCGCAAGCGTTTGAACCGTATCCCACAGGCGGAAGCTGGCCTCCAGAGACTGGGGCGGGAAGAATTCGAACGAGATACGCGGTGCGGCGGACATGGTGTGATTCCCTTTGGTCATCATTTCGTGAACCCTTGTCTCATGCCCCCTTTTGTGAAACAAATTCATAATTCTCATCATCTATATGAAAACCATTCAAATGCATCTTGAGCTTCGGCACCTGCGCACCATCCGCGCCATTCATGAGGCAGGCGGGCTTGCCCGTGCGGCGGACGTTCTGAACATGACCCAATCGGCACTGTCCCATCAGGTCAAAGGCCTTGAGGAACAGGTGGGGATGGAGTTGTTCGCGCGCCGGTCCAAACCGTTGAAACTGTCGGCGGCGGGGCTGAAACTGTTGCGTCTTGCCGAAAAGGTCCTGCCCGAGGTTGCCGCGACCGAGGATGAGTTCCACGCCATGCTGGCCGGAAAATCGGGACGGCTGCATATCGCGATGGAATGCCATGCGTGTTTCGACTGGCTGTTGCCGGTGCTGCGCGATTTCCGCAAGACATGGGGCGAGGTCGATGTCGACATCCGCGCCGGTCTGTCGTTTGGTGCGCTGCCCGCGCTGGAACGCGAAGAGGTCGATCTGGTGATCTCGTCCGATCCCGATGACATCGACGGCATCACCTTTCTGCCGCTGTTTGACTATGCGCCTGTTTTCATTGCCTCTGAGACCCACCGCTTGGCCGACAAGGCCTATATCGAGGCCGAGGATCTGCGCGACGAGAACCTGTTCACCTATCCCATGGATCGCAGCCGTCTGGATGTGTTCAAGGAACTGCTGACGCCCGCGCGGGTCGAGCCACGCTCGGTTCGACAGGTGGAACTGACGGCGGTGATCCTGATGCTGGCGGCATCGGGGCGCGGGGTGGCAGTGCTGCCTGATTGGGTTGTGCGCGAAGAGGGCGAGGTCGAGGGCCTGATCACCCGCCCCCTGAAGAAAGAGGGCGTCACACGGCGCATGTACGCCGCCGTGCGCGAAGAAGACGCAACCAAGCCCTTTATGGCGCATTTCATCCGTCTTGCGCGCACCGAACCGGTCAAATTGCAGCGCGGTTAACGAATCTCCAAAACCCACGAGTCAAGGCGGGTGATCCTGACTAGGCGGTAAAATCTTTGCCGCCTAGGCTGTTCTCCGTTGGTCTTGTGTTTGACCGACCTGTGTTGAGTAAGAGGTATTTTGTTATGAGTTTCACACTGTCCTCAGGGGCATATGCAGGCGTGCATGAAGACGCTGTTAACGACTTCATCACCGCGTTTTTCCAAGCCAGACCGCGCTATCTGAAATGGGGCTCTCCGGCCTTTGTCTCGGCGACATCTGCATCTGCCACGCAAATCCCCGCTATTCCGGTCTTTGGGATCGATTACATGGTCGAGTTGCGTCGCCCAGTGATCGACATCGTGCCGGATACGCGGGGGTTTCCCCTATCCCCGACGGCGGGCACGTTCACCATGCAGGTGGGTGTCACCCTGACCGTGGGCTGTGCCCGCAAAGGGGGGCGCGACGCCGATGATGGCGCGCCCATCGTGTCGCGCACCTCGACCTTTCTGGAGGTCTACGTCAAAGGCCGCGTGATCCGCGACGGCAACGATCTGTTGCTGCAACTGGATCAAGTGATGCTGAAAGATGTTCAGCCCGAGAGCCTTGCCCATGTTCTGGAATGCATGATGCGCATGATCCTACAGCACATATTGGACGATCTACGCATCCCCTACACGGCGGTGTTCATCCAGATCGGAACCTTGGTACCCGACGGCGGGATCGTCATGGAAGACGACCGTGCCAAAGCATTCGCGACCATCGTGTAGGAGGACAGGACATGAGCGAACTCGAAATTGCCGTTGATGAAGCCCAAGCAGCCCTGTTGGTTGCGCGCGGGCAAACCATGCTGGGCACCCAATCGCGCTCGGGCACCAGTAGCCTTGGGCCATTTGACGCGAATTGGTCGGCCTCGGCCAGCATCACGGGGGGCAGCGTTGATCTGCGTGCGCCCGATATCATCCGGCTGGCGAATGTGAACTTCAACTTCTCGCTGGGCCTTGGGCTGTCGTTCGACCTTAGTGACATCCTGCCGGATTTCTGTATCCCGCAGGTCTGTATCCCGATCCCGTTCCTGCCGGATCTCTGCACGCCCGAGGTCTGTATCAACTGGCCCACGATCACCCTGCCGACGATCAATCATTCGGGGATGGTGACATTCACGTCCGATTTCCGCCTGAACGCCACGGCGGACGGGTCCGATTGGGTCGCGGATATCGAAATCGTGGATATCCCGAACCTGCAACTGGACGCGATTTCGACTGCGATTGTGGCGGCGATCATGGGGGCGGTGGCGCTTGCCCTGTCGACGATCCCGTTCATCGGGCCGTTCCTTGCTCTGGCCACGGCGGCGATCGGGGCGATCTTTGCCGTCTCGGCGATCACCGGATGGTTGGGGCCGATATTGTCGCTGTTCCTGTCGGGGCTGACGTTTGAGCTCTACCGCGCGCCACAGGTGCAAACGGTGATCCCCGCCGGTGGGGCGTTTGATCCCGCCGTGCAGATCCGCATCACGTCCCTTGGGGCCTCGGTCGTCAGCAGCGACGAGGACGAGTTGTTGTTGGCCGCAGATATCGCGCCTGTTTAACCAGTTATGGGAGTAAGACACATGAACGTATTGGACAGCCGCATTTTGGGCCCGACCAATTGCTTTATCCAGAAAATCACCGAACCGGGCGAGGTGGTGTTCGAGACCCGCAAGGCGGCGGCGGGCTTCCTGCCGCTGGCCGAGCACATGGCCCACCGCGTCAAGGTCAAGGACCTCAAGCTGAGCAAGGCCAAGATGCGCGCCCGTGGCGGCACCCATCACATCGCCGTCCACAGCCAGAAAGGCGCGGTTCAGATCGGCGATACCCCGGGTGAGGTCGAGTTGGGCGATGCGTTGCTCTTTCACAATGCCAATCGCGACGGCGGCGGCTTTGCCGTGTCGGGGCGCATGGGCAAACAGGTGTTTTCCTCGGCCGAGTTGCGCGATCAGGCCGTGTTCACCCATGCCTTCGGCCTGCCGGGCCGGTATGAATGGGCGGATGCGAACGGGTCCGGCGTTGAGGGGGTGATCATCGTCGAGAATGATCCGGCCGAAGGTAAACGCGGGGCCGAGCGCGCCATCGAGCGCATGAGCGAGGGCGCGCTGGTCCATATTGTCGGCGACAAGGTGAAACCCAAAGAGTTGCGTATCGCGACCGGGCAGACGGTGTTCTTTGCCGTCGAGGATACCGACGGGATCACCATCACCGACAAGACCCTTTTGAAAAAGGGTAAGGGCAAAGGTAAAATCGCCTATTGATCCTTGGAAACGGCCCGCCCTGTGCGGGTCGTTTTTTCACGCCTTGCCCCTTGGCATGCACACCTGTTGCCCGTAAAGGGGGGATCAATAGGAAAGGGTCACCATGCAAGGCAGCGCAAATCTGAACATCATGATCAAGGCCGCCCGCAAAGCGGGGCGCAGCTTGGTCAAAGACTTTCGCGAAGTCGAGAACTTGCAGGTCAGCCGCAAGGGTGCGGGTGACTTTGTCTCGCGTGCGGATATCGCGGCGGAAAAGATCATCCGTGATGAACTGATGGAAGCGCGCCCGAACTACGGCTGGCTGGGCGAAGAAAGCGCGCCGGTCGAGGGCAAGGACCCGACCCGTCGCTGGATCGTTGATCCGCTGGATGGGACGACCAACTTTCTGAACGGTTTGCCGCATTGGGCGATCTCGATTGCCCTTGAATATAAGGGCGATATCGTTGCGGGCGTGATTTTCGACGCCGCCAAGGACGAGATGTTCTTTGCTGAAAAAGGCGCGGGCGCATGGATGAACGAAACCCGTCTTCGGGTCTCGGCCAAGTTCCGTTTGGCTGAGGGTCTGTTTGGCACCAGCATCCCCGCATCGGGCCGTCCCTACCTGCCCGAAACCCTGCAGGATCTGGCGCGCATTCTGCCCCAAACGGCGGGCGTCCGTCATCACGGCGCATCGGCGCTGGACCTTGCTTATGTGGCCTCTGGTCGCTTTGACGGCTTCTGGCAGCGCCACCTGAAACCGTGGGACGTCGCGGCGGGCATGATTCTGGTGCGTGAGGCTGGTGGCCTGATTTCGCCGGTCGATGTCGAAGGCGATATTTTGCAGGACGGCTCGATCATCGCCTCGAACGAGCCGATTTTCGACAGCTTCTCCAAGGTCGTGCGCGGCGGATAATCCGCCGCCCGCGCCCTAGCGGTCCTTGGGGTGGTTCACACCGTCGACCCACGGCACATCCCCCAAATCGCGCGGGTTCACCCCGTAGAGACAGGCCACGTTCACCCCGTATTCATGCGGGTTGGAGCGGCGTTGATGGTGCGTGTAAATCCCGCAGGTCTTACAGAAATAGTGCTTCGCCGCGCCCGTGCCCCACGTGTAGAGCGTCAGGTTATCGACGCCCTTGGTGATCTTGATCCCGTCTAACGGGGCACTGACCGCAATCGCGCCGCGACGGCGGCAGAACGAACAATCGCACCGCCGCGCGGTGTTGAACCCGTCACTCAGGTCCACCGTGAATTCGACTGCGCCGCAATGACAGGAGGCGTGATGGGTCATTTACGTTTGCGCCTGACGGTCGGGATGTTGGATCGGGAATAGATGATTTCGGGGTGGGGCGGGTGCCCGTCATTGCGCGCCCAGAACCCCGTACCGCCCCTCCGTGTCCACCACGGATAGGCAAGGGCCAGACCGGCCACAAACCCGCCCGCATGTGCCCAATAGGCGACCCCGCCGACATCCGCCGCGCTGCCCAATCCGTTGAACAGTTGCAGGCCGAACCAGATGCCCAGCATCACCCATGCGGGCACCGAGAAGACTTTGAAAAAGATGATAAAGATGAACAGGATATCGACCCGCGCCTTGGGAAACAGCAACAGGTATCCCCCCATCACCCCTGCAATCGCCCCCGATGCGCCCACCACCGGCACAATCGATCCCGGTGCCGCGATATATTGGATCAACGCGGCGGCCAGACCACTGGCCAGATAGAACCCAAGAAAGGGCAGGTGGCCAAACGCGTCCTCTAGGTTGTCGCCGAAAATCCACAGAAACAGCATATTGCCCGCGATATGCATGAACCCGCCATGCAGGAACATCGACGTAAACAGCCCGTGCAGCAACTGCCCCTCCGACACCGCCGCAGGGATCAACGCCCAGTCATAGTAAAAGCTCTGCAAGGCGCGCGGGTCCCCGAACAGGGGCAGCATCGCCAGATAGATCAACACATTCACCGCAATCAGCCCGTAGGTGACATAGGGTGTGCGGTTGGACGGGTTGTGATCGCGGATAGGAAACATGCGCTCAGGCTATTGCCGTTTCGCGTGTGGTCAAGCGGCCAACGCCGCGCCATCCCCGAAAAGTGAGTTGACCCATCCCCAATCTGCGCCATCCTTAAGTCATGCGACTTGCTATGTTGGCCATATGTCTGGGCACGGCGGTCAACGCCGAAACCTGCCCGCCCGCGCCGGATCTGGAGCCGGATAAATCCCGTGTGCTAGAGGCCGTGCGCACCGCCCCGACGGAATTGCGGGCGCGGGAAATGGCAAATGAGATGTGGGAACTATGGACCCGCGCGCCTGATGTCACCGCGCAGGAATTGCTGAACGAAGGGATCGACCGGCGCGAGGCCTTTGATTTCGCGGGGGCCTTGGCGGCGCTGAACGCGCTGGTCGATTACTGTCCCAACTATGCCGAGGGCTATAATCAGCGTGCCTTTGTGAATTTCATCCGTCAGGACTATGCCCTTGCGATTGTGGATCTGGACCGTGCGCTGGACCTGTCGCCGGATCATTTCGCGGCCATGTCGGGCAAGGCGCTTAGCCTCCTTGGGCTTGGGCGTCTCGATGAGGCGCATGTGGTGTTGCGCGAGGCGCTGACGCTCAACCCATGGTTACCTGAACGTGGTTTCTTGCCGGAACTTCAGGGCGAACCGATCTAGGTCGTCACCCGAATAAAAATCGCGATCTATATCGCGCCAAGGCATTGTTTTTGTCCGCGTGCGGCGCTAGGCATATGTCCGGCCCGCAGGGGCCAAGCGTCGGTTGCGGGCGTGATGGAATGGTAGACATATCGGACTTAAAATCCGAAGGCCTTTGTGCCGTGTGGGTTCGAGTCCCACCGCCCGCACCAGTATTTGCAGCGCAGTGCAACAAATCCCGCTAAAATAACTGCAAATTGACGCAATCGCGCCAGCCTTGCCCTAAAATGCTTGCGTAAACCCAGCAAAATCGCGCACGGTATTACGCACAAATTACGCATGGCACTACGCACGGCGGGGCGGGAATGGCGACGATTCGAAAGCACAAAAACGGTTATAGGGTCCAAATCTATCGAAACGGGGTGCGGCGTAGCAAGGTTTTGCCGACTAAGAGGGCCTGCGAGGATTGGGCAAATCGGACCATTTACGAAATCGACAATCGCGAAAAGTTGGCCGTGCGCGTGCCCTTCGGGGATGTGATGTCACGTTACGCCCGCGAGGTGTCTCCGACTAAGGGGGGCAGGCATTGGGAGACGATCCGTTTGGAAATGCTGTGCCGCGATCCGATTGCCCTAATCCCTATTGGCGAACTGTCGGCGGGTGATCTGGCGTCGTGGCGTGATCGGCGGTCTGCCGAGGTTGGGGCCAATTCCGTCCTGCGCGAAATATCCTTGCTATCGGCGGTCCTGACGCAAGCGCGGCGTGAATGGGGGTTGATCACGGCAAATCCCATGTCCGATGTGCGTAAACCCAAAAAACCCGCGCCGCGTGATCGTTTGCCCCAGCCTGACGAGTTAGAGCGGTTGGCGCATGCGGCGGGTGATGATCTGACCACGGTCACGGCGCGGGCGTTTCATGCGTTCCGTTTTGCGTCGGAAACGGCCATGCGTGCCGGTGAAATCGTCGGTCTGACCCGTGATAATCTGGATTTGTCCAACAGAGTTGCGCACCTGCCTATGACAAAAAACGGGCACGCGCGCGATGTGCCGTTGTCATCGGCGGCGGTCGATCTGATCGGGCAATTGCCGCCCGATCTGGACCCGGTGTTTGGCCTGACAAGCCGTCAATTGGATGTGCTGTTTCGCAAGATCAAGTCGCGGGCGCTGGTCGATGGTCTGACCTTTCACGATAGCCGCGCGGCGGCCCTGACCATGTTGTCGCGTAAGGTCGATGTGATGACGTTAGCGAAAATATCCGGGCACCGCGATCTGCGCATTTTGCAGAATGTATACTATCGCGAAACGGCGGCCGATATCGCCGCGCGCTTAGGGTGATGTTGGGGAGGGTGCGGGGCGATCTAGGCCGGGTGGTTAGCTGGACTGTTCTTGGGTGGGGTAATGATCTGCCACGGCTGAAACGATGTCAGCCGCTGCGCAGCGATGGCCGCGTGTGAACAGGGGTTTCGACCCTTCTACCTGTATGTAACAGCGCGGCGATGGATCGTAGGCGATCCGGCGTGGGTTCAGCTGCATGTATCTGCGCAGGTCGTGGCTTGCCTGCGGAAGCGACATGCGAAACGCCCGCGCAATATCGCCGCGCTGAATCTGCCCTTCTTCCTCTATGAGGTCATCAATCCACATGAGGCGTACGACGGTGGCGAAAGTGTCGGTCATTCTTCCTCATCCTCTTTGAGTTGCTCAGATAGCGCCGCAATGTTCGGATGTTCTCGTAGAAACCAATCCTCGCCCATTTCGGAGTTCCCGAATGGGCTGTCGTCCATGAGGGCTTCGCGCAGTAATCTTGCGGCGTCGATCACTTCATCGTTGTGCTGATAATTCGGCACCGCACTGCTGTTCAGCTTCTCAAGGGTGGCGTCAAGTTCGGCGGTCAGGCGGGCGATCTCGGCAGCGTCTGAGATGATACGTGTTTCCATGTCAGGGACGCGGGCTATGCGTCTGGTGTTTGCGGGCCCTTTTGGGCCATTTCCGGTATGGCACACATCACAATCGCCACCGTCTTCGTGTTTTCCGCTGACAAACAGGAAACGATTAGGGTCTCCAATTCTTACACTGTTTGCGACGTATTCCCCGATCTCCTCTGGCGTCATTTGGTTCCCGCGATCTGCGTGCACCATATTGTGAGCGCCCCATGGCCCCCGCGTTCCCGCCTCGCGATCCGCTTTGATCTGTTCCAAAAGCTTGTCGGTCACATCAGTCTCCTCTGTTTCTCTACCCGGCGGGACATCCCCGGCGGTGCGTTAGTCGTGGGTGGTGGGGTGAGGTTTGTATTGGTGGATTAGGGTTGCAGACCCGGCGTCAAGCGCCTGTTGTTCTGTGCGGCCTTCTTTGAGTGCGTTATGGTACGCCTCATCAAAGGCGGTCCATTCGGTCCAGACCGCACCTAGTCCGCCGCACTCCCTGCATCCGAAACCACGATGGCACTGCATCGCCGCCGAGTATTCTCCGGTTGGCACGCCTTCGTTGGATTCGTGGCACCCGCTGCAAGGGCTCCACCATCCGCCGTTTTCTGTGATGACCTCCTGGAACAATTCAATGTTCAGCGTGTCCCCTTTTGCCGCCATCGCTATTCCTCCCCCCAATAGGACACGTCGGCGTCTGCGCATGCCTCGGGGCCTTCGTCGCGGTAAAGTGGCTCGGCGTAGTAGCTGGGCGCGACCTCTTTGCAGTAGTCATCGACCGTGGTGCCGTCATCGAAGGTGTCAAAGCCCGCGATGCGCTTGGCCTCGGCGGTGAAACGGCGCGTGAACTCCTCTAGGGTCATGGTCTTTACTCCCGCATGGGCATGAGGATAAACAGGGCGTCGGGGTCGTCGCAGTAGATCCGCAACGGGTCCATTTTGTGCATGGCGTGCACCTTGAACGTGGGGGTCGCCTTGGCCTGATCGTTCAGGTAGGGCCCATGAACCGTGACGATTGTTTCGCCTGTCCCGCTGATCGGGGCAGAGGCCCCATCAAAGGTTGCCCCCTTTGTGCGGATTTCGCCCTTGATCGGGTCAAGGGTGCAGCCGCGATGATAGTGACCGCTGATCGCGCGGGCGATGCTTGCGAACCGTTTGATGGTGGTTTGGGTCAGGTCGAATGTGGACGTTGCATCGCCCTTGGGGATCACGCGCTGATAATCGGGATAGGTGCCGTCGATCAGTTTGGAAAGCAGCGTTACGCCCTCCAGTTCGATCACAATTCTGGTTTCATGATAGCGGACGGTTACCGTGCTGTTTGCCCCCGTGCGTAGATGGTGGGTGAGTATATCCACGGTCTTTGAGGGTATGATGATTGACGGGCCGTCCATGGGGATCGCGGTGTCAATGATCGCCATGCGGTGGCCGTCGGTCGTCACGACGCGCATTGTGTCTCCGTCGGGTTTTTGCGTGATGTGTGCGCCGTTCAGGTAGTAGCGCGTCTCTTGGGTGCTGATACAGTGACGCCCAAGAGAAAATGCGCGGGCAATGTCGTCATGGCTGGCGGATAGGGTGTGCGGGGTCTCTTTCGCGGGCACCTCGAAGCGCGGGAAGTCCTCGACGGGGTATAGGTCCGCGCTGTGAACGGTTAGGTCGTCGGATTTTAGTGTCACGACATTGGCGGGGTTTAGCGCGCCCGGTGCTGCCGGTGATAGGCTGATTTCAACCTGGCCGATGGCGGCATTTGCGACGGCGTTCAGGGTTCGGACGGGGATCGTGAATGCCGCCTGTCCGGTCGTTTCAGCCTCAAATTCCATCACGGCGGTGTGGTCAAGGTCCGTTGCCTCAAAGGTGATTTTGTCCGCTTGGATGTGAATAAGGGCGTTGCGTAGGATCGGGATCGAGCTCGCAACCCATGCGACACGCTTCATGGTTGCGGCGGCGTGTTTCGCGTCTGCGACGGTCAAGCGGGCGGTCGCGATTGGTTGCGTTGCGGTGGCTGGCACGGGTTTCGTGTGGGCGTTCATGATCGGGCCTTTCTACGGGTTCAAGCGGTACTGGTCCGCCAAGTCGGAATAGGGTTTCAGGTGGGGCAGTTCCGCCGCCTCGTCTGCGCTGATCGGCCACGTGGTGCCGTCGTTGGCGTATGCGGCCCAGCCGGTTGCGGTATCGGCGCGATAGGCCCCGAGCGTCTTTTTCTGTGCCATGCCGGGCGCCCTAATCGTTCAGTTTCACGCGGCGCATTTTGCCGGTTTGGCCGTTCGCGCGCATCTCGCCGTTCCTGATCCGGCGGTTGATCGTATCGGTGCTGACGCCAATTTCCTTTGCCGCCTCGGCCACCGTCAGCCATTCGTCGCGGGGGGTGATCTGGGCGTTGGTGAGCATTTGGCGCAGTGCACGAAGTTCGGCATGCACGGCGGCAAGGGCGTTCCGGTCTACGGCAATCAATTGCGGTTCGCTCATGTGGTGGCCTCGTTCTGTTTGGCGAGTTCGCCAATCATCTTGACGACCGTCGCGCGGATGTTGGCGGGCAGGGTGGCGAGTTGGCGCGCGGTGCGCAGTTCGGCGGGCGCGATGGTCTCGACCTGTTCCGTCGGGGTGTCCGTTTCGGGCAAGAGTGCCAAAACGGGGACATTCAGCGCCTTGGCGATTTCGACCAAGCGCGATGCGCTGACGCGGTTCGCGGCGGTTTCGTATTTCTGCATTTGCTGAAACCGGATTCCGCAAAGTTCAGCGATTTCGGATTGCGTGCGGCCCTGAATTTCGCGGGTTCGGCGGATCATCTTGCCGACGTGGCGGTCAACGGGATGCGGGGTTTTCTCGTTCATTGTGGGGCCTTTCACAGTGTGCCGGTGGCCGCCATCGCGGCAAAGGTCCGATCAATTGCGAGATCGAACCAAACGCGCGCGGCGTCATTTTCGGATGTGCCGACGGCCACAACGCCGCCGAACTGAATTTCAAAGAGTTGACCGGGGGTGATGGTGTCGGGCCATGTGCCGCCGCCGTCGCGGATCGCGGCCTTTAGGGCCGCAACCATGATTTCGGGCGTGGCATTGCCCCATTCGTCCACAAGGTCGCGCGCGGCGTCGGTTAGCGGGGTCATTTCCCGCCCTCCGCTGCGTGCCCGTCTTTTTCTGGGATGTACTCTTGGTTTCGGCTGGCCGTAAAACGCCACCCATTGAACGTCAGGCCGTGCTTTTTCTGCCATGCGTCAATCGTCGATCTGACCATTTTTTCAAGGTCTATGATCTGGTCGGGTGTCGTGGGGAATATACAGCTATCCCCCTCCGGATCTCCGAAATCGGCAAAGCCGCGATCCTCTGCATGTTCAAGGAAATAATCCCCATCAAAGTACTGGCTTACGGCTATGTTGCCGTTCTGCGTGGCCTCAATGATATACCCGCCATCCTGTTCTTCGGATGCGATGCGAACCGCCTCGTCGCGGGTGTCGCATTCGGTGTGGTAGCGCTCATCATCGTGACCGACCCACCATTTCCATTCGCTCTGTTCGGTCATAGGCCCAAAACCTCCATGTAAAAATCGAATACCTCCTGCGCCTCGGCGCGCTTGGCGGGGTCTGTGTTCTTGGCCTTGATCACGGCCTTGATGGCCTTGGTGTCATAGCCGCGCGCCTTGGCGCGGGCGTAGACCTCGGCGGCCTGATCCTTGATCTGTTGGGCCTGTTCCGCGAACCGTTCCAGTTCGGAGATAAACCCCGCCAATTCGTCGCGTGATGCGCGAAACGCAGAGTCCGCGGCGGCGTCAAATTCGGGGTCCGGTTTCATGTGCTTGGCTGCGGTCATGTGCATGGGTTCCCCTATCGTTGGTTGGCGATGCGACCGCGCCAGCCGTCAAAGCTGGTCCGCATTTTCGCGAACTGGTCGCGGGCGGCGGGGTCGTTCAGTAGGGCGGTGCGGCTTTTGATTTTGCAGCACGCGCGCAGGTATTCGGCGGCGGCGGTGGGCGTGAACCGGTGTTCGGGCAGGCCTGACCGGATCGCGGCGAATTTCTGAAACTCGGGATCGTTGCACAAAATGCCCGCCTGTTGCGGCGCGGGCAGATCGTCAAAGCGGGGGTGTGCGGGTTCTCTCATAGCGCCACCTGCGCAATCGCCCACCACGCCCACGCGCCAAGAAGCGCGCCGGGCAATATCCACCAGCCGGGCGTCATTGTGTCACCTGTTTCGGTGCGGGCGGATTGTCCGATCGGGCGGGGCCCGCATTGGCGGCGCGGTTCAGGCCGGTTTGGCTGATCGTTTGGCCGCGTGCGGTTTTAAGGGCGGCCCATGCGAGGGTGCGCAGGGCCGCGCTTGTGTTCGGGGTTGCGTTTGCCGCGATCTGTCGCGCGTCTGCAATCTGTTGGGTCATCGGATTACCTTTTGCAACTTATGATGCAAATTTCAGTAATCCTACTAAATTATGATTTCAAGCTAAAAGTGTATGACAGAACGCACATTCGTCCCTTTTCGTAGGTTTCCACCGGCCCGATGCGGGTCACATTGAACCCCATGCGGTTGAAAGAGCGTTCCCAAATCGGGTCCATAAGGCCCAGCATTTGGTTGCCGCCCCTGTCGGTGATGAACGTTTCCGCCGCGTTGATGATTGCCCGGATCGCTGTGTTTCGGTGTCGTGGTTCGACGGTTCGCCGCAGCGCAAGGCGGGATGCCTCCCATGTCTTAGGGTCTTGGATTTCATGGGGCAGGATGCCCGCCGGAATGCCGGGGAGGTGCCCCCGGTTCCCGTCCTGAATCATGTAGGTCGTGTTGAAAATCTTGGCCGTGGTGGGCAATAGGCGCATGCTGCCGATCACCTGCCCATCATCGGACAGGATGATGTGATAGGCGTGCAGGTTGTCATATTGGTCTGTTTCCCATTCGCCAACTGTTGGGAGGTCCCATTGCAGGCCGTCCACGAAAAATTCGCGGCGGATTTTGAGGCTTTCCAGATATTTGCGCGCGTCAAAGTTGGGGTCTGACAGGGCGATGATATCGGTTTTCATGTCGGTTTGCCTTTGATCAAACAAGGATATTGCCCCATTTGCGGGTCGCGTAGAGGCGCGATGCAAATTGAAAGCTGTCAATGCCCAGCGTTCGGCAAATGGCCGCCTTGCGCTGGTTCACGGCGCTGGGGGAAATCCCAAGTTCATAGGCCAGTTCGGAGTCCCTGCACCCTTCATCGGCGAGGTCAAGGATATCCAGTTGTTTGTCCGTGAGTTGGTCCAGTTTGTTCAAAAGGACCTGACGGTGGGCGCGCTTTGCTGCCTCTGTCGCCTCCGCAAGGTGGTGGGGTTTCATGGTGTCATTGACGCCGCCAAGGATCATCTGACTGCCTCCTAATTTCGTGGAAATAAAGACGTTTGACGCCGCGTTGTGGGGCGCGGCCTCTTCGTAAAGCGGGGATGCCATGTCGTCAGGGGTCAAGATTTTTGACCTGGTTCGCCCGTGCATCGTGCGGGCAAGGCGAAAAATCGGGTCTTGCAAATGGAAGTTCCCCGCAACGTAGGCGTTCAGCCATTCCTCGGGGAATGTGGTTGTGATTTCGCCCGCCGAGTTTGATCCTCGCGGTATGACGGAATAGCCGAAATCGCAAAAAAAATGTTGCAAGTCGAACATTGTTCTGTTTTCACCTTTAGCGATAGTAATTGCGATAGTTAATTATGAAAAAGAAAGTAGAAAGTCAAGAAATCATACAACCAATAGGAGCAAATCCCCTTCGGTCCGATCTTCTTGACCAAATTTGCGCCATGTCCGATGCCGAGATTTATGAAATAATTGGGTTTATTCACGATCTGAGGGAGCGGGAGGCGCAAGAAAATACCCGCCGCACGGATGGTGCGACGGGCGATTAGGCGTTCTAGTGTTGGTGCTTATTGGTCTAGGCGTTTTGCCTGCATCCGCTGTTCAATCAATTCCTTGATTTCGTAAGCATCGCGGTCGTTCATTTCGTCTATCATTTTGCGAATTGCCGTTCGCGGATCGGCAAGCGGGTTGTCGGTGTCTAGATCGGCCTCATCGTGAAGCCCAAAATACTGCACGATCAGGCGTAGTGTTTTCGCGCTGAGGGCGCGCGGTTCCCGTGAGTTCAGGAATTTTGTGATCGTGTTTGGCGATAGCTCAAGGCGTCGTGCAAGTTCCGTTGCGGACAGGTCGCGCATTGCGCATAAAACCTTGATATTTCGCCGTCGTCGTTCCCAATCAATCATACTGTCTCATCCCCATGAGATTCAATCTAGGGGCATTTCATAACAAAATATGACTAACGGCATAGGTGCAGTTTTGTGCAGGTCGGGGTGAAAAAAGTCTTGCAAACATACAAAAGTATGAAATACACGAGTTAAAGGGATTAGAGGTGTAACCGCAATGACAATTACCCCCAGAGTTGTTTCTAAATTGCGCGACGTCAGTGCCCGCCCCGTTGGGACCGTTTGCGGCGGGGCGCAACTTGCGCGGGGGGCAGGGTGTTTGACCCGCCCCCGCGTGTTTTTTCAGTCACCTGCCGGGGGGGTAGTGTCCCCCGGCCAAGTCGCCGCCGGTGCGTTTGAGGCAACGCACGGGCAGGCGCGCGCGGTTGGGCGTTGCACTGGGGGCATGCCCGACCGCGCCAAGCAATTTGCCGCCCCGTTCCTGTGCGTGTGGCAGCTCACATCCGGTTGGGGCGCGCCCGAAATCACGCTGCGCCCTGTCGGATCGCGCGGCGGCGCGTTTTTCCTCATTCCCTGCGCCGCCGCGTTCCTATCCCGCGCGGCGCGGGTGATCGCCGCACCTTCCTCCCTGAACTCGGCCCCGGCGCGACCCTGTGCCGGGGTCCTTTTGTGGGGTTGGTTCGATGAATGAAGCGCATTCTAAACCGATGCATGGCGCGCCGCGCGCAAGTGAGCGTTCGGACGAATGGGGCGAACCGGGACGCGTTGCCACGCAATGCGAGGTTTCCGATTTCCCGACGCATTCGCGGCTGTTGGGTCCCGACGGTCGCCCTTTGGCCTATGAGCCGCGCCCGTGCGGGTTCGATCTAACGCCCGCCCGTCGGGATAGTGCAAAAGGGGGTGGCCGGTGATGGACACAATTGACGACGAAACATTCACCCGCCTGTGGAAACGGGGCGTAAAGGTGGATGAAATCGCGCGCCTGTGGGGGCGATCCCGTCAGGCGACATTGGCGCGGGCGCGCAAGTTGGGCCTGTGTCAGACGCACGGGTCTGGTCGCGTGCCGCTGCCCGAGGCACTGCGCCCGCTGTATGATGGCGCGATGAGTGAGGCGGATTTGGCAGAGCATTTCAGGTGCGCGGTGTCCGAATTGCGGGCGGTCGCCAAGTTCTGTGGCTGGCCTGCGATTGGGGATCTGGAAACCGCCCGCGCGCGGGGCGAAAACGTCGCCCTGTTGTTTGACCGGGATGCGCCGCCGGTGCCGCCCATGCCGCCGCACCCGAAATTCACGCCCGAGATTGACGCCCGCCTGTGGGAATGTCGCGGGCACGCGGATCGCGAACGGTTGGCGACGATCACGGGCTTGGGCCGCAATCTGTTGTTGACGCGCTGGCACAACATGCGGCGGGCCGCCGGATGACCGATCAACCCGCCCTGACCGAATTGCAGGCTATCGACCGCGCCCGCGAAAAGCTGCACATCGCGCACGCCGCGATGAATGAGGCGCACGCGGCCTTTCTGGCCTGTGGTTGGGCCGAATGGGCGCAACATTTTCACCCGCAAATCGGGCCGGTTTGGGTGTGGATACAACCCGCCGGTTTGTTGGACCATTTGGCCGATCAGGTGCGCGCCGATCCGTTGCCGGGGGAGGTCTGCGCCGATGCTGATTGATTGGACGGCCCCCGAGAAAGCCCGCGCCGACGGCGTGTTGATCCGCCGCCTGACGGTGCCCCATATCGCGCACCGCGCGCGGGGCAATCTGGCCTGTGTGGTGGTGCCCTGCGGTGCGGACGCGTCGCCATGGGTGGCGCGATTGGTCCGGCTTGGTGTCGCGGCGATGGTGTCGCCCTTGCCGGTTCCCTGTCCGGTGGGTGCCACGATTGATCCTGTTTTGCGCGTTTGTGATTGCGTGGTTGTGCCGCCGGTGGCGGGCTGGGCGTCCTGCGCCCGTGTTGTGAATGCGGTGCGGGTGGCGGTGTCCACCAATCGCGCCGCCTATTTGGTGAGGGATAAGTGATGGCGCTTGCGATAGTTTCCACCGATTCCGGGGGGCTTCCCGAGTATCCGATTTCATCGGTCGAACGGCTGGATAGCCACTTTTTCGTGGCATGGAACCTGAAACGCTGGGAGGCGTCTGATTTCCGCCGCCAAGCCTATTCCGATCCCGAGGTCGGTTTTTTCGGTCGTGAACTGTTCGATTTGTCGCACGGTCAATCGCCCGTGGGCACGCTGCCCATGGACGCGGCGGCGCAGGCGTTTTTGTTGCGCATGACGCGCGACCGGTGGGAGGGGCTATGCGCCCGTGCCTTTTCGCCCTTGTCGGGCTGGTATCCGGTCCAGTGCGACAACGGCGAGGTCCGGTTAGCGCATGATGTGGTGACTGAGGTCGCGATTTCCGCACTGGAAAGCAGTCGCCGGAACCGTGCCAATGCAGAGGCACGCAAGCGGGCCAAGCGGTTGGCCGATCTGCGCGACAAGCTGGAACAGATCGGGGCGGGGCATTTGCTCAAGCAACCGAATTTCCTTGATCGCTTCAATGATTGGCTAGAGGATCACCACCCGGATGAACAGCGCCGCGAACCGCTGATCCGGTCGGCGCTGGATGCGTTCACGATGCACCAAGAGGTGCGAAAATGACGCCCGCCGTTTCCGTGACGTTTCGTGACCGTCACGGAATAATCACGGAACGTCACGAAACAATCACGGAAAATCACGGAACACACACGGAAAATCCCGTGAATTTCGCCTGATCTCGTTTTTTTTGGCCGGTTTCCGTGACCGCTGAAAAGAAAAGAAACGATATGAAAAGAAACGATAAACGGGGCGCGCTACCAAACCCGATTTGCCCTGTGGATAACGTCGGACATGCTGAGAAAATAGGGGGCCGATATGGATCAGCAGGAGCAGAAAGACGGTGAACGCTGTGTGCAGGAGCGGTTGATAGACGAACTGACGCTGCGGGGGTTAGGTCGCCCTACGGGCCTAACCATGAAAGCGTTTGACGACATGTTGCGGGGCCTGTGCCAAAAGCTGGCGCACATGACGCCGGAAAACCTTGACGCGTTGGCCGAGGTCGCGGCGGCCAAGCCGTCGGGCAAGGATCGGGACCGCTTCCCGATTGCCAATGATATTTTGGAATGGGCGCGGGAAATCCAGCCGCCAAAGGACACGGGATCGCCCTTGGTGCGGGCCTTGTTCCTGCATGCCGTGGGGCGTGGGATGGTGTCTGAGGGGTTCGGTCCTGAACTGTTGCGGTGGGTCAAGAAACACCGCCGGTGGCCCAAGGATGGCGATATTCGGTTGGTTCGTGCCGAGGGTGTCGAGGCCGTGGGGCGTATCCAGTTGATTGAGGATCGCCAACGGCGCGGCGTCGTTGTGGATCAGGTGGACGCGCGGTTTCTAGAGGCCCGCCGCCGCGCCGTGCAAAAGTGCAAAGATTTGACAAACGGGGTATACGATGATGCGGCGTGAAATCGACATTGAGCGGCTGTTGCATTGGGCGTTCGCGTCTGAATGCGCCAAGATCGAGCGCGACGAAATCAAGGCCACGTCGGGCGGCGCGCGGCGCGGCGTCGGGGTCGAGGCCAAGATAGCGGCGGCGGGCGCGTTGGGGTGCCGGGTCGATACGTTCCCCGGTCGCAGTTCCCCCGCCCGTGACGCCGAGATCGTGGCGTCTATCGTCGCGCATGCGTTGCCGTTCGATGCGGCGCTGTGGGTGGCCGAACTGTCCCGCGCCCGCCGTCGCCCTGATCCGATGATCGGTGCCGTGCCGCGCCTTGTGCCGGTTGATTGGGTCGGGTCGCGCGCGGGTCGGGTTGCGGCCCAAGCGGATGCGCCGTCGGTCGGCCCCGAGGCTTGGCCGCTATTCGCGCGCCGGTCGCGACGGGGCGCTGTTGTGCATGAGCGTGCCCGCTATTGCCCCTGTGAATGGGTCGATGGGTACGACAAGATTGCCGCCGCGCGGCGCGCTTATTTGGACTGGTGGGGGCACCTGGTCGTGTTGCGCGCGGCGATTCAATCGGCGGGTTTGGACCGCTATTCGCTGTCGCATGATATGCCGCCCATGCAGCCGTGGAAGCATGCCCTTGAAATCACGGAAAAACTTGCATGTTGATTTTTGAAATTAATGGTTGTTGACTAAGCGCCAACAGCATTCTTGCGCCCGCACGGTTGATCCCGTCGCGGGCGCTTTGCGTTTCGGGGGATGTGATGGGCAGACTAAAGCAAGCGCCGCGCCTGTTGTCGTCGGCCCCGCCGGTGGTCAAGGGCCTGAGCCGTGAGGAATGGGGCGCGGTGCGCGATGCGGCGCGCGCGGCCGATACTGAGAACACGGGGCGCGGCTGGTATAACACGGCGCGCTGGCGTCGGAGGCGTCAAGAGGTGTTGGGCGCGGCCGGTTGGATGTGCCAAGGGTGCAACGTCCCGCACCAACTAAACGAGATCCGGCATGATCGGTGGTCCGCTGTGGTTGACCACATCGAACCGCATAGGGGCGATGAGCAGTTGTTCTGGGATCGGTCGAACCTGCAAGCCGTGTGTAAAGAGTTCCACGACGGCGAGAAGAAAAAACGAGAGTACGCGGCGCGAAAACATCGGGGGGGTGGGGTCCAAAGAAAATAGGCCCCGCCGCGCATACCCACACACCCCCCAACGCAGAGGTTTTTTTTCCCGTGAATGATGAATTTCCGACCGAAAAAGAGCATTCCGCCGGTGATGAGGGCGAAAAGGACCTGTTGGGGGATCCGGTAAATCAGAAATATGAACTGATCGGCGCGCCCGAACATAAAATTACAGGGGAAAATCAAGAGGTTGTGCGTTCTCTTTATGCGGTGGGGTGGACGCAAGAGCGGATCGCGCGGCGCTTGGGCGTGGATCCCAAGACGCTGCGAAAACATTATTCCCGCGAGCTAGACGACGCGGCCGATGAATTGGCCGCCGACGCTACCTTGGCGCTCGTTGAGCGCGCCAAGGCGGGGAACGTCGCGGCCGCTCGTTTGGTGTTGGGCTTGGTCGAAAAGGGACAGGCTAACGCGCTGATCCAGGGCGGCCGCCGCGCCGATGAGAAGCCCGCCGATGCGAACGGGGTGGGGGACGAAACGGGCGACGGCGACGCCGTGGGGGCGGTGGCCGATCAGGGCAAAAAGGAGGCATTGCGCCAAGGCGCGGCGGCCGTGACGGGTGGCAAAAAGGGGTCGCGGTGGGGTGCGGCCCTGGACGGCAAGTATAGGCGGGATCACTGATGCCGTTCGATTTGGCGTGCCCCGATTGGTGGGACCGGTTGCAAGCGGGCCGGTTGCCGGTGCCCGATCTGCCCATTGATGACGACGCGGCGGCACCGGCGCTGCAAACGTTTGGATTGTTCCGCGTGCCGGATATGCCGGGGCAACCAGAACTGTTTGACGCGGCGGCCGATTGGTTCCCCGAGATCATCCGCCACCTGTGGGGGGTCCTAGAGCGTCCGGGCGTTCGGTTTTTCACCGAGGCATTCGTAATGGTGCCCAAGAAAAACGGGAAAACGACCTATTCTGCGGCGCTGGGTTTGGCGGCGCTGATGCTGACGGACATTCCAGGGGCCGAGATCCTGATTTTGGGACCGACCAAAGACGCGGCGGACACGCTGTTTTCGCAAGCGGCAAAGATGATCCGCGCGGATCCCGAGGATCCGGCAACGGGTCGCTCAGAGTTGGAGACGGTTTTCAACGTCGTGGAAAACCAGATGGCAATCAAGCGCCGCGACAACGGCGCGCAAATGATCGTCCGCGCCCTGAATACGAAAGTGGTTGTGGGTAAGATCCTGATTTTGGCAATCGTGGACGAATTGCACGAAATGGGGTCGATGCCCGAGGCCGAAAAGGTCCTGCGTCAGGTGCGCGGGGGGATGCAGACGCGCGACAACACGCTGTTGTTGTTCATCACGACGCAAAGCGACGGGCCGCCCAAGGGTCTGTTTTTGAAAGAGTTGAACGAGGCCCGCGCGATCCGTGACGGGACGGTTTCGGGGGACGTGCGCACGTTCGTTTGCATGTACGAACTGCCCCTAGAGGTCCAGACGTCGGACAATCGGGCGTGGCGTGACACGTCGCTGTGGCCGCCGCTGTGGCCGAACTACGGGAAAACGGTTTTCCTGGACAAGATGCGGCGCTTGCACGAACGGGCGACGCGGGACGGGATTGACAGTGAATTGGGGTGGGCGTCGCAGCACCTCAATTTGCAATTGGGCATGGGGTCCGGTGTCGATCAGTGGGTTGGGGCGCGTCTGTGGCTGGACGCGGCCGAGGCGTTCACGCTGGATGAGTTTTTAGACCGTTGCGAGGTGGTGACGGCGGGCGTCGATGGCGGCGGCCTTGACGATCTTTTGGCGCTTGGCCTGCTCGGGCGCGAAAAGGTGACGAAAAATTGGCTTGGCTGGGGGCGTGCGTGGGCGTCGTCCGAGGTGTTGGGCGCGGCGTCGTCCGCGTCGGACGATGCCAAGGCGCGCCGTCCTGGGATCAAGACGGAACTTGAAGAATTTATAGCCGATGGCGACCTATTCCCCGCGCGCGGTGAAACGGGCGACATTGAGGATTTGGCGGACATTCTGTCGGAGGTGGCCGAGCGCGGCTTGTTCCCTGAAAAGTTCGGGATCGGGCTAGATCCCTATGGCGTCGCGGCTTTGGTGGATATTTTGGCCGAACGTGACCTGGAGGACCCGCTTGTTGTGGCCGTCCCGCAAGGTGCGCGCCTGTCATCGGCGGTGTGGGGCATGGAACGGCGTCTAAAATCGCGGACGTTCCGGCCCCGCAAGTGCCGGTTGCTGTCCTGGTCGGCTGGCAATGCCAAGGCCGAACAGCGCGGAAACGCGGTTTACATCACGAAAGCGGTTGCGGGCCGCGCGAAAATCGACCCGCTAACGGCGTTGTTCAACGCTTTTCAATTGATGGCGATGAACCCGACGGCGGCCCCGCAAGGCCCCAAGGAATCGCCGTGGAATGATCCGAATTTTTCGATTTTGGGACAGTATAAGGGGGCGTGATGCGGCTATTTGGGCGACGCGCAAAGACGGTTGCGCCGGTGAACGCAAAAACGGCCGTGGATCCGGCGCTAGAGGCGCGGGCGGCCCAGGTTGTTGACAGTGTGGCCTATGACGCGTCGCTGTCGTCAGGCAACATTTTGCAGATGTTCGGCGCGGGTCTGGTCAATTTGCCCGCCGTGGGTGAGCGCCGCGCCTTGGCTGTTACGCCGTTCGGGGCGGGGGTGTCGTTTCTGGCGCGCACGATGGCCGGATTGCCTGTCGCGGCCTATGAGAAATCGGCCGAGGGTGACAAAGCCCGCAACCGGCTGACAGATCATCCGGTTTCGCCGCTGCTGTCGTGGGCGGCGAACCATGAAATGAGCGCGCGCGAATTGTTGCACGCGTTCTGGTGGGACTATTTTTCGGGTGGTCGCGGGGTGTTCCACATCGACCGCAACGCGATGGGGGATCCGGTCGATTTTTGGCCGGTGGATAAGGGCGAATATGAGGTCGGCCGCAAAGACGGGGCTTTGTTCTATGATCACGCGCCTGTGGGTGGAAAAGCGCGCCGCCTTGCGGCGTCTGATGTGGTCGATCTGTCCTATATCCCGCGCGGTCGCAAGTTGGCGGCGGATTCGGTCGTTCAGATGAACCAACCCGCGTTTCAAATGGGCGTCGCGGTTCAAGAGTACGTTGCCAAGTTCTTTGCCGGTGGTGGTGTTCCGATGTGGGCGCTGTACCAAAAAGAGAGCATAAACGCCGATGGGGCCGCGCGTGCGGCGGCCGAATATTCGCAAGCGGTCGAAATGGCCCAGGCCGAGGGGCGCAACGTGTTGGTTTTGGGTCCTGGCGCGGATCTGAAACAGTTGGGTGTCGATCCTGAAAAGGCCCAGATCCTGAACGTGCAACGGTTCGTGATTGAGGAAATGGCGCGGATCCTGAACATGCCGCCGGTGTTCCTGGCCGAGTTGTCAACGGGCACGTTTGCGAATGTCGAGCAACAGGACATGCACCTGGTAAAGCATTGCGTCGCACATCATGCGGGGATGTTTGAGGCCGAGGCGGGGCTAAAGCTGTTTGGCCGTGAGGGCGGCGGCCGTCGGTATGTCGAACACAACCTGAACGGCCTTTTGCGCGGCGATTTGCGGGGGCGGTCGGAGGCGAACGCGCGCCGGATCGCGTCGGGCACGGCCACGCCAAACGAGATCCGCCGAGAGGAAAATCAGCCGCCCTTGCCTGGTGGCGATAGTCTGATGATCCAAGGCGCGATGGTGTCGCTTGAACAGGCGGTGAACGGATCCGCCGCGCCCGCCGGTGCATCCGGTGGCGACGAAACCGAAAACGAGGTGAGAGACAATGACTAAGGGGATTGAGGTTCGCACAAGCGCGGCCCGCTTTGAGGTGCGCGCGGCGGCCGATGGTGTGGCGGATGTGCGCACGCTGGCCGGTCACGCGGCCGTCTTTGGCAATGAAACTGTTATTTTTGACAGTTGGCGTGAGGTGATCGAACCGGGCGCGTTTGATGATGTGCTAGGCGATGATTGCGTCTTTCTGATGGATCATGAAGGCGCGCCGATGGCCCGCACCACGGGCGACACGCTGCGCCTGTCGGTGGATGATCGCGGGCTTGCCTTTGAGGCGGATTTAGCCACGGCCGAACCGGACGCGTGCGGCCTGATTTCCAAGATCGAGCGGCGCACGATTTCGCAAATGTCGTTCGGTTTTGTGGCGGATCTGGACGGCGGCGTTGTTTGGACGCGCGGCGAAAATGGGATGTTGCCCCTGCGGTCTATCCGCAAGGTGTCGCGCCTGTTTGACGTGTCGGCCGTGACCTGGCCCGCCTATGACGCGACCGGCGTTAGCGTGCGGGGGCAGGATGTGACCAAGGCCGAGCGCGCGGCTGTCATGGCAGAAATGGGCCGTCACCTGGGGGTGAGCGCGGCCGAGATCCGCGCAATGGATGCGGACGCGGCGCGGTTGCGCGCGGGTTTGGGGTTGGCCGCCGCGCGCGGTTGATCATGTGAATTTCGACTAGGGCGCGGGGCCTTGGCGATTGAGTAGGGGGCGCGATGGGCGGCCCCTTTTTTGTTGGAAATCCGAAACGGGGAAAACCGATGGATAAACTGAAAGAGTTGCGCAAAAAGCGCAAAGAGTTGCTGGCCAAGGCGCAAGCGAAAATCGCTGAACATGACGAACGGCGCGGCGCGATTGGGGCCGAAATGACCGGCGAACAACAGGCCGAATTGCGCGCCATGCTGGCCGAGGCGAACGCGGCGGCCGAAGAGGCGGCGGCGTTGGAAGCCGAAATTGAAACGCGTTCGCGTATCAATGAACAGGTTGACGCAATGACCCGTGGTCAGGGTCAGGATCTGGGGGACATGGCCCCGCGCGGCGGTGTCAATGGTGGGCAGGGTGTCGAGTATGGCGATGCCTTCGCGGAACTGGTCGTTTCGGGGGGTAATTTGTCCACCTTGCCCCAAGAGGTGCGCGCGGCCCTGATGGCGGGCGCGGTTATGGATACCGGCGCGCCGCTGTCCGATGCTGCCGAGTATCGCGCGGGGGTGCGCCTTGGCGTTGACGCCGCTGGTGGTTTCCTGGTGCCCGATGAGGCGCAAGCACCGCTTGATCAGTCGATGCGCCTTTATGGCCCGATGTTGGACATGTCCCCCGGCCTGTTTCAGATTTTCAGCACGCCGGGCGTTGCGACCCTTCCTATCCCGACGTTCGATGCGACGGGCCGCGAAGGTGAACAAGAGGCGGCCGAGGGTGACACTTACAGTGACGGCGGCGAAATCGGTTTTGGGAGTGCGTCGCTGGGGGGGTACTTGATCAAGTCGCCCTGGGTGAAGGTGTCCCTGCAATTCCTGCTGTCGGCTCCGGCGGCAATGGGTGATGTTTTGGCGCGGATCGTGGCCGAGGATATCGGGCAAACTGGCAACCGCAAGCTGACCACGGGCACGGGTGCTGGCGAGCCTCAAGGGATCGTGACTGGCGCAAGCGTCGGGCTGACCACGGTGGGCGTTGGGTCGTTCGATGTTGACGATCTTGTCCGGTTCGTGCGCGGCTTTGCCGAGGGCTACCGGATGGACCCGAGTTTCCGCGTGATGATGTCGGGCACGACGAAAACCGAGCTGGCCGCGATGCGCAACGCGGATGGTTCTTTTGTCCTGACCGGTGAAGACGAAAGCGTCTTGCGCCTTGGGCAGACGCGCGTTCGCAACATGACGAATGAGTTCATGCCGTCGATTGCGGCGGGCGCTGCGCCGTTTGTCGCGGGTGTGATGAACAAGTTCGCAATCCGCCACGGCCAAAACGGCCGCGTTGCTATGTCCTTTGCGCGCGATAGCAAATTTCAGCCGGGTGCGGGTCTGGCCGGTCACCGGTTCGTTGATTCGGTTGTGACCGACACGCGCGCGATCAAGAAAATGGTTCTGGGGTCCTAAGCCCCTGACCGATTGGGCGGCCAATGGGCCGCCCTAATTCCCCCTCAATTTTGAAAGGAAACGCTATGAGCGATGTAGCGAAAATCGTGGCGGCTGTGTCCGTCAAAACGCTTGTTATGCGCGTCGGCCAATATGCGGGGCCGATTGGCACGGTTCACATGGACGTGCCCGTTGATATTGCCGCGAAAATGGCGGCCGTTGGTCATGTGGAAGGGTTGACGGCCGAGGACGCGGCCAAGATCGCGGATCATTTGGCCGAGATCCAAAAGGAAATCGTTGACCAGGTGGACGCCGCGCTTGTGCCGACCACGACCGATGCGACCACGGCCACGACCGATGCGACCACGGCCACGACCGATGCGACCACGGCCACGGCCGATGCGACCACGGCCACGGCCGATGCGACCACGGCCAAGGCCAAGGCGACCAAGGCCGCGACCAAGGCCAAGGCGGCCGATAAATGAGCGGGTGGGGCGGTGTAACGGTGGTTAGCGGCCATGCCGCCGCCCCGCTCACTGTGGACGATATGCGGGCGCGCTTGCGTCTGGATCCGATCCCCGATGATGATGCGGCAAACGCGGATGTTGATGCCGTTCTAACGGCGTGCCTGTCGGCCGCCGCCGCGTCGATTGATGGTCCGGCGGGAATTGGGGTCGCGATGATGCGGCAAACGTGGCGGCTCACGCTGGACGCCTTGCCCCGTGCGGGGCTGATCTTGCCAGGTGGTGGCGTGGTCGGTGTGGCGTCGTTCCGGTGCTACATCGGCGGGGAAATGGTCGATATTCCGGCGTCTGATTATCGCCTGGTGTTGGGTGGTGTGGCGCGCGTTGTGCCCGCCGATGGTGCCACCTGGCCGAGCGTGACGCCCGCCGCCGGTGCCGTCGAAATTGACTACACGTTGGGCGCGGAAACGCCCGAGGGCGTGGCCCCCGATCTGGTGGCGGCCGTCGGGCTGATCGCGTCGCATATGTTCAACAATTCGCACGGCGACATGATCGCGGAAATCCCCCCAGGTGCGGCGCATATCTTGAACCGCCACCGGCGGGGGTGGATCGCATGATGAACTTTAACGACCGTGCGTCGTTCTTTCGCCTGGATCGGGGCGGGCGTGATCGGTTCGGTAATCAAGAGGGATCGGGGCGCGTTCCATTGGGGCGCGTTTGGGGCAACATGCGCGTTTCACCTGGCAAAGAGGCGATCAGATCGGGGCGGCCGATGGCCGAGACGGTCGGCACGTTGCGCGTGCCCTATGACGCCGCGCCGCGTTCAGTCGGCGTCGGGTGTTTCGTGGACGTCCTGGGGGGCACGTGGCGCATTGTCGGCGGCCCTGAGCGTGTCGGGGATCGCGTCGGCGTGGTCGAATTTCGGTGCGAGAAATCGGAGGCGGTGACGGATGCGAATTGAATATAAGCATGTTTCAAAGCGCCTCCGCGACCTGCCCAAGGCCGAGCGCGCCGCCGTCGGCAAGTTTGTGTCAAAGAGTACGACCCAAACGGAGCAAATCGCGCGGATCCTAGCGCCCGAGCGATCGGGCCAAACGAAATCCGATATTTCGTCGCACACGTCGCTGGATGGTCTGACGGGGGTGATTGAGGCCATTGCGCCCGATGCGCCCCGCGCGGAAAAGAACCGCGCATTTTCCATTGAGTATGGCCGGAAAAAGGGCACGCGTGGCACAACCGAAGGGTCTTTGCACATGGATAAGGCCCGCCAATACACGCGCAAGCGGTTTGGCAAAGGTGTGCGCCGCATTGTCCGTGGGATCGTAAGGCGGGCGGCGGGCAATGGTTGATTTTCCCGAGGTAGAATTACAAGCGGCCCTGATTGCAGCTTTGGACGCGGACCAAGCGTTTTCCGCCGTCTGCCCTGGTGGGGTTTGGGACGGTGTGCCCGATGTGGCCGTTTATCCCTATGTGCGCTTGGCCGAATTGGATGTTGCCGAGGCCCGTAAAGGTCGCACTGAGGCGTCACAGGTTGGCGTGTCTTTCGGCGTCTATGATCGGCCGTCGGATCCTGGGGCGGCGGCCCCTACGGGCGGCGCGGTGCGCGTTCGGCGTGTCGCGGCGGCCTTGCGTCGCGCCTTGGCTAATCGGCCGGCGTTGTTGCCGTTGCCGTCGGCCAAGGTTTGGAAGGTTGATTTTGTTGGGTCCACGGTCGGTGCGCCTGACAAAGACGGTGCGGCCGGAAAGGTCGCGTTCTTAGTTTACTTCAATGAAAGATAAGGGGGCATTGATATGCTAAATCCTGGTGATTTTGAGGACGGCCACGAGCTGTTGCTTGAGTTTGAAAACCCATCGGTCGTGGGGGATTGGAAAGAGTTTGCGGCCATTGGTGCGCCGAAAATTTCGTTTTCTCAGGACAAGCGCGAAGTTTCGCGCGCCCCGCGTGGATCGGCCGCGGCGTCGGCTTGGTGGTCGCTTTACCTGAAAGGTGGCAAGCGCACGATTTCGATTTCTGGCGATTATAGCGCCGTTGATGGTGACGCTGAAAGCCTGGTCTATCAGGTCTGGTTTGACGGACAGGCCGAAGGCGCGGGCACGGGCGAATTGAATGTTCGTGTGACAGATCCGTTTATCGGGACGCTGCAAGGGGTGTTTGCAGTCACCCAATTTGAGCGGGACACTGAAAACGAGTTGGCCGGATCCATCAACTTGATGTCCAACGGCACGATTGTTCGCACGGCACCGGTTGCCTAATGGGGGTGTTTGAAAGCGCCCCGCGCGGCGGTCTGCGCGAAGTCTTTGACGGTGTGCCCCGCGATCTGATTTTGACGAACGCCTCTATCGAGCGTTTCGAAGATCAGCATCGGGGCGCGTTCGAGACCTTGGAGGCATTCGGGGGGCGTGAAAATCGCCCTTCCGTAACTGAGGTGCGGGATCTGATTGCGTTGGGTCTGATCGGCGCGGGGATGCCCGATCAAGAGGCTCTGGCCGTTGTTCAGGCCCAAGGCCCAGGCGAGAACATGCGCCTTCAGGTAATCGCGCAATGTCTGTTGGCGGTGACGTTCATGCCTGGATTGCGCGACGAATTGGAGGGGTTGGGCGACGATGCCCCGCCTGAGCCTTCAAAAAAAAAGTGACGCATTGGAACGTGCGTCGCTTGATCCGTGGGGCGGCGTCGGCGGGTTGGCGGCCCCATGAGGTGCGGGCGATGATCCCGCGCGATTGGCTGTTGGTTGTGGCCGGTTATTCCGATCAAGCGAAGGCGGCCAAGGGGCCGCGCCCTGGTGAAAAAGCACCGGGTACGGATCGCGCGCGCGAATTGTTCGCGCTGTTGCGCGAGCGCCGCGCGTTGGCAGGTCAAGGGGGCTTGAATGACAAGTGAAGCGGACACGCTGCGGGTTGTCCTGCAAGCGCGTGATCGGGAATTTGCGCGGGCAATGGAGGCGAACGCCCGCCGAATTGAGAAGTTCGCGCAGCGCGGGCAAAAAGATCTGTCCAAGGTGTCGAAGAATTTCGACCTAATGGCGATTGCGGTTAAGCGCGTCTTGCCGATCCTTGGGGCGTTCGCGTCCATCAACTTTGCGCGCGGCGCGATTGCCCAGGCGGACGAAATCGGGAAAACGGCTGATCGCATTGGCCTTGGCGTTGAGGCGTTGCAGGAACTGCGGATCGCCGCCGAAAGTGCGGGTGTTAGTCAGAACACCTTGGACATGTCTATGCAACGGTTCGGCCGTCGTGTGGCCGAGGCGCGCCAAGGGACCGGCGAAGCGGTAAAGGCCCTAGAAGAATTGGGGGTTTCTTTGGTCGATAGTGCGGGGAACGCGCGACCAACTGAGGCGGTTCTAAACGACGTCGCAGACGCTATGCGCGCCATGTCCGGTCAGACGGACCGCAACCGCATTGCTATGAAGTTGTTCGATAGCGAGGGCGTCGCGATGGTCAACCTTTTGCGTGAAGGGTCGGCCGGTATGGCTGCGATGCGCCAAGAGGCCCGAGATCTGGGGGCGGTGATTGATGAAGATCTAGTTCGGGGGGCCGAGGGTGCCCAAACTCAATTGGATCTTATGTCTCGGGTTATGCGCGCGAACCTGGTTTCGGTGTTTTTGGAATTGGCGCCGCTTTTGGTCACGACCACGACGGCCCTTGCAAAACTGGTTTCCGCGTTCGGTAGCGGGATTGACGCTATTCAGAAGATGGTGAACCCGCAAAGCGATTTGCAGGTGGCGATTGACAACAGCGTGCTGGCGATGGGCGACGAAATCCAACAATCGCAATTGTTGGAAGCGGCGTTGCAGCGCGGGGGCAAGATGTCGGAGGCCGCCGCGCGGGTGAAGCTGCAAGAGGCGGTTTCGCGTCACGAAAACGTCAAGGCGATCATCGCAGAACACAAGGCGCTGGCCTTGGGGTCGGACGAATACGCGGCCATTGGTCAGAAAATGGCGGATGTTCAGGCCGCGTTGAATGCGACCGGTTTTCCGGCCCGAGATATTGCGGTGCCGTCCCGCGCGTCTGCGTTTGAGGCGCTGCAAGCCGAGTTGGTCGATTTGTACGCGGCCCGCGAAGCCTTGTTGCAGACGGATGCGGAAATGTCCGATCAGGCGGCGCGCACGGCCGAGAATATCGCGGCCCTAGAGGAGGCTCTAGCCAAGGCGTCGGGCGGCGTCGTGGTGTTCGAAGGGTCTTTGGTGTCGCCAATTGAGCTTTCGGAACGGTTGGGCAAGTCGGCCAAGGGCGCGGCGGCTGATTTGGAAAAACTAAACGACCTGACCGATGAGCAAAAAGAGCGGGTTCGGCAGTTGGACGCAACGGCCCAGCGATTGGGAACGATCTTTTCGAACACCGCGCAGACAATGCTGACCGATATCGGGAACTTGGACAACGCCCTTGGCAATCTGGCCAGCCAATTGGGCAACCTTTTATTGAGCGCGGCCTTTTCTGGCCTGTTCGGTGGTGTATCAGAGGCGCTTGCGCCGATCTTCACCCCCGTTCCAAGGGCGGTTGGCGGTAGTGCTCAGGCGGGCGTCCCTTACCGCATTAATGAGGCGACGCCAAACTCTGAAATCTTCGTCCCGTCACAGTCGGGCGCGGTTCTGAACGTGAGCCAGGCCCAAGCGGCCCTGTCGGGCTATGCGGGCGCGTCGCGGTCGTCGGGATCGGCGGGCTTGTCGGTGAATTTCGCGCCCGTGATTGATGCGCGCGGGGCGGATGCGGCGGCGCTTGAGGCGTTGCGTCAGGATTTCCAAGCAATGGCCGCGAACTTCGGAAACTTGGTCGTATCGGCCACGAATGAGGCCAAAAAGCGGGGGCGGCTGTGATGCTTGACTTGACGGGTGGTCGTGAGTGGTTGCGCGCGCCTTTCGACCTAATGTTTCAACAGACGGTGGACCGCACGCCGTCGCGGATTTGGGTTGCGGATCAGGCCCCGCCGGTCTGGATGGCGCGGTTTGAGACGTTCCCGATTATTGAGGCCGAGGCGGACGCCCTAGAGGCCCAGATTATGGGCTTGCGCGGGGCGCTTGTGCCGTTCTGGTGTCACACGGCGCGCCGTCCCGTTCCCCTGTCTGTTGAGGCCGAGACGGCCCCCGCGTTGGGTGCGCCTGTCGTGGCGGGGATCGGCGCTGATCGGGACGCGCTGTCGCTGTCGGGGTTGCCCGCCGGTTTCGTTCTGTCGGCCGGTGATTTCGTGTCTGTTGATCTGGGGGCAGATCGGGCGGCGCTGATCCGGCTTGTGGGTTCTGGCGTCGCGGACGGTGCGGGGGTCACGCCCGCAATTCCGGTTGTTCCGGGCGTGGCGGCCGGTGTGGCGGTCGGTATGGCGGCGCGCCTGGATCGCCCGCGCATGGCCGCCCAGATGGTGCCGGGGTCCTATAGTCGTGCGTCCGATGGGTACGCCCACGAAATTATCGCGTTTCAGGTTCAGGAGGTTTAGCGATGCGAAACTATGTTGCGGCGATTAAGGACCGTCTGAACGTTGGCCGGTTTGGGGCGCGGGAATTTTTGTGGATTGAGCCGCGCGATAGAGCGACGGGCCAGCGCGTCGGCGTCGGCCTGTGGTCGGGGCGGGGCGACATTGACGCGGATATTTTGGACCGTGTGACGGGTGAGACGGTCACGCGGACCTTTCACGGCGTTGGCAATATTGTTGACGTGGGCGCGCCCGTGTCGCGCGTCGGGTTTGAGGTCCAGACACTAAACTTGCGCCTGTCTCTGGGGTCGGATCTTGTCCGCGAAATCGAGCAATCCCGCGACGTGGCGCGCGCGCCGGTTCTCTTGGCGCGGGGGTATGTTCACCCGATTTCGGGCGCGTTGTTGGGGCCGTTGGATGTTCGTTTCCGTGGGCAGGTGGACGGCGCGCCGATTGATGTTCCGGCGGCTGGTGGGTCCGCGCCGTGGTCCCTGACACTGGCGAGCTACACCCAAGATTTGAAGCGGTCGTCACCGGCGGCGCGGTCGGATGCTGACCAACGCTTGCGGGATCCGAACGACGCTTTTTATTCGTTAGCGGCGGTCATGCCGCGCGTGTCGATCCATTGGGGCGGCGCGAAGTACACCTATGCGCCGCCTGAGGGTTGATGCAGCCCGCGCGGGTGATGTGCCCGCGCTGGTGGACATGGTGGCCGAGTTTCGGGCCGAGGTCGCGGCGGTGTCGTCGGTGCCGTTTGACGCGGGCCACACGGCGGACCTGTTAGGCGGCCTGATCGCGTCGCCGTCCGGTTTCGTGGCGGTGGTGCGAAATCACGCTTGCGCGCCTGTGGGGTGCCTTGTGGCGGCTGTGGGGGACTATCCGTTCGCGCCGGTGGCGGCGGCGGATGAATTGATTTTCTATATTGCGCCGGAATGGCGCGGCGGGCGCGCGGCGCTGGATCTGTTGGCGTCCTATGAGGCGTGGGCTGTGTCGGTTGGCGCGGCCATTGTGGGTCTGACGCATACGGGCAAATCATGTGCGGCCCTTTACCGGCGCGCGGGGTTCGCGCCGGTCGAACAAAAATACATCAAGAAAATGGGTGATTGATGCCGGTAATTACTGCGGTTGTTTCCGTTGCTACGTCGATTGGAACCTGGTTTGCGGGGTTGTCTGTCGCGGCCGCGACCCTTGTTCAATTGGGCGCGGGTGTTCTGCTAAACCTGATCGGGGCGGAACTGCTGGCCCCCGATATTCAAAAGCCTGGGATCAGTGGTAAAATCGGGTCCACAGAGGACACGCCGCGATCCGTTATTTTTGGTGAGTACGCCACGCGGGGCAGTCTGGTTTACCACATCACGTGGGGCAAGGCGGGCGATCACCACAACGCCTATTACACGCGGATTACGGCCGTGTCTGACCTTCCCGTGAAGGGCCTAAAAACGGTTTGGGTTGACGGGCGCAAGTGCCGTCTTGATTGGCGGCGCGCGGGGATCTACGGCGCGGGAACGCCTCTTGTGGAGTTCACTAGCCCCAGCGTGTCCGCGACCTATGACGACGAAACGGGATATTGGCGCGATGAAAACGGCCTCATTTTCAACCCTGATGTGACGGGCAACGGTGAATTGAAGGCGTTCGCGTGGGTCCGTTTTCATGACGGGACCCAAACGGCCGCCGATGAGTTCATGCTAAACGAGGTGCAAAACGCGGCCTATCCGTGGGGCGCGGATGCCGTCGGTTTTGGCGTGGCCTATGCGATTACGACCTTTCGTTTTAGCGATACATATTTTCGCGGATTGCCTGATGTGATCTTTGAGGTTTCCGGCGTGCCGTTGGTCAATCCGGTGACGGGGCAGGCGGGCACCGACGACGAAAACCCCATCGTCCAGGCGGCCGCAATCGTGGCCGGTCTGAGGTATGGCGACCAATGGCTATACGGCCCGCAAGGCCCCGCCGCCGGTCGGATCTTGCCCGATGGTCTGGATTGGCAGATTGCGGCGTGTAACGTGCCCGTGCCTGGTGCCGACGAAATGACGTCAGAGGAACGGGTTGCCGCCTTTGGGTCTGATCAGATCCCCGCGCGGTATCGGTCGGGCTATGAGGTGCGATGCGATCAAGAGGCCCCCGACGTCCTGAAAGAGATTTTGAAGGCGGCCAACGGCCGTTTCATTGATTTGGGCGATTGTGTCCGGTTCCAGGTGGGCGACCCGACGGACGCGGGTGCGACGATCACGGACGACGATATTTTGGTGACGCGTCCGCGTTCAAAGGTTCCGTTTGGATCCCTGGCCGATCTAGTCAACGGCGTGCGCGCGATCTATCCCGAGCCGTCGGCGGGGTGGGAGGTGCAGGACGCACCGGCCCTTTATTTTCCTGTTTTGGAAGCCTTGGACGACGGCCGCCGCTTGCCGTCGGATGTGCAGTTGAACGCCGTTCCTTATGCGGAACAGGTGCAACGGCTTATGCAAATTACGGTCCTAGAGGGCCGCCGCGAAATCCGCCACGAAATCGAATTGCCCGCCCCGTTTGACGGGCTAGAGGCGGGGGATTTTGTTGATTGGACAAGTGCCCAATTTGGGTATGACGCCAAGCGGTTTCGCGTGGTTCAGTCTGTCCCGTCTGGTGGCGCGGCGCTGTCGGTGTCGTTGGTCGAGGCGGATCCGTCCGATTATGTGGCCTGGAATGCGGCCACCGATTTTGTGAACCGTGACCGCCGATTGGTTCCGGTCGATCCCGAGCCATACCAGATCGGGGACGATGAATGGTCCGTTGCTGGTGGCGCTGTTGAGAACGACGGCCGCCGCGCGATCAAGCCCGCCCTTGTGATTTCGTGGCCCGAGATCACGGGACTTGTCGCGATTGAGTGGCGCGCGTTTGTGGTCACGACGGACGAACCGGCGGCGGCCGGTGCGGTTTATGCGCCTGGGGCCGGATCCCTGAAAGTGTCGGAGGGTATCGTCCCGGCGGTTCCCTATCGGGTAGAGATCCGCGCGCGGTTTGCCGGTGGTGTGGAAAATCTTTGGTCTGTGCCCAAGGTCGTGATCGCGCCCGATTTCAAGCCCGCTTTGTTGGACCTTGCGGACGATGTGAGCGGGGCAATTGACGACGCCGCGCAATCGGCTGAGGCGGACAAGCTGGCGGCCGAGGGCGCGCGGGATCTGGCGCTTGGTTATCGCGACGGCGCACTGACGGCCCAGGGTGCGGCCGAGGGTGCACGGGATCTGGCGCTTGGGTATCGCGACGGCGCACTGACGGCCCAGGGTGCGGCCGAGACGGCGCGGGATAGCGCGGCCGAGAGCCGAGATTTTGCCGCCGCATTGGCGGTCAATAACCTGATTGGCAAGTCGGCGTTTGACGACGGATCGGCGGCGGGTTGGTCTCCTAGTAGTTTCGTTGAGGTCGTCCCCGCCCCCGAGGGGCACCCGTTGGGGCGCACACTGGCGATGCACCTGAAAAATCGGGACGCGTATTTTTCGCCCAACGGGGGCAATGTTTTTATAGAGCGACCTGCCCATGGGCGAACATTTCGCTTTCGGGGTTATGCGTACTGTGACGGCGATTTCAATGCGTCAATCGGGATACATTCGGTCGCCGCTTTGGGGCAGAGTAGTTGGGCTGGGGCCTTGGCGTCTAGGCCGGGTGAGGGCTGGCAATATTTCGATGTTCTGCGAACGGTAAGCGACCCCGACGGGGCCCGTTTTCGGCCGTGGTTGACGTCATCGGGGCCGCACAATCATTCGGGCAATTCAGTCTATTGGACGGATCTAGTTTGCGAAGACGTGACCGAGCGTCTAGCGACCGAGGCCGCGCGGGATCTGGCGCTTGGTTATCGCGACGGCGCACTGACGGCCAAGGGCGATGCCGAGGCCGCGCGGGATCAGACGCTTGGGTATCGCGACGGCGCACTGACGGCCCAGGGTGCGGCCGAGGGTGCGCGGGATCTGGCGCTTGGTTATCGCGACGGTGCACTGACGGCCAAGGGCGATGCCGAAACGGCCCGCGATCAGACGCTTGGGCGTCTGGATGCGGCGATTGTGTTTCGTGAGGGCGCGAACGGGCTAGAGCTGGCCCCAGGGACGGACGTTGCGGGCGGCGCGTCGCCGTCGGTGCGTGCGTCGGCGGGTGCGATCCTGTCGGGGCAATCCATCGGCCGCGATTTGTTAGAGGCGTACATTGCCGGCGCGCGGGTGTTTGCGCAGACGCCGGGCGGTCAATCCATCGGCGCGGGCGCGATGAACTGGACCGAGGTTCAGCGCGTCGTTGTGGATCCCGAGGGGATGCCGGTGCAATTTCAGATTTCGGCCCTGCTTCGCAAGATCACGGGGACGGATAGCAAGCGGGCGCATGTTCGTTTCCGGCGCGGGTTGTCTGCGGTCCTGTTCACGACGGCGGGCTATAACGGGTCGCGCGGTTTCGTTTTGCCTAATGATGCGTTCGTCACCTTTGCGACCACGGCCACGGATGACGCGGGCCTGACCGGCGCGCAGAACTACATTCTTGAGGTGGCCCGCGAGGACAATTGGTCGGCTGACTTTGAGGTAAACGGCGCGACGATTTCGGCCAAGGTAGAGGCGATTTGATGCAACGCTATTTTGAGTATGACCTCACGTCCGGTTTGGTCGTGCGGGTGTTCGCCTGTGCGCCGGAACAGGCCGAGGTTCAGGCCACGGCGGGCGCGCCCTATATCGCGGCGGGTGCTGCGGATCCGGCCGCGTCCTATGTGTGGAATGATCAGATCCTTGATTTGCCCCCGCGTCCCGAGGGTGGGCACGGGCTGACGTTCGATCCGGCGTCGGCCGCGTGGGTCGATCAGCGCGACGCGGCCGCCTTGGCCGAGGATCTGGACCGCGCGCGGGCGGCCGCCTTGGCCGAGGTCGCGGCGATGGTGGCCGAGATCCGCCGCGCGATGATTTCGGACCTGCCAGGGCAGGACATGATTTATTTGCAGAAGGCGGCCGAGGCGTCGGCGTTCGTCGCGGCCGGTTCGCCCGATGATCTGTCGGGGTTCCCGTGGATCGCGGCCGATGTCGGGATAACGGCCCCGACGGCGGCCGAGGTCGCGGCGGTGATTCTTGGTCTGTCGGATCTGTGGGCGCTGGTTGGCGCGCAAATGGAACATGCGCGCCTGATGGCGCGGGACGAAATCGCGACGGCCGGGGATCCGGCCGAGGTCGCGGCGGCCGTGGATCGGTTCGCGTTGGCATTGTCAAACATTGGCGGTTAAGGGGAAAAAATGCGGGATTATGATTACTACATCGCGTTGGTGGCGGCGATGGGGTTCGTCGCGTTGCAGCACGCGGGTAAGAGCTGGTTTGTGCGCGCCATGATGGCGGGCACGTCGGGTGGCATGGGGCACGCAATGGGGCCGGAATTCGCAGCCGTGATTGGGTGGCTGGGACCGATTTCGGCGGCGGTTCTAATTACGGCACTTTCTTATGTGGTCCTTGATACCGCCGCCGCATTGATTGCCGACCGTGAGGCGATCCGCGAACTGGTCGGGAAGTGGACGGGGGGCGCAAAATGAACCAGACGCGCGCCTGTATCCATCGCAATTTTCGGCCCGCCGCCCTGTTGATCTGGGCGGCGGTTATCGTTTTGGGGGTGCTGATTGAGGGGATGCCGCACGATCAGGTGTCGCCGCCCGCGATAACTGCGCCTGACGTTCAGCAATAATAGGGGGCTATAATGGCTGTTCACAGTGTCCGCGCCATTCAGGCGCGTCTATCCGCGCGCGGTATCCATCCGGGGCCGATTGACAACAAAGACGGGCCGCGCACCCGCGCTGCAATGGATCAATTCCGAGCCAAGTTCGGCATGTCGATCCAAGAGGATTTCCATCCAAGCGGGCTGCACGCCATTGTCATGCACTGGTCTGGGGGTTGGGGGACGGTGGCCGATGATGACCTTGACCATTATCATCGGATCACCGACCGCGCGGGCGTGGTTCATACCGGCAAATTCAGCCCGTTGGACAATGTGCCGCCCCTGCGCCGTGGCGCGTACGCGGCCCACACGTGGCAGATGAACGGCGGTGCAATCGGCGTCTGCATGGATGGCATGGTGCATGCGGTTGAGCGTCCGTTCGATCCGGGGCCGGAGCCGATCACGCGGGTGCAGCTTGAAGCGTTCGTGCGGGACACGGCGTCGGTCGCGCGGGAATACCGGATTCCTGTGTCGCGGTTCACATTGCTGTCCCATGCCGAGGTTGAACCCACGCTAGGCGTCAAACAGCGTCAAAAGTGGGATATCAAGTGGCTGCCCGGAATGCGCCGCCCCGGTGATCCGGTTCGGGTTGGCGGTATCATCCGCGACATGATTGCGGCGGTGCCCGAATGATCGCGCGCCTGTGGCCCGCTCTGGCCCTTGTGGTGGCTGTGGTGGCCGCTGTGGGCGTCGGTGCGCGGTGGATGTATCGCACGGGCTATGGCGCGGCTGTGGCGGATCAGGCAGAGGCCCGCGCGGCGGTTCAGGCCGAATTGGACGCGGCGGGGCGTCGGGTGTTTCAGGCGGCGGAACAACTAGAGCGGGATCGCGCCGAACATGCGGTCCTGATCGCGGAACTGGAAAGGCAAGCCAATGAGGACTTCAATGATTGTCGTGTGCCTAGTGCTGACAGCGTGCGGCGTCTCAACGCCCGATGGCCTGACCCTGACCCCGCTGCCCGATCTGGCAACTGAGCCATGCGCGCACCCGTCCGAATTTCTGGGGGCGGGTGATTGGGAGTTGATCACGGGCCGGATCGGTGACGCACTGATTCAGTGTGACGCCGCCCGCGCACTAGCCGTTGGGGCCTATCAGGACGCGGGCGGGGCGCTGTGAAAATACACGGGAAATTGAAGGCCGTGTAAAACAGTGTATGTGAATTTTCAAATTCTAGTTGCTGGGTAATTACGCATTATTTACGCACAATGAATGGTAGAGAATTGTTTTTATTTTATTTTCAGAGTCCCACCGCCCGCACCACGTTAAATCCCAGACTGTTCAAAGGTTTGCGACCCGTTTACCGGTCGTATTGGTCCCACGGGCGCAACCCGTTGGCGATGGCCGTCATGGCCAGTGCAATGGCCGGTTTGATCTGCACATCTTCTCCGGCGCGGGCGCGCGCCACCAAGGTTTGCGCCTGATTTCGGCCCAACCCCAAAGACCGTGTGATGTCCGCGCCCGAAGCGTGACCGGTCTGCTCCATCCATGCCAGAAAATCCTTGGCGGTCATTTCTGATTACTCCGAACTACTCAGCCGGACGATAGACAAAGCTTGTTAAGATTCACAACCCTGAGATGATGAAATTTCACTCAATTCGCTGAAATGCACAAAATCATCGTGCGCGATACAGTTTTGTCAGGATTTCTTGGCTAGCCGTCTTTGTCGCTGTCGATGGTTTTGGTTGTTCGCTCGATCAGATCACGCAAATGTGAAGCTTCATCGTTGCTGAGGCCCGGCAGGATGTCGGCCTGCAGGGCGCTGACCACGGGTATGGCACGCTCCAGAATGTCCCGTCCGATCGGGGTCAGGGTCACCTCACGCGCGCGGCGGTCCCGGTTGCTGATCGTGCGCTTGATCCAGCCCTTTTGTTCCAGCCGGTCAATCACCCCACCGATGGTCGCGCGATCATAGGCGATCTGGGCGGCGATGCTGGCCTGATCAATTCCGGGGGTGGTGGCGATGGCGTCCATGGCGGCAAATTGCACCGGCGTCAGGTCAAGGCCCGCCTCTTTGGTGCGGACCTGAAACACATGGGTCGCGTGCTGATGCAGGCGGCGAATCAAGTGCCCTGTCATGTCGCTGAATGCCATGTGTTCCTCCGTATCCGCGTCCCACTGGGCGCGCGGATTTCCCTGTATTTTTCGCCGGACGTGTCTTAGCCGAGCTGCATTAGTAAGTGTAGAGCCTTTTTCGGTTGACGCAATAATAGTAGGTACACATATTATATGTTTACATATTACAGGTCGACTCGCCTCGACCTCAGGGAGGACACCATGAACCAATTGACCAAGTTTCTGGGCGCAACCGGCCTGGGCCTGATGATGAGCACCGCCGCAATGGCCGAGGACGTGACGCTGTTGATGCATCATTTCCTGCCGCCGGTCGCAAATGCTCATAAAGTGATGCTGCAGCCTTGGGCGGATCGCGTGGCCGAGCAGAGCAACGGCCAGATCACCGTCGAAATCGCGCCCGCCATGGCGATGGGCGGCAAGCCGAACGAACTCTATGGTCAGGTACGCGATGGAACCGCCGATATCGTGTGGACGCTGCTGGGCTATACCCCCGGTGTGTTCCCGCGCAGCGAGGTGTTCGAACTGCCCCTCGTGCATGCGGGATCGGCGACGGACACGACCATCGCCCTGAACGCGTCGATGGACCTGCTGGCCGAGGATTTTGACGACATCCATGTGCTGTTCCTGCATTCCCATGACGGCAACCTGATCCATTCCGCGACCAAACCCGTGCGTACGTTTGAGGACGCGGCGGGTCTGAAACTGCGCACGCCCGGTCGGACCGGTGCGTGGGTGATTGAGGGCATGGGCGCCGAGCCTGTGGGTCTGCCTGTTCCGGCCCTGCCCGAGGCGATGGCCAAGGGCGTCGTCGATGGCGCGCTGACCACCTATGAAATCGTGCCCGCGCTGAAGTTGCAGGAGCTGGACAAATACACCACCGAATTGCCCGATGGGGGCCGGTTTGGCACGGCTGTGTTTATGCTGGCCATGAACAAGGACGCGTATGACGCGCTGCCCGATGACCTGAGGGCCGTGATCGACGCCAACTCGGGCACCAATGTCGCCGCCGAGATCGGTGCGATGTGGGAAGGGTTCGAACAATCGGGCGTCGATGCCTTGGCCGCAGCCGGTGTCGAGAACATCGTTCTGTCCGAGGCAGAGGCCGCCAAGTTCAACGCCCAGAGCGAGGCCGTCGTCCAGCGCTGGATCGACGAAGTCACCGCCAAGGGCATTGATGGGGCTGCGTTGGTTGATCAGGCGCGCGCCGCAATCGCGGCCGCCGGTCAATAACGCCAAGGGTCGGGCGCCACGAGGAGGGCACCCGACCCAATCAAGCAATCCGACGCAAGATCAAGGGAGAGGATCATGCGCGCCATTCTCTGGCGAACCAGCGACCTGTTCGCGGCACTGGGCGGGGTGATTTTGGTCATCATCGTCGCTGTGACCACGACGAACACGACCGCCTTTATTCTGGACCGTCTGGCGGGCATTTTTGGGCGCGATGTGGCGGGCCTGCCGGGGTATGAGGATTTCGTACAACTGGCGATCAGCGGCGCGGCCCTGATGTTCTTTCCGTTTTGTCAGGCCAATCGCGGCCATGTGGCGGTCGATCTGGTGATGCAGATGGCCCCCGCCGTTGTGCGCCGCACCTTTGATCGGGCGTGGTTGGCGGTGACCTGCGGGGTGGCGCTGTTTCTGGCCTATTGGATGGTGTTCGGGTTGCTAGAGGCGAAATCGGACGGCGTTGTGATGGCCGTTCTGGGTTGGGCCGTGTGGCCGTTCTACATCCCCGGCATTCTGGCGATGATCCTTTGGGGGGCGGTGGCCCTGTCCCAGATGTTTGGCGAAGTCAGCCATGCTTGATCCCATCACCATCGGCATTCTGGGCCTTGTGGTTCTGTTCGCGCTCTTGCTGTTGCGTATGCCTGTGGGCATCGCGATGATCGTTGTGGGCATTGGCGGCACATGGGTCCTGAGCCTGTCTGTCCCGTTTGTCCGCTTCGTGCCCTACCTGCGTCAGTTCAAATCCCTCTTGTGGGAGAACGTCGCGAACTATGACCTGTCGGTCGTGCCCCTGTTCGTTTTGATGGGCTATATCGCGGCCGAGGCGCGCCTGTCCTCGGACCTGTTCAAGGGGCTCGAGGCGCTGCTGTCCCGCCTGCGCGGCGGGGTCGCAATGGCGGCTGTCGCGGCCTGTGGCGGCTTTGGGGCGGTGTGCGGCTCGTCCCTTGCGACGGCGGCGACGATGGGCAAGGTCGCACTGCCTGAGTTGCGCAACCTCGGTTATGCGCCGCGACTGGCCGCCGGTGCTCTGGCCGCGGGCGGGACGTTGGGCATCCTGATCCCGCCGTCGGTCGCGCTGGTGATCTATGCGATTATCGTTGAAGGCTCGATCCTCAAAATGTTTCAGGCGGCTGTGGTGCCGGGCCTGTTAGCGGTTCTGGGGTTCATCTTGGTGATCGCCGTTCAGGTGCGCCTGAACCCGTCGCTGGCCCCCGAACCCAAACCCATGCCGGTGGACGAACGCCGCGTGGCGATCCGCCGTCTGATGCCCGTTATCGCGATTTTCGGTGCGATCATCCTTGGCCTCGGGTTTGGCTTGTTCACGCCGACGCCTGCGGCCTCAATCGGGGTGTTCGTGATTGCGGTCTATGGTTTTGTCCTGCGGTGGCGCACGGGCGAGGGGTTGAACATGGCCGGTCTTATGCGTGCCATCCGCGCCACGGCCATCACCGCCGGTATGATCTATCTGATCCTGTTCGGGGCCGAGGTCCTAAAGGGCTTTTTCACCCGCACGGGTCTGCCCCAAGCCCTAAGCGATTGGGCGGCGGTCAGTGGTCTGGACCCGATGCTGGTGCTGATCATCATGTTGGTGATCTTTGTGATCCTTGGCTGTTTCATGGAAAGCCTTGCCATGATCCTTGTGGTCGTGCCGTTCTTTTGGCCGACGCTGATCGCGTTGAACGGGGGCGATTATGTCTCCGCCGAAACGGCCGCCTTTGGCTTGGACAACGACAGCCTGAAAATCTGGTTCGGGATTTTGGCCCTGATCGTGGTCGAACTGGGTCTGATCACGCCGCCTGTGGGTCTGAACGTATTCATCATCTCGTCGCTGACGCGGGACACGCCGATGTCGACGGTCTTTCGCGGTGTGCTGCCGTTTCTGGGGGCCGAAGTCATTCGCGTTGCCCTGATCCTGATGCTGCCCGCGCTAACCCTGATTGTGCCCCGATTGATCGGCGGCTGAGCGAGAGGAGACACCATGTCCGACCTTCCTATCATCATCGCCGGTGGCGGTATTGGCGGCCTTGCGGCGGCCTGTGGTCTGGCCCGCAAGGGGATCAAATCCATCGTGGTCGAACAGGCCGCGCAACTGGGCGAAATTGGCGCAGGCATCCAGATCGGCCCGAACGCGTTTCACTGTTTCGACTATCTGGGCGTCGGGGATGAGGCGCGCGCGGTCGCCGTTTACATCGACCACCTGCGCCTGATGGACGCCAAAACGGCCGAGGATATTACCTCGATCCCGCTGGATGAGCCGTTTCGCAAATTCTACGGCAACCCCTATGCCGTGGTGCATCGCGCCGACCTGCACGGGGTGTTGTTGAAGTTCTGTGAGGCCAGCCCCCTTGTCGACATCCGCACCAGCCACGTTGTCACCGGATACGAACAGGACGGGACCAGTGCGACCCTGCTGTGCAAGGACCGCGACCCGATCAAGGGTCGTATCCTGATCGGGGCCGAGGGCCTGCGCTCCCCCATTCGGGGGCAGATGATCGGCGATGGTGAGCCGCGCATTTCCGGCCACACCACATACCGGTCCGTCATTCCGACCGAACAGATGCCCGAGGATCTGCGCTGGAACGCGGCGACCCTGTGGGCGGGGCCGAAGTGCCATATCGTGCACTACCCGCTGAAGGGCGGTAAGGTTTACAACCTTGTCGTCACCTATCACCGCGATGTCCAAGAGGCGATCGCGGGCCGCCCCGTGTCCAAAGAGGAAGTCGCCCAAGGGTTCGAACAAATCCACCCCAAGGCGCGCCAGATCATTGAACATGGTTCGGATTGGAAACTCTGGGTGCTGTGCGACCGCGATCCGATCTCGAACTGGGTCGACGGGCGTGTGGCGTTGCTGGGGGACTCGGCCCACCCGATGCTGCAATATTTCGCCCAAGGCGCCTGTATGGCGATGGAGGACGCGGTGGCACTGTCCCATTGCATCGAAACCGGCGGGGACGACATCGAGAACGCCTTGCAGCGTTATCAGGACATGCGCCGCGTGCGCACCGCGCGGGTGCAGATGAATTCGCGTCTGATCGGGGAATATATCTATCACCCCGACGACGCCAAGGCCGCCGTGCGCAACCACATCATGCGCGGGATGAGCCCCGAGGATTGGTATAATCAGTTGAACTGGCTCTACGGCTCAAACGGGCTGACAGAGGCCTGAGACCCAAACACGAAACGCGATTTTAGACAGACAGGACATGAACATGGCACTGGTATTTCCGCCCCAAGACACCCCCACCGTCGCCGTAGCAGGTAGCGACGACCGCATCCCCGTGCGCCGCATTTTCTGCATCGGGCGCAACTATGCCGCCCACGCGCGCGAAATGGGCCGCGACCCCGATCGTGAACCGCCGTTCTTTTTCCTGAAACCCGCCGATGCGGTGGTTGAGGACGGCGCGACCATCCCGTACCCGCCCCAGACCGAGAATTTCCACTATGAGGCCGAACTGGTCGCGGTGATCGGCAAGGGCGGCGTGAACATCGCCGAGGCCGACGCGCTGGACCACGTCTGGGGCTATGGGGTGGGCAATGACCTGACCCGCCGTGACCTGCAACTGGTGGCGCGCGAACAGGGGCGCCCGTGGGATCTGGGCAAGGGGTTCGACCGTTCGGCCCCCATCGCGCCGATCCATCCCGTGTCCAAGGTTGGCCATCCGTCCAAGGGCTCGATCAAACTGACGGTGAATGGTGAGGTCAAACAGGACGCCGATCTGTCCGAACTGATCTGGTCGATCCCCGAGATGATCTCGATCCTGTCCCATTCGATGGAGCTGAAGGCCGGCGATGTGATCATGACCGGCACGCCCGCCGGTGTTGGCCCGCTGGTGCCCGGTGACGTCTGTGTCGTGACGATTGAGGGCGTGGGGGAACTGACCACCACGATCGGGCCGCGCGCATGACGCTGAAGCTGCACAACTTTTTCCGGTCCTCGACGTCAACGCGCCTGCGGGCGGCGTTGAACCTCAAGGGGTTGGACTATGACTATGTCGCCTATGTGCTGCGTGACGGGGAACCCCGCACGCCCGCCTATCTGGCGCGCAACCCACAGGGCTTGGTGCCGACGCTGGAATTGGATGACGGCACCAACCTGACCCAGTCCCTAGCCATCATCGAATGGCTAGAGGAAACCCATCCCACCCCCGCGCTCTTGCCCGCCGATCCATCGGGGCGTGCGCGGGTGCGGGCACTGGCCTATATGATTGCCTGCGAAATCCATCCGCTGAACAATCTGCGGGTTCTGTTCCGCCTGCGCGATCAGTTCGGCGCGGATGAGGGCGCGCAAAAGGACTGGTTCACCCATTGGGTCAGCACCACCTTTGACGCGCTTGAGGACGCTTTAGCCAACAGTCCCGACACCGGCACCTTTTGCCACGGGGACACCCCCGGTCTGGCGGATGTGTGTCTCTATGCGCAGGTCTGGAACAACCGCCGGTTTGACATCGCGCTGGACCCGTGGCCGACCATTTCCCGCATTTTCGCCGCGCTGGATGCATTGCCCGAATTCCGCAACGCCGCGCCCCCCAATCAACCCGACGCCGCCTAAGCACAGGAGCCGCCCATGGACAACGCCATGCAACCCGAAGACACCCCGGAACTGCGCGCCCTTTATGAGGGGTTCAAGGAACACCACCTGAACCCGCTCTGGACGCAGACGGGGGACCTGATGCCGCTGCACCCCAAACCCAAGGCGGTGCCGCATGTCTGGAAATGGGCGGACCTGTTGCCGATGGCGGAAAAGTCGGGCGAACTGGTTCCCGTGGGCCGCGGGGGTGAGCGTCGCGCCATCGGTCTGGCCAACCCCGGTCTGGGCGGTCGCGCGTATGTCAGCCCGACCCTTTGGTGCGCGATCCAATACCTTTGCCCCGGTGAAAACGCGCCCGAGCATCGCCATTCCCAAAACGCCTTTCGGTTCGTGGTCGAGGGCGAAGGCGTCTGGACCGTCGTCAACGGCGATCCGGTGCGCATGTCGCGTGGCGATTTGTTGCTGACACCCGGTTGGAATTTCCACGGCCACCACAATGTCGCGACCGAACCCATGGCGTGGATCGACGGGCTGGACATCCCGTTCAGCCAGCAGATGGATGTCGGGTTCTTTGAATTCGGGTCCGAGCGCGTGACCGACAACGCCACGCCCAATTTCTCGCAAGGGGAACGCCTGTGGTGTCATCCGGGCCTGCGTCCGCTGTCGCAGCTTCAGGACACAGTGTCCTCGCCCATCGGGGCCTACCGCTGGGACTTCACCGATCAGGCCCTGACGCAACAATTGCTGCTTGAGGATGAGGGCAACCCCGCCACGGTCGAACAGGGGCACGCGGCGATCCGCTATGTGAACCCGACGACGGGCGGCGACGTGATGCCGACGATCCGTTGCGAATTCCACCGCCTGCGCGCGGGCACCGAAACCCAGACCCGCCAAGACGTCGGATCGTCTGTGTTTCAGGTGTTCGAGGGCGAAGGCGCGGTTGTCCTGAACGGCGAGGTCAAAAAGCTGTCCAAGGGGGATTTGTTCGTGGTGCCGTCGTGGGTGTCGTGGTCGTTGCAGGCCGAGACACAGTTCGATCTGTTCCACTTTTCGGACGCCCCGATCATGGAACGGCTGAACTTTATGCGCACCCAAATGGGCGGGGCCTAGGCTATGTCCGATCAGGACGCCGCCCGCGCCGCGCTGCGCGAAAAACAGGGGGCGGGCGCGCGATACGATGCCGACGCCGCCCCGCATGACGACCTGTTGCTGGCCCGTCGCGGGACGGCGTTTTTCGCGCGCAAACTGAATGAGCTTGGCGATGATGACCTGTGGGGCGCGTCTGCGCGCGACGGCTGGACACGGCGCCATTTGATCGCGCATGTGGCCTATCACGCCCGTGCGTTGGCCCATGTGGTTGAGGGCGTGCGCACCGGCGCGCCCGTGCCGATGTACCCCTCCGCCGCCGCGCGGGATGGGGACATCGCACGGGGCGCGACCCTGCCTGCGCGGGCGCTGCGCCATCTGTTCGATCACGCGGTCAAGCATCTGGATGTCGAATGGCGCGACCTGCCCGATGCGGGGTGGGGGGCGTCTGTGACCCTGATGGGTGGGGGTGCTGTGCCCGTGTCTGACCTGCCGCGTTTGCGCGCGGTTGAGGTGTGGCAGGGTGCGCTGTATTTGGAAAACGGGGCGCGAATTGTGGACCTGCCGAGGATGCTGCGCCCGCACAAATAGCGGGCAAAGTTCCGCCCGCTTCCCTAAAACTATAAATTAATTTCAATATGTTGCGGGCTTTCTTTGTTGCCCTCTTTGACATGCTGCGCCTGCACGCTAGGCTTAGAGATAGACATGTTGCTGTCTCGGGTTCTGTTGATGCGCCGCGCGCGTCCGTCCCAAATCGCAACCGCCGGGAGGGGGCGCGACCGATCCGCGGATCGTGAGAAATCAAAACAGAAACCGACCATCCGAGCACCCAAAAGGAGCTCCCTATCAAGGATTCGACCGCACATACCCCGTCTTCCCCCTATGATCGGATTGCCGTTCTCGGCGCAGGTGGCTGGGGCACAGCCCTTGCCACAGTGCTTGCCCGAAATGGCCGCCAAGTCCGATTGTGGGCGCGCCGCCCCGAACAGGCCCGCGCCATCAACGACACTGGCCGAAACGACGCATATCTGCCCAATGTCGATCTGCCCCCCGGTATCACCGCCACGGCCGATCTGACGGCTGCTCTGAACGGGGTCGAGGCCGTGATCTTGGCCACGCCGTCCCTGACCCTGCGGTCGATGTGTCAGGCGATTGCCCCGATCATCCCCGCCGAAATCCCCGTCGCCCTTGCCTGTAAAGGTGTGGAGCAACGCACGGGATATCTGCTGTCCGAAGCCGCGTCCGAGGAACTGCCGGGCCACCCCATCGGCTCGGTGTCCGGTCCGACCTTTGCCCGCGAAACCGCGCTGGACCATCCCACGGGGGCGACCGTGGCCTTTCCGTTTCGCTATGCCGATCGTCTGTCGCCCGAGCGCAGCACCGCCGCACGTCTGGCGGTGTCGCTGTCGGGCGGGGGCTTTCGCGCCTATGTGTCTGACGACCTGACGGGGGTTGAGGTCGGCGGCGCGGTCAAGAACGTGATCGCCATCGCCTGCGGGATGATGTCAGGGGCGGGGTTTGCCGAAAATACCCGCGCGGCCCTTGTGACCCGTGGCATTGACGAGATGAAGCATCTCGCCGAGGCCTTGGGCGGGCGACGCGAAACCGTCACCGGTCTGGCGGGGGCGGGGGACCTGATGCTGACCTGTGGCTCAACCACGTCGCGCAACATGTCTTTGGGCCATCAGCTTGGCCAAGGGATCGCGCGCCCGTCCTGTTTCGATGGCCGCCCTGTGGTAGTCGAGGGTGAGGTGAATTCGGTGTCCGTCACCGACCTTGCGCGGCGGATCGGGGTGGCGATGCCGATCTGCGAAACCGTGCACGCGATCCTGCACAAGGGGGCGGATTTACAGGACGCCTTCACCGCGCTCTGGGCCCGCCCGATTGAGGCCGAGCCCGCCGCGCTTGACCTGTCGCTCTCCCATCCGTCGCCCGATCTGCCCCTGCAATTCAAGGCATAATCATGACCCATTACACCCAAACACGCCCCCCGATTTCGGGGCGGCGCATGACATTGGCCACCGATCTGGATGGCACCTTTCTTGGCGGCACCGAGGCCGAGCGCAGCACGCTTTACGATTGGATCGAACGGAACCGCGACAGCATCGGTTTGATCTTTGTCACCGGTCGCGATCCCGCGTTCATCATCGAGATGTGCCGCGATCGTGGCCTGCCATGGCCCGAGTACGTGGTCGGTGACGTTGGCACCACCATTGCCAAGGTGCGCGCCGACGGCACCATCGCACCCATCCCCGCGCTTGAGGCTGATATCGCCCTGCGCTGGGACAATGCGGGCGCGCGGGTTGAGGCAGCGTTGGAAGGTCATCCCGGTCTGACGCGCCAACCGACCGAATTTCGCCACCGGATCAGCTATGACCTGAACCCCGACATCTATGATCGCCGCGCCGAAGCAATCGTGGCCGAACTGGGTCTGGACTGGCTGATCTCGGACAACCGCTATTTCGACGTGCTGCCCCGTGGGGTGTCCAAGGGGCCGTCGATCACCCGCCTGATCGCGCATCTGGGGATCGCCCCCGAAACGGTGCTCTGCGCAGGCGACACATTGAACGATCTGTCGATGCTGATCTCGGGCCTGCCCGCCGTGGCGGTTGGCAATTCCGAGCCGCCCCTGTTGGCCCAAATCGACGATCATCCCCGCGTCTATCACGCCCATGCCCACGGTGCCGCCGGCATCCTTGAGGCGATTGACGCGATGAACCTGCATGACATCCCGAAAGGAGTCTAACCCATGTCTTCGAACCTTGTGATTGTTTACCACCGTCAACCTTACGAAGAGGTCGAGGTCGATGGCAAAATCGAATATCGCGAAAACAAAAGCCCGAACGGCATCGTCCCCACGCTCAAGAGCTTTTTTGGCCGCGTGGACAAAGGCGCGTGGATCGCGTGGAAACAGGCCGATGATCCCGCCAATCCCGATTTCGAACAGGTGATCGAGATTGACGATCAGCACGGCGCCTATACCGTGTCGCGCCTGCCGCTGACCGCCGAACAGGTCCAGAGCTTTTATCATGTCTCGTCCAAAGAGGCGTTCTGGCCCATCCTGCACGGGTTCAAGGAACGCTATAACTATGACCCCGTCGATTGGCCGACCTTTCGCGAGGTGAACTGGGCTTTTGCCGAGGCCGCCGCCGCCGAGGCCGCGCCGGGTGCCGTCATTTGGGTGCACGACTACAACCTGTGGCTGGTGCCGGGGTATCTGCGCACGTTACGCCCTGATGTGAAGATCAGTTTCTTTCACCACACGCCCTTCCCGAATGCCGATATTTTCAACGTGCTGCCGTGGCGCAAAGAGATTTTGGAAAGCCTCTTGTGTTGCGACGTGGTCGGCTTCCATATCCCGCGTTATGCGAACAATTTCGTCTCTGCCGCGCGCTCCCTTTTGGACGTGGAAACCCTACAGCGCGAAAAGGTCAAACCCGAGATGAAGGCGGAAACCTCCGCCCTGTCCGAGCAATCTGTTGTGACCGAACTGGGTTATGAGGGGCGTAAAATCCGCCTCCAGAGCAGCCCCGTCGGCGTCGATGTGGACTATATCGAAACTCTGTCCCAATCGGACGCCACGGCGGCCAAGGTCGAGCAGATCAAACAGGAAATTGGCGATGCTCAATTGATCCTGTCGGTCGGGCGCACGGATTACACCAAGGGCGGCATCGAACAATTGGCCAGCTATGAGCGTCTGTTGGAAAACCGCCCCGATCTGCGCGGCAAGGTGCGTTTGATGCATGTGTCTGTGGCGGCCAATTCCAACATGACCGCCTATGAGGAAATTCAGCAGGATCTGGAACAAATGGCCGGTCGTATCAACGGGCGCTATGGCTCGTTTGACTGGCAACCGATCGCGCTGATCTCGCGGCCTGTGCCGTTTGATCAACTGGTGGCCTATTACCGCGCGGCGGATGTGGCGTGGATTACGCCGCTGGCCGACGGGATGAACTTGGTGTGCAAGGAATATTGCGCGGCCCGCACGGACGAGGACGGGGTGCTGGTCCTGTCGGAATTTGCGGGGGCGGCGGTCGAACTGGCAACTGCGGTGCCGACCAACCCGTTTTCGCACAAATCCATGGACGGGGCGATTGAATATGCGCTGGACCTGCCCAAGGACGAACGCCGTGGCCGCATGCGCCTGAACCGTGAAATGGTGCGCAAGCTGGACATCCGCAATTGGGCCGAGGATCAGATGCAGGCGTTCGGCGGGGACCAAGGGGCCGTGATCGCCTTCTCGCGCGAAGTCGCCTAATCCCGCATGTCCAAGGCGCGCAACAGGTCAAAGATCTGTTGCCGCACCCAATGGGCCATCGGGTCATTGTCGGATCGCTTGTGCCAGATGCCGACGATCAGGTCGGGATTAACGGGCATGGGCGGTTCAAACAGGCGCAGGTCATAGGCGGTGCGCACCTCATGCGCCAACTGCGCGGGGATCAGCGCGATCAGGTCGCTGCCCCGCACAACGCGGCACACGCCGGAAAAGACCTGTACCGTCATGGCCACATGACGCTGACGCCCGACGTGGGCCAAGGAGAGATCCCCCAGCGAGGCCAGCCGCCCCTCGGGCGAAAACAACACGTGGTGCAGGTCGCAAAACAGGTCCATCGGCATCACATCGCCCTCGTCGATATGGGCGACCCGCGGATTGCTGCGCCGTGCGATCACCACAAACGGCGACAGAAACAGGGCCTCGCGGCTGATCCAACTGGGGATGGGGGCGTCGGGGATCAGGGCCAGATCGGCGTCATAGCGCTCGAGGCTGCCGATGTAATCGTCGGGCACCAGATCGACCAGTTGCGCGCGGATGTTCGGCGCGGTTTCATAGAGCAGACTGCCCAATTGCGGCATCAGCATTTCCGCCATGAAATCCGAGGCCGAGATTTTGAACGTCCCCTCTGCCGTCGCCGGATCAAAGGCGCGGGGTGGGGCCAGCAGTGCTTCCAGCCGCGATAGTTACTCCCGCAACGGTGCCTGCAGGCCACGGGCATAGTCCGTCGGCACAAGACGGTTGCCCTGACGCAAAAACAGAGGATCGTCCAACGCGTGCCGCATCCGCGACAGGGCCGAAGACACCGCCGACTGCGAAAGACCCAGCCGCGCGCCGGCCTTGACCGTCGATCCCTCAATGAACAGCGCGTCCAGTACCCTGAGCAGGTTCAGATCAAAGGTCGCGAAATTCACTGTGTCGATACCCTTTATCAAGAATACGAATTTGCGCGGTAACGTGAACGTGATCTAGGGTTTGGTCAACGACCTTTGGTCGTTTGTTCAGGGTAAAAAGTAGGGGAAACCATGGCGCAGCGAGAGGGACAGCCAGAGACGCTTGAATGGTTAGGCGTCACATATAAGACCATTCTTTCAACCAGTGACACGGGCGGCGCGATGTCGATTGTCGACAGCACCTCCCCCGTTGGCAGCGGCCCGCCGCGCCACATCCACCACGCCGAGGACGAGACATTCGTGATCCTGACGGGGGCCTGCCGCGTCTGGATCGAGGGCGAGGAACAGCTGTTGAACGCGGGGCAATCGGCATTCATTCCGCGCGGCAAAGAACACACCTTTCAACCGATCGGCGATCAGCCGTGCCGCCATCTGGTGATCCTGACGCCTGGCGGGTTTGAGGGGTTTTTTACGGATATGGCGGCGGGCAAATTCGCCATTCCAGACGATATGCCATCAATTGTTGAATCTGGGGAACGGCACAACATGACCTTTACCGGTCCGCCGTTGGATTAAGGGAATAGGGGTTTCAGGGATGAATACACTAGCAACGCGGTTCTATCTGGCCGCAGGGATTTTCGCGCTGTGCGGTATGGTTTGGGGCATTCAGATGTCGGCCACGGGCGACCACAGCCTGTCACCGGCGCATGGGCACCTGAACCTGATCGGGTTCGTGGCGATGGCGGTTTTCGGGACCTATTACGCGCTGGTCCCGTCGGCGGCGGCGTCCAAATTGGGCAGTGCGCATTTCGGTTTGGCGATCGTATCGGTGGTCGTTCTGATCCCCGGTATCGTGCGCGCCATTTCCGAACAGGGTGAGGCCTTGGCCAAAATCGGGTCGATCTTGGCGGTGCTGTCGATGCTGCTGTTTTTGGTGGTTATGATCCGTCACCGTAAACCGGTCTGACGGAGGCGCCCCGCGCGGTGTGATCGCGCGGGGCGTTTTGTTATTGGCGCACGCCCGCGAACTGGGCCTGCCATTCTTCGCGTTCTTCATCCGTGATCTTGCGGAACAGGTTCTCGGGCACCTCAAACGCGTGTCCGGCGGGCAGGGCAGACAGGGCGCTGTTCAGATCGGTGGGCCAATCGGCATTGTCGGTCTTCATCGCACCCAGCATCGCGCCCGCGGCATCGGGGATGAACGGCATCGACAGAACGCCATAGGCACGGATCAGGTTCAGCGCGACGCGCACGATGGCGGCGGCCTGATCGGGGTTTTCCTTGAACGCGGTCCACGGGGCCGCCTCTTGCAGCCACTCGTTGCCCATCGCCCATAGAGCGCGCAGCGCGGTCGCGGCCTTGCGCACCTCCATCGCCTCCATGTTGGCGACGTATTCGGCCAGTTTCGCGTCGAACCCTGCCAGCTTGTCCAGATTGGCGTCGGTTGCGATATCGCCGCCTTCGGGCACGACTTCGCCGAACTTGGAGCGGCAGAATTTCGTGACGCGGCTGGCAAAGTTGCCCAGAACGTCGGCAAGGTCCTTGTTCACGCTGGCTTGGAAGTTTTCCCACGTGAATTCACTGTCGCTGCTTTCGGGCGCGTGCGACAGCAGCCACCAGCGCCAGTAATCGGCGGGCAGGATCGCAAGGGCCTGATCCATGAACACGCCGCGCCCTTGGGACGTCGAGAACTGACCGCCGTCATAGTTCAGATAGTTGAACGATTTGATGTAATCGACCAGTTTCCAGTCCTCGCGCGACCCCATGATCGTCGCGGGGAAGGACAGGGTGTGGAACGGCACGTTGTCCTTGCCCATGAACTGAACATAGCGCACGTCATCCGCGCCCTTGTCGGTGCGCCACCAGCGTTCCCAATCCGCGTCGGTTTTGCCGTTGGCGTCGGCCCATTCGGCGGTCGCGCCGATATATTCGATGGGGGCGTCGAACCAGACATAAAAGACCTTGCCCTCCATGCCCGGCCAGTCCTGATCGCCACGTTTCACCGGCACGCCCCATTTCAGGTCGCGGGTGATGCCACGGTCCTGTAGCCCGTCGCCATCATGCAGCCATTTCTTGGCGATCGAGGTCGTCAGCACGGGCCAGCCATCCTGTGCGTCGATCCATTGGTCGATCTCGCCTTTCAGGGCGGATTGGCGCAGGTACAGGTGCTTGGTCTCGCGCACCTCAAGGTCGGTCGATCCGGAAATCGCCGAGCGCGGCTCGATCAGATCGGTCGGGTCCAGCTGCTTGGTGCAGTTTTCACACTGATCCCCGCGGGCCTTGTCATAGCCACAGTTGGGGCAGGTGCCCTCGATATAGCGGTCGGGCAGGAAACGGCCATCGGCGTTCGAATAGACCTGCTTTTCCGACACTTCCTGAATGTACCCGTTCTCGGCCAGCTTGCCCGCGAAATGCTGGGTCAGGGCGTGGTTGCGCCCCGAGGACGAGCGGCCATAGTGGTCAAACGACAGACGGAACCCCCGCGCCAGTTCAGCCTGTTCGTCATGCATCCGCGCACAGTAATCCGCCACCTCTTCGCCGGTTTTCGCGGCGGCCAGTTCGGCGGGCGTGCCGTGTTCGTCCGTGGCACAGATGAACATGACCTCATGGCCGCGCTGACGCATGTAACGGGCGTACAAATCCGCCGGCAGCTGTGAGCCGACGAGGTTCCCGAGGTGTTTGATGCCGTTGATATAGGGCAGTGCCGAGGTGATCAGGATGCGTGCCATGGTGGGGCCTTCTGTTCCGGTTTCCCGCCCCGTTTAGCGCAGCCCTGCGCGATTGGCCAGTATTTGGCGACATGTCATGTGCACAGGGCTAGGGCGCATCGCGGATCTCCATCGGGCGGGGGTGCGCGGGGCTTAGGGTTTCGGGATCGGCGGTGGCGTGCAGGTGCCATGTCTTGGGCGGCGCGGTGCGCGCGCGCAGCCGGTCCAGACGCCACATGTTATGCTCGCCACCGTGGCGCGGGGCCATGTGCCAACGGCTCTCTACCCCCGCCGCGCCGCCCTGACCGGGGGTCAGGATCAGACCGATGGGACGGCTGCGCCCCGTGGCGGCACCGGCCTCGGCCGCCAGATGCAACCGGCGCACCGGCGTCAAACCCGGCGGGTCGGGCAGATCGGCAATCACAAGAGGCACCGCGCCGGAGCGCAGGGTTTCTTCCATGCACCACAACAAATCCGTGGGGTGCAGGGGACGCACATGGGTCAGGCGACCGGGCGGGATGAACGCGGCCACCGTGTCGGGGTACAGACGATCCGGTGCCCAATCCAGTTGGATCCAGAACACCGGCCCCTCGGTCGCCGCCGCCACCATCAGGGCCAGCGTGCGCCGCGCACTGCCACAGATCTCATGCACCCGCCCAAGGGTCAGCGCGACGGGCCCCATCACCGTCAGATGTGGGGCAGGGCGGTGGGCGTGGGTGCGACTCAGCAACGGGATGCTCATGCCGTGCAAATTAACATGTTCTTATTTTGTTCTCAATTTTCATGCGCAGGGCCCGCGCGGAAATTTCGGGGCAGGGGGTTGTGCCCCGACCGCCAGAGTTTACCTTTCGATCAAACCTAACAGGGAAGCAGAGATATGAAATTCCGCACATTGGGCCGCACGGGCCTACAGGTGTCCGAACTGTGCCTCGGGTCGATGACATGGGGCAGCCAGAACACCATGGACGAGGGCCACGCGCAGATCGACATGGCGCTGGATGCAGGCATCAATTTCATCGACACCGCCGAGATGTACCCCGTCGCCCCGATCACCAAGGAAACCGTCGGCGACACCGAGCGCGTGATCGGCGAATGGTTTGCCAAGACCGGTCGGCGTGAGGACGTGATCCTTGCCACCAAGATCACCGGTGAGGGCCAAAAGGCCACCCGCGACGGTGCGCCGATTACGCGCGACACGATCCTGACGGCGGTGGATCAGTCCCTGACGCGGCTAAAGACCGATTACATCGATGTGTATCAGTTGCACTGGCCCAACCGCGGCTCCTATCACTTCCGTCAGAACTGGACCTATGACGCCTCGGGTCAGGACACGGCCACCACGCGCGAACATATGATTGAGGTTCTGGGCACGCTACAGGATCTGGTCGCGGCGGGTAAAATCCGCCATTTCGGCACCTCGAACGAAACCACATGGGGCATGGCGCAATGGCTGCGCCTGTCGGATGAGGGATACGGCCCGCGCGCGGTCAGCATCCAGAACGAATACTCGCTGCTCTGCCGTCTCTATGACCTCGATTTGGCGGAACTGGGCGTGCATGAGGACGTGACCCTGTTGGCCTATACGCCTCTGGCGGCGGGTCTGCTGAGCGGGAAATACGCGGGCGATGTGACGCCCGAAGGCACCCGCCGCAGCCGCGTTGCCGATTTGGGCGGGCGCATCACTCCGCGTGTCTGGGAGAGCGTGTCGGCCTATCTGCGCGTGGCCAAGGATCACGGTCTGGACCCCGTTCAGATGGCGATTGCCTTTGTCCTGTCGCGTCCGTTTCCGGTGGTGCCGATCATCGGCGCGACCTCGCTGGATCAGTTGAAAACGGTGCTGGGCTCGGTCGATGTGACCCTGTCCGAGGAGGCGCTGGCCGACATCGCGGCGGTGCACAAGGCCCACCCGATGCCGTTCTGATTGGCGTCAGACCAGCCGCTTGAAATGCGACAGATCGGTGCTGTTGTCGAAAAACGGCACCGATTGCGGCGGCAACCCACGGGTCAGGATCTGGCTGACCTCGCCCAAGACCACCTCGGTGATAAAGGGCAAATCGAATTCCCGCGCGCGGTCCAAGGGGACCCATTGCAGATGGGACAACTCATCCTGCGCGCCGGAAAAATCATCCAGATCACCGGCAATCCGATCCGCATCCACCAAGAAAAACCGCGCATCGAACCGGCGTGGGCGGCCCTTGGGTGTGATGGCGCGAAAGATGAAATAGGCCCCGCCCGGATCGGGGACATAGCCGCGTTCGGCAAATCCGACCCAATCGGCGGGCACGGGCGCGGGCCAATCGCCGCGCTGGCCAAGGATCAGGCCGGTCTCTTCCCACAGTTCACGGATGGCGGCGATCACCATGGCGTCGGGCGCGGGGTTGTCGCAGGCCTGACGCAGGCGGGCATCGCAAACCTCGCGCAGCGGCGTGTTCAGCGCAATCCGGTGATCATCCGCATCCACCGCCCCACCGGGAAAGACGAATTTATTGGGCATAAAGGCCGCTTTGGACCCGCGCTGGCCCATCAGGACCTTGGGCGCGGTGTCGCGGTCACGCAGCACGATCACCGTCGCGGCGTCGCGCAGCGCGGTCTTGTCTAGCTCTGGGCTTTGAACCCGTGCATCCGTTTCGCCCATTGGAACCCCACAATTGCGCCCTTTAGTCGGGGCAAAAGGTAGAGCGCCAGCGCGACACAGCCAACCGATAATGTGGACGCAAGGACCAAAGGTTCCGGTTGCCACTTGGTAAACGAGAAATGCAGGAACGGCGCCATCAGGTGCCCGACCACCAAAATGGTCAGATAGGCAGGCCCATCATCGGCGCGGTGGTGGTGCAGTTCCTCATGACAGACAGGGCAACTGTCGCGCACGGTCAAATAGCCGCTGAGCATGGGGCCTGCGCCACAGTTCGGGCATTTCCGGCGCCAACCGCGCAGCAGCGCAGGTTTCACAGCCCGTTCGTCGGTCGAAGTCATGGACGGCATTCCCTATTTGATCCCTATTCGGTCGGGCACGCCGGTTACGGCGCTAACGTTAACAATTCAAGCGTTATATGGGACCAAAGGCGTAATGTGATAGGGGGCGCATTGTCCTTGCGCCGGAATGTCGCAATTCGGTTTTTTGAATAAGTTTGAACTTTTTTCGACGGAAGCGCCGAACTGCACCGTTCTATGTCCAGATCGCGATCAAAAAGAACAGTTTTTGAGCACACTGGAGAACCAAGAATGACACGCAAGATCCTTTTGAGCACCCTGTCGGCCCTGACCGTTGGCGCGATGCTGGCCTCGACCGTAGTTCCGGCCTCGGCCCGTGGATTTGGCGGCGGACACATGTCCTTTGCCGATCTGGACACCAACGGCGATGGGGTCCTCAGCGTTGAGGAAATGCAGGCCCCCATGCTGGAGCGGTTCCAATCGGCCGACACCGATGGCGACGGGAACCTGTCCGCAGATGAGTTGAACGCCGCCCGCCCCGAAAAGGGTGAGGGCAAACGCTTTGGCGGTAAATTCGGCAAGCACGGTGGCGAGCACGGCGGTAACCGTGGTGACCGCGCGGCCAAGATGATCGCCAATCTGGATGCCGATGGCGATGGCCTGCTGAGCCTTGAAGAGCTCTCGGCCAACCCGAAACCGGCCCAGATGTTTGAAAAGATTGACGCCAATGGCGATGGCGCGATCTCGCAAGAGGAATTTGACGCAGCCCACGCAGAAATGGGCGGCAAATTCAAAAAGAAGGGCGCCAACTAAGGCCCTCACACCGGATGTCCTGCCCCTGTGAGGGGGCGGGGCAGTCCATTGCGAGACCGCAGGAAACAGGTTACGCCGTTTTGGGATGAATATGGCTCTGGACCAGATGAACGAGATGTCGGACGAGACGCTCTTGGACCTGTATGGTCAGGGCGATCCGGCAGCGGCGCGGGCGCTGACGCTGCGGTTGACGCCGCGCGTTCTGGGCTATGCGGCGCGTCTTCTGACGGATCGGGCCGAGGCCGAGGATGTCACCCAAGAGGCGATGTTGCGCCTGTGGAAGATGGCACCCGACTGGCGCAGTGGCGAGGCCAAGGTGTCAACGTGGCTTTACCGTGTGGTGACGAACCTGTGCACGGACCGGTTACGCCGGACGCGCGGGGTGGACATCGACGCCGTGCCCGAGCCCGAGGACGACCAACCCGCCGCCGATGAGCGCCTGCAACAGGCCACACGCATGGCCGCATTGGATAAGGCGTTGGCGACGCTGCCGGATCGTCAACGCGAAGCCGTGGTCCTGCGCCACATAGAGGGGTTGTCGAACCCCGAAATTGCCGAGATTCTGGACATCAGCGTCGAGGCTGTCGAAAGTCTGACCGCACGGGGCAAGCGCGCCCTAGCGGCGGCATTGTCTGATCAGCGCGAAGAACTGGGGTATAGCAATGGTTAAGCACACCGAAGACCACAGCCACCTTGATCTCTTGTTCCAAGAGGCCCGCGAGACGTCGGTCGAACCCTCGACCGATCTGTTGGCGCGGGTTCTGGACGATGGCTTGGCGCATATGCCGGTGGCCGAGGTTGCCGTTGCCCCCGTGTCCTGCGCCCCCGCATGGCGCCGGTTTCTGTCCGCGCTGGGCGGCTGGCCCGCGGCGGCGGGTCTGGTGACGGCGGCGGTGACGGGCGTGTCGATCGGATATGCCGCGCCGGGTCCGGTCGGGAATGTGACCTCGGGCTTTGGGCTGGAGATCGGGACGGGCTATGACGTGGTCGATTTGATCCCGTCGATGGATGGATTTTACGCGGAGGTCGAGGGATGAGCGCATCAGGTGACACCCCAACCAAGAGCAAACGCTTCTCGGTGATACGCATCGTTTTGGTGGTCTCTCTGGCGGTGAATGTGGCCGTGGCGGGGTTGGTGATCGGGGCGGTTCTGAAACACGGTCCGCGCGATCATGATCGCCGTCCGCCCAAGTCCGAAATCCTGAGCTATGGCCCCTATACCAGTGCACTGACCGAAGAAGACCGTGAGGTCCTGCTGGAGCGGTTGGTCGATGCACAGGGCGAAATCCGCGACAACCGGCGGGCGGTCAAGGCCGATTTCAAACGCCTTTTGAACGCCGTTCGCGCCGAACCCTATGATCCCGCCGCAACCGCCGCCATCATGGCCGAGCAACAGGCGCGGGTGCAAAAACAGATCGATCTGGTCAGCCGCGTCTTGCTAGAGCAACTGACCGAGATGAGCGCCGAAGAGCGTGAAGAGTTTGCGGACCGTCTCGAACGTGTCCTGCGTCGCGGCCCGCCCCGCAAGTAGGACGGGCCTAGGCGGCGAAACTATGCGTTGAGATGGTGTTGCGACCGGCGGCCTTGGCCTCGTAAAGGGCAAGGTCGGCCTCTTGCATCATCTCTTTGGCCGCGTGATGGCCGCGCGCACTGGTCGCCAGACCGATACTGATCGACACAAACAGGGCGTTGGCCGGTCCGTCGCTTAGGGCGACGGGCGTGGTGCGCACCGCCTCGCACAGGCGGGTGGCCACCACATTGGCCTGCGTCGGCGTGACACCGGGCAATGCGACGAGGAATTCCTCGCCCCCCAGACGCCCGATCAGATCCTCGGGGCGCAGGTTCAGGCGCAGGGTTTTGGCCACATGCGCCAACACCTGATCCCCGACAAAATGGCCGAACTGGTCGTTGATCCGTTTGAACCGGTCCATGTCCAGAACCATCACCGCGTAGGGGGTGGCGTTCGCCTGAGCCTCAAGCGCGATCCGGTCCAGATGGGGCAGGGCATAGCGCCGGTTATAAAGCCCCGTCAGCGGATCGACCGAGGCAAGGCGCAACCCGCGCGCCACGTTATCGCGCAACTGATCCGCGCGGTGTTTATGGGTCAGGTGTTTTTGCAGGCGCAGGGCCAGTTCCTCGGCCGCGAAAGGCATGGTGATGACGTCGTTCGCCCCCATGTCCAAGGCCAGCGCCGCGCAATTGATATCCCCGTCCTCAACCGCGACGATGATCGCCGCGTTGCGCGTTCCACTGGCCGAGCGTAGTTCGGACAACAGGCGCAGACCCTCCCCCTTGTTGGCCAGATCGGCGGAGATCACAAAGGCATCGGGCGGGGTGCCGCCAGGGCGCTGAACGACCGCATCCGCGCGCGACCCGATGATCAACCGCCCGATATGAAACGGCCCCAGCGCATTGCGCCACGCCATCGCGGCCTCGGGTGAATAGGAAATCAAGGCGCAGGTGGTTTGCGGTGTAAACGCCGCGCCCGCCTCGCCGAAACCGGCGACATCAGACACGTCATGGCGCAGGTCCAATTCGCGCGCCACATCTCCAATGCGGATCAGATTGCGCACCCGCGCAAGCAACTGCACCTCGTCAAAAGGCCGCGCGATATAGTCATCGGCCCCCGCACGCAATGCGCGCAGAGTGAACGCGCCCCCGTGCTCTTCGCCCATGAACACGACCGGAAGGGTGCCCAGCCCCTCAATCGCGCGCAGCCGTGCGGGAAGGGCAAGGATGGTGTCATCCTGCCCCATGTTCGCCAAAACAAGATCGGGTTGAACCCGCGTGGCGATATCCACAGCGGTTTCAATATCCGACGCCTGTTCGACGTGGTAAAAGGCCTGCGACAGGCGCACCTTGGTGACGATGCGACTGGTTGCGACCGGATCTAGAACCAGGATTGTTCCCGGCATTTCGCATCCCTCCGTTCTGGAAATCCCCATGCGTTGATCCTTTAGACCTTCGGCAATAAAGGTTAACAAACCCTTTAACGTTGCTTTGGGAATCAATGCATGAGGCAAGAAACCGCCGAAACTGTGGCGTTGCAGGCGCTGTCGTGGCTTGTGACCAATGACGAGCTGTTGCCGGTGTTTCTGGGGTCCAGTGGGGCGTCGCTGGATGACCTGCGAAATCAGGCGGAAAACCCTGAATTCCTTGGGTCTTTGCTCGATTTCATCTGTATGGATGATGCGTGGGTCGTGGCGTTTTGCGACGCCAATGCGTTGTCCTATGAGACCCCGATGCAGGCGCGTATGGCCCTGCCGGGTGGGGCCCAGACGCACTGGACCTGATCACGAACGCATCACAACTTGTTAAGACCTAGCTCGGCGCCCTCGATCGACTTGGCCAACAGGCGGACCAGTTCGTCACGCTCTTCGCTGCTGAGGCGGGCGGCGGCGATACGGTTGTTTTCTTCGGCCAGCGGGGTTGCCTGCGCCATCAGGTCCCGTCCCAGATCGGACAGGCGGACATCGGTCATGCGCCGGTCGTCGCGCGCACTGGCGCGGCTGATCAACCCGGCCTCTTCCATCTGGCGCAGCGCGCGCGAGGTGGCGGTGCGGTCGATCCCGACGAAATCGGCGATTTCCGACGGGCGGCTCAGGCCCTCGTTCTCGACGGCCAGCAGGATACACCACGTGATCCGCGTCAGGCCCAGCGGGCGCAGCCAGTCGTCCAGCCGCCGTTCCTGCATCCGCGAGGTCAGCGACATGTAATAGCCCAAGCTGTCATGCAGGCGGTATGTGGTGTTTTCTGCCATCGGGGCTGTTTCTCTTATGTGTCTTACTTCTGTCAACAGCCAAGCCGATAAGGGTTGCGTTTGTGCGGCGCACTGACACATCTTGGAACCGAAAGAGGAGGGGCTATGCAGGACATACGCGCCGTGGCGTTCGACAAGGACGGAACGCTGTTCGATTTTCACGCAACTTGGGCGGCATGGGCCCAGCGGTTTTTGACCGGACTGGCCGGTGGGGACGCGGATCACGCGCGCGCCCTTGGGGTGGCCATCGGGTTCGATGTGGACACCGCCACCTATGCGCCCGACAGCCCCGTGATCGCGGGCACGCCCGGGGAAATCGCGGGGGGGCTCTTGCCGCTGTTGCCCGATTGGGCGCGCGGCGATCTGATTGCCCATATGAACGAACAGGCCGCCCATGCGCCGTTGCAACCCGCCGTGCCCTTGGCACCCCTGCTGGATCACTTGCGGGCGGCGGGCATCCGCGTCGGCGTGATCACCAATGATGGTGAGGCCCCCGCGCGCGCGCATCTGATGTCCGAGGGCGTGCTTGAGCGGTTCGATTTCGTAGCCGGTTGCGACAGTGGCTATGGCGCAAAACCCGAACCGGGTCAGATCAATGCCTTTGCCACGGCGATGGGCATCGACCCGCGCCATATCCTGATGGTCGGCGACAGTTTGCATGACCTGATGGCGGGGCGCGCGGCGGGGGTGAACACGTTGGGCGTGCTCACAGGTGTTGCCATCGCGGAAGAGTTGCGGCCCTATGCAGATGCGATTGCGCCCGATATCGGCGCGGTTCCCGGTTTGATCGGGCTGGCCGCGCCCGCCTGATCGCCCTGAAAAACGAGTTATACTGTAGGTGCCCCATGCCCAACCTGTCCCCCACCGTGAAAATCCGCGTGATCCTGACTTTGGTGGGGCTGCTGGCGGGGCTCGGCGGCTACAATCTCTTTGCCACGGATGTATTCGAAGGGGCCGAGCGTCTGCACCTGTTCGTCGGCGCGCTTTGGGGGATCGGGTTTACCGCCATTCTGGTGATGGCGGGGGCCGTGCCCCTGCGCCGGTCGGTGCCCTATGCGGTCGTGATCGGTGCGGTTGCGGCGGGTCTGTTGACATGGGGATCGCTGCGATTTGTCGAGGTTGAGGAGTACCTCGAAACGTTTATGCCGGTCTTTGCCTTTCTGATCGTTGGCCTGTTGCCCATTCCGTTCGTTATGGCGCGTGAGGTGGATGGCAGTTTCTGGAACTATCAGGGCCTGTTCAACCATTCATGGGACGTCATCGTGCGCGTGGCCAGCGGCGGTGTGTTCGTCGGCCTGATGTGGCTGGCGATTGTGCTGGCGGACCAGTTGCTGATGACGGTGAAACTGACCTTTCTGAACCAGTTTCTGGACCTGCCTGCCGTGCCGTGGTTGATCTCGGGGGCGGCGGTTGGGCTGTCGGCGGCGATTTTGAATGAGCTGTCAGAAGTGCTTTCCGCCGCGCTGGTGCTGCGCCTGTTGCGGGTGTTTATCCTACCCGCGCTGGTCATTATCGGGCTGTTCACGCTGTTTCTGCCGATCAACGGCCTGTCTGGCGCGCCTTTGGGCTCGGCGGCGACAACGGCCCTGTTGGCGGCCATTGTCGCGACGACCTTGGTCAGTATCGGTCTGGATTGCGGCGCGGAACAGGCGGTCCACAGCCTCCTGATGCGCAACGCCGTGCGTCTGTTGGCCCTGTTCGTGGTGGTCCTTGCAGGGGTGGCAAGCTATGCCCTGTGGCTCAGGATTGATCAGCACGGGTTCAGCCCCGCGCGCATCTATGCCGCTGTGGCCAGCCTGATCGCGCTTGCCTATGGCGCGTTCTATTCGGTGTCGGTTGCGCGGCGGGGGGACTGGATGGCGCGCATCCGGCGGACCAATACGGTGATGGCGCCGGTGGTGGGGGGGCTTGCCGCGCTGACCCTGACCCCCGTGATCAATCCCGAGGCCATTTCGACCCGCGATAAGGTCGCCCGCATCATCGCGGCGGGCGAAGACCCTGATTGGGCCGAACTGTTCGATATGCGCAATGATTGGGGCGTTGCGGGCAGGGCGGCCCTTGATCAACTCGCCGCGCTTGATCATCCCGAGATAAGCCCCTCTGTCCGCAATTATCTGTTGAACGATAGATATGACTTTACAGCGCCCGAGGTGATCACACGCGAGATGTTTGAGGCCATCCCGCGCTATGGGTTTGCCGCGGACTATGCCCCGACCGAGAATGAGTATTCTAAGTTCATCGGCGGCACATTTGAATATGATAGACGCGAAACATCGCGCGCTTGTAAGCGGTCTACCCCTGCCGGACACGCGGGGTGCCTGATCACGCGTGTTTTGCGTCAGGACGAATCCATTCCTTTTGTCGATGTTCTGGTGCAATGGGATGGGGATGACGTGTCCGCCAAAGAAATCTCATTCGCGCCCCTTGGATCTGTTTCGGAACTTATGGTGTCGGTGAACACGCGTACTACGGTGTCCGATCCCACCGGAGATCTATTCGATCAATACATTCAGGCCGGCGCGGGGGCGGTTCCATTGACCTATCAGGGGATCAAGGTCGGGGATAAGGTGATCCAGACCATTCCTTAATGGGTTGGGGAATTGTTAACGTTTTACACGCTAGGCTGATCCCATCTTACTGGAGGGATGGGGATGCATGGTTTGGTCAACAAGGCCATTCAGGCGTTCGTTATCGGGGCACATGGCCCCGACGCATGGGATGCTGTCGCAACACAGGCCGGGGTCACGCCCGACGGGATTGAGGCGTTCGCGCAATATGACGACGCCCTGACCGAACGCCTATTGTCGGCGGCAATGGCGCACCTGAACACTTCGCGCGATGCGATATTGGAAGACACCGGCGCGTTTCTGGTGTCCGGCCCGTCGTCCGAGGCGTTGCGACGATTGCTGCGCTTTGGCGGGCAGGACTTTCGGGATTTTCTGTTTTCATTGGACGATTTGCGCGACCGGGCACGCCTTGCCGTCGATGATCTGGATTTACCGGTCCTGCATCTGCACAGCGCGGGTCCGAACAGCTTTGTCCTCGATTGTGGCTGGACGATCCCGGGATGTGCGGCGCTTGTCGTCGGGGTGTTGCGGGCCATGGCCGATGATTACGGCGTGCTGGCGATGATGGATTTTTCCGACACACGGCCCGACGCCATCGAAATCACCCTGTTTGACGACGCCCATTCCGCCGGACGGGAATTCGAATTGGCGGTGGTACGATGAGTGGTACGATTGAACTAAACGGCGGGGCATTGGCCGCCCTAATGCCCATGCACATGATCTTGGACGGGGACGGGGTTGTGCGCGCAACCGGTCCGACCTTGTCCAAGATTTTTGCGGATGAGGACATGGTGGGGCGGGCCCCGCATGACCTGTTCGATGTGCGTCATCCGGCGGATGGTCTGGAAAAACTGTTGGCGGGCTATGTGCCGCGCCAAAAGGTCCGGTTCTATCCGCGCAACGGCGCGCGCTGTGCGCTCAAGGGCGAGGCGATTGCGCTGGGCGGAGGTCAGGGGGTGTTTATCAACCTGTCGCTGGGGATTTCGATCGTGGATGCGGTGCGCCAATTCGGCCTGACCCAACGCGATTTCGCCTCGACCGATCTGGCGGTTGAGCTGCTCTATCTGGTAGAGGCCAAGAATGCTGTGATGGGCGAGGCGATGCGCCTCAATTCCCGCCTGAGCGCGGCGCGCAGCAAGGCGCAGGAACAGGCGTTGACCGATATGCTGACGGGGCTGCGCAATCGCCGTGGTCTGAACCTTGCGCTTGAGGCACTGATCGCGAAACGCGCGGTGTTCAGTGTGCTGCATATCGATCTGGATTTCTTCAAGACGGTGAATGACACGCTTGGTCACGCGGCGGGCGATGAGGTCCTGCGCCGTGTGGGGGAGATCCTGACCGATGAAACGCGGGGCCACGATATTGCGGCGCGGGCGGGCGGGGATGAATTCGTCGTCGTGTTGGAGGGCGAGAGCGACCCCAAGGTCCTGAAAATCCTGTCGGACCGGATCATTGCGCGCCTTGAAGAGCCGATCCCGTTTGACGGCACCCTGTGCAAAATCTCGGGCAGCATCGGCGCGACGACAAGCCGCTCCTATCGCTATCCCGCGATTGATCAATTGCTGCATGACGCGGATGTGGCCCTATATGCGGCCAAAGACGCCGGTAAAGGCTGTTTCCGCATGGCCGAAATCGGCCATGAAGACGACACACGTCAAACCGCCTGATGGCGCGGGTAAGTGTCAGAACTTTAAGGTAAAAGTGGCAGCCCGTAGGGGAATCGAACCCCTCTTTCCAGGTTGAAAACCTGGCGTCCTAACCGATAGACGAACGGGCCACACGTTTCACGCCGTGGTCCAAAATGGCAGCCCGTAGGGGAATCGAACCCCTCTTTCCAGGTTGAAAACCTGGCGTCCTAACCGATAGACGAACGGGCCATACCGTGGCGTGACGCGGTAATTAGGGAAATTGCGGCGACTGCGCAAGAGGGTTTTCAGAAAAATTCGCGCCTTTATGCGAGGGGGCCAAAATTAACGAACCGGCGCCGCATCCTCAAGCCGCAGTTGGGGGCGCTGACGCCCGCCCCAACTGTTGATTTCAAGGCGTCCGGCGAGGTGAAGCCGCATCCCGCCGTGCTTTTCCAACATCGGGCCAAGCTCTGTGTCAAACGCGCCAAATGCGATCGCGTCAATGCGCGGACCGATGCCGTCGCTGAAACTGATCTTGAGATGTGATTCCCCGATCCGTTTGGCAAAGGCGATCTGCACATCAGGAAAGGCAAACCGCGGCGCGGGGGCACCGGCGCCAAATGGACCTGCCTTTTCGATCTGTTCGATCAATTCGACCGTCGCCGCACCGGGCATCAACACCCCGTCCAGACGCAAATCGGCAGGACCCAGATCCGCCGCGCCCTGTTTGGCCAACAGTTCGGCCAGACGCGCCATCGCCGGTTCCAATTTATCGCGCGCCACGGTCAGACCAGCGGCCATTTTGTGCCCGCCGCCCTTGATCAACAGACCCTCGGAGGCGAGGCGTTGGATCGCCGCGCCAAGGTCGATGCCGGAAACAGAACGGCCCGATCCCTTGCCCTCATCCCCGTCGAATCCGATGACGATGGCGGGGCGGTTGCTGGCCTCTTTCAGGCGCGAGGCGACGATGCCGACCACGCCGGGATGCCAACCTTCGCCCGCCGCCCAGACAAGGGGCGCGTCCAGACCGCGCTCGGTCGCTTGATCCAAGGCCGCCGCGCGCACGGCGTTTTCCACGTCGCGGCGTTCGGTGTTCAACTGATCCAGACGTTCGGCCAAGGCGCCCGCCTCATGCGGATCGACGGTCGACAGCAGCCGCGCGCCAAGGTCCGCCTGACCGATCCGGCCACCGGCGTTGATCCGCGGCCCCAACAGGAACCCAAGGTGATAGGGCGTCGGCGCGGTGTCCATGCGCGCCACATCGGCCAGCGCCACCAGACCGGGGCGGTTGCGGCGCGCCATCACGGTCAGCCCCTGACGAACCAAGGCGCGGTTCACCCCGATCAGGGGCGCAACATCGGCCACGGTCGCCAGCGCCACAAGATCCAGCAGCGACAACAGGTCGGGGCCCTTGTGCCCCGCCTCACGCAATAGGCGGCCCGCCTCAACCAACATCAGGAACACCACACCGGCGGCACAAAGATGCGCAAGATCGCCGGTTTCGTCCTGCCGGTTGGGGTTCACCACGGCCAGCGCGGGCGGCAGGGTCTCGCCGCCTAGGTGGTGGTCCAGAACGATCACATCGGCGCCTGCGGCGGCGGCAATCGGCCCGTGGCTAAGCGTGCCGCAATCCACACAGATGATCAGGTCGTGATCGCGGGCAAGGGCAGACATCGCCGCGTCATTGGGGCCGTAGCCCTCATCAATGCGGTCAGGAATGTACAATGTCGCGGGCAGGCCCATGTCCCGCAGCCAGCAAATCAACAGCGCGCCGGACGATCCGCCATCCACGTCGTAATCGGCGAAAATCGCGATGCGCTGGCGTTTCTCGACGGCCTCAAGGAAGCGCGCCGCCGCCTTGTCCATATCGCGCAAGCTGCGCGGGTCGGGCAGCAAATCGCGCAGGGCAGGGGCAAGGAACAGCTCGGCCTCTTGCGCGGGCACGCCCCGACGGGCCAACACACGACACAACGCAGGTGGCAGGCCCGTCGCCTGTTCAAGCGCCTCGGCCTGTCGGTCGTCCTCGGCACTCGGCCCGATCCAGCGCCGCCCCGTGGCCGAGGCGGAGACGTTCAGAAATGCGGGGCGGGTGGGCGTGTCAGTCATCGCAAACAAGACGGGCGCACATCCCTGCGCGCCCTGTCCGACTTTAGCGGTTGATGGGGTTGCGATAGATCATGCGCCGCACCGAGCCGGTTTTCGACCGCATCAGGATCGTTTCCGTGGTCAGGTGGGTCGGCTCACGCTTGATCCCTTGCAGGATCGAACCGTCCGTGACGCCCGTCGCGGCAAAGATCACGTCGTTGGTGACCATTTCGTCGCGCGTGTAGATCTTGTCGAAATCGGTGATGCCGGCCTTGGTGGCGCGGCCGCGTTCGTCGTCGTTGCGGAACAACAGACGGCCCCACATCTGACCGCCCATGCATTTCAGGGCCGAGGCCGCCAGAACGCCCTCGGGTGCGCCGCCGGACCCCATGTACATGTCGATGCCGGTCAGATGCGCCTCGGCACAGTGGATGACACCGGCCACGTCGCCATCGGTGATCAGGCGGATCGCCGCGCCGGTGCCACGCAATTCGTCAATCATGTCCTGATGGCGCGGGCGTTCCAGAACACAGACGGTGATCGCGCTGGGGGCACAGCCGCGCGCGGCGGCAAGGGCGTTCACGCGTTCCGCCGGCGTCATGTCCAGCGACACCACATCGGTCGGATAGCCCGGACCAATCGCCAGTTTGTCCATATAGACGTCAGGCGCGTGCAGCAGCGTGCCGCGCGGGGCCATGGCGATCACGGTCAGGGCGTTAGGCATGTCCTTGGCCGTCAGGGTCGTGCCCTCAAGCGGGTCCAGAGCGATGTCCACGGCGGGACCGGTGCCACTGCCGACCTCTTCGCCGATATAGAGCATCGGGGCCTCGTCGCGCTCCCCCTCGCCGATGACAACGACGCCTGCGATGTCCAGCTTGTTCAGCTGTTCGCGCATGGCGTTGACCGCGGCCTGATCGGCGGCTTTTTCATCGCCGCGTCCGACCAGATTGGCCGATGCCATCGCTGCTGCCTCGGAAACACGGGCAAGACCCAGAGAAAGCATGCGGTCATTGAAATCAACGGTGTGCTGCATAGCGCGTCCAGTCATTTGTAAAGTCACTTCGTTCTATCTATCCCGTGCAACAGGCATGAGACAAGCCGCCGCCCCCGACGCGGCGCGGTGTTAGCGACGATAGTCAGGGGCAGGGTCGGTTTTTGGGCCGATCAAACGTTCTCGATACGGATTGCGACAGGTTCGCCGACAACCACACCGGTTTCCGCAAAGCCCGAGATCGCGTGATCCAGAGCATCCTGCGTGGTTTTATGCGTCACGATCAGAACCGGCGCGGTGGTGTCGGCGTGGCCGTACTGACGCATCCGGTCGATGGACACGCCCGAGTTCGACAGAACCGTCGCGACCTTGGCCAATGCCCCCGGTTTGTCCTGCAGCACAACGCGCAGGTAATAGGGCGCTGCGGCGGTGGCCTTGGCGGCGGGGGCCGGTTGCAGGGATGCGGCGGGCTGACCAAAGGTCGAAATGCGGATGCCACGGGCGAGGTCGATCACATCGCCCATCACCGCGCTTGCGGTCGGACCTTCGCCCGCACCGGCACCGCGCAGGACGATCTGGCCCACGCTGTCGCCCTCTAGGACAACCATGTTCGTGCCGCCGTCAAGCTGGCCAAGGGGGCTGGTCGCGGGGACCAGACAGGGGGTCATGCGCTGTTCCAGACCGCGACCGGTCATCTGGGCCACGCCCAGCAGCTTGATCTTAAAGCCCATGTCGGCGGCATGGCGGATGTCATCGATGCTGATGCGTTCGATGCCTTGCAGTTCGACGTCGTCAAAGGCGACGCGCGTGCCAAAAGCAATCGAGGACAACAGCGACAACTTGTGCCCCGCATCAATCCCGCCCACGTCCAGTGTCGGGTCGGCCTCAAGATAGCCCAGATCGTTCGCCTCGGCGAAAATATCGTCATAAGGCAGGCCCGAGGTCTCCATCCGCGTCAGGATGTAGTTACAGGTGCCGTTCATCACGCCGATGACGCGCTTGATCTCGTTACCGGCCAGACCCTCGGTCAGGGCTTTGACCACCGGAATGCCACCGGCGACGGCGGCCTCGAACCGGATGGCGCGACCGGCGTCTTCGGCGCTCTGGGCAAGCTCGTTGCCATGCAGGGCCAGCATCGCCTTGTTCGCGGTCACGACGTCCTTGCCTGCGGCAATCGCGGCCTCGGTCGCGGCTTTGGCAGGACCGTCACTGCCGCCCATCAGTTCGACAAACACGTCGACATCGTCACGTTTGGCCAAGGCGACGGGATCGTCTTCCCACGCATAGCCGTCCAGATCGATCCCACGGTCGCGGCGGCTGCGGGCGGAAACGGCAGAGATGGTGATCGGGCGTCCCGCGCGCAGGGTCAACAGGTCGGCGTGCGACTGAATGATTTTGACGACGCCGATACCGACGGTGCCAAGCCCGGCAATGCCAAGGCGCAGGGGGGTGGACATCTGGAGGTTCTCCGCTCGATCGAATTATCGGCTGGGCTTTAGCGCGTTGAGACGCGGCTTGCAACGTGACAGGACGTTCAGGTGCCGTGTCGTTTCACCGCCTCAAGCAGCTGTGTGCGTTCGGCACCAGTCAGAACAGTGGTTTGCAGGCGGCGCGCCTTGGCCCGCAGGTTCGCGACGCGGTTCAACAGGGTCTCGGCGTCATCCTCGCCCAAGCGCGGCGAATCCCCGCCATAGAGGATGGTGTCGATCGGCACGAGGGTCGGAAACGCGGCCCCGTCCGCCGAGGTGGCCAGACGGCTATCCACGTCGGGAAAATCGGTGCAGCCTGTCAAAACGATCAGGCAGGCGGTGAATAGGGGTTTCATCATCGACGTGGAATCCGGTTGGGTGCCGTGACTGTATCGCCCGTTCGGGGCAGGGGGCAAGGCGCGCGCAATCCGGTCGGTGGATTTTCGCGTCTGTGCCTCAGGCGGTCCAGCGCACCGTCGCGCCGCCTGCCACCATATCGCCGCCCGCGCGGTCAAACCGCAGATAGGCTAGCGCGCGGTCGCCAGATTGCGTGAACAGGGTTCCGACCTCTTTCTCGCCCGCCATGATCGGGGTGCCGACGGGGGCCGCGCCGTCGATTTCGACCTGCACCAGACCTTTGCGCAATTCGGTCTTGTGCTTCATCCGCGCGGTGACCTCTTGGCCGACATAACAGCCCTTTTTGAAATCAACGCCGTGCAGACGTTCAAACCCCATCTCAAGGATGTAGGATTGATCGGGGATCAGCTCGACCAAGGTGTCGGGCACCACATGGGCAACGCGCAGGGCGTCATACTCCGCAGGCGCGCCCGTGACCACCGGCGTGACGGCGTAATGACGCCAGCCCATCGCCGGATCGCGCGGATCGGTCAATGCTCCGTCAGGTGCATCGCCTGTGCCCCAGCCCACGGCCAGATCGGTGGCCGCAATCGCCACATCGGCGCGCAGTTTGTACATGCCCAGACGCTGGGCGATTTTGGGGGCTAGGTCGCGGTGCAGGTCCATCAGGATCGCATCACCCCGCGCGGTCAGGAAAAAATCGGCCAGATATTTGCCCTGCGGCGACAGCAGGGCGGCATAGACCAGACGCCCGTCCAGATCGGAAATGTCGTTGCTGATCAGCCCCTGCAAAAAGGTTACGCGGTCGGCGCCGGTGAGTTCCAGAACGGTGCGGGGCAGGGGCGGCAGGGTCTCGGTCATGGGTCCAGTCGGATTAGGGCGGTTCGCATCACGATGTGGGGCCGTTTTCGCCCCGCGCAAGGTTACGCGTCCCCGCCGAATTGCAATTTGAACAGGTTCGAATAGGCCCCGTTTTGCGCCAGCAGGTCATCATGGGTGCCTTGTTCGACGACGCGCCCCTGATCCAGCACGATGATCTGATCGGCGTCACGGATGGTCGACAGGCGGTGAGCAATCACGATAGAGGTGCGCCCGCGGCTGAGCGTGTCGAGGGCGGTTTGCACGGCGCGCTCGGACTGGGCGTCAAGGGCGCTGGTCGCCTCATCCAGCAACAGGATTGGCGCATCCCGCAACAGGGCGCGCGCAATCGCGACGCGCTGACGTTGCCCGCCGGACAGGTTCGACCCGCGCGGCCCTGCGGGACTGTTCAGACCATCGGCCAGTTGGGGCAGAAAGTCCGCCACATGCGCAACCTGCAGCACCTGTTCCAGATGCGCCTCGTCCACATCGTTGCGGCCCAGCAGGATGTTTTCGCGTAGCGTTTCATCGAACAGCAACGCGTCTTGGGACACGGACGAAAACGCGCTACGCAAATCGGGTAGGGACAGGTCGGTGACCGGCACGCCGCCAAGGGTCACAGTGCCCTGATCGGGGTCGATCAGGCGGGTCAACAGGTGGAACACGGTGGATTTCCCCGCGCCCGACGGCCCGACCAGCGCGGTCATCTGACCAGCTTTGGCGGTCAGGGTCAGACCATTCAGAACCTTGGTGTCACCATAGGACAGATGCACGTCGCTGAGGGCCAGATCGGCGGTGCGCGCCTCGGGCATCTTGGCGGGTTTGGCGGGGCTGGTGATCGCGGCGGGGCGGTCCAGCAATTCGTAAATGCGCGTCAGGTTCGCCGCCGCCGTTTGCCACACGCCCGTCAGGTTTCCAAGGCGTCGCATCGGTTGAAAGGCCAGCGACATCGCGCTGAAAAAGCTCATGAATTCACCGACGGTCTTGTCGCCCGCGATGATGTCGCGCCCGCCCACCAGCAGTACAAGGAAAAAGCCCAGACCGGTGACAATATCGATCATCGCGGGGATGGTGCTGCGGATCGCCATCAGCTTGATCTCGGCGCGCACGATCCGTTTGACGATGCCCTGATAGCGGCCCATCTGATAGGCCTCCATCCGGTTCAGCTTGACCGCGTTGATGCCGTGGAACACCTCGTCCAGACGGGTGGCGCGGTCGCCGGATTGTTCGCGCATATGCTTGGTCTTGCGCCGGATATAACGCTGTGCCATGGCGGTCGGCACGACCAGCAAGGGAATGCCGATCAGTGCCAGAAACGTCCATTTCGGGGCCATCGTCACCGCCACCGAAAACAGCGCGATCAGGGCGACAATATCGCGCCCCGCGCCGGTGATAATGGCCGACCAGACGTTTTGAACCGCCATCGTATCGCCTTGGACGCGTTCGATCAGGGCACCGGGCGGGTTGGCCTGATAGAACCCCGACTCTAAGCCCAGCAGATGGCGCAACAGGTCGATCTGCATCTGGGACGATGATTTTTGAGAGATGCGCGCCAGCACCGTGCGATAGCTGACCGAGGTCACCGCGCGGATGATAAACAGCGAGAAAATCCCAAGACCGACCCACCAGATCGCGCCTGCGTTTCCAGCCACAAACACCTGATCAAACAGCGGTTTTAGCAGATAGCTGAGCGCGCCAAGCGTGCTGCCCTCAATCGCCATCAGACACAGGGATAGGATCATCCAGCCGCGATAATGTACCAGATAGTCACGCCAGAACCGGCGCAACAGGGGCGCGGACGGGGCTTTGGTTTTCGGGCTGGGGGTTTGGCGCACGCGGAATGCCTTTTGTTAAGCCAGAATATGGCCAAGCTTGCTGGACATAGACCGAAACCCCCCGTTGTTTCAAGTGCGGACCCAGAACCGTGAACGGGTGCGATTGACCTGTTGGGGTTCTGCACTTAACTGGGATTCACCACTTTTGACGAGGTTCCCATGTCCCTGCATAACGGTCGCCCCTATCTGGCCATTCCCGGTCCTTCGGTCATGCCTGATCGTGTGCTGCAGGCGATGCATCAGCCGTCCCCGAATATCTATTACGGGGAACTGGTCGATATGATGGGCGATCTGGTCAAGGACCTGCGCACCGTGGCCTGTCTGCCGGATGGTCATGTGGCGATCTACATCACCAACGGCCACGGCACATGGGAGGCGGCGTTGGCCAACACCGTCGCACCCGGAGAGCGTGTTCTGGTGCTGGCCACGGGGACCTTTGGCGAATGGTGGGCCAACACCGCGCGCGCCATGGGGATCAACGTGGATCTGTTGAACTTTGGCCTGCAGGACACGATTGATCCGGACCGCGTGGCCGATCATCTGCGCGCGGACACGGGGCACGAGATCAAGGCGGTTCTGATGGTCCATGTCGATACCGCGACCAGCATCCGCAACGATGTGCCCGCCATCCGCGCGGCGATTGATGCGGTGAACCATCCCGCGCTGTTCATGGTGGATTGCGTGGCGTCCATGGGGTGTGACCGGTTCGAGATGCAGAACTGGGGCGCGGACGTTGCCATCGCGGCCAGCCAAAAGGGCCTGATGACGCCCGCAGGCATGGGGTTTGTCTATTTCAACGACAAGGCGCATGAGGCCCGCAAGGGCCTGAATTTGGTCAGCCCGAACTGGGACTGGACCCCGCGGGCCTTCCCCGAGAATTTCTATCGCTATTTCGGGGGCACGCCCCCGACGCATCACCTGTTCGGGCTGCGTGAGGCGCTGAATATGATCGTGCACGAAGAGGGTCTGGAAAGCGTCTGGGCGCGGCACGCGAAACTGGCCGAAACGATCTGGGCGGCGGTGGATGCTTGGGGCGCAGGGGGCGAAATCGCCTGTAACATCGCGCCGCGCCACCTGCGCTCACACGCGGTGACGACGATCCGCATGCAGAGCCCGAATGCCACAGCCCTGCGCGATTGGGTGTCGGACAAGGCGGGGATCACCTTGGGGATCAGTATGGGGCTGGCCGATCCTGGTGATCCGGCATGGCACGGGATTTTCCGCATCGGTCACATGGGCCACGTCAACGCGCATATGATCATGGGCGTGCTTGGCTGTATTCAGGCGGGGATGAGCGCGCTGAAAATCCCCTATGGCGAGGGGGCGTTGGACGCGGCGGCGGCGGTGATCGCTCAGGCCTGAGGGCGGTGACGGTCCTGCCACATCTGCAGGGCCGTGTAGATCGCAGTGCAGGTCAGCAGCGCGGCCAGATAACCATAAGCGGCCCAGATGATGATCAGGGCGGTGACCAGATTGACGAACGCCATAACCAGAAAGGCGTTGGTGTAGTTCGGGGCTTCTTTCACGGGTCTCTCTCTCGCTAGGGCCCTCCCATAAGGGAAAGATTAGCGTCAGAATCCCGTTTGAACAGTCACTTTCGGGTGCGCCGTGCCTCGGCTAGGGCGTTTGGCAATTCCTTGCGCAAAACCTCTAACATCTCATCCGTGCCGCAAGACACGCGGATGCACCGGTCCTGTGACGCGACAAAGGGCATGCGCACGAACACATCCCGCTCGACCAGTGCGGCCAGTATCGCGCGGGCAAAATCCCCATCCGCGCCACAATCAATCGTCACGAAATTGGTGGCCGAGGGTAGGGTGGTCAGCCCGTTTTCGGCGGCGATCTCCGCGATGATACCGCGCGCGCGGGTGACATTATCGACCGTGGTTTGCAGCCAATCGCGATCCTGCCATGCGGCCAATGCACCGGCCTGTGCAATGCGGTTGATGCCGAAATGATCGCGCACCTTGTCAAAGGAGGTGATCAGGTCGCTGTGCCCGATCGCATAGCCCATCCGCGCGCCCGCCATGCCATAAGCCTTGGAAAAGGTGCGCATTCTGATGACGCGCCGGTCGGTGATGTCGAGCGCGGGCGCGGTGCCCTCGGGCGCAAACTCGACATAGGCCTCGTCAAGGATCAACAGCGCCCCATCCGGCACCGCGTCGATCATCGCCTGCATCCGCGCGCCGTCGTGACAGGTGCCCATCGGGTTATCGGGATTGGCGATGTAGATCAGTTTCGCGCCAACCTCGGCCGCCTTGGTGATCAACGCTTCGGGGTCCTCGCAATCCTCGCGATAGGGCACCATGTGCAGCACCCCGCCATACCCCGTCACATGATAGTTGAACGTCGGATAGGCCCCCGCCGAGGTGACAATCGCATCGCCCGGTTCGATCAGCATCCGCACAAGCGAGCCCAGCAGCCCGTCAATCCCGCCGCCGATGGTGATGTTCTCCATCCCGATGTTCAGATCCGCCGCAATCGCCGCGCGCAGGTCATAGTTCTGGGCGTCCCCGTATTTCCAGACTTCGCCCGCCGCGCCCTGCATCGCGGCAATCGCCTTGGGTGAGGGGCCGAACACGTTCTCGTTCGCCCCTAGGCGGGCACGAAAGGCATGGCCGCGGGCGCGCTCTTGGGTTTCGGGGCCCACAAACGGCACAGACGCAGGCAGCGATTGCACCAACGGGGTATAGCGTGGTCCGGTCATATGGGGTCCCTCCGATTTTGTGTCCCTGATGTAGGACGGCGGATTTCGCTTTGGCAAGGGCGCGCGGGATGGATAAGGTCGCCCCGCAACGTAAGAGGCCCCCATGACCGACTATCTGACCACATCCCAAGGACGCAAAATCGCCTATGTCAAAACCCAAGGCACCGGCCCCGGCATCGTGTTTCTGGGCGGCTTTCGGTCGGATATGCAGGGCACCAAGGCCGTGTTCCTAGAGGATTGGGCGAAACAACAGGGCCGCGCGTTTCTGCGGTTCGACTATTCGGGCCACGGCGAAAGTTCCGAGGCGTTTGAGGACGGTGCGATTGGCGATTGGGCCGAGGACGCGCGCGAGGTTCTGACGCATCTGACCGAGGGGCCGCAGGTTCTGGTCGGGTCCTCCATGGGCGGCTGGATTTCTCTGCTGACGGCGCGGGCGATGCCGGAACGGGTCTGTGGCCTGGTCGGGATCGCCGCCGCCCCCGATTTCACCGAGGACTCGATGTGGGCCGGTTTCGATGAGGCACAGCGCGCGGCGTTGCTGCGTGATGGCCGCGTCGAACTGCCCAGCGACTATGACGCCCCCTATACCATCACCCGCCGTCTGATTGAGGACGGGCGCAACAATCTGGTGCTGCGCGACCCGCTGCCCCTGCCGTTTCCGGTCCGGTTTGTGCAAGGCACCAAGGATGAGGCGGTCGCGACATCCGTGGCGCTGCGCCTGTTGGAGCATGCCGAGGGCGACGATATTCGCCTGACGCTGGTCAAAGGCGCGGATCACCGGTTTTCGACGCCCGATTGCCTGTCCCTGATCGCGCATAGCGTGGCCAAGGTGCTATCGCGCGTCTCTGCGACTTGAACAAATTCTGCAAAATTTGACGATTTCGGATGGGCGCGATTTTCGAGCCCGTCTTTTTTATTCCGTAGATTCAGCGGCTAATTGTGCGACCTTTGACTCGGCTCCATCACACAAATCAAACAATTCGTGCTGTCGCGGGGCGGTGTTGTAAAAACCGCGCGCGGGTTGGGAATTGCGAGCGTCCCCAACTAAAGTATGGATCGAATTCCGGCCCGCTGTTACCCTGAGCCCATAAAAACAACACATACGGGCAGGGCATCATGAGGCCGGAGCGACATTTGCGCCCCGCAGGGGGCAGCACTGTGGAAACCCTTGCTTTTCTACCGGGGTTCATGTGCGACGCACGGGTATTTTCCGATCAGATTCTGGCGTTGAACGCCGAACAGGCCATCCATCTGGCCCCTTTGTCACTGGACACCACGATTCCTGCAATGGCGAAAAAGGTGCTTGAGGGCGCGCCGAACCATCTTGCCTTGGTGGGGCAGGGTCTTGGGGCGTTGGTGGCGATGGATGTCTTGCGACAGGCCCCCGAACGGGTGTCGCGGATTGCGTTGATGGGGTGTTCGCCTCTGCTTGAATCCCCGCAGGACGCCGCGCTGCGCGAGCCGCGGATCGTCAAGGCACAGGCCGGTCAGCTGGACGCGGCCCTACGTGAGGAATACCCGCTAAGTGCTTTTGCCGAAGGGCCTTATCAGGATCAGGTCCAAGAGGCGCTGGTGCAAATGGGCCTGTCCTTGGGTGTTGAGACCTTTGTGCGCCAGACCCGCGCGCTGCAACGCCGTCCCGATCAGCAAAAGGTCCTGCGCCAGTCGCGGTTGCCCGCGCTGGTTCTGTGCGGGGCCAAGGACACAATCGTGTCCCCGCGCCGTCATCAATTCATGGCCGAACTGATCCCGAACGCACGTCTTGAGGTGATCGAAGAGGCGGGACACATGCCCCTATTGGAAACGCCCGAGCGCGTGACCCGGGCGTTGCAAGAATTTATGGCGATGCCGATGCGCCTGATGTGATCAGGCGGTCTTGAGCTTGGTGACGTTGCCCTTGGGCCCGTCCGAGTTCGCATCGATAAAGTCCAGAACCAGCGGGCGGATGTTGTTGCGCCAGCTTTTGCCCGCGAAAATCCCGTAGTGACCCGCGCCGGGTTCGAGGTGGTTGGCCTTTTTATCGTTCGACAGACCGGTCAGCAGGTCCAGCGCGGCCACACATTGACCGGGGGCCGAGATATCATCCTCTTCGCCCTCAACGGTTTTGACAGCAACGTCGGTGATCTTGCCGATATCGACCGTCTTGCCGTTCACAACGAACCGGTTTTGGGCGATTTCGAGGTTTTTGAACACGCGATCCACGGTCGACAGGTAGAACTCGGCGGTCATATCCATGACGGCGAGATATTCGTCGTAAAAGCGGTTGTGCTTGTCGTGATCGCTGGCCTCGCCCTTGGCGGCGCGCAGGATCTGGTCGCCGAATGCCTTGGCGTGGCGGTCCATGTTCATCGACATGAATGAGGTCAGCTGCAACAGGCCCGGATACACCAGACGGCCAACGCCCGCATATTTGAACCCGACGCGTTGAATCGCAAGTTGCTCTAGCTGGCCCATGGTGATGCGGTTGCCGAAATCGGTGACGTCGGTCGCGGCGGCGTCCGGATCAATCGGACCCCCGATCAGGGTCAGGGTGCGCGGCTGTGCCTTGGGGTCTTCTTCGGCGAGGTAGGCCGTCGCGGCAAGGGCCAGCGGCGCGGGCTGACAGACGGCGATGACGTTGATGTCGCTGCCCAGCTCTTTCATGAAGTCGACGAGGTAGAGGGTATAATCCTCAATGTCGAACTTGCCCTCGGACACGGGAATGTCGCGCGCGTTGTGCCAATCGGTGATGTAGACCTCACAATCGGGCAACAGGCTGGCCACGGTTGAGCGCAGCAGCGTGGCATAGTGCCCCGACATCGGTGCGACCAGCATCACGCGGCGCTTTTTCGGCTCACGCCCGCGGACGTTGAAATGGATCAGGTCGCCAAAGGGGCGTTCGACCACGGTTTCGATGTCGACAATATGGTCGCGGCCATCCTCGGCCACGACGGTGTAGATGTTCCAGTCGGGCTTGGCGACCATGCGAGCGAACGAACGCTCGGTCACTTCGCCCCAGGCGGCCATCATTTTAAACATCGGATTTGGGACTACACCCGTGATGGGATAGGACGCCATTGCTAGTGCAGATGCGCCGAGCCACTGATTGGTGTTCCGAATGGATTCCATCAGATCGTATGTGGCAAGATTTTTCATTCTATTCTCCGATCCCCCCCCCGTCGGCCCGTTTACAGGCGGACCATCCCGTATTACCGTTTATTCAATGCTGCGAATGCAAAGGATAGGGAGGATTTGGAGAGGTGACAACTGGAGAAGTGCCGGATACGGCTAAGGTCGAACGTCTCAATGAAAATTTGCAGAAAGTTGAACAGCTTTCTGAGAGATTGGTGAAAGTTCTCTCTAACAAACGGCAGATTGACCCGAATCTGCAGGGCCCTGGCCAAGATTTATTCGTCAAAGCAAGCACCGCCTATTGGAATGAGTGGCTGCACAACCCCTCAAAAGTGTTCGAACAGCAGGTCAGCTATTGGGGAAAAACGGTCAAGCATTTCCTTGAGGCGCAAGAGGCATTAGCCTCTGGCAAACTCGAAGTTCCCCCGGACAGCACCCCCAAAGATCCGCGTTTTCAGAATGAGCTTTGGGAAACCCATCCTTACTTTAATTACGTTAAACAGCATTACCTGATGACCTCCCAAGCCATCGAGGACGCGGTGGACAAGGTTGAGGGGCTAGAGCCGCGCGATCGCAAGCGGCTGGAATATTTCACCAAGCAAATCGTCGACATGATGGCCCCGACCAATTTCTTGGGCACGAACCCCGAGGCCTTGGAGCGCGCGGTTGAGACCGAGGGCGAGAGCCTTGTCAAAGGTCTGGAAAACCTCGTGCGCGATATTGAGGCCAACCGCGGTGAGGTTCTGGTGACGCTGGCCGACAAGGACGCGTTCACCGTGGGCGAAAACATCGCCACCACCCCCGGTGAGGTCGTGTTCCGCAACCGTATGTTTGAGCTGATCCAGTATACGCCGACGACGGAAACGGTGCACGCGACGCCCCTGATCATCTTCCCGCCGTGGATCAACAAGTTCTACGTGATGGACCTCAAGGAAAAGAACTCCTTGATCAAATGGATCGTCGATCAGGGCTTTACCTTGTTCGTGGTCAGCTGGGTCAATCCCGATGCGTCCTATGTTGATGTGGGGATGGATGAATATGTGACCGAGGGCTATTTGACCGCCGTTGATGAGGTGAAAAAGATCACCGGCGAGAAAAAGGTCAACGTGGTCGGCTACTGTATTGCGGGCACCACGCTGAGCCTGACGCTTGGCCTGATGAAAAAGCGCAAGGACACCTCGATCAAATCCGCGACCTTCTTTACGACGCTGACCGATTTCTCGGATCAGGGGGAGGTCGGCGTCTTCCTGGATGAGGATTTCGTCGGCGGGATTGAACGCGAGGTGGAGCGTGAGGGCTATCTCGATAGCTTCTTTATGTCGCGGACGTTCAGTTTCCTGCGCTCGAACGACCTGATCTATCGCCCCGCGATCCGCAGCTACATGATGGGGGAATCGCCGCCCGCGTTTGATCTGCTCTATTGGAACGGGGACGGGACGAACCTGCCGGCCAAGATGGTGGTCGAGTATCTGCGCGGTCTCTGCCAAGAGGACAAGCTGGCCAAGGGCGAGTTCGAAATCTGTGGCGAAACGCCCAGCCTGTCGGACATCTCGATCCCCGTGTGCGCGATTGCCTGCGAGACGGACCATATAGCCGCGTGGCGGTCCAGCTTCCGTGGCGTGGCGCAGATGGGCAGCAAGAACAAGACGTTCATCCTGTCGGAATCGGGCCACATCGCGGGGATCATCAACCCGCCGTCCAAGGGCAAGTACGGGCATTATACCAATGACGTCGATGTATCTTCGGTGTCCGGCCCCGATGAGTGGCGCGAGGGCGCCGATTTCCATCAGGGCTCGTGGTGGCCGCGTTGGGGTGAGTGGTTGTCCAAGCAGTCCGGCAAGCAGGTTCCGGCGCGTCAGCCCGGTGATTCTTCACACCCCAGCCTGTGCCCAGCCCCCGGAACATACGTGCTTCCGGCGGAAAAAGGCGAAGACGAGCCAGAAAAATAAGGGAAAGCCGAATTTTTCTGCACCGCAGCAAAAAAGACTTGAAATGCTGCGGTGCAGCAAGTATATGTTCTATCAGACGACGAAACGGGGCGACCCCAACCCCAAGGAGATAGAACAATGGCTACCGCAACTGACTTTAACAAAACCGTACAAGACATGATGGCTTCGTTCTCGGTTGACACCAAAGCCTTCGAAGACGCTTTCAAAACCTCGGCCGCTATGGGCGAGAAAATGTCGAAAGTCGCTCTGGAAGCTGCTGACAAATCGACCGAACTGGCCAGCAAGTGGACCAAAGACACCATCGCTCAGCTGGGCGCTGTCACCAAGGTCAAATCGGACCCTGCTGATTACTCCAAAGCTGTAACCGATTTCGCTTCGATTTCGGCTGAAGCTGCCACCGAAAACATGGCTGCCTTCGCTGAGATCGCGAAAAAAGTGCAGATGGAAACCGTTGAACTGATGCTGGCTGCTGGCAAAGACTTCTCGGAAGACGCCACCGCCGCGGTCAAAAAAGCTACTGAAGAAGCAACCGCCGCTGCCAAAAAGGCAACCGCTGCTTCGAAATAAGCTTCAGGCTTAGAACTTCACGTCGACTCTCCTCCTCCCGGTCGATGTGGTCGCTGAGGGCGGGCGCAAGCCCGCCCTTTCTTTTTGCAATATGCGAAAAAGCTGCCTAAGCTTCTCTGCACATGCACGATAACCGCAAAAGGGGGGAGCTTGTGACGGACGACGCGAAACCGCTTCTGATCAAGCGCTATGCAAGCCGCAGGCTGTATAACACGGAAACAAGTGACTATGTCACACTAGAGGACATCGCCGGTTTCATCCGCGATGGCCGTGAGGTCCAGATTGTCGACCTCAAGAGCGGGGACGATCTGACCCGCCAGTATCTGCTACAGATTGTCGCCGAACACGAAAGCCGGGGCGAAAACGTCCTGCCGATCAACGTTCTGACCGATCTGGTGCGCAGCTATACGACCCAAGCCCAAAGCGTCGTGCCGCAGTTTCTAGCGATGAGCTTTGAGATGCTGCAGGACGGCCAGTCCAAGATGATGGAAAACATGGCCTCTATGCCGAACCCGATGTCGGCCATGCCGGGGTTTGATGCGATGCAGAAACAACAGCAGGCCTTTATGCAGGCGATGACCGCTGGCATGTCGGGCGGTTGGCCGGGTGCAAACTCGGGTCCCGCTGCCGAAGGCGAAGAAACGGGCGGCGACGACCTGAACGCGATCAAGAAACAGCTGGCCGAACTTCAGGCGCAGCTGATGAAAATGAAGCCCTGATCAGGCACACTAGAATTGAAAACGGGCGCGGCTGGAGGAGACGCGCCCGTTTTTTATTGCGTGGATGGTGCCCGTGTCAGGCGGTCAGACCGTCAAACACCTGTGTCAGGGCCCGTTCCAGTTTCTCGAACATCTCGGCCATTTGGGATTCGGTGATGATGAACGGCGGGCACAGCACAATGGACTGGCCCAAGGGGCGACAGATCAACCCGTGATCGGTACAGGTGTTGGCGATGCGTTCGCTGACCGACAGATCGCCGGCCCACGGGGTTTTGGTCGCCTTGTCCTGAACCGCCTCAAGCGCGCCCATCAACCCCTTGCCCCGGATTTCACCGATATGGGGATGCTCGCCCAGACGGGCCATGTGCTGCTCAAAGATGGGGGTCATGCGGCGCACATTCTCGATCAACGGGCCGCTGTCGTCATCGCCGTTCAGGATCAGATCAATCGCCTTGAGGGCAATCGCACTGCCGACCGGATGGCCCGAGGCGGTGAACCCGTGCGGGAATTCCTCGATCGCCTCGCTGGCCGCCTGTAGGCGGTCGGACAGTTCCGGCCCAAGGATCACTGCGCCCATCGGGAAATAGCCCGCGGTCAGGTTTTTCGAACTGATGATCGCGTCGGGCATGAAATCATAGGTCTCACAGCCCCAGACGCCACCGGTCCGGCCAAAGCCACAGATCACCTCATCCGCGATCAGGGGGATGCCGTGCTTTTTCAGGATCGGCGCGATGGCTTGGAAATACCCGTCAGACGGCGGGATCACACCGCCCGCGCCCATGACCGGCTCGGCAAAGAAACCGGCGATGGTTTCCGCACCCTCGGCGGCGATGGTATCCTCAAGCTCTTTGGCCAGACGCGCGGTGAACGCGGCCTCGGTCTCGCCGGCCTGACCTTCGCGCCAATAATGCGGGCAGGTCAGGTGGATAAACCCGTCCAAGGGCAGGCCAAACACACTGTTATAGGGTTTGCCTGTCATTGAGGCCGACACAACCGTCACCCCGTGATAGCCGTTCTTGCGCGTCAGGATCTTGCGTTTCCCTGTGTGCCCCTCGGCCGCGCCAAGGAACCACAGCATTTTCACCATGGTGTCGTTCGCCTCGGACCCCGAGTTGGTGTAGAACACCTTGCCGCGCTCAAACGGCGACACCTCGACCAGCTTTTCGCTCAGCATCACGGTCTGGTCCGACATCCGCCCGAAAAAGGCGTGATAGCCGGGGAATTTGTCGTATTGCGCCTTGGCGGCGGCGGCCATGCCGGGGTGATCAAACCCCGCAACCATGTTCCAAAGGCCCGAGTTCGCATCCAGATAGCGCCCGCCATGGACGTCGAACACATAAGGGCCCTCGCCATGGGTCAGAACGACCGTGCCACGTTCATGGACCGAGGGCAGGTCGGTAAAGCCGTAAAAGGTATTGGTTTCGGCGCGGGCTTCCCAGCTGTTGGGGGTCTCGTCACGCATCACAGTCATCCTTGGTCAACGCGGTTTTCCTCACGCTACTCTTGCGCGCGGGCGGGTGCAATCGGTGCCCGCCATTCTGACGCGCCGTTGGGCACAAAGTTTACCGCGACCGGCGGGTTTTGGCACATCGACGGCACGGCGCGATATTGCGCCCGCGCGGTCATGGCCCTAGCGTGAAAGGGGGTAGGATAGGGAACGGACATGGCACCGAATACGGGTCGCATCACCCTGTGGGGGATTGAGGTGTTTCTGGCCACGCTGGATGAAGGGTCCGTGTCAGGCGCGGCGCGGCGGTTGCGCGCCTCGATCTCTTCGGTCAGTCAACAGATCACCTCGCTAGAGGGTGCCCTGGGCGTGGCCCTGATTGACCGCAGCACACGGCCTGTTCAGGCCACCCCCGCCGGTCAGGTGTTCCGCCTGCGCGCGCAAACCATCCTGTCACAGGCGCAATTGGCCCAAGCCGAGGTCGCGCAACAGGACCTGACGGCCCTGACCGATTTCCGTCTGGGGATGATTGAGGATTTTGATCGCCACATCACGCCCGATCTGCTGTCCGATCTGGGACAGGCCTATAGCGCGTGCAAATTCGTTCTGGAAACGGGGCCCAGCCACCGGTTGCTGGACCTTTTGGACACCCGTGCGTTGGACGTTGTGGTCGCAGCCGAATTCGACGCCGTGCGCCATGGGGACATGGTTGAGGTCCATCCGTTGATCAACGACCCCTATATCGCCGCCGTGCCCAAGGGCGCGGTCGCGGCGGGGGCGGATACCTTGACCGCGCTCGGGGATCTGCCCCTGATCCAGTACACATCACGCCACTATATGGGCCGCCAGATTGCCCAGCATCTGGAGCACGCGCAGGTGCCTTTGGCCCACCGGTTCGAATTGGACAGCTATAACGCCATCATGGGCATGGTGGCAGGCGGGATTGGTTGGACCATCCTCAGCGCGCTGGCCTGTCACAGCGTGCCAAGTTGTGCCGAAACCGTCGACCTGCTGCCGCTGCCGTTCGGGACCCTGTCGCGCCGGATCACCCTGACCGCGCGCAAGGGTGTGTTGGGCGTCCTGCCCGAACAGGTGGCCGGACGTCTGCGCCCGCTATTGCAGGCACGGGTGGTTGATCCGATGGTGCGGGATGCGCCGTGGTTGGCGGATGATCTGCGCGTTCTGCCCTGATCAGGTGCCAAAGGCGCGGGGGGCGTCAAACACCTGTTCCGCCGCCCCGACCAGCGCATCCACGATATAATCCAGATCCTCGCGCGTCAGGCGCGCGGGCAGGCGCACGTCACAGGCCCGCATCAGCATCGCCTTTGTCTGCGGCAGATCGGGCACCGGCCCGTCGATGAACTCCCAGTTCCAATAGGCGCGCGCGTTGTCCGTTGATAGGCCGAAAATCTGAACCGAAACGCCGCGCGCATTGGCGGCGTCCTGAAAGGCGCGGGCGCTGTCGTCGCTATTCAGGCCCACCAGATTGAACTGGATCGAATCCGGCGCGCGCTCTTCTGCGTCCAACTTGTCCGGCACCGACAGCCACGCGGACCGGTTCAATCGTTCGGCCACATAGTCGTGGTTCGCGCGCCCGTCGCGGACACGGCGGGGCACTTCGGCCAGTTGCGGGCGAATGACCGCCGCCGACAGGTTCTGCATCCGCGTGTTATAGAGGGGCAGCTTGTTTTGCCAGCGCGCGAAATGCTCTTGCAGGACGGGGTGCTTTTTCCAGTTATGTTCGTAGGCGCCCGACATGATGATGGCGCGCGCAATCAGGTCGGGATCGTCGGTGATCATCACCCCGCCTTCGCCCGCATTGATCAGCTTATAGGACTGAAACGAAAAGCATCCGATCTTGCCGATCGTGCCGATATTGCGCCCGTGCCAGGTGGTCCCAAGGGAATGCGCCGCGTCCTCAACCACGGGCAGGTCGTATTCCGCCGCCAGCGCCATGATCACGTCCATGTCCGACGTATGCCCGCGCATGTGGCTGATCAGGATCGCATCCGCCCCTTGGTTCAACTTGGCGCGGAAATCGTTGATATCGATGCGGTAATTGTCGCCGACCTCGACCAGAACCGGCTGACAATCGGCATGGACAATTGCCGACGGGACCGCGCCAAAGGTGAACGCAGGGATCAACACGCGCGCGCCACGCGGCAGGTCCAGCGCCTTGAGCGACAGGAACAAGGCCGCCGAACAGGACGCCACACACAGGGCGTATTTCGCGCCCATCATCTCGGCGAATTCGCGCTCCAACAGGGCCACGGGCGCGTTTTCCGGCGCGGTATAGCGGAACAAATCCCCCGAACTCAGCAGCCGTTCGATTTCCGCACGCGCGGCGGCGGGGATGGGTTCAGCATCATACACATTCGGCGCGTTGGACATGTTTTCGCTTTCCTGAAATCTGTTTTCGGGAAAACCGTAACCGCATGTGCCCCGCGGGCCAAGTCAAATAAATATGACGCTAGAGCCCCAGCCGATCGCGCAGGGAAAACCACGTCATCGCCCCCGCCAACAGGGGGCTGCGCAATCCGGTTCCGCCAGGGAAGCGTGGTTGTGGCACGCGGGCCATCAGGTCGAACCGCGCGCTGTTCCCTGCGATGGCCTCGGCGATGATGTCACCGGCCAGAACGGCCAAGGCGACGCCGTGCCCGCTATAGCCCGAGGCGGACCAGACACCGGGCGCGGGGCGCATGAAACAGGGCAGGCGATTGCGCGTGATCGCCAAGGTCCCGCCCCACGCGTATTCAATCGCGACATCGGCCAGTTGCGGGAAAATCTGCGACATCGGCTTGCGCACAAGCGCGGCAATGTCGCGCGGAAAGCGATAGCCATAGGTCTCGCCCCCGCCGAACAACAGGCGTTTGTCGTCGCTGAGGCGAAAGTAGTTCACGACGAATTTGCTATCGGCGACCGCCACGTCCTGTTTCAGGACCTGTTCCTGTGGTTCGGTCAAGGGTTTGGTCGCGACAATGAAATTGTTGATCGGCATGACCCGCGCGGCGACCTGATCGTTCAGACGGCCCATATAGCCGTTGGTCGCCAGAACCACGTGGTCGCATTCGATCGACCCCATATCCGTGCGCACCAACGGGCGGGTGCCGGTCTGGATGTCGTGGACCCACGTGCCTTCATGGATGCGCGCGCCCGCGGTGACGGCGGCGCGCGCCAACCCAAAGGCCAGCTTGAGCGGATGCAAATGCCCCGCGCCCCAATCGACATAGCCGCCGTGATAGGCGGGGCTGTCGACCATGGCGCGCAGACCCTCGCGGTCCAGCAGCTCAATCCGGTCATAGCCATAGCGGTCATGCAGATGTTTGGCATAGGCGTGCGCATGGGGCACGTCGCGCGCGTGGCAATCGGCGTGCACCACGCCGGGGCGATAGTCACAGTCGATCCCGTGGGCGGCGCAGAGGTCTGCGATCTTGGCCTTGGCGTCCTCGCCCAATTGCCACAGGGCGGTTGCATCCGCGTCGCCCATCATCTTTTCCAGATCGGTTTGTTCCAACCGCTGACCGCTGCCGACCTGACCGCCGTTGCGCCCCGATGCGCCAAATCCGACGCGGTGCGCCTCAAGCACCACGACATCCACACCGGCCTTCGCCAGATGCAGCGCGGTCGACAGCCCCGTAAACCCGCCCCCGATCACACAGACCGTGGCCGTGTCCCGCCCGCGCAGGGGCGAAAACGGCAGGGGCGGCGTGGCCGTGGCCGCGTACCAGCTGTTTGGGAATTCCCCGCGCCGGTCGTTGGAAAACAGCAGGTTCATACGTTCAACAACAGATGTTCACGTTCCCAGGGGCTGATGACTTGCAAGAACGCCTTGTATTCAAGGGTTTTGACGGTCTCGTAAATCTTGCAAAAATCCTCACCCAGCATCGTGCGGATGGCGGTGTTCTCGGAAAATAGGTCCAAGGCCTCATTCAAATGGCCGGGGATGCCCTCGATGCTAGAGTACGCATCGCCCTTGAATTCAGGTTTGGGGTTTTTGCCCTCAGCCAGACCTTGCAGACCACAGGCCAGCGAGGCCGCGATGCCCAGATAGGGGTTGCAATCCATGCCCGCGATCCGGTTTTCGATCCGTCGGCCCGCAGCGTCCGAAATCGGCACGCGCAGACCGGTGGTGCGGTTGTCGCGCCCCCACTCAAGGTTAATCGGCGCGGCGAAATCGGGCACATAACGGCGATAGCTGTTCACATAGGGGGCCAGCAGGGCAATGACCGAGGGCATATGCGTCTGCATTCCCGCGATGAAATGCATGAACTCGGGCGTTTCATTGCCGTTTGCATCGGAAAAGATGTTCTGACCGGTTTCGGCGTTCACGACCGAATGGTGGATATGCATCGCACTGCCCGGTTCGTCCTGAATGGGTTTGGCCATAAAGGTCGCGTAACAATCGTGGCGCAACGCCGCCTCACGGATCAGGCGTTTGAAGAAAAAGATCTCATCGGCCAGACGCACGGGATCGCCGTGACGCAGGTTCATTTCGATCTGACCCGCGCCGCCCTCTTGCAGGATGCCGTCGATCTCGAACCCTTGGGCTTCGGCGAAATCATAGATGTCGTCGATGACGGGGCCGTATTCATCGACCGCCGACATCGAATAGGCCTGACGCGCGGCGGCGCGACGGCCCGAGCGGCCCATCGGCGGTTCCACCGGTTGGGACGGGTCGATGTTGCGGGCGACCAGAAAGAATTCCATCTCGGGCGCGACCACCGGTTGCAGGCCGCGGGCGTTATATTGTTCGACCACGTGGCGCAGCACGTTGCGCGGGGCAAAGGGGACGGGGTTGCCGTCCTGATCGTTGATGTCGTGGATCACCTGCAAGGTCCAGTCGGCGGTCCACGGCGCGGCGGTGGCGGTGGACATGTCTGGGACCAGAACCATGTCGGGTTCGGTAAAAACCTCGCCCTCAAGATCGGCCCAGTCGCCGGTGATCGTCTGCAGAAAGATCGAGTTCGGCAGGTAGAAATGGGTTTGCTTGGCGAATTTGCTGGCAGGCATGGCCTTGCCGCGCGCCACACCGGCAAGGTCCGAGACGATGCATTCGACCTCATCCAGGCGGCGGCCCTCAAGATAGAGCTGAGCCGCCTCGGGCAGGGTTTCGATCCAGTCAGACATTTGGGGCCTCTTGGTGTGCGAGAAAGAACGCGGCGATACGCGTCGCCAGATAGGGTTTGTCGATGTGATCGGTCAGATCGGCCTTGGCGCGGTCCAGTTGCGCGTCAGGCACAACGCCGCGCCCGCGTGTATCGATCAGGCCGGTGACGAAATCGGGGTCGAATTCGGGATGCGCCTGTACGGTCAGGATACTGTCGCCATAGCCGAGCATCCCATAGGGGCAGAAAGCGTTGCCGCCAAGGACACGGGCGCCTTCGGGCAACTGTGTCACCTGATCCTGATGCCACGCCATCAGGCGCACAGACCGGTCATCAAACGAATAGGTGGTCGGGCCGACGGCCCATCCGGCGGGGGCCTTTTCGACCGTGCCGCCAAGGGCCTGTGCGATGATCTGATGGCCGAAACAGATCCCGACCAGTGGGCGCTGCGCGGCGTGGATATCGCGGATCAGCTGTTCCAGCGGGGGGATGAACGGCAGGTCCTCATAGGCACCGTGCCGCGATCCGGTGATCAGCCATCCATCGGCGTCCGCAGGACCCGCAGGAAAGTCCATATCGACCGCCATCCAGTGGGCAAAGGTAAACCCGTGCCCCGCCAGAAGCCGTTCGAACATCAGCGCATAGGATGGAAAGTCGTCCCTGAGCGTGTCGGGAACATGGCCGGTTTGAAGGATGCCGATCCGCATAATGAGCCTGTGAGATTGGTTTTGATCACGGTAGTCCCGCGCGCGGGGCGGGGCAAGGGATCAAACCGTGTCCAGATACAATTCCACCTGCTCTTCGGGGGTCAGTTCGGCGTAGTATTTGACCTCTTGCCGTTTGGTCAGGACGAGGTTGCGGATCAGGCCCTCGGGGAAAATCCGCGCCATCATCGGACAGGCCTCGAACGTGTCGATCGCCGCGCCCCATGTGTTGGGCATTTGCGGCAGGTCCTGATCATAGGCGTTGCCGGTGATCGGCGGGTGGGGGGTAATGGCGTCTTCAATCCCGATCAGGGCCGCGCCCAGAACACCGGCCAGCATCAGATAGGGGTTCACATCCCCGCCCGACACGCGGTGTTCGATCCGGCGCGCCGCCGCCCCACCGCCAGGCACGCGCACGGCCGCCGTGCGGTTTTCATAGGCCCAGCAGATGCCGGTCGGCGCGTGGTTTTCGGGCACCAAGCGGTCATAGGAATTGCCGTGCGGCGCAAAGAGCAGGCTGCTGCCCGGAATGGCGTTCAGACAGCCGCCAATCGCGTGGTGCAGCGCGTCCGAGCCGCGCGGGCCGCCGTCGGAAAAGATGTTGTTTCCATCGCGGTCCAGCACAGAAAAATGCGTGTGCATCCCGTTGCCCGCGTAATCGTCATAGGGCTTGGCCATGAAACTGGCCGCGAAGCCGTGTTTGCGGGCCAGTCCGCGCACCAGCATCTTGAACAGCCACGTGTCATCGGCGGCCTTGAGCGCGTCGGATTGATGCACAAGGTTGATCTCGAACTGGCCCAGACCGGCCTCGGAAATCGCGGTGTCGGCGGGGATGTCCATCGCCTCGCACGCGTCATAGAGGTCCGAGAAAAAGATATCGAACGCGTCCAGCGCCCGCAGAGCCAGCGTATCCGCCCCCGGACGGCGTTTGCCGGTGCGCGGTGAGGGCGGCACGCGCAATTGGCGTGTGCTGTCGTCGATCAGGTAGAATTCAAGCTCGGTCGCGACGACGGGCGTCAGGCCCTTGTCGGCATAGCGTTTGATCACACGGGCCAGCGCATGGCGCGGGTCGCCGTCGAACGGGCGACCGTCCTCGTGATACATCCACAGCGGCAACAGGGCCGTCGGCGCGGACAGCCACGGCATGGGGACAAACCCGCGCTCGGTCGGGTGCAGGACGCCATCGGGATCGCCCGTGTCAAAGACAAGGGGGCTGTCGTCGATGTCTTCGCCCCAGATGTCGAGGTTCAGAACGGAAAAGGGGAAACGGGTGCCCTCGCTTTCGATCTTGCTGGCAAAGCGGGTGGGCATGCGCTTGCCTCGGGCCTGACCGTTCAGATCGCACGCCGCGACGCGGATTGTGCGGACCTCGGGGTGGGCCATTAACCATTCACTCATCTGATAACCTGCGGTTTTATGCGTATCTTACGCCGAGCACTGGCTGGGAGGTGCCTGTTCAGACGGCGGTTTACAAGGCCGAACACGGCGATGATCAACAATGTGAACAGGATAAAGTACCCCGCCAAAATAGGATAGGGGATGAATGGGTTGTAGGTCTTGATCGCAAAATAGTTCGCGTAATAGAGGGCATCGCCGCGCTGTTGGTAGGAGGGAAAACCGCTAAAGAAGACAAGCGTCGTGGCGTGGAAGAGAAAGATCGCCTCGTTCGTGTAGCCAGGCCAGCCAAGGCGCAGCATGGTCGGCCAGATGATCCGCCGAAAGCGCGCCCAGCCCGTTAGACCATAGGCATCTGCGGCCTCGATATCGCCCTTGGGGATCGTGCGCAGCGCGCCATAGAAAATCTCGGCGCTATAGGCCGATGTGTTCAGGAACAGAACCACCGCCGCCCCCGCCCATGCCGAGGTGAACATGCCCAAGGCGGGAACGTTCGATTTCAGGCTGAGGAACAGGAAATAGGCAAAGAAGAACTGGATGAACAAGGGCGAGCCGCGAAAGACAAAGATGAACCATTCGGCGGGCTTGCGATAGGCGGCGTGGTGGCTGGCCTTGGCAAGGGCCAGAAGGGTCGAAAAGACGAACCCGCAGCTGACCGCGATGATGGCGAAATAGATGTTCCACAGCATCCCCGACCCGATCAGGGTAAACTGATCGCACAGGGTAAAATCGGTGCGCGGCAACAGGCGTTCGCCCATCCCAAGCGCGCGCAGGCCGTAATCCTGAATGGTCTGAAGGCAACTCATGCGGCGGCCTTTCCACTGGTCGCGGCGACGGCCTGACCGCTATTTAACCGGCGCATGACGCGCTCCAGAACGACCTCGGACAGTTTGGTAAAGGCGAGGTAAAACACCAGTAGGGCAAGGAAATACCACATCCGCCAATCGCCATGCGGGTAATCGGTGAACCGCGCGGTTTTCGAGGCACCCAGTTCGCGCGCCCAAAACACGATGTCCTCAACTCCGAGCAGGAACAACAGGGGCGTCGATTTGATCAGGATCATCCACAGATTTGACAGGCCGGGCAGGGCATAGCGCCACATCTGCGGCACCAGAATGCGCCAGAACGTCTGACGCGGGGAAAAGCCATAGGCCTCGGCGGTCTCAAGCTGTCCACGGGGAACGGCGTTCATTGCGCCGTAAATGATATTGGCGGCAAAGGCGCCGAACACGATGGCAAAAGTCAGAACGGCAATCAGAAAGCCATAGACCTCATGCATCCATTGCGGATCCGTGTTCAGGGGCAGTTTCGCCGCCGCGCAGACGATGAAGTCGTTCCCCTGCCGGATCGGATCGGTCCATTCAGGGCATTTCACTTGATGGCGTAGCCATTCAAACCCCTGATCCAGAGCGATCACAAAGAACATGAAAAAGGCGATGTCGGGCACGCCGCGCACCACCGAGATGTAAATCTTGCCCAGCATCCGCACAGGCCACAGAGACGCGCGCGCCGCCGTCGCCCCGCCAAACCCGAACACCAGCGCCACGGGCGCTGTGATGGCCAGCAACATCAACACCGTGCCAAAAGACGCGTAAAACGACAGGTGTTTACCCGTCGTCAAAAAGCAGGACAGCCATTCAAGGCGGGCCAGCGTGTCCGGTTCTGTACAATAGCTGAAAATGGTGGGCCTCGGCGTCGTGCGGGTCATGGACAGGCGACGCGGGGCCGCCTGTCCAATGGGGTCTTAGAATTTCGGGCTGTCTTCGCCCAACCATTCCACGATCAGCGTGTTCAGCGTGCCGTCGTCTTTCATCGACTGGATGGCCGCGTCGAATTTGGCGCGCAGTTCGGGGTCCGACTTGCGGAAGGCCATGCCGATCCCGCCGCCCAGCGGCACATCGTCGCCAACGAACACCATCTCGCCGCCCGATTCCTCAACCGCGGGGATCAGGAAGTCCTTGTCGGCCATGACCGCGTCGGCCTCACCGGCCTTTACGGCCTGAATGGTTTCGTCCGGCGTCGGGAATTCCAGCAGGGTCGCGCCGGTTTCAATGACGTGGGCCGCTTGGATCGTGCCGGTCTGGGCCGCGATCACACCACCGGCCAGATCCACATCCGCGCTGAGGGCGACATAGGCCGAGGGCGAGGGGGGCGTGTAGTTCTGGGTGAAATCAACCACCTCGGCGCGCTCGGCGGTGATGCTCATGCCGGCGATGATGGCGTCATAGTTGCCCGAGACGAGGTTCGGAATGATCGAATCCCAGTCGTTGGTGACCCATTCACAGGTCAGTTCGGCGCGTTTGCACAGCTCATCGCCAAGGATGCGCTCGAAACCCGCGACCTCACCGTTGTCGTCAAGGAAGTTGTACGGAGGGTAGGCGCCCTCGGTGCCCAGACGGACCAGTTCGTGGCCCGCTGCCATTGCCGCACCCGCGCTAAGTGCAAGCGCAGCCGTCGTCATGATCAGTTTTTTCATATCAGTCTCTCCCCATTTCTGGTTGGTTCACGCCATTGTGGCGCTTAGGAATTGGCGCAAACGCGCGCTTTTGGGATTGGTCAGGATGTCACTTGGTGCACCCTGTTCCTCAATCAAACCTTGGTGCAGGAACACGATCTGATCGGACACGTCGTTGGCCATGCGCATGTCGTGGGTCACGATAAGCATCGTGCGTCCCTCATCGGCCAAGGCGCGTATCACGCGCACGACCTCTTGTTCCAATTCGGGGTCCAGCGCGGATGTCGGTTCGTCAAACAAGAGCGCGCGCGGCTCCATACACAGGGCGCGGGCGATCGCGGCGCGCTGTTGCTGGCCGCCGGACAGTTGCGCGGGGTAGACGTCGCATTTGTCACCGATCCCCACCTTGTCCAGATAGCGGCGCGCGGCGTCCTCAACCTCATCACGCGGGCGGCCCATGACGGTCACGGGGGCCTCCATCACGTTTTGCAGGATGGTCATATGGGCCCACAGATTGAACTGTTGAAACACCATCGACAGGTTGGTGCGCATCCGCAAAACTTGTTTGCGGTCGGCGGGTTGGCGGTTGTGGCCCGTGCCCTTCCATTTGACCGGCTCGCCCTCGAACAGGATCTCGCCGCCCTGACTGTCCTCCAGCAGGTTGGCACAGCGCAAAATGGTGGATTTCCCCGACCCCGACGACCCGATCAGGGACACAACGTCGCCTTTGTGGGCAGTGATACTGACGCCCTTCAGGACCTCCAGATCGCCATAGGCCTTATGAAGGTTGCGGATTTCGAGGACGGGTGTGTTGGGCGTGGTGTCTGACACAAGGACCGCTTGATCGTTAGGTTTGGATTAGATTACGCGCCGGAAATCCAAAATTGCAACAAACAGTCAAAAAATTCGCAGGTGACGTGGCGAAAAATAAGGCGCACCCGACGGATGCGCCCAAAGCGTGATCAGTGCCCTGATCCGCGCGGCGCAAAAGCGCCGTTTAATGTGGGGTTTGCGACGTTTTAGTTTTGGCGGTTTTCCACGCGCTGACGGGCGAGGGCGCTGTCGCGGTCGTTGATGCCCAACAGGTTGGCCACCAAACGCAACAGCGAATCCTCTTCGTGGTCCCGCACCCCATCGGCCAATGCCACGTCCCAGAGCGCCTCAATCACCGAGGCACGGTGCTCATAGGGCACGGCGTCTTTGATCGCGCGGGTGAAACGCACGGTGTCGGGCGCCTCGGATTCCAGTTGCTCGGCGTCGCTGCGCAGGGCGGCGGCCTGATCCGGCGGCAGATCATAGCGTTTGGTCAGGATGCGTTCGATCCGGCTGGCCTCGGCCACGTCATATTGACCGTCCGAGCGACCCACGCGGATCAACAGCGCGGCCAGCGCAAGGCGGGCATCAGGGTCGGGCAGGGGATCAAGGTTGGGCTGAAACAGCCGCGTCAGAAAATCAGCAAACATAAGGTCCATATAGGACGGCGCGGGCGATTGGGAAAGGCACCTGTCCGTCTTATCCTTTACATACACACGATTGGCATCGGTCGCGGCGAAATTCCGCGACGCGAACGTTGTTCATGGGGTCGGGCATGTGGCCTGACCTTGGGTCAACTGGTCGCAGGCTGGCAACCGAAGCGCAGGTCGTCAACGGAAATCCCGCCGGGATCACGGTTTTCGATCTGTATCCCTGCAATTTCCCCGCGAAACCGGTGATGCCCGAAGCCCAGATCATTGATCCCCGCGCCAAGGGTCAGAGGCAAATCCGCCAGTATCGCCCCGTCCGCGCCAAAGAACCGGATCGTCACCGCGCCCTGATGCGCATCCGTGGTGCCCAGATCGTTCAGGTATTCGGTGTGAATGCGCAGTCCCACCGCACAGACCGGCGGAGTGAACTGCACCGATACCGCGCCCTCGCCACGGCCCTCGGGCGCGGGTTGGCCGACAGGACCCAGCGGATAGAGCGCGTTTGAGCCGAACGCGCGGTGCAGGCTGATGGAGATATTGCGATCCGGTGGGCCGTTTTGTACCGTCAGGGGCGCGCTGGGCGTGCCGGTGATCTGGTCAAACCGGTCGCCGTCCTGCGTGACCTCACCCACCATCTGTCCCGCGAAATGTTCCCCGATCCGTCCGCCCGCAAAGGCATATCCGGCGTTTAACGTATAGCCCGGATAGGCGCGATCAGACAGGGTGCTGAACCCCACATGGCCCGGAACGATGCCCGCGACCTCATCATAGTCCATGTCGATGATCGGCCCCTCGGCGCGCGCTTGGGCGGGCAGGGTGGCCCATAGAAAAAGGGCGGCGCAGAGGTGTATCTGTCGCCGCCCAAAATTCATGTCTTAGACCAGACGCGAGATGTCCCGCGCGGCACGGACAAAGTCCGCGAACAGCGGGTGCGGCTCAAACGGTTTGGATTTCAGTTCGGGGTGGAACTGAACGCCGATGAACCACGGGTGGTCTTTCCATTCGACGATCTCGGGCAGGCGACCATCGGGCGACAGACCCGAGAAGACCATGCCCTTTTCCTCAAGCGCCTCACGGTACTTGATGTCGACCTCATAGCGGTGGCGGTGGCGTTCCTCGATCTCGGTGCTGCCATAGACCTCGGCCACTTTGGACCCCTCGACCAGATGCGCGGTATAGGCCCCCAGACGCATGGTGCCGCCCTTGTCGTCACCCACTTTGCGTTTGACGGTGTGGTTGCCCTGCACCCATTCCTTGAGGTGATAGACCACGGGGGTAAAGCGTTTGCCGCCCGCCTCGTGATCGAATTCCTCGGACCCTGCGTCGGTCAGGTCGGCCATGTTGCGCGCGGCCTCGATGACGGCCATTTGCATGCCCAGACAAATGCCCATGTAGGGGATTTTGCGTTCACGGGCGAATTGGGCCGCCTTGATCTTGCCTTCGGTGCCGCGCTCGCCAAAGCCGCCGGGCACCAGAATGGCGTGAAAACCTTCGAGATGGGGCGCGGGATCTTCGTTCTCGAAAATCTCGGCGTCGATCCACTCGGCCTTGACCTTGACGCGGTTGGCCATGCCACCGTGGGTCAGGGCCTCAGCAATAGATTTATAGGCATCTTCCAGCTGGATATACTTGCCGACGATGGCCACGCGCACTTCGCCCTCGGCGTGGAAGATGCGGTCATAGACATCTTCCCAACGGGTCAGGTCGGGCTTGGGGGCGGGGCTGATGTTGAAGGCATCCAGAACCGCCTGATCCAGACCTTCGCGGTGATAGGCCAGCGGGGCCTCGTAGATGGATTTCAGATCCTGCGCGGCAATCACGGAATCGGGGCGCACGTTACAGAACAGGGCCAGCTTGTCGCGCTCTTTCTGGGGGATCGGACCTTCGGACCGGCAGACCAGAACATCAGGCGCAATCCCGATCGAGCGCAGTTCCTTGACGCTGTGCTGGGTCGGTTTGGTCTTGAGTTCGCCCGAGGCCTTGATCCACGGCAGCAGGGTCAGGTGCATAAAGATACATTCGCCACGCGGCTGTTCCTGACTGAATTGGCGGATGGCCTCAAAGAAGGGCAGGCCTTCGATGTCGCCCACGGTGCCGCCAATTTCACACAGCATGAAATCGACCTCATCGGCGCCAACCTTAAGGAAATCTTTGATCTCGTTCGTGACGTGGGGGATCACCTGAATGGTTTTGCCAAGGTAATCGCCGCGACGCTCTTTTTCCAGAACGGTGGAATAGATCCGACCCGAGGACACCGAATCCGTCGCCCGCGCGGATACACCGGTGAAACGCTCATAGTGACCAAGGTCGAGGTCCGTTTCCGCGCCGTCATCGGTCACGAAAACCTCACCGTGTTCAAACGGGCTCATCGTGCCGGGATCGACGTTCAGGTAGGGGTCCAGCTTGCGCAGACGCACCGTATACCCGCGCGCCTGTAGCAGCGCACCCAATGCGGCCGAGGCAAGACCCTTGCCCAGTGATGAAACAACGCCGCCGGTAATAAAGATATAACGCGCCATTGGCTGGCATCCCCCGTGAATTCAGAATTTTGGCTGTGCTCAACTGCTCGTGAAAACCACAGCATCACGGGATTTAAGGTATAACGGATTCGCAAGCGCGCCGCAACCAGACCGCAACATACTGGGGCTAATAAAGAGCCAGAATCAAGTTTTAGTGGTTACGATCACTCGGCCCGCGGCGGAACCAGCGGCGAATCCGACGAGGTCGGGGGCAGCAGGTCGCCCAGACCATCCGCCGGAGCGTCCGATCCGGCATCGGCCGCAGGGGCCTCAACGCCGAGACGGTCCAGAACCGAAGAGCTACCGGAGTTTTGCGCCGCAATGACCGTCAGAGTGATCGACGTGATGATGAACGCAATCGCGAACAACCACGTCAGTTTGCCCAGAGCGGTCGCCGCTGCGCGGCTGGATACGGCACCGCCGCCACCGCCCATACCCAGACCGCCACCTTCGGACCGTTGCAGCAGAACAATGCCAATCAGGCACAGAGCAAGGATCAGGTGAATGACAAGTACGACGTTTTCCATAGCGGCAGGGATCCGGTTTGTTTGACGCGTCTATCTAGGCGCATGTGTCGTTGGTCGCAACCCCCCGATTTGGCATGCGTCGCATTTGCCATTTGCGGGCGGCGTTCAGTGTCGTTATACGGGCGCGGGTTTGATCACATACAAAGCAAGGATCTCTCATGGCCAATGTCGTCGTCGTCGGCGCCCAATGGGGTGACGAAGGAAAAGGCAAGATCGTAGACTGGTTGTCGGAACGCGCCGATGTCATCGCGCGCTTTCAGGGCGGTCACAACGCGGGCCACACGCTGGTCATTGATGGAAACGTCTATAAATTGCACGCCCTGCCTTCGGGTGTTGTGCGCGGTGGCAAGCTGTCGGTGATCGGCAACGGCGTCGTTCTGGATCCGTGGCACCTGATCAACGAAATCGAGACGGTCCGCGCCCAAGGCGTCGATATCTCGCCCGAGACCCTGATGATCGCGGAGAACACGCCGCTGATTCTGCCGATCCACGGTGAACTGGACCGCGCCCGCGAAGAGGCCGCCAGCAAAGGCACCAAAATCGGCACCACCGGTCGCGGCATTGGGCCGGCCTATGAGGACAAGGTGGGCCGCCGTTCGATCCGCGTTGCCGATCTGGCCGATCCCGCCACGCTTGAGGCCCGCGTCGACCGCGCGTTGCAACACCACGATCCCCTGCGCAAGGGGCTGGGCTTTGCGCCCGTTGATCGCGACGCGCTGCTGGCGCAACTGAATGAAATCGCACCCAAGATCCTGCCCTTTGCGGCACCGGTCTGGAAGGTGCTGAACGAAAAGCGCAAGTCGGGCAAACGTATCCTGTTTGAAGGCGCCCAAGGCGCACTGCTGGACATCGATTTCGGGACTTACCCGTTCGTGACCTCGTCCAACGTGATCGCAGGTCAGGCCGCCACCGGTGTTGGCATTGGTCCGGGCGCGATCGATTATGTTCTGGGCATCGTCAAGGCCTACACCACCCGCGTGGGTGAGGGCCCGTTCCCGACCGAGCTGGACGATGCAGACGGTCAGCGTCTGGGCGAGCGCGGTCATGAATTCGGCACCACCACGGGCCGCAAGCGCCGCTGTGGCTGGTTCGACGCGGCCTTGGTCCGTCAGACCTGTGCGACCTCGGGCGTCAACGGCATTGCCCTGACCAAGCTGGACGTGCTGGACGGGTTTGATGAGCTCAAGATCTGCACCGGCTATGATCTGGATGGTGAGGTTCTGGATTACCTGCCGACCGCGGCGGATCAACAGGCGCGCTGTACCCCGATCTATGAAACCGTGCCCGGCTGGTCGGAATCGACCGAAGGCGCGCGCAGCTGGGCCGATCTGCCCGCCAACGCGATCAAATACGTGCGTCGCGTCGAAGAGCTGATCGATTGTCCGGTGTCGATGCTGTCGACCTCGCCCGAGCGTGACGACACCATCCTCGTCACCGACCCGTTCGCGGACTAAGGGGACGCCCATGGCCCTCAGCCACAAAGCCCGCAAGCGCCTGTCGCTGTTGATCCTTGTGGTCGGGATGCCCGCTTATGTGGTCATCGCGGTCACGATCATCAACGCGCTGGGACGCCCGCCGTTCTGGGTGGAACTGGTGGTCTATGTGGCGCTAGGGTTCCTGTGGGCCTTGCCGTTCAAGGCGGTGTTCAAAGGGGTCGGCAAAGACGACCCCAACGCGGCCCCGCCCGCCGACGATCAGAACCAGAATTAACCAAAGGGCCCAATCGCAGGGCCCTTTTCATTGGGGGGGCATCTGAAGGCCTTGGCCCAACTGCATCATGGCCTGAACTCTGATTGTCCGATGTTCTGAAGCCATCCAGCCCGATGGTCGGCTTGGCGGACAATTTGAGCTTTCGCTGCAGCGCGCGAATGACCACTTTCAAAGCGTTGGCGAAGCCTGCCATTTGAGACACTGAAACAAGTACATAAATGTCACTGGTTAATAAATGGGAAAGCCTTGCAATCTAGTGAGATCAGATAATCATCCTTAAAAAGTGCTTCAACACCGACGCTGGGTGAGGTCTTGTCCCAATGCCAGTAAAGCCGGTTCTCTTCCGAATGCATTGGCTCACCCAGATGCAAAACGACCCGAGATATTCGATCCCCTATTCGAACATCCCCGCAACTTGCGGCGGGGAGAGTGTGTACTCTGCATGTCCCGGTTTCATAACAGCTTTCGGTAATGCACACCGCACCGTTGGGTGCCCAGACGCCACTCTGAATGACCTCACACGCAAGCTGTTTCGGATATTCGTGTAAGAGTAGAGGCAGAATGATGAAGCCAACCGTTATTGCGCCGGTAATTCCAAGAGCGGTTTTTAGCATTGTCTTTTCATGACCTGCTTGTTCGTCAAATTCTACATCAACCGTGCTTAAACGTACATTGCCGACTTGGTCTTGGCACCCCTTGCGACTTTTCCGACAAGTAAGGTCCTGTTTTGCAGGGTAAAAAAGATAGCATTGAGGCAAGGCGCCGGTTCGGGAGATCGGGGGCACAGCGGTCGTCGATCTATTTGCCCTGCGTCTGATTATCTACACCGCGATAAGCAAAAGGGCCCCGCGAGGGGCCCTTTGCTTCTCTGAGCACCCAAACCGTCCATCCTCAAGGTCTGCTTGGCGCACGAGGCGGATTTTCGCTGCCGCTGCGCCAAAGTCGGCTTTGTTATCAAAATAAATTTCTTTGTCGGGGATCATCCGGAACAAAGTTGCAGCCAGGGTAATCCAGCAGGAATGAAGCCAAATCAGGGCTTCTTTCATGGACATGTGGAAACAATTTCGCGACCACCAGTGCATCACGATCGTCGTAGCCTCCCAGTTCTCGGCCGATGAAATCGACGTCTTCGCCATCTGCGAACATTTGGATGGACCGAGCTACCCTTGAACTGCCGTTTGCAGAGGCGAACCCCTCAATTGCATAGGCTGAGACCACCAAATCAGAGCCAATCAAGTTGAGACACCGGTTTGCGATCATTTTCCAGTTTTCGGAAAACCATTGTTCGAGTCCGATGAGTATGGGTTGGTCCTCGAGGGTCAACCATTCACTCTGCGGTATCCACGAATGCTGGTGATCCGCGATTACTGTAGATAGCCCTCGGTATCTTCCTCTTGGTTCTGCCCCATCACATCCTGTACCACCTTCGGTGCAAGCGCAGTGGATTACATGAGACAGAAAGAGATGCGTTTCTTTGAACGCTTCATTGTGAGAAGGCGAGACTTCTACCAACCAGGGCAAAGCTGCATACGTCGAAGGGTATATATCATCCTGATGGTGCAGCTCTTCCCAAAAGAGCTCCGTTGCAGCAGCTTGGTCCCATCTTTCGGAAAGTGACATCAGCCGCGCATTGACCGAGCGGTTCCCGTAGGGGCCGTACAGACGGCTCCAAATTTTGTCTGTAAAAGCAATCTTCATAACGCCCTGTGTATGGATAGAGGCAATCAATTGCTACTCAGTCTACAGCACAACATCAGCCATTCAATCACCCTGCCGCATTGGTCAATCTGGGCTCAAAGCGGTCGCCGAGCAATGTGTTCGAACGGTATCCCCCTAAACCACAATATGCAAAAGGGCCCCGCGAGGGGGCCCTTTTTCGTTCACTGATCACCCAAACCGTTCATCCCGACCGGTTTTCGCGGCGGGATCAGGCACTCATAAATCGGGATGTGGCGGCGATGGTAAAGGCACCGCGGCCCTGACGTTCCAGCGGCCCCTCGCGCAGCAACTGGCCAAAGGCGCGCAGCCCGTCTTCGCGCTGGAACTTGTCGGCGCCCATAAACTCGGCGACGGTGTTCATCACCTCGGGGCGGGTAAAGCTGTCCTGCCCCTCGACCCGCGCCAGATAGGCAGCGGCGCATTCAAGGATATCGGGCAGGGCATGCGCGCCGTGACGTTCGGCGAAATCGGCAAACGTGTCGTCATCGGCAAAGATGTTGCCCTGATCGTCCGTCTGGTCCTGATCGTCATCGTCCAGCGTATCGTTTTCCACCGCGCGCAGGGCCAGATTACCGGCGCTGCGTTGCGCGGTTTGGGCCGTGGGGCGGTCGATGCGTTGCTCGGACACCAACATCAGCGGCGGCATTTTCGCCTTGGCTTCGGGCTTGGCGGCGGGGCGGACAACGGCGCTTAGGTCGGCGCGATAGGGGGTGCGCTGTACCTCGTCCTCGGTTTCGCGGTCGCGGTTGCGGCCCAAACCACGCTCGGCCACGGTGGCGGCAACGGCGGCCTTGAGATGCGCAATGGCCGAGCGGCGGCGCTTGTGCTCACTGCCTTCCATCTTGGTGTTCACTTCGTCGACCAGACGCGACACGTCGGTCACACCACCGGCGGGCGCTTTGGCCTTGGTGTCTTCGGCAGGGGCGACCGGCGTTGCGGGCGCGGTGTCGCGTTCAACCTCGGCCAGTTCGGCCATCAGGTCGGCTTCGTCTTCGGGGCTGAGGCCCAGAGCGTCGTCACCGTCCAGATCGTCACCGTCCAGATCGTCGTCGGCGTCGGCCATGATCGGCGCGTCGTCGAGGTCATCGGTGATCTCGTCCTGCAGGTCGGCCTCGATGTCGGCCTCTGGCTCAGCTTCAGGTTCAACCTCCGGCTCGACGTCCTTGCGGGCCCGTTTCAGAACGCGCAGCGGGCGGATGCGGGCGGGTTCCTCGGTCGGGGCGTCTTCGGCGACGGCCTCGGCCTTGGGCGCGTCTTCAGCGTCCGCTTTGGCGCCGGGGATCAGGTCGCTTTCGATCAGGCTGGCGCGCATATCCTCAAGCTCATCGCGCTTGACCTTCATCACGCGGGCACGGGCGCGGGCGGCGGCGTCGCGCGCGTCTCCCTCATTGCGCGGCTGGCGTTCCTGTTGTGCGCGGCGTGCGGCGCGACGGGCGCGGCGTTCGGCGCGGCGGGCCTGCGCGGGATCGACCTCTTCCGGCGCGTCCTCATCCAGAACGGCAACGGGGTGTTCTTCGGGAACCTCTTGGATTTCTTCCAGCATCTCTTGCTCGGTGAAATCGGCGGTCTCTTCGGTGATGTCGTCCTTTGCGGTCTCGTCAAAAGCGACCTCGACGGGCTCTTCGATCTCTTCCGCCTCGGGCTCAACGTCGGCCTCGGCTTCGGCGCGCAGGGCCTCTTTCTCTGCGCTCAGACGGGCGGCGAGGGCAGAGATGTCCAGTGGCTGATCATCCTCCGCCGTGTCCTCGGCATAATCGTCTTGGATATCCTCATCTATGTCCGCATCGGTGGAGGCCTCGATCTCGTCGATTTCCACTGCGGCGTCCTCGAGAACATCTTCGACCGGTTCTTCGATCTCGGCGGCGACCTCTTGCTCAACTGAGGTCACCACGGTCTCGGTCAGATCTTCCGCAACCTCGACAGCATCCTCGATCTCGTCGACTGGCAGGTCGGCGGGCTGGGCTTCCGGTGCACTGGCAGGTGCGGCGGCGTGCTCATCCTCGATAAAGGAACTGTCGCCCTCGTCCTCTTCGGCAGGGGCCGAACGGGCGGTCTGAACCACGGCACGAATACGGGCCAGTTTCGCGGCGACGCTGTCCTCATCCGATGCGGCCGGAGCAGCGGGCGCAGGGTCGGATACGGGGGCAGGGGCCTCGGGTTGGGCGTGCAGTTCGGGTTCAGGTTCCGCACGGGGCGCGGGTTGCGGGGCCGGTTCGACCTCTGGTTCCGCCGCGACCGGCGCAGGGGCGGCAGGGGCCTGCGCTTCGGGGGCGGGTTCAGGTGTCGGGTCCGGCGCGCGCAGGGCAGTGGGTTCGGGCGCAGTGTCGGCACCAGCATCGGCGCGCAGCACAACCTTTTCCCCATCCACATGCGCATCCACACGACGGCGGATTTCGCGTTCCGCAATCCGTTGCAGCATATCGGCGTCCGGCGTCGGGGGTTCCGCCCCGAAATACCGGTCGTCTGCCGCAAGGTCGCGGAAATACTCGGCGATGGCTTTCATCGTTCCGAAAGAATCGTCAAAACCCTCCAATGTGCACGAAAATGTGCCATAAGAGACTGTTAGGATCTTACTCGCACCAACCATGTTCTGCTCACTTCTCTCGATCTCACGATGCCATTTTTACCATAGGCTGTTTCCCGTTCTCGAACAGAACTGGGAAATTTGGGGGGATTAATCATGGCCAGAATGTGGTTTTTTGCCCTTTTGAGCAGTTTTTTCGGGGAAATCGGCCTTGTTTCTACAATCTGAGCGCGCAGTGACCCTGATTGGCGGTGGTTCCGTAAGTTCCGCCGATGTGATTCACGCATTAACCATCGCGCCGGTTTTGGTAGCCGCCGATGGGGGCGCGGACCCTGCGCTGGCGGCGGGGGTGGTGCCGGATCGGGTGATTGGCGATCTGGACTCCTTGTCAGGCGATGCGCGGGCGCAGATCCCCGCAGACCGCATTCACCCCGTCGCCGATCAGGACAGCACGGATTTCGACAAGGCCCTGCGCAATATCTCCGCCCCCTTTGTGATCGGCGTGGGGTTCACGGGCGGGCGGATTGACCACGAATTGGCGGTGTTTTCGGTTCTGGTACAGCGCGCCGCGATGCCGGTGATCCTGCTGGGGGCGGAGGATGTGATCCTGCGGGCACCGGAGGCGATCACCCTGACCCTGCCGGTGGGGACGCGGTTTTCGGTCTTTCCCATGTCCGAGGTCGCGGCGCGGTCCGTTGGTCTGAACTGGCCGCTGGACGGGCTGACCCTATCGCCCGGTGGGATTGTCGGGACGTCGAATATCACCACCGCGCCAACCGTGCGGGTGGAGGTCGATCGCGGGCAGGCCCTGTTGATCCTGCCGCGCGAACATCTGAACGCGGTTCTGGCCGCGCTGTGATCAGGCGGGCGGCTGGGGCAGTTTGTGCCGCGTCAGGGACCGCTCGCGGATAAATACATAGAGACCCGAGCCGACGATAATCGCGATGCCGATGAACGACTGGAAATCGGGGATGTCGTTGAACACCAAATAGCCAATCCCGACCGCCGAGATGATCTCGATATATTGTAAGGGCGCGATCACCGCCGCGGGCGCAAAGCGCAGCGCATAGGTAATGAACAGGTGCGACACGGTCGCGGCGACACCCACACCGACAAGCAACCACCAACTCGGCCCCGGCGGCATCACCGGATCAAGCGGCGCAAAGCCGGTGCCGTTAAAGATCGCCAAGGCGGGGAAAATCCAGACACAGGCCGCAACCGCCGTCCAGAATTGCAGGGCAACGGGGTGCTGGCGCGGGGCCATCTTGCGCGTCAGCACCATATAAAGCGCAAAGAACAGCGCGGTCAGCAGCGGCAGAAACGCCACAGGCCCAAAGTCGCTAAAGCTGGGGCGGATGATCAACAACGCCCCGCCAAACCCCACCGCACAGGCCACAAGGCGCCGCCAGCCGATGCTCTCGCCCAGAAACAGCGCGCCCAGCAGGGTCAGGATGAACGGCTCGACAAAGAAGATCGCGATACTGTCGGCCATGGGCATGACGCTAAGCGCGGTGAAAAACGCGGCTGTGGCAAACAGGATCATCGACGCGCGCAGCAGGTGTAACGCCCATTCCCCGATTGTGGGGCGGCGCAGATCGGTGACACGCAGAACCAGCGGGAACAACAGAACCGTCTGTATGCCGAACCGGAACGCGATGGTTTCGCCAACCGGTACATAGGCCGATGACGCCTTGGCAAAGGCATCCATCACCGGTGCCAACAGGCTGAATCCGATCATCAAGGCAATGCCCAAAAGCACGCGGTCGGTCGTGTTCGACATGTCAGGGGTCCTTCGCTGGTCTGGGGTATCGTGCCCCAGACAAAGGGAAATCGAATGCACAGAGCGACACTCTAATCACCATTTGGGACATGGGTCTATGGGGTGGTCCCTAAATTGCAGAAAGGGCGCGCCGTTACCTGATCTGTGGTGGTGGTGCGAGTGATCTGCGAGGGCGTCCTTGGCTGATAACGTTGTTTATATATACCAGTTCGACGATGTGTCGTTTACGGGGACCGAGGACCCGTTTCAGTCGAACAACCTGCAAAACGACAATGCCATCGGCACCTCCACGATCACCGTGGCCGAGGGATCGACCCCTATTGCCATCACCATTCGCGACGATGACCCCACCTATGAGGACGGCGACAGCGGTCAGGTTCTGGGCGATGCTCTGACCACGATCAACGGCTCGTCCTATGGGGAGTGGACCCCTGTCGAAACGGAATACAGCTATGTGGTGCGGCCAAAGGGGTCTTTGGACCCTGCCGATAACTTTACGATCTATGTGGTCGAGGTCGCGGGCAACGCGGTGGCGATTGCATCTGACGGCAAGATTGTTCAGGGGCAGGAATACGAAATCATCCCCGGTGGCTCGGACGATCCGACAGTGGCCTATGCCGACCTGACCATCTGTTTCGCGGCAAGGACGATGATTGCGACGCCCCACGGCGCGCGCCCGATTGAAACCCTGCGCGTTGGTGATCTGGTCCTGACATCGGACAACGGCGTGCGGCAAATCCTGTGGGTCGGGTGCCAACACCGCACGGGCATCCGCGGCCATGCTCCGGTGAATATCCCTGCAGGCAGTCTGGGGAATGAGACAGACCTCTGGGTGTCGTCCCAGCACCGGATGTTGGTGACGCCGTCCATGGGGTTTCAGACGCCCGCACGCGATGAGATTTTGTTGCCCGCCAAGGCCCTGATCGGCCAACGAGGTATCCGCTCTGCGCCGCGGTTGCACGTGGTGTATTATCATATCCTGCTGGAACAGCATGACGTGGTCTTCGCCAACGGCATCCGCAGCGAAACCATGTATCCCGGCCCCATGGCCCTCAAGGCACTGCGCCCCCATCAGCGCGAGCAGGTGCGCCGGTTGATGCCCGATGCCTTTGGCGCGGACGCAACGCCCGACCCCGCCCGCACCCTGATCCGGCCCGGTGAATGGCGCCGCTTTGTTGCGCAACTGGGCGCTTAGGTAAAATTGCGCTGCTTTGGCGCAAGGTTATGGCCGTTTTCGTCTCGCAGAGATGGTCCGCATTCCCTATAAGGTCCCCAAGCGACACAGGAGAGACCCGGATGAGTGGACAGCTTTCGCCAATCGACAAGGCAAAATTCGCAGCCGCCAAACGCGCGGTGGACTATATCGAAGACGGTATGCGCGTGGGTCTGGGGACCGGGTCTACGGCGGCATGGATGGTGCGCTGTCTGGGCGAAATGGTGCGCAACGACGGGATCAAGGTGCGCGGCGTGCCGACCTCGACCCGCACGGCCGAACTGGCCCGTGAATGCGGCATCGAAGTGATCTCTCTGGATGAGGCCAAGTGGCTGGACCTGACCATCGACGGGGCCGATGAATTCGACGCCGATCTGAACCTGATCAAAGGGGGCGGCGGCGCCCTGTTGCAGGAAAAGATCGTCGCGACCGCCTCTGATCAGATGATTGTGATCGCAGACGCGGCCAAGGGCGTGGGCCAGTTGGGCGCCTTCCCGCTGCCGGTTGAGGTGATCCCGTTTGGTTGGCAAACGACCAAGGGCCTGATTGAGGAAACCCTTATTAATCTTGATGTTTTGGGGCAGGATACCACCCTGCGCATGAACGGAGATGCGCCCTTTGTCACGGACGAAGGTAACTACATCGTAGACATGCATCTTGGCCGGATCGGCAATGCACGCCAACTGGCCCTTGTGGTCAACCAGATCCCCGGGGTGGTTGAAAACGGTCTATTCATCGATATCTGCGATGTCGTCGTGATCGGCCATGGCGATGGCAAGGTCGAGGTACGCGACATCAACGCGGGCACTGTCGAGGAAGACAAAATCGATTTCTTGGAAAACGATAATCTCTTCGTCGACCTCTGAGGATATTGGAAGAAACATGGCTTTTGACTTTGATCTTTTCGTCATCGGTGGCGGTTCTGGTGGGGTGCGCGCCGCGCGTCTGGCCGCAGGTGAGGCAGGGGCCAAAGTCGGCCTTGCCGAGGAATACCGTCTGGGCGGCACCTGTGTGATCCGCGGGTGCGTGCCCAAGAAGTTGATGGTGTTCGCATCGGGCTATCCGCGACTGGTTGAGGATGCACAGGCCTATGGCTGGGACGCGCAGATCGGGTCGTTCGACTGGGACACGTTCAAGCCGAAGCTGCACGCCGAACTGGACCGCCTTGAGGGCCTGTATGGCAACACCCTGAACAACGCGGGCGTTGAGGTGTTTGACACCCGCGCCACGCTTGAGGATGCCCATACCGTGCGTCTGGGCGACGGGCGCACCTTTACCGCCAAGCACATCCTGGTGGCCGTGGGCGGCTGGCCCTATGTGCCGGAATTCGACGTCGCGGATGAGATTCTGACCTCGAACGAGATCTTCCATCTGGAAAAACTGCCCAAGAACATCCTGATTGTGGGCGGCGGGTTTATCGCCTGTGAATTCGCCTGCATCCTGAACGGGATGGGGGTCGAGGTGACGCAGTATTACCGCGGTGAACAGATCCTGCGCGGTTTCGACGGTGAGGCGCGCGGCCATGTTGCCGAACTGATGCGCGAAGGCGGGGTGAACCTGCATGTCGGCACCGATGTCCTTGAGATGAAAAAGGTCGACGGCGGTCTGTGGGTCAAATCCGCAGACGGCAAGGAAGGCGTCTATGAAAAGGTGATGTATGCCACCGGTCGCCGTCCCAACACCGCGAACCTTGGTCTGGACAAGGCGGGCGTGAAAACCGGTCGCAACGGCGAAATCATCGTGGATGAGTATTCGCAGACCTCGGTCCCGTCGATCTATGCCGTGGGCGATGTGACCGACCGCATCAACCTGACCCCCGTCGCGATCCGCGAAGGTGCGGCATTCGTCGAAACCGTGTTCCACGGTCGCCCGACCAAGCCCGATCACGAACTGGTCGCAAGCGCCGTCTTCACCCAGCCCGAACTGGGCTGTGTCGGCCTGACCGAAGAACAAGCGCGCGAACAAGAGCCGATTGAGGTCTACGCGACCTCTTTCCGTCCGATGCAGTCGCTGTTCGCCGGTCGTCCGGACCGCGTGATGATGAAACTGATCGTCAGTCAGGAAACCCGCAAGGTTCTGGGCGTGCACATCGTGTCCGAAGGTGCGGGCGAGTTGATCCAGATGGCCGCCATCGCGGTCAAAATGGGCGCCACCAAAGAAGATTTCGACCGGACGGTTGCGGTTCACCCCACAATGTCCGAAGAATTGGTGACAATGAAAGCACCCGTGCGCAGCGCTTGATTTCTCCAAGCGTACCACCACCTTATGTGCACCAGTGATTATGAAAGGGATGACAACCTAGATGTCTGGAAATAATGGCGGCCCGTGGGGGAGCGGTGGTTCGAACAAAGGGGGCGGCAATCGTGATGACGATCGGCGCCCCGCTGGTCCTAACGACGGTCCCCAAATTCCCGAGATTGACGACCTGATGCGCAAAGGTCAGGAACAACTCAAGGTCCTTATGGGCGGACGCGGCGGTCGCAATGGCGGCGGGCGTCCCGGTGGCGGCGGTGGCGATGGCGGCCCTGGTATCACCAAAGGCATGGTTGGTCTGGGCGCGATTGCGGCGGTTGGTCTCTACCTGTTCTCGTCCTTTTACACCGTCAAACCCGAAGAGCAGGGCGTTGAACTGCTGCTTGGGGAATATTTCCGTACGACGGACAACGGTCCGCACTTTGCGTGGTGGCCCTTTGTGACCGTCGACGTGATCCCCGTGACGACGGAACGCACCGAAGACATCGGTGTCGCCTCCAACTCGCGCTCGCAAACCGGTCTGATGCTGACCACGGATGCGAACATCGTTGATATCGATTTCCAAGTGGTTTGGAATATCAACGATCCCGCAAAGCTGTTGTTCAACATCGCCAACCCGCCTCTGACGGTTCAGGCCGTGTCGGAATCGGTCATGCGTGAGATCATCGCGGCCAGCAACCTTGCACCGATCCTGAACCGTGACCGTGAGGCCATCGCGATCGACGCACAGGAACGCATTCAGGCCACGCTGGACGAATACGAGGCTGGTATCAGCATCGTTCGTGTCAACTTGCTAAAGGCTGACCCGCCCGCCGAGGTCATCGACAGCTTCCGTCAGGTGCAAGCCGCCGAACAGGAACGCGACCGTCTGGAACGCACGGCAGACGCCTATGCGAACCGCGAACTGGCCCGTGCCCGTGGTGAATCCGCACAGACGCTGGAAGAGGCCGAGGGTTACCGCGCGCAGGTTGTGAACCAAGCCTTGGGTGAGGCCAGCCGCTTTAGCGCCGTGCTTGAGGAATATGCCCAAGCGCCGGACGTGATCCGCAAACGTCTCTACCTTGAAACGATGGAACGCGTGCTGGGCGATGTGGACAAGATGATCCTTGATCCGTCGCTGACCGGTTCGGAGGGGGCAGGGGGTGTCGTGCCCTATCTGCCGCTGAACGAACTGACGCGCTCGAACGGGGGGAACTAAGCCATGAAAAAGACGACTTATATTCTGCCGGTTCTGGTGGTCGCCGTTGTGCTGGCGCTGTCCTCGCTGTTCGTTGTGGATGAACGCGAAAAGGCGCTGGTGCTGCAATTCGGCCAGATCAAGGCCGTGAAGGAAGAACCCGGTCTGGCGTTCAAAATCCCGCTGATCCAAGAGGTCGTGCGCTATGACGACCGTATCCTGTCGCTGGACACCGATGAGATTGAGGTGACCCCGTCCGATGACCGCCGTCTGGTGGTCGATGCCTTCGCGCGTTACCGGATCGCCGATGTGGTGCGCTTCCGTCAGGCCGTGGGTGTGGGCGGTGTGCGAGCCGCCGAGGACCGTCTGGGCGCGATCCTGAACTCGCGTATCCGCGAAGTTCTGGGTGCCGATCAGGTGACCTCGGACACGATCCTGTCCGAAGAGCGCGGCGAGTTGATGCTGCGGATTCGTAATCAGGCCCGTATCAGTGCGGCCGCGCTGGGCATCGACGTGGTCGACGTGCGTCTGAAACAGACCAACCTGCCGTCGCAGAACTTGAACGCGACGTTTGAGCGTATGAAGGCCGAGCGTGAACGCGAAGCCGCCGACGAAATCGCCCGCGGTAACGAGGCCGCCCAGCGTGTGCGCGCACTGGCCGACCGTACCGTTGTCGAAACCCTGTCCGAGGCCGAGCGTGAGGCACAGATCATTCGTGGTGAGGCCGATGCGCGTGCCAACGAAGTCTACGCCGAAGCATACGGCGCGGATGCGGAATTCTTTGCCTTCTACCGGTCGCTACAGGCCTATGAACGCGCTCTGACCGGTCAGAGCTCGACGATGGTTCTGACGCCCGAGGGGGAATTCTTCGACTATCTGCGCGGGGCGGACGCCCAATAATGTCCGACCTGCTTCTGGCAATCGGACTTGTCTGCGTGATTGAGGGGCTGGTGTTCGCACTGGCCCCTTCGCGTTTTCAGGACCTGTTGCGTCAACTGGCCGAATTGCCCGTGGGCACACGGCGCTCCCTTGGCCTGAGCACGCTGGCGCTTGGCGTCGGTTTGATCTGGCTTGCGCGGGTTTTTGCCGGTTGATCCGTTCAAGGGGTCACGTGGCCGTGACGCAGGTTTTTATTGTTGGTGTTGCCCAATTGCCTACCTATCTAAATAGTAATGGAACCGGGCAGACGACACCGTTTCCCAAATCGAACCGATCATCTGTGGAGGATGTCACGTGAAGCGACAGGCAATCGTAGCAACCAGAACAGCCCCCAATCGCGCCGCACAGGCCGTGATGGCCCTGATCATGGGGTTGGCTTTGGTGATGGCGCAAACCATCGCCGCCGAGGCGCGCGGCGCCCCTGAAAGTTTCGCCGATCTGGCCGATCAGGTCAGTCCGGCCGTGGTGAACATCACCACCTCGACCACGATTGAGGCCAACACCGGCCCCGGTCCCGTGGTCCCCGAAGGATCCCCGTTTGAAGATTTCTTTCGTGAATTCGGCAACCCCAATGGTGACGGTGCCCCGCGTCAACGCCGTGGTCAGGCGCTGGGGTCCGGTTTTGTGATTTCCGAGGACGGGTTCATCGTCACCAATAACCACGTCATCGAACAGGCCGATGAGATCGAGATCGAATTCTTCTCTGGCAAGACGCTGGATGCCATCGTTATTGGGACCGATCCGAACACCGACATCGCCCTTCTGAAGGTCGAGAGCGACGAGGCCCTGCCGTTCGTTCCCTTTGGCGACAGTGACGCGATGCGCGTTGGGGACTGGGTCATGGCCGTGGGTAACCCGCTTGGCCAAGGCTTCTCGGTTTCCGCCGGTATCGTCTCGGCCCGCAACCGCGCCCTGACCGGCACCTATGATGACTACATTCAAACCGACGCCGCGATTAACCGTGGTAACTCGGGCGGTCCGCTGTTCAACATGGACGGTCAGGTGATCGGCGTGAACACCGCAATCCTGTCGCCCAATGGTGGCTCGATCGGGATCGGCTTCTCGATGGCCTCGAACGTTGTGACCAATGTTGTGGGTCAGTTGCAGGAATTCGGCGAAACCCGCCGTGGATGGCTGGGTGTCCGCATTCAGGACGTTGGCCCCGATGTCGCCGAAGCGATCGGTCTTGAGGCCGCTGCTGGTGCGCTGGTCACCGATGTGCCCGAGGGTCCGTCGTCCGAGGCCGGTATTGAGGCCGGTGACGTGATCATCTCGTTTGACGGCAAGGACGTCGTGGATACCCGCGAACTGGTCCGTATGGTCGGCAACGCACCGGTTGGTGCAACCGTCCGCGTCGTGGTGTTCCGCGATGGCGCGACCCAGACGCTCAAGGTTGTTCTGGGCCGTCGTGAGACCGCTGAAAACGCCGTACCTGCGGTTGCACAACAAGCCGCCCCCGAAGAACCCGCCGAAATGACCGTGCTGGGCCTGACGGTGATGCCGCTTGGCGATGAGATGCGCGATGAACTGGGCCTTGGTGGCACGGTCGAAGGTCTGGTCGTCACGGATGTGGATGAGGCGTCCGAGGCCTATGAAAAAGGTCTGCGCGCCGGTGACGTGATCACCGAGGCTGGCCAGAAAAAGGTTTTGGAAGCCGCCGACCTGCAGGCCCGTCTGGATGAGGCCACGGATGCCGGTCGCAAATCCATTCTGTTGCTTTTGCGCCGTGGGGGCGACCCGCGCTTTGTGGCGCTGACGCTGGAATAAGGCGAACCTACCAAAAAACGTAAAACGCCCCGTGCCGCAGGCCGGGGCGTTTTTCATTTAGGTCAGTCGCCCGCCAAAGGGCGGATCAGATGTCAGGCGTGGGCGGGATCAGACTGGGATCATAGGCGACCAGACCCAGTTGCCGCGCCGCCGCCAGGGACAGGGTCGCGCTGTCCAGCCCCTGTTCCTTTTGATAGGTCTGCACCGCGCGCCGCGTCAGCCAGTCATAGGTCCCCGTCACAGGCCCCACATGGTATCCCCGCGCCTTTAGCGCGCGTTGGAGCGAGGCAAGGAACTCGCTATCCTGAACCTCGGGGCAGGGGGTTTCGAACCACGTCTCGCGCCGCTCACGCACGATCCGCTGTAACGTCTCGGTCCGGTAGAGGGCGGGTGAGATCACCGTGCCGTCGTCCAGAATTTCGGCCGGTTGCACGAGGTTCTGTTGTGTCACGGTTTCGATCACGGCCGGTTCGGTGCGTTTGGACCAGCACGTGCCTGGCGCGGCACCCGGCGGCGCGGGCGTCTGGCCATCGGCGGAGACGCGGGTCACATCGGCACCGGGCGCGGTCGTGCTGCACGCGGCACAGATCGCCACAACGGGCAATATCCCAAGGAATGGTTTCATCGGTTGGTCTGCTCGACTAGGACGGGCTTGGGCCCTTGTTGGGCGCAGTTTAGCGCGTTTGCGCCTGTTGCGCCACCAGCCTGTCGAACTCGGGGTGCAAGAGCAGATCCAGCATGGGCGAGATGTCCTCAATCCGCTCGGCCACCACATGGTTCACGCCCGAGTCGCGCTGTAACCGCCCCGTCACCCGCAACAGCCGCCCCGAGATCACCGCGCGGCGGTATTGTTCGAACATCTTGGCCCAGACGACCACATTCGCGGTGCCGGTTTCATCCTCAAGCGTCAGGAACACCACGCCCTTGGCCGTGCCGGGGCGTTGGCGCACCAGAACCAGACCGGCAATCGTCACCCGCCCGCCAACCGGCGTATAGGGCAGGCGGTCATTGGGGGTGCAGCGCGGCCCCTGAAAGGCGGACAGATCAAGCGTCATGGCGAGAACAAATATAGAACAATATGACGCAGCGACAAGCCCTGCGCGAGGGGCTGGCAAAAATCCCGCGCCTGCCTTATGTCACTTGGGCACAGGGTTTCAGAATGAGAGTATGAGATGGCGAAGATCACCTATGTCGAACACAATGGCACCGAACACACCGTAGACGTGGCCAATGGCCTGACCGTGATGGAAGGTGCACGCGACAACAATATTCCCGGCATCGACGCCGATTGCGGGGGCGCTTGTGCCTGTTCGACTTGCCACGCCTATATCGCACCCGATTGGGTGGAAAAGCTGCCCGCGATGGAAGCGATGGAAGAGGACATGCTGGACTTTGCCTATCAGCCCGATCCGGCCCGCTCGCGCCTGACCTGTCAGTTGAAGGTCACGGACGAGATGGACGGTCTGGTCGTCAATCTGCCCGAGAAACAGATCTGATGTCGCGCCAAGCGCCGCGTCACCGGTTGCGCCCGTGGGGGCGTGCCGCACGCGGCGCGGCGGTTATGGCGGTGCTTGTGGGGGCGGGGATGCCTGCCGTAGCCGAGCCCGTTGCGGTTGCCGCCCGTTTCGATGGGCCGACCACCCGTTATCCCCATGGCGCCTTGGGCGATGACGTTGAATTCACCACCCTGACCGTGACGATGGACAGCGGCGCCGAGGTGTCGGTCCACTGGGCGCGGGACGTGGTGTTTGAGGATACCGTTCCCCTGTTGGCCGATGTGGACGGGGACGGCGCGCCGGAAATCATCGTCACCGAAAGCCACGCGCATCAGGGGGCGCGTATGGCCGTTTACCGCGTCGATGGGGAGGCTGTTCGTCTGGACGTGGCGACCCCGTTTATCGGCACGCGGTTCCGGTGGTTGTCGCGGATTGGCGCGGCGGATCTGGACGGGGATGGCGTGGTGGAGCTGGCCTATATCGACCGGCCACATCTGGCCAAGACCCTGCGCGTGTGGCGCTATGACGGGGCGGGGGTGTTGTCACCCGTGGCCGAGCTGGCCGGTCTGACGAACCACCGCATTGGGGATGAGGTGATTGAGGGCGGCATCCGGTCCTGTCCGGGAGAGGTGCCCCAGATCGTCACGGCGGATGCGAATTGGTCGTTCGTTCAATTCACGACGCTGGAGGATGGCGCGTTGCGTACCAAGCACGGCGATCCCTATCGCGGTGCAGAGAGTTTGGCCGACGCCCTGATCTGCGAATAGGCAAAAAGAAACGGCGCCAAAAGAAAAGGGACGGCGCGTGGCCGTCCCTCGATCCGGTCAAACCGGCGGCGATCAGAGCGCGCGCCAGCCGATGTCCTTGCGATAAAACCCGTCGGGCCAGTCGATTTTCGCGGCCATCTCATAGGCGCGGTCGCGGGCCTCTTGCAGGGTTGCGCCCCGCGCGGTGACGTTCAGAACGCGCCCGCCATTGGCCAGAACCTTGTCCCCGTCGGCCTTGGTGCCTGCGTGAAACACCATGTTCTTGCTGTCCGACGGCAGATCGGCAAGGCCCTTAATCTCGGTGCCTTTGGCATAGCTGCCCGGATAGCCGTTCGCGGCCATCACAACGGTCATCGCGTGATCGTCGGCCCAGTTCACCTGAACCTTGTCCAGACGCCCCTCGGCACAGGCCAGCAGGATGTCCAGAACCTGAGCCCCCAGACGCATCATCAGGGCCTGACATTCGGGATCGCCAAAGCGGACGTTGTATTCGACCAGACGGGGTTGGCCGTCCTTGATCATGAAACCGGCATAGAGAACACCCTGATAGGGGGTGCCGCGCTTGGCCATCTCGGCGACGGTCGGTTTGACGATTTCGTTCAAGGCCTTTTCGGTGACCGCATCGGTCATGATCGGCGCGGGGCTATAGGCGCCCATGCCGCCGGTGTTGGGGCCGGTATCGCCATCGCCCACGCGCTTGTGGTCTTGGGCGGTGCCGACGGGCAGGACGTTTTCGCCATCGCACAGGATGAAGAAGCTGGCCTCTTCGCCCTCCATGAATTCCTCGATCACGACCTCGGCGCCCGCAGCCCCGAATTCGCCGCCGAACATGTCGTCGATGGCCGACAGGGCGGTGTCCACGTCCATCGCAACGATCACGCCTTTACCGGCGGCCAGACCGTCGGCCTTGACCACAATCGGCGCGCCTTGTTCGGTCACATAGGCACGGGCGTCGGCGGCATTGTCAAACCGCGCGTAACCGGCGGTCGGTGCGCCACAGGCGTCGCAGATTTCCTTGGTAAAGCCCTTGCTGGCCTCCAGACGCGCGGCGGCCTTGGACGGGCCGAACACGGGGATACCGGCGGCGCGCAGGTCATCGGCCACACCGGCGGCCAAGGGGGCTTCGGGGCCGATCACCACAAAGGAAATCGCGTTTTCCTCGGCAAAGGTGACAACGGCCGCGCCGTCCTCGATGTTCAACGCCGCGCATTCGGCGATCTCGGCCATGCCCGCATTGCCCGGGGCCGCGATCAGGCGGTCGCATTTCGGGTTTTGTTGAATCGCCCATGCCAGCGCATGTTCACGCCCTCCACTTCCCAAAATCAGAATATTCATGGTGCCCCCGCTTGGCCTTCGGTTTGCGGCGTTCTAAGCTGAGAGCCGTGCCATGACAAGCGAGCAGAGATGTCCGACCTGATTGACGACCCGATCCCGGGGGCAAACGCGCCAGAATTCACCGTGTCCGAGATTTCGGGCGCGGTCAAACGCACGATCGAGAGCGCCTTTGACCGCATCCGCGTGCGCGGTGAGGTGGGGCGCGTGTTCCGTGCGCGCTCAGGCCATCTTTATTACGACATTAAGGACGACAATAACGTGTTGTCCTGCACCACGTGGAAGGGACAGGCCGCGCGCCTGTCCGTTCTCCCCGAAGAGGGGATGGAGGTGATCGTCACCGGCAAGCTGACCGCGTTCGGGGCACAATCGAAATACAACATGAACGTCGAAGAGGTGGTCGTCGCGGGCGAGGGCGCGTTGATGGCCATGCTGGAAAAGCGCAAAAAGGCGCTGGCGGCCGAGGGTCTGTTTGATGAGGCGCGCAAACGTCCGATCCCCTATCTGCCCGAAATCATCGGCGTTGTGACCTCGCCCTCTGGTGCGGTGATCCGCGATATTTTGCACCGGTTGCGCGACCGGTTCCCGCGTAAGGTTCTGATCTGGCCCGTCGCGGTTCAGGGGCAGAACTGTGCGCCCGAGGTCGCCAATGCGATCCGTGGGTTCAACGCCTTGACGCCCGGTGGCGCGCTGCCCCGTCCCGATCTGATCATCGTTGCGCGCGGCGGGGGCTCGATTGAGGATCTGTGGGGCTTTAACGAGGAAATCGTCGCCCGCGCGGTGGCGGCGTCCGAGATTCCGCTGATTTCCGCCGTTGGGCATGAAACCGACACGACGCTGATCGACTTTGTCTCGGACAAGCGCGCGCCCACGCCGACGGCGGCGGCGGAACTGGCCGTGCCGGTGCGATTGGAACTATTGTCATGGGTGGATCAACAGGGCGGGCGGTTGACCCATGCCCTGACCCAAGGGGTGACGCGCCGCGCCCAACGGTTGCGCGATCTGTCCCGCGCGCTGCCCCGACCGGAACAGTTGCTGGACCCCGCGCGGCAACGGCTGGATTTCGTCAGCCACCGCTTGGCCCCCGCGTTGATCGGTGTGACCCAGAAACGCCGTGTGCATCTGTCGACCCTGTCGGGCAGTTTGCGCCCCGCCGCGCTGCGCCGGAATGTGGCCGAGGCGCGCCAGCGTCAGGACCGTCTCAAGACCCGCCTGACGCCCGAGGTCATCACCCGCGACGTCAGTCGCAAGCGCACGGACCTGAACCGTCTTAGCGATCGGTTGATGCGTGCGGGCACGGTGAACAACGACCGCCTGCGCGCGCGCCTGGAGACGCTGAACCGGATGCGCAACAGTCTGGGGTATGAGGAAACGTTGAAACGCGGCTATGCCGTGGTGTGGGATGGCGACGCGGTTGTCACCACCGCCGCGCGTGCGGCCGAGGCGTCCGATCTGCAGATCCAGTTCGCGGATGGCAAGATGTCCGTGGGCGACGGCGGCGCGCCTGTGCCCCCCGCGCCTGCGGCCCCGAAACCGGCCCCCAAACCCAAGCCTAAGGCAAAACCCAAGCCCAAACCGGACACGCCCGAACAAGGCAGCCTGTTCTAAGCCGCGCCGTTAAACGCCCGTCCAAGGCGTGCCACAGGTCAATGGCGTGTCACTAACGCCCATCTGTTCCAGAACCCGCCCCTGACCGTCGGGGGCGTCAAATTGCGCGCGCAGACCGCTGGCCCCCTGATCAAAGATCCAGCATTGTTGGTTCAACGGATCATGCTCATAGACAAAACAGATGCGACCGGCGCGGGCGAACCACCGCCCCTCGCTGCATTCCCCGTCCATAAAGCTCCAGATGACACGATTGTCCGGCAGGTATTGTTCGGCCCCATAGAGTTCACCCTCGGATCGGAAATAGATCGTTTTGCCTTGGGTCAGGGCGTCGAAAATCTCACCGTCGTCAATCGGGACGGCCATGGCCATCGGCGCAGAAAGACTCAGGGCAAGGATCAGATGTGTCAGGCGCATGAGGCAACCCTAGCACGGATTTATCACAGGTCGAGGTGACAGTCGCGTTACTCTGCGCCGGTTTCGTCCGGCATCCAGCGCGCCACGCGTTTGTCCATCACCCGCCGCCACAGGGTCGGGAACAGGGCCACGGTCGCCATAGCGGGCAGGCTGAGAGGCAGGCGCGGGCCGCTGCCCCGCTCGCCAAGACGCAGCGCGGGGTAGGGGCGCGCGGGATGGGCGTGATGGTCGGAATGGCGCGGCGCGTTCAACATCAGATAGCTGGTGAACCATTGCGGCGCGTCCCATGAATGGCGCTGATCCACCGGCTCGGGTCGTCCGTCCACCGTCGCGCGGCGCAGGCCATAATGTTGCACGTAATCCGAGAGGATCAGTTGCGCGGTAGCATAGGTCGCAAGGGCGATATGCGCAACCGCGCCCGCCACGCCAAAGATCAGGCCGCTGGCCAATAGGCACCCCGCCGCGCCGCCCACGTAGAGGACATAGGGAGTGCGCCACCACGCCGCCGCCCGTGCGCGCTCGGCGCTCAGGCCTGCGCGAAACGATCCGATCCATGCGCGCGGGGCGAAGCGGTAATAGCTCTGTCCCAAGGGCGCGCTGTTGGGGTCATCGGGGGTGGCGACAAACCGGTGGTGGATCAGGCGATGCGCCGAGGTGTGATGCCCGTAGAATAGGGAAATATAGACCCACATCCCCAACCGGAACAAACCGCGCCGCGAGCGGTGGATCAACTCATGCGCATTGGCATTGCTGACCTGCCCCATGAACAGACCGGCGGCAAAGAACAGGGCGATGCGCTCGGGCGTGTTTAGGGCGCTGTGCCCCGATACGCCCGCGATCCCGCTGATCAGAACCGCAAAATGCCCAAGGGCAAGCGCCACCGACAACGGGTCCGCGCCGGGGAACTCGGCCCCCTCTGGCGCATTCGGCGTGACAGTGGCGATCAGTTGATCCATCAGAAAGGTCAGCAAGGTCAGATAGATCAACGCGGCCCAGACCCAAATCCCACCGGCCCACGCCCCCAGAACGATCAACCCCACAGGCATCAGGGTGATCGCGGAAAACAGGGCTATCGAGGGGCCTTTGGGTGCGGCTGTCCTATCCATTGTGCGCCCAAGATGACCCATCCCCCGCACGGGTTCCAGTGCCGATTGCACCGCCTGCGGCAACGGGGCCTTCCATCACTGGCCAATTGCCATTAAGTGATCTCTAACCGGAGGCGTACATGGCAATTTTCAAAAAGCTCAAGGATCGGCTGTTCAAATCTTCGACCAAGATCGAAGAGGGGCTTGAGGCCATCGTGGATGACGGCGCAGAGGCTCCCGAAAAGACCCCCGAACCCGCGCCCGTTGCCGAACCGCTACCGCCTGTGACGCCGGTCGATCTGGGCGCGGTCGACGCCGCCCCGCTCGATGCGGGGGGCGGCGACAGCTCCCCCGATGAAACGCCCGAACCCGCGAAAACCGGCATCCTTGGCCGGATCATGGGCCGGGGCGAGGCCGCGCCGGTCAAACGCCGCACCCTCGACGACGATATGCTTGAGCAACTCGAAGAGCTGCTCATCACCGCCGATATGGGCGTCGACACGGCCCTGCGCGTGACCGCCAATATGGCCGAAGGCCGCTTTGGCAAACGGCTCAGCGTCGAGGAAATTAAATCCCTGCTGGCCTCGGAAATCGCCCGCATCATGGAACCGGTGGCCAAGCCTATGCCGCTTTACCCGTCCCGCCCGCAGGTGGTTCTGGTTGTGGGCGTCAATGGCTCGGGCAAGACCACCACCATCGGCAAACTGGCCAGCCAGTTTCGCGCTGCGGGCAAGTCCGTGGTGATTGCCGCCGGCGATACTTTCCGCGCGGCGGCAGTTGAACAGCTGCAGGTCTGGGGCACCCGCGCGGGCGTCCCCGTCCTGACCGCGCCCGAGGGCAGCGATCCCGCCTCTCTGGCCTATGACGCGATGACCAAGGCCCAAGAGGACGGCGCGGATCTGTTGATGATCGACACGGCGGGCCGGTTGCAAAACCGTCAGGACCTGATGGAAGAGCTGGCCAAAATCGTGCGCGTCATCCGCAAAAAAGACCCCGAGGCCCCGCACAACACCCTGTTGGTTCTGGACGCGACCACGGGTCAGAACGCGATCAATCAGGTCGAGACGTTCCAGAAACTGGCCGATGTTTCGGGCCTTGTGATGACGAAACTCGACGGCACGGCCAAGGGCGGCGTTCTCGTCGCGCTGGCCGATAAATTCGGTCTGCCGATCCACGCGATTGGCGTGGGCGAACAGATCGACGATCTGTCCCCCTTCGATCCCGAAGATTTCGCCAAGGCCCTTGCCGGTCTCGACGCCTAACCGAAACGGAACCCCCATGGCCGAACAGAAAAAGATCAACCCGATGCTGAAAATGGCGCTGGAACTGGGGCCGATCGTCCTGTTCTTTATCGCCTACACCCGCCTGCGCGACCGGACCTTTGACATCGGCGGTCAGGCCTATGACGGGTTCATCGTCGCGACCGCACTGTTCATCCCGTTGATCGTGGTGACGACCCTGATCCTGTGGAAACTGACCGGCCACCTGTCCAAGATGCAGATCGCGACGGTGGTTCTGGTTGTGGTGTTCGGCGGGTTGTCGGTCTGGCTGAACGATGATCGGTTTTTCAAGATGAAGCCGACGATGATCTACACCCTGTTTGCCGCTGTGCTGGGCTTTGGCCTGTTGCGGGGGCAATCCTATCTGCGCTTTGTGATGGAAGAAATGATGCCTCTTCAGCATGAGGGCTGGATGATCCTGACCCGCCGTTTGGCGCTGTTTTTCGCGGGGCTTGCGGTGCTGAACGAAATCATCTGGCGCACCATGTCGACGGATGCGTGGGTCAACTTCAAAACCTTTGGCCTGACCATTGCCATCTTCGCGTTCTTCATGGCGCAGGGCAAAGTGATCCAGACCTATTCGATCCCCGAGGACGGCGACCGCACCTAAACGGTTGCCTGACCCAAGTCTTCCCATGTGCGGCGCAGGATCGTCGCACTGTGATGCAACGCGCGGTCCTCATCCGGTGACAGATCGGGCATCAGATCGGCGTGGATGCCGCCCGCGCCCACAATGCGGGGCAGGGACAGGGCCACGTCGCGCACCCCCACCACGTTAGGCGTCACCATGGACACGGACAGGACCGTTTGCTCATCGCGCAGCACGGCGCGCGCAATCGCGGCCAGACCGGCGCCGATCCCGAACCACGTCGCACCCTTGCCGTTGATGATTGAATAGGCGGCGTTGCGCACCGCGCTGTCGACCTCACCACGCACGGCGGCGGTGATGGGCGCGGCGATCTGGGCGGCAAAGGTCGTCAGGGGCAGGGACCCCGCCCGCGCCGAGGACCACGCCAGAACCTCGCTGTCGCCATGTTCGCCAAGGACATAGGCATGCACCGATTGCGGGGAGATGCCGAAATGTGTCCCCAGCAGGGCGCGAAACCGCGCCGTGTCCAGAATGGTGCCGGACCCGATCACGCGGCGCGCCGGAAATCCGGTCAGGTCCTGCGTGATCTGCGTCATGATATCGACGGGGTTCGTCGCCACAAACAACACCGCATCGGGCGCATAGCGTGTGATCTGGCCACAGACATCGGCAAACACCGCGCGGTTGCGCGCCAGCAGGTTCAGCCGCGTTTCGCCTGGCTGTTGGGCCACACCCGCCGCAATGACGATTAGATCGGCCCCCGCAACCTGATCATAACCACCGTGGCGCAGCACACAGGCGGGGCCAAAGGGTACGGCATGGGCGATGTCCTCGGCTTGTGCGCGGGCGAGGGCGGGAGATTTGTCCACGAATACAATCTCTTGGGCGATGCCCGCACTGGCGATGGAAAACCCTGCCGCGCTGCCGACCATGCCCGCGCCGATAATAGCAACCTTCATCCCGAACCCCTTATTTACAACTGCAATCCCCCCATATCCCCACCCTAGCACCGCCACCCGTCTGGGTGGAAAAAATCCGCGGATAAAAAAATATGGGTCTGGAATGAATTTTTCTTGAAACGACTCAAGCGTGGTTTTATGTGCCCCCGCAAGACGCCAACGCACGCGCCTCTGGCCGAGTCCCTGACTCCGTGTTTACGTAGCGACGGTAACGTCTCCCTTGGAAGTGAGCGGTCATATATGGCCGGGTCTATTGGAGATGACCATGAACGCTACGATCACCGACTTTGTCGGGGAAACCCCTGTAACTGCCGTTTCCCGTGTCGAAGACTACATCCGCACGCATTCTTTCGATCGCCCGACGCTGGTCATCGATACCCAAGCGGTTGCCGGTCAATTCCGCGCCCTGCGCGCCGGTCTGGGTCGCGCCGACATCCACTATGCCGTCAAAGCAAACCCCGCGCCCGAGGTCATCGAGACCCTGATCGCGCTGGGCGGGCACTTTGACGCCGCATCGCGCGCCGAAATCGAACTGTGCCTTGGTCTGGGTGCGGCACCGGAAACCGTGTCGTTCGGCAACACCATTAAACGTCCCAGCGACATCGCATTCGCCTATCGCGCCGGTGTGCGTCTGTTTGCCGCCGATGCCGAGGAAGAGCTGGAAAAGCTGGCCGAGCACGCGCCCGGTGCCAACGTCTATATCCGCATCATCGTCGATGCGACCGAGGCCGACTGGCCGCTGTCGCGCAAGTTCGGCTGTGGTCGTGACAAGGCGGTTGCGCTGGCGAAAATGGCGGTGGAACTGGGCCTGAATCCGATTGGTCTGTCCTTTCACGTCGGCAGCCAGACCCGCCGCGCCGAGATGTGGACCCCCGTTCTGGATCAGGTTGCTGCCGTTTGGGCGGCCGTGCGTGAGGCGGGTATTGAACTGACCCTGCTGAACATCGGCGGTGGCTTCCCTGCGTTCTATGGCGAAGACATCGACCACCCCACGACCTATGCGGCCCGTGTGATGGAACTGGTGGCCGAGCGTTTTGGCGACGTCCCCCACATCATGGCCGAGCCGGGTCGTGGTCTGGTGGCCGAGGCCGGTATGATCGCCGCCGAGGTTCTGCTGGTGTCCAAGAAATCCGATCTGGACACCTATCGCTGGGTCTATCTGGACATCGGGAAATTCTCGGGTCTGGCCGAAACCATGGATGAAGCGATCCGCTATCAGTTCATCACCGACCGCGACCACGAAGACACCGGTGCCTGCATTCTGGCCGGTCCGTCCTGTGACAGCGCCGATGTCCTGTACGAAAAGCGCCCTGTGCAACTGCCCGTCGGTCTGCGCGCCGGTGATCGTATCATCATCCGCGCCTGCGGGGCCTATACCTCGACCTATGCGTCGGTCGGGTTCAACGGTTTCCCGCCGCTGGATGTGATCGCGATCTGATCGCGCCGCCCTCTGTAATGCCGCACGCCCGTCCCGTTCACTCGGGGCGGGCGTGCTTTTTTCCGCCGATGGGCAGGCGCGATTCGCCTTAACGCTGGCGTGATTCGTTCGGCCTTGCTAGACTGGGCAAATCAGATCCGGACAAACCGGACGATAAAGGCAGTCGAGGCGGTAATATGACGGAAATGGTGTACGGCGCCGCGCCTATGCGCGTGGGGGATCCTGTTCTACCTCGGTGGTGGCGCACGATCGACAAATGGACCCTGTCCAGCGTTCTGTTGCTGTTCAGCATTGGTCTGTTGCTGGGTCTTGCGTCCTCGCCGCCCTTGGCCGCGCGCAACGGGCTTGATCCCTTCCATTATGTTGAACGCCAAGCGTTTTTCGGCTTTGTCGCGCTGGGCGTGATGATGGTCACGTCGATGTTTTCGCCCGATCTGATCCGGCGTCTGGGCGTGCTGGGTTTCTTTGCGGCCTTTGTCGCGCTGGCCCTGTTGCCGGTTCTGGGCACGGATTTCGGCAAGGGCGCGGTGCGCTGGTACAGCCTTGGGTTCGCCTCGGTGCAGCCGTCCGAGTTCCTCAAGCCCGGCTTCATCATCCTGGCCGCGTGGTTGATGGCCGCCAGTCAGGAAATCGGTGGCCCGCCGGGTAAATCCTTTAGTTTTGCCATCGCCGTGGTCATCGTGGCCTTTCTGGCGATGCAGCCCGATTTCGGCCAATCGGCCCTGATCCTGTTTGCATGGGGCGTGATGTATTTCGTCGCCGGTGCGCCATTCATCCTGCTGATCGGGATGGCGGGACTGACCATGATGGCGGGCACGGTGGCCTATTATAATTCCGAACATTTTGCGCGTCGGATCGACGGGTTCCTGTCGCCCGAAATCGACCCGCGCACCCAGCTTGGCTATGCCACGAACGCCATCCGCGAAGGCGGGTTTTTCGGCGTCGGCGTGGGCGAGGGGACCGTGAAACAATCCCTGCCGGATGCGCATACGGATTTCATTATCGCCGTCGCGGCCGAGGAATATGGCCTTGCCCTCGTCCTTGTGATTATCGCGCTCTATGCGGTGGTGGTTGTGCGGTCCCTCTATCGGTTGATGCGCGAGCGTGACCCGTTCATCCGTCTGGCGGGCACGGGTCTGGCGTGCATTTTCGGCGTTCAGGCCTTCATCAATATGGGCGTGGCGGTACGTCTGTTGCCCGCCAAGGGCATGACCCTGCCGTTCGTCAGCTATGGCGGCTCGTCGATCATCGCGGGCGGCATTTTGATGGGCATGTTGTTGGCCCTGACGCGCACCCGTCCGCAGGGTGAAATCGGTGATATTTTGATGCGAAGAGGTCGTTGATGGCCCCCCTTTTGGTGATTGCGGCCGGTGGGACCGGCGGCCACATGTTTCCGGCACAGGCCTTGGCCGAAGAGATGATCGCACGCGGTTGGCGGGTGAAGCTGTCGACCGATGCGCGGGGCGCGCGCTATGCGGGGAATTTCCCCGATGCGGTTGAGATTGAACAGATTTCCAGCGCAACCTTTGCCCGTGGCGGGGTCTTGGCGAAACTGGTTGTGCCGTTTCGCCTGTTGGCCGGTGTGGTGGGCGCAAGCGTCAAGCTGATGCGCGACAAGCCCGCCGTTGTGGCGGGGTTCGGCGGCTATCCGTCCTTTCCGGCGATTGCGGCGGCGACGCTCCTGCGCCGCCCGCGTATGATCCACGAACAAAACGGCGTTTTGGGCAAGGTGAACAAGGTCTTTGCCAAACGCGTCAGTGCGGTTGCCTGTGGCATCTGGCCCACAGACCTGCCCGAGGGTGCGACCGGCACGCATATCGGCAATCCCGTGCGCGGGGCCGTTCTGGACCGCGCCGCATCGCCCTATATCGCGCCAGGTGACTACCCGATGAGCATTTTGGTCATCGGCGGCTCCCAAGGGGCGCGCATCCTGTCGGATATGGTGCCTGCCGCGCTGGGCATGATGCCTGACCACATCCGCCCCCTGTTGCGCGTGGCCCATCAGGCCCGCCCCGAGGATCACGACCGCGTCGTCGCGGCCTATGCCAACGCCGGTATCGCCGCCGAGGTCAAACCGTTCTTTGCCGACATCCCCGGTCGCCTCAGCGAGGCGCAATTGGTTATCAGCCGCTCGGGCGCGTCGTCGGTTGCCGATATTTCGGTGATCGGGCGTCCCGCGATCCTGATCCCGTTTGCCGCCGCCGCCGGCGATCACCAGACCGCCAATGCGCGCGGGCTGGTCGAGGCGGGCGCGGCGATCATGGTGCCTGAATCCCGTCTTGATCCCCAATCCCTTTGCGCGCAAATAGGCACGGTTCTGGATCAGCCCGCCGCGGCGATCCAAATGGCGATGTCCGCCTTGTCCTGTGGCAAACCGGACGCCGCGCGCGAACTGGCCGATATGGTCGAAAATCTGGCCCAAGAGGGGACCGCCTGATGAATGCTGCTGCTGTCACGAAACTGCCCACCGATGTCGGGCCGATCCATTTTGTCGGGATTGGCGGGATCGGGATGTCGGGCATTGCCGAGGTGCTTTTGAACCTTGGCTACCGCGTGCAGGGCAGCGACCTGAAGGCCAGCAAGATCACCAAACGGTTGGAAGATCTGGGCGCCACCGTGTTTGAGGGCCAGCGCGCCGAGAACCTGGACGGGGCCGAGGTCGTCGTGATTTCCAGCGCCATCAAACCGGGTAACCCCGAACTGGACGCCGCGCGCGCCACGGGCATGCCGGTTGTGCGCCGCGCCGAAATGCTGGCCGAGCTGATGCGCCTGAAATCGAACATCGCGGTTGCGGGCACGCATGGCAAAACCACCACGACCACGATGGTTGCGACCTTGCTGGATGCGGGCGGGATCGACCCGACCGTGATCAACGGCGGCATCATTCACGCCTATGGCTCAAACGCCCGCATGGGTGAGGGCGAATGGATGGTCGTCGAGGCCGATGAGAGCGACGGCACCTTTAACCGTCTGCCTGCCACCATCGCCATCGTCACCAACATCGACCCCGAGCATATGGAGCACTGGGGCACGATCGAAAACCTGCGTCAGGGCTTTCTTGATTTCGTGTCCAACATCCCGTTCTACGGTCTGGCCGTCTGTTGTACCGACCACCCCGAGGTTCAGGCGCTGGTCGGTCGTGTGACCGACCGCCGGATCACGACATTCGGGTTCAATGCACAGGCCGACGTGCGCGCGATCAACCTGCATTATCAGGCCGGAAAGGCCCATTTTGACATCGCGCTACAGGCCGATGATCGGGTGATTGAGGGCTGTGTCCTGCCGATGCCGGGCGATCATAACGTGTCTAACGCGTTGGCCGCAGTGGCGGTGTCGCTGCATCTTGGGATGACGGGCGATCAGATCCGCGACGCGCTTGCCGCGTTCGGGGGCGTGAACCGTCGTTTTACCAAGGTGGGTGAGGTGGACGGCGTCACCATCATCGACGATTACGGCCACCATCCCGTCGAAATCGCCGCCGTTCTGCGCGCCGCCCGTCAGGCAAGTGAGGGGCGCGTGATCGCCGTGCATCAGCCGCACCGCTATACCCGCCTGCATTCGCTGTTTGACGATTTTTGCACCTGTTTCAACGACGCCGATGTGGTCGGCATCGGCGAGGTTTACGCAGCAGGCGAACAGGTGATCGAGGGCGCAACGCGCGACGATCTGGTGGCGGGTCTGATCCGTCACGGCCATCGCCACGCCCGCGCCGTTACGTCCGAGGACGATCTGGAACGTCTGGTGCGCGAACAGGCCCGTCCGGGCGATATCGTTGTCTGCCTCGGGGCCGGCACGATCAGCGCATGGGCCAACGGTCTGCCCGCACGGTTATCCAACAGCTAAAAAGGTGCCACCATGGCAGAGACGCTGAAACGCCGCATCGGTCTGGGATTGCTGACCGCCTACGGTGTCGGCGTCATGGTGGGGGCGGGGATTTACGTCCTCGTCGGCGCGGTCGCGGGATCGGCGGGCGTCTGGGCGCCTGTGTCGTTCCTGATCGCGGGGCTGATCGCCGCGCCCTCGGCGCTCAGCTATGCCGAACTGTCCACGCGCATCCCCAAGGCCGCGGGTGAGGCCGCCTATGTCGAACAGGCGTTTGGCCTGCGGTGGCTGGCGCTGGTGATCGGGTTCGGGATTGTGGTTGCAGGCACGATTTCCGCCGCCGCCGTGTTGCGCGGCGGGGCGGGGTATCTGGGCGGATTGGTGCCCTTGGGACAGCCGGTTTTGATCGCGGTGTTGGGCGTGTTCCTAATCGGCGTGGCCTTGATCGGCGTGTTGGAAAGCCTCGCCATCGCGGCCCTGTTCACCGTGATCGAACTGACCGGTCTGATCCTTGTGATCTGGGCGGGGCTCAGCGCCGAGCCGTCTCTGCCATGGCAGGCCCCCGTGCCGGTGTCGATCACTGGTTTGGGCATTGGTGCGGTTTTGGCGTTCTTCGCCTTCATCGGGTTTGAGGATATCGTCAACATGGCCGAAGAGGTCCGTAATCCCACCAAGACTCTGCCGCGGGCGATTATATTGTCCCTGATCGTGACCTCGGTGATCTATGCGCTGGTCTCGATGGCGGCGGTGCGGGCGGTTGCACCGTTTGATTTGTCGCACAGCACCCAGCCACTGGTTGATGTCTGGCGCGCGCGGACCGGCGGATCGGCGGCGTTTTTGTCCGCGATTGCGGTGGCGGCGGCGTTGAACGGGGTGCTGGCGCAGATCGTCATGGCGTCGCGCGTTTTGTTCGGGATGGGACGGGATAGGGCGGGATTGGCCCTGTTCGCACATACATCCGCGCGGTTCGGAACGCCCGTCGCGGGCACCATCGTTGTGGGCGCGGCGGTGATCGGGGCGGCATTGGCCCTGCCGGTGTCGGCCTTGGCCAGTGTGACGTCGACCGTCCTTTTGGCCGTGTTTGTCATTATCAACCTCGCGCTGCTGCGTCTAAAACGGGTGACGCCCGAGGCCCCGTTCCGCGTGCCAACCTTTGTGCCGCTGATTGGCGCGGTGGTCGCGGCGGGGGCGCTGGTTTTGTCGTTTGTCTGGGGGACCCTATGAATTTGGCATTCATTCTGTGCTGTGTGTGGTTGATCGTGGCGAATGTGATCGGCATGTTCCCGAGCCGCCGGAAGCATTGGCCCGCCGCCTATGCGTTGATGAGCGTGGGCATGCCTCTGGTCGCCTATGTGATCTGGGCCGAAGGCATCTGGTGGGCGCTGTTGTTCATGGCGCTGGCGGCGTCGGTTCTGCGCTGGCCTCTGGTTTTCGCGCTGCGCTGGGTGCGGCAGCAGTTCGGCTAGGCGAGGATGGGTGTCCTGATCGCATACGGGTTGTGGGGCGTGTTGCCGGTTCTGGCCTATGTCGCCCTGATGGCCGGGATTGAGAGGCGGATAATGGCGCCCATCGGCCTGTTTTCTCTTTATTCTCTGGTCACATTTGTGACAGGTATCGCGCTGAACGGCGAGGGCGTGATCAGCCGCACGGGCCTGGCCATCCCTTGGGCCTTGGGTGGATGTATCGTGGCCCTGATGTATTTTGTGGGAACAAAGGCGGGAACAGATGACCGGTGAGATGCCAAGCGTACGCGGAACCCTGACGGCGGATCGACCGCTGAACGATCTGACGTGGCTGCGGGTCGGGGGCCCTGCGGATTGGCTGTTCCAACCGGCGGATGTTGCGGATTTGCAGGCGTTTTTGGCGGCGTTGCCCGCGGATGTGCCCGTGTTCCCGATGGGGGTTGGCAGCAACCTGATCGTGCGGGACGGGGGCGTGCGCGGCGTGGTGATCCGGCTGGGGCGCGGGTTCAACGGGATCGAGATTGACGGCACGACCGTGACCGCCGGTGCGGCATTGCTGGACGCGATGGTGGCGCGCAAGGCCGCCGAGGCAGGTGTGGACCTGACTTTCCTGCGCACCATTCCTGGCAGCCTCGGCGGGGCCCTGCGGATGAACGCGGGGTGCTATGGGACGTATCTGCGCGATGTATTCGTGTCGGCGCGGATCGTGACGCGGGCAGGCGAATTGTTGACCCTCACCGCCGACGACATCGAATTTGCCTACCGGCAGACCAACATCCCCGAGGGCGCGGTGATCATCGACGTGACCTTACGCGGGGTGGCGGGTGATCCCGAGGCCTTGGCCGCGCGGATGCAAGAACAGCTTGATAAACGCGACGCGACCCAACCGACCAAAGACCGCAGTGCGGGATCGACCTTTCGCAATCCGGCGGGGTTCAGTTCGACGGGCCGCGCCGATGATGTCCATGATCTAAAGGCGTGGAAGGTCATTGATGACGCGGGTTTGCGCGGCTTTTCCATCGGTGGCGCACAGATGTCGGAGATGCATTCGAACTTTATGATCAACACAGGCGGCGCAACGGCGCATGATCTGGAATCACTTGGCGAAGAAGTTCGAAAAAGGGTTTTCCAAAACAGCGGAATAGAACTAGTATGGGAAATCATGCGCGTCGGCGAACCGGCCGCAGAAGAATAATAAGTCCAAGGGTCAAAAATAAGGCCCGGTAACGAGGCACTGATGGTGGGTATGTCGAGCAGGGCAAACCCCAAAGTGGCGGTAATATATGGTGGCCCTTCGTCCGAGCGCGAAGTGTCTCTGGCGTCTGGTCAAGAATGCGCAACCGCACTTGGGGAAGAGGGCTATGAGGTCGTCATGATTGACGCCGGCCCCGACCTATATAACCAGTTGAACGCGGCCGCACCGGATGTGGTCTTTAACGCGCTGCATGGGCGGTGGGGCGAAGACGGCTGTGTGCAGGGCATTCTGGAATGGATGGGCCTGCCCTATACGCATTCGGGCGTGCTGGCCTCGGCCTTGGCTATGGACAAGGAACGCAGCAAGGCCGCCTATCGCGCCGCCGGTCTGCCCGTTGCCGACAGCGGTCTGTTTGACACGGATGAGGTGCGCGCGCGTCACGTGATGACGCCCCCCTATGTTGTGAAGCCCTATAACGAGGGCTCGTCGGTGGGCGTGTACCTTGTGATGTCGCAGGCCAACACGCCGCCGCAACTGTCCGACGATATGCCCGAGCGTGTGATGGTCGAGGCATTCGTACCCGGTCGCGAACTGACCTGTTCGGTGATGGGGGACCGCGCGATGTCGGTCACCGAGATCCTGACCGATGGGTGGTACGACTACGACGCCAAATACAAACCTGGCGGGTCGCGCCATGTTGTGCCCGCCCAAGTCCCGGCCGAAATTTTCGACGCCTGTCTGGATTATGCCCTGCGTGCGCATAATGCGTTGGGCTGTCGCGGGGTCAGCCGGACCGATTTCCGTTGGGACGACCGTAAGGGGCTGGACGGGTTGATCATCCTTGAAACCAACACCCAACCCGGTATGACCGCGACCTCTCTGACGCCCGAACACGCGGCCGAGGTCGGCAAGACATTCCCGCAGCTGTGCCGCTGGATGGTGGAGGACGCGTCATGCAACAGATGACCCGCCGCGCCCCGCGGATTGAACGCCGCACCGACGTCGACACCCCGCCGCGCCGCGATCCCGCGCCGACGCGTTTGGCCTATCGGATGAACCGGCTGTGGCTGACGCCGTTGTTTCGCGCGATGCTGCATGTCGGTCTGCCGGTGTTTCTGATCATCTTTTGCACGGGCCTTTATCTGGCCGATGAGGGGCGCCGCGATGGTCTGGTGACATTCGCCCAAGATGTGCGCCGCACCCTGCAGGAACGTCCCGAATTCATGGTCGAGATGATGGCGATCGACGGGGCCTCGCAAGAGGTCAGCGACGATATCCGCGAAATCCTGCCGTTGGATTTCCCGATCAGTTCGTTCGATCTGAACCTAGAGGACATGCGCCGCACGATTTCCGGTTTGGACGCGGTTGCGCGGGCCGAGCTGCACATCCGCGCCGGTGGCGTGCTGCAGATCACCATTGATGAACGCCTGCCCGCCGTGGTCTGGCGTGGGCGCGACGGGTTGGAGTTGCTGGACGTGAACGGTCTACGGGTGTCGGCCCTTGGGGCGCGCTCGGACCGGCCTGACCTGCCGTTGATCGCGGGCGAGGGTGCTTATGAGGGCGTGCCTGAGGCGTTGGATATCCTTGCCGCCGCCAGCCCGATTGAAGATCGCATTCGCGGCTTGGTCCGCGTGGGTGCGCGCCGTTGGGACGTGGTTCTGGATCGTGGGCAGCGCGTGATGCTGCCCGAAACCGGTGCCGTGCGCGCGATGGAGCGTGTGATCGCCATGGACAAGGCCGAGGAAATGCTGGCCCGCGATCTGGTGACCGTCGATCTGCGCCAGAGCGACCGGCCGACCCTGCGCATGAGCGACGGCGCATTTGAACAGTATAAACAAATAAAAATTATCGAGGCAGGAGTGCTTAGCCGATGACCGATCTGTATCAGTCTCAGCGCGCAATGCGGCGCATGCGGAAACAGGCCATGGATCGGGGCGTTGTCGCCATTCTGGATGTGGGCACGTCGAAAATCGCCTGTCTGGTTCTGCGCTTTGACGGGCCGGAACAGTTCTCGGCGTCCGAGGGCATCACGTCCTTGGCCGGTCAGTCCAGCTTTCGCGTGATTGGCGCCGCGACCACCCGGTCGCGCGGGGTGCGGTTCGGTGAAATCGACGCCATGCAAGAGACCGAGCGCGCCATTCGCACCGCCGTGCAGGCCGCCCAGAAAATGGCGAACGTCCGTGTGGATCACGTCATTGCCGCCTTTAGCGGGGCCCAGCCGCGCTCCTACGGTCTGGACGGGATGATCGAATTGGAGGAAAATTTCGTCAGTGAAGACGACGTCGCACGCGTTCTGGCCGCCTGTGATGTGCCCGATTTCGGGGCAGGGCGCGAGGTGCTGCATGCCCAACCGGTGAACTTTGCGCTCGACAACCGCTCGGGCCTGTCCGATCCGCGCGGTCAGATCGGGAACAAGCTGGCCTGTGACATGCACCTGCTGACCGTTGATGCGCATGTGATCCAGAACCTGCTTTATTGTATCAAACGCTGTGACCTTGAACTGGCCGGTTTGGCCAGCGCGCCTTATGTGTCGGGCGTGTCGTCCTTGGTTGAGGACGAACAGGAACTGGGCGCGGCCTGTGTCGATCTGGGCGGTGGCACGACCAGCCTGTCGATCTTTATCAAAAAGCACATGATCTATGCCGACAGCGTCCGTCTGGGTGGCGATCACGTGACCTCGGACATCTCCAAGGGCCTGCAAGTGTCCCTGTCCACCGCCGAGCGGATCAAGACCCTGTTCGGTGGTCTGGTCGCGACCGGCATGGATGACCGCGAGATGATCGAGATCGGGGGCGACACCGGTGATTACGAACACGACCGCCGCACCGTCAGCCGCGCTGAGCTGATCGGCATCATGCGCCCCCGCGTCGAAGAAATCCTCGAAGAAATCCGCGCGCGTCTGGACGCCGCTGGTTTCGACCATCTGCCCAGCCAGAAGATCGTCCTGACCGGTGGTGGCAGCCAGATTCCCGGCCTAGACGGGCTGGCCAGTCGTATCCTCGGCCAACAGGTCCGTCTGGGCCGTCCCCTGCGTGTTCAGGGCCTGCCACAGGCGGCAACGGGGCCCGCGTTTGCCTCGGCTGTGGGGCTGTCCCTGTTCGCGGCGCACCCCCAAGACGAATGGTGGGACTTTGAAATTCCCGCCGAACGTTACCCGGCACGGTCCCTGAAACGGGCGATCCGGTGGTTCAAGGATAACTGGTAACCGCTATATCCTGTGAAATTGGCGAAATACCGCTGGTCTGGATCAAATTTGATCCAGATTTTGTGGGTTTTTTGCGTTTTTTTAATGACCCCGGCCTGCGCTGGGGTTAGAATCGGTGGAAATATGGTCGCGATGGCGCATGACGCCACCCAACAAACAAAAGCAGGCGGACAGATCAATGACATTGAACCTCACCATGCCCGAGCATGAAGAGTTGAAGCCGCGGATTACCGTATTTGGTGTCGGTGGTGCTGGCGGTAACGCTGTAAACAACATGATTGAAAAACAGCTGGAGGGGGTCGAATTCGTTACGGCGAACACCGACGCACAGGCCCTGCAGCAGTCGGATGCTCCGGCGAAAATCCAGATGGGTGTCAAAGTCACCGAAGGTCTGGGCGCGGGCGCGCGTGCCTCGGTTGGTGCCGCCGCCGCCGAAGAGAGCATCGAGCAAATCGTCGATCATCTGGCCGGTGCGCATATGTGCTTTATCACCGCTGGTATGGGCGGTGGCACGGGGACGGGCGCTGCTCCGATCATTGCACAGGCCGCTCGCGAACTGGGCGTTCTGACCGTTGGGGTCGTGACCAAACCGTTCCAGTTTGAGGGCTCCAAGCGTATGCGTCAGGCCGAAGCAGGCGTCGAAGCCCTGCAAAAGGTTGTTGATACGCTGATCATCATCCCGAACCAGAACCTGTTCCGTCTGGCCAACGAGCGCACGACCTTTACCGAGGCGTTCAGCATGGCCGACGACGTTCTCTACCAAGGCGTCAAAGGCGTGACCGACCTGATGGTGCGCCCGGGTCTGATCAACCTCGACTTTGCCGACGTTCGCGCCGTGATGGACGAAATGGGCAAGGCGATGATGGGCACCGGCGAGGCCGAGGGCGAGGATCGCGCGATCCAAGCCGCCGAAAAGGCCATCGCGAACCCGCTGCTGGACGAAATCAGCCTGCGCGGCGCAAAGGGCGTTCTGATCAACATCACCGGCGGTTACGATCTGACCCTGTTCGAACTGGACGAGGCCGCGAACCGTATCCGCGAAGAGGTCGATCCCGACGCCAACATCATCGTTGGTTCGACGCTTGACCCCGACATGGAAGGCAACATGCGTGTGTCGGTTGTCGCCACCGGTATCGACGCCGTTGAAACCGAGATCGAGGTGCCCGTTGCGCGCCGCCGTCTGGCCGAGCCGCTGGCCCCTGCTGTGGAACAGCCCGCACCGGTCGCCGAAGCCGCGCCCGAGCCGACCCCCGAACCCGTCGTGGCCGAAGCCCCGACCGCGGAAGAGCCTGCGCTGTTCCCGGGGTTTGAGGCAGAACTGGCCGCCGAAACCGCGATGGAACCCGAGGTGGACGATCTGCCGCCGCCGGCCTATCGCCCTGCCGAACCCGCTCCGGCACCCGCGCCCCATATGTTGGAGCAAGAGGCGCAGGATGAGGCCTTCGTCGCCCCCAAACCACGTCAGCCCGGCACGCCCTCGCCCGAGGCGATGGCCCGTCTGCAGGCCGCCGTCAGCAAGGCCCCCCGCCGTCAGGCCGAGGCACCCCAACCCGCTGCCCGTCCGGCTGCGGCTGATAAAGGTCGTTTCGGGATCGGCTCGCTGATCAACCGGATGTCGGGGCAGGGCGCAGAGCCCGCACGCGGCGCCCATCAGGGCACTCGCCAACAGCCTCAGGTCCAAGGTTACGCCGAAGACGAAGAGATGGACGCCGAACAAGAGCGCATCGAAATTCCCGCATTTTTGCGTCGTCAGGCCAATTAACCCGACGTAAATCTTGCAAGAAAAGGCCGGGTTCGCCCGGCCTTTTTCTTTTGTAAAACAGGCACTCGCGGCGGCGCAGCATCGGATTGGCAGAATCCCGCCTATCACCGTTACATGTATGTTTCATAACGTTGCAAAGATTGAGTTGAGATTGCGTTAAGCAGTTCGTACCTGTTTCGTGCCGGATAGGGGATGTCCGGTTCTGCTAATCGGGTGAACTTTGCAAACGACGTTGAAATCACATGTTACCTTTACCGGTGTAGGCCTGCACAGTGGCAAACCTGTCACGATGACGGTCCGCCCCGCGTCCGCCGAATACGGCATCTGGTTTCAGCGCACGGATATCAACGACCGCGACAACATGATCCCCGCACGTTGGGACGCGGTTGGCTTCACCACCCTGTGCACGCAAATCGAAAACGCCGACGGTGTGACCGTGGCCACCATTGAGCACCTGATGGCTGCTCTGGCGGGCTGTGGCATTCACAACGCTCTGGTCGAAATCGACGGGCCTGAGGTTCCGGCGCTGGACGGCAGTTCGGCGCAATATGTCCGCGCGTTCATCAACCGCGGTTTTCAGGAACTGGACGCGCCGGTGCGTGCGATTGAAATTCTGAAACCTGTAACGTTCCGTGATGGCGAGGCCGAGGCGACCTTGATGCCGTCGCAGTCTCTGGAAATCCAGTTCGAGATCGATTTCCCCGATGCCGCAATCGGTCATCAGGAAAAACACCTGAACATGGCGAACGGCAGCTTTGTGCGTGAATTGTGTGACAGCCGCACCTTCTGTCGCAAGGTTGATATCGACGTGATGCAGGAACGTGGCCTCGCCCTGGGTGGGGACATCGTGAACAAGGTGAACGCCGTTGTGTTTGACGGCGATCAGGTTCTGTCGCGCGGCGGTCTGCGCCACAGCGATGAACCCGTGCGCCATAAAATGTTGGACGCGCTGGGGGATCTTTACCTTGCTGGTGCACCGATTCTGGGCCGTTACGTGGGCAACCGCGCGGGCCATGCGATCACCAATAAACTGTTGCGGGCACTGTTTGACACGCCTGACGCGTTCCGCATGGTGACCTGCGATCAGGCCCTTTCGGCGCATCTGCCGGGGGTTGGTGTCAAGGTTGCGGACCTGCGCGCCGTCGCCTGATCTGCGCATTTTGCACCAAAGCCGTTTTGCACCGGATTTTTCTGTGCTAGGACAGGCCTGTCGTCGGAAAACCGACGCATCAGCAGAAGACGAGGTGGGGCTTTCATGGTCGGATACGGGTCGCGCGCACAGCTGGTTTCGGCGCTTGTTGCGGTGATGGTGCTGGCATCTTGCGGAGGGAACACAGAACCCCCGTTGGAAAGCTATACCGCCGAGGAATTGTTCAAACAGGCCGAGTTTGAACTGGAAACGTCACGCCGCGCCGATGACGCCGCCCGCAAGTTCGCGGATGTCGAACGTCTGTACCCCTATTCGGAATTCGCCAAGCGCGCCTTGATCATGCAGGCCTTTGCCTATCACCGTGACAAGGATTATGAGGCCGCCCGCTCGGCCGCCCAGCGGTATATCGATTTCTACCCTGCGGACGAAGACGCGGCCTATGCGCAATATCTGCTGGCGCTCAGCTATTATGACCAGATCGACCTTGTGGGCCGCGATCAGGGCCTGACGTTTCAGGCGCTACAGGCCCTGCGCACAGTGATCGAGCGTTATCCCGATAGCGAATACGCCCGTTCGTCGATCCTGAAGTTCGATCTGGCGTTCAACCATCTGGCCGCCAAGGAAATGGAAATCGGGCGCTATTACCTGCGCCGCGATAACTTTACCTCGGCGATTAACCGGTTCCGCGTCGTGGTTGAGGATTTCCAGACCACGACCCATACCGCCGAGGCGCTTTATCGTTTGATTGAGGCCTACTTGTCGCTGGGCCTGAACCAAGAGGCCCAAACTGCCGGTGCGATCCTTGGCTATAACTTCCAATCGACCGACTGGTACGAGGACGGCTATAACCTGTTGCAGGGGCGCGGCCTTGAACCCGATGCGATTGGCACGGGGTGGTTGGCGACGGTGTACCGTCAGATGATTCAGGGGCAATGGCTCTGATTTTCGCGGGCTTGGGGGCTTAGGCGATGCTGCGCAGTCTCGACATCCGGGATCTGTTGATTATCGACCATCTCGATCTGGGCCTTCAGCCCGGTTTGAACGTGCTGACCGGTGAAACGGGCGCGGGGAAATCCATTTTGCTGGATTCGCTGGGGTTCGTCCTTGGCTGGCGCGGGCGGGCGGAACTGGTCCGTGCGGGTGCCGATCAGGGCGAGGTCACAGCTGTCTTTGATCTGCGCGACGGGCACGCCGCGCATCAGGTTCTGGCGGACGCGGGATTGCCGTCTGGCAACGAGTTGATCCTGCGGCGCGTGAACACCGTGGACGGGCGCAAAACTGCATGGGTCAATGATCGCCGCGTCAGTGGCGAGGTCCTGCGCGCGCTGTCCGATACGCTGGTCGAACTGCACGGCCAACAGGATGATAAGGGCCTGCTGAACCCGCGGGCGCACCGCGCGATGCTGGACGATTTCGCTGGTGTTACCGACGGGTTGGCCGCGACGCGCGCTGCATGGACCGCCTTTTCCCGCACGACCAAGGCACTGGAAACGGCCGAGGCTGAATTGCAGGCCATGCAGGCCGAAGAGGAATTCCTGCGCCACGCCGTTGGGGAATTGGACGCGCTGAACCCCGAACCGGGCGAGGAGCAGGTTCTAGACACCCGCCGCCGCATGATGCAGGCCGCCGACCGGATCCGCGAAGACGTGGCCAAGGCCCTGAACGCGCTGTCCTATGACGGGGCCGAGGGGATGGTGGGCAACGCCCTGCGCTGGCTCGAAGGGGCAGCGGATCAGTCCGAGGGCGGGTTGGACGACACCATCGACACGCTGACGCGCGCGATGCATGAACTGGCCGCCGCCCATCAGGGGGTTGAGGCGTTTCTGGACCGTCTGGATTTCGATCCGGCGGAATTGGAGCGGGTCGAGGAGCGTCTGTTCGCGATCCGTGGTCTGGCGCGCAAGCACGGGGTCCTGCCCGATGATCTGGGCGAATTTGCCGAAGGTCTGCGCACCCGTCTGAACCGCTTGGACGCGGGGGCAGGGGACCTTGCCGCGCTGAAGCAGGAAAAGGCCCGCGCGTGGACCGCCTATGAGGCCGCCGCCGGTGATCTGTCCGCGCGCCGCAAACAGGCCGCCGCCGATCTGGACCGCGCCATGGCCGCCGAATTGGCCCCGCTCAAGATGGAGCGCGCGGTCTTCGCCACCGACATCACCCCCGCCGATCCGGGGCCCGAGGGCGTGGACGCCGTTCAATTCCGCGTCGCCACCAACCCCGGTGCACCGGCGGGACCCTTGAACAAGATCGCCTCGGGCGGGGAGCTGAGCCGGTTCCTGTTGGCGCTGAAGGTCTGTTTGACCAAGGACGACAGCGGCCTGACCATGATCTTTGACGAGATCGACCGCGGTGTGGGCGGGGCGACCGCCGATGCGGTGGGGCGCCGGTTAGAAGAGCTGGCCAAGGGTGGTCAGGTGTTGGTCGTAACGCATTCGCCGCAGGTTGCCGCGCGTGGGGCGCATCATTGGCGCGTCGAAAAGAACGTCACCGATGGCGTGACCCTGTCGCGCGTTGTGCCCCTGTCGGATGAGGAACGCGTGGACGAAATCGCCCGCATGGTGTCGGGCGACACGATCACCGACCCGGCCCGTGCCGCCGCGCGTGCCCTGCTGGACGATTAGGCGGGGCGCACGACCTTACCGGGGTTCAGGATGCCCTTGGGGTCCATCGCCGTTTTGATCGCGCCCATCACGTCCCACGCGTGCCCGTGTTCGGCGGGCATCAGGGACAGTTTGCCCATGCCCACCCCATGTTCGCCCGTGATCGTCCCCCCAAGGGCCAGCGCGCGTTCCGCCATCCGGTGCGAGACCTCTTTCGCGCGGGTCAGGTCATCGGGGTTCGCCGGATCAAGCAACAGGATCGCGTGGAAATTCCCGTCGCCCACATGGCCCAAAATCGGCCCCTGCAGGCCCGCATCCGCGATGTCCTTTTGGGTTTCCGCGACCGCCTCGGCCAGACGTGAGATCGGCACGCACATGTCGGTCACAACGGCTTTGTATCCGGGGCGGGAGGCGAGGATCGCCCAATAGGCCTTGTGCCGCGCGTCCCACAGGGCATTGCGTTCCTCGGTCTTGGCGGACCATTTGACCCCGTGCCCGCCGAAATCCGCGACCAACTCGCCAAACCGTTCGACCTGTTCCTTGGCCCCCATTTCCGATCCGTGGAATTCCACCATCAAATGCGGCTGCACCGGCATGTCGGTCTTGGAATAGGCGTTGACGGCGGCGACGCTGGCCGCGTCCAGAAATTCGATCCGCGCAATGGGGATGCCCATCTGGATCGTCGCCATAACGGTGTTCACTGCGGTGTCCATATCGTCAAAGGCACAGACGGCGGCCGAAATCGATTCCGGTTGACCCTGCAGACGGACGGTCAGTTCGGTGATGATCGCGAGCGTCCCCTCGGACCCGACCAACAGATGGGTCAGGTCATAGCCGGCGCTGGATTTGCGCGCGCGGGTGCCGGTGCGGATGATGGTTCCGTCCGCCAGAACCGCCTCAAGCGCCAGAACGTTTTCGCGCATCGTGCCATAGCGCACGGCGGTGGTGCCACTGGCCCGTGTCGCGGCCATCCCGCCGATCGAGGCATTCGCACCCGGATCGACCGGAAAGAACAGGCCAGTGGTGCGCAGCTCGGTGTTCAGGTCCTCACGCGTGATGCCCGGTTGAACCACGGCATCCATGTCCTCGGCATTGATCGCCAGAACCTTGTTCATGCGCGAAAAATCCAGAACGATCCCGCCCTTGATCGCAAGCGCGTGCCCCTCAAGCGAGGTGCCCGCGCCCCATGCCACAACGGGGCAATCGTTGGCGGCGCAGATTTTGACGATCTCGGACACCTCGGCGGTGGTTTCGGGATAGGCAACGCCCTCGGGCGGGCAATCCGCGAAATAGGTTTCATTCTGGCCATGCGCGGCCAGATCGGACTTGGACAGGGAGAACCGTTCGCCTAATAGTTGGGAAAGGGCGTTCAGTGCAGTGTCATGTGGCATGGTTTTGTCCGTCCGATTGCGAAGGTTGACCTTTCCTATGCCAGACGCGCGGCACAGGAAAGCCCCCGACGAATGTGACGCGTGTCAGGAACAGGGACCGGCCCGACGTGAACAAACCACTGCAGCAATTGGTGCAGAAAACCCGCCAAGACCTGAGTGAGGGATGGCGCAGCGGTTGGTCTGTTTTACGGCGCAAAGGGCCGTCGCAGGTGCAGTTCTGGTTCATCGCGCTGGCCGTGGGGATTGCCGCCGGTCTGGTGACGGTCTCGTTTCGCCATGCGATCAATTTTTTGCAAACGACGGTCTATGGGGTCGATGATCCGCGCTTGCTCCATAGCTTTGCCGAGACCTTGCCGTGGTATTTCATCCTGACCTTTCCGATCATCGGCGGTTTGGTGGTCGGGATCATCCTGAACCGGTTTACCGACGATGGGCGCGTGCGTTCGGTCGCCGATGTGATTGAGGGCGCGGCCCTGCACGATGGGCGGGTGGAACGGCGCGCGGGTCTGGCCTCGGGTCTGGCCAGTCTGATCACCCTCAGCACCGGTGGCTCCACAGGCCGTGAGGGGCCGGTGGTGCATCTGTGCGGGTTGATCGCCACATGGGTCAGCGAACGGATCAACGCCAACGGAATCACGGGGCGGGAATTGCTGGGCTGTGCGGTGGCGGCGGCGGTGTCGGCCTCATTCAACGCACCGATTGCGGGGGCGCTGTTCGCGCTGGAGGTCGTGTTGCGCCATTTCGCGGTGCACGCCTTCGCGCCGATTGTGATTGCCAGCGTGACGGGCACCATCATCAGCCGCTGGAATTTCGGGGACGTGACCGAATTCTCGCTCTCGGGCAATGATCTGGTGTTTTACGTCGAACTCCCCGCGTTTTTGTTGTTGGGGATTGTGTCGGGTCTGGTCGCCACGGCGTTCATGCGGGCGATCTTTTTGGCCGATGACGTAGGCAACGCGGTGCAACAGATGCTGCGCCTGCCACGGGTTTTGCGGCCCGCGTTTGCGGGGGCGTTGCTGGGCGGGATCGCGATCTTTTTCCCGCATATCATCGGGGTCGGGTATGAAACGACCTCGGCCGCGTTGACGGGTCAGATGGTGTTTCGTGACGTGGTGATTTTTGCAATCATCAAGGCCGTGGCCGTATCAATCACCATGGCGGGGCGCATGGGCGGCGGAGTATTTTCACCCGCCTTGATGATGGGCGCGCTGACCGGATTGGCATTCGGGATGGTCGCGACCTCGGTCTTTCCCGATATTTCGGGGTCTGAAACCCTGTATGCGCTTGCCGGTATGGGCGCGGTGGCGGCGGCCGTTTTGGGCGCGCCGATTTCTACGACATTGATCGTGTTCGAATTGACCGGCGACTGGCAAACGGGTTTGGCGGTGATGGTGGCGGTGTCTTTGTCGACCGCGCTGGCCTCGCGCCTTGTGGATCGGTCGTTCTTTTTGACCCAGCTCGAGCGCGCTGGAAAACACGTGGCCGCCGGACCGCAGGCCTATTTGTTGTCACTGTATAAGGCGGTGGTGGTCATGCGCGCCAAGGACAGCCCTGGTGCCGCATCGATTGAGGCCTGTCAGGCGTTGATGGAGCAAGGGGTGTTTCTGGACCCCGAGGCGACGCTGGAACAGGCCCTGCCGGTGTTTGAGGATACCGGACACGCCTTTATTCCGGTCGTTGCCCCCGCCGCCGATGGCCAAAACCCGACCCTGTTGGGCGCGCTGTTCCATGTCGATGCTTTGGGGGCCTATAACCGTGCCTTGGCGGCCACCGCCGCCGAAGAGCACGCATAGCGGTCACGCTGCAGAAGAATTACAGCTGTTCAACCGCGACTTTGTCGGAGTTATGGAACGCCAGAAAACCGGCGATCTGTTCAAAGCCCGCTTTGGGGGCCTCATACGACCACGCAGCGTCGCCGATGGTCTGGCTTTTGGTTTCGATCGCGTAATGCGTTGCCGCGCCGCGGTCGGGGCAGGTGCTGGTGTTGTCGGATTGGTCCAGAAACGCCATGGCGACATCTGCACGCGGGAAATAGATCGTGGCCTTGCCGTCGGTTGTGGTCACTTCCAGAGCATCGTCGCTCTCGGCAAGTACGGCACCGCCCGCGCGGACAACCCATTTTCCGCCGGCTTTGTGAATGGTGATTTGGCTCGTCATGTACGAACGCCCCCCTAATGTCTCATCTCATCTTATCTGCCATGGCTTCATGACAGTTTCCCGACAGGAAAGCCAGACACCAGACTGTCACAGGGGCGCACAGGCCGCCTGCAACCATGTGCGCGCGGGCCCAGAGACGTGCGAACCGATGCGCGACAGGACCTCGGCGTGATAGGAATCGATCCACGCGATCTCGGCCTTGGACAGCAAATCCACCTCGATCAGGCGCCGGTCGATGGGCACATAGGTCAGTGTTTCAAAGCACAGCATGCTGCGCCCGTCCTCAACCGCGCCCTCAGGTGCAGGGGTCACAACGATCAGGTTCTCAATCCGGATACCGAACGCGCCTTCGCGGTAATACCCCGGTTCGTTTGACAGGATCATGCCGGGCAACAGGGGCTGTTCACTGATCCGCGACAGACGCTGGGGCCCCTCATGCACACACAGATAGGACCCGACCCCATGGCCGGTGCCGTGGTTGTAATCCAGACCATCCATCCACAGAGGCGCGCGCGCAATCGCGTCCAGATCACGACCGGCCAGACCCACGGGCCATTGCAGACCCGAAATCCCGATCATCCCCTGCAACACCCGCGTGAAACAGCGCCGTTCGTCCGCCCCCACATCCCCCACGGCAATCGTTCGGGTGATGTCGGTCGTGCCGTCGACGTATTGCCCACCACTGTCGATCAACAGCAATTCGCCGCTCTTCACGGGGCGGTTGGTGTCACGCGTCACGCGGTAATGGACAATCGCGCCATTGGGACCACTGCCCGCGATGGTCTCGAAACTGATGTCCTTCAGGCGGTTCGTGGCGCGGCGACAGCACTCAAGCTCGGTCACAACGTCGATCTCGGTCAGGGTCTCGCTGGGCGCGGTGGCGTCGAGCCACGTCAGGAATTCCACCATCGCCGCCCCGTCGCGGATATGGGCTGTGCGCGCGCCCTCAATCTCGGCGGCGGTCTTTTGCGCCTTGGGCAGGATGCAAGGGTCCGCACCCCATTCAAACGCGATACCCGCCTCGTTCAGGATCTCGGTCAAGCGGAACGGCGCATTGTCGCGATCCAATCGGACGGGCCCGTCCAGCGCGCGCAGGGCTCCGTCGAACGCGTCCATGGGGGCAATGCAGATGTCCTCACCCAGATGGGCGCGCAGGTCATCGTCGATCTTGTCCGGATGGGCGAACAGATCAACCGTTTCATCCGCGTGCAGAATGGCCAGACAATGGGGCACCGGATTGCGCGCAATATCGCGCCCACGGATGTTCAACAGCCACGCAATGGAATCGGGCAGGGTGATGATCGTGCTGGACTGCCCCGCGTGGCTCAGGACCTCGGCCAGACGGGCGCGTTTGGACGCGCTGCTCTCCCCGGCCAGATCGTCGGGATGCGCGGTGATCAGACCCATGGGCGGGGCAGGTTGGCCCTTCCAGATGCGATCAACGAAATTCGGCCCCGACACCAACCGGATGCCCGCATCGCGCAGGGGGGCAACCATTGTGTCGACCTCGGCAAAACTGTGCAGCCACGGGTCAAATCCGACCTCACCCCCGTCGGGCAGATTCTCGATCAGCCAATCCTGTAACTTGGTCTCGGGCCATGGCACGGGATCGTAGACCGATAGATCGATTTGCGATTTCACCTGAACGCGATAGCGCCCGTCGATGAACACCCCCGCGCGCTCGGGCAGAACGGCGCAAAACCCCGCCGATCCGGTAAACCCCGTCAGCCACGCCAGACGGTCGTCATGCGGGGCGACATATTCGCCGCGATACAAATCGGCGCGCGGCACCAGAAACCCCGACAGGCCCGCGTCCTGCAACGCTCCGCGCAAGTCGGCCAAACGCGCCGCGCCGGTCTCGGGCTGACTTACCGTTTCAAAGGTCTGAAACATCCAAGGGTCCTTTCAAACACCGCCACGGGCGTCGCGAATTTTCGGAGGAAAATTCGCGCCCCCTGATGGCTCAACCGGCCTTGCGCAGGCCAAGCAAACGGGCACGTGCCCGCGGGTCGTGATCAAACAGTCCGGCCAATTGTTCGGTCATCGCACCAGCCAATTGTTCGGCATCCGTAATCGTCACCGCGTGCTGGTAATAGCGCGTCACATCATGGCCGATCCCGATTGCGATCAACTCGACCATCTTGCGCCGCTCGACCATCTCGATCACGTCACGCAGGTGTTTTTCCAGATAGTTCGCGGGGTTCACCGACAGGGTGCTGTCATCCACCGGCGCACCATCGGAAATCACCATCAGAATCTTGCGCGCCTCGGGACGTCCGGCCATCCGGCGATGCGCCCATTCAAGCGCCTCACCGTCGATGTTTTCCTTCAACAAGCCCTCTTTCATCATCAGACCCAGATTGTTGCGGGTCCGGCGCATGGGGGCATCTGCGTGCTTATAGATGATGTGGCGCAGATCGTTCAGGCGACCGGGCTGTTGCGCACGGCCTTCGCCCAGCCACCGCTCACGCGACTGGCCGCCCTTCCACGCACGGGTGGTAAAGCCCAGAATCTCGACCTTGACGCTGCACCGCTCCAACGTGCGGGCCAGAACATCGGCACAGATCGCGGCAATCGAAATCGGACGCCCGCGCATGGACCCCGAGTTGTCCAGCAAAAGCGTCACAACCGTGTCGCGGAATTCGGTGTCTTTCTCGACCTTGAACGACAGAGGCGTCGTCGGGTTCGCCACCACACGGGCCAGACGACCGGCGTCAAGGATTCCCTCTTCGCGGTCGAACTCCCAACTGCGGTTTTGTTGCGCCTGCAACCGGCGCTGCAGTTTGTTCGCCAGACGGCTAACGGCGCCTTTCAGTGGCTCCAGTTGCTGATCCAGATAGGCGCGCAACCGTTCCAGTTCAGCCGGATCGGCCAGTTCCTCGGCGGTGATTTCTTCGTCGAAATCGGTGCTAAAGACCGAATAATTCGGGTCCGCGTCCGAATGGGGCGGCGGGGGCGGCGGTTCCAGAGGCGCGTCGCCATCAGGCAGTTCCGTGTCCTCGGACAGCTCCATATCGGCGAGGTCATCCATGCTGACCTGTGCCTCGGCGGCGTCTTGGGTCTGCTCTTGGGATTGCTCGGGGCTGGCTTCGTTTTCGTCTTGGGACTGATCCTCATCCTGCCCTGTGCTTTCGGGCTGATCGTCCTGCTCTTCCTGCTCGACGCTCTCGTCGTCCTGATCCTCTTCGGGCTGATCGGGGTCATCGCCCAACTGATCGCCATAGCCGAGGTCCGAAATCACCTGACGCGCGAATTTGGCAAAGGCCGCCTGATCGGCCAGAACATCGTCCAGACCGTTCAGGGTGTCGCCCGCCTGTTCCTCGATGAACCCGCGCCACAGCTCCATCACGTTCTGCGCTCCGGGGGGCAGGTCGCGACCGGTGGCCAGATGGCGCACCAGATAGGACGCCGCCGTCGCAAGCGGCGCATCGGCGGCGTTTGTGATGCCTTCATAGCCGCGTCGCGTGGCCTCGGCCCCGATCATCGCGTCGATATTGCCTGCGGTGCCGGGCATGGCGCGGGCGCCGACGGCCTCACACCGCGCGGTTTCCATCGCGTCGTATAGATCACGCGCCATCGCGCCCTGCGGCATATAGCGGTTGTGCATCGCCGCATCATGGAACCGGTGGCGCAGCGCATAGGCGTCCGCCGTGCCGCGCGCCATCAGGACCTCATCGCGGGTCATGCGGCGGCTGATCTGGGGCAGGCGCACGGAATCGTTGTTCATGCCCGGCGGGTCGACCGAATAGGTCACGCCCAGATCGGGGTCGTCGGCCAGAACGCGCGTGGCTTCGGCCAGCGCTTTTTTAAACGGATCGGCGGGGTTGTCGTTAGAGGCCATTGCGCGTCTTTAACCGGATCATTTCTGTTTCAGAACCTTGATAGGCCCTTACACAGGAAATGACCATGCACTGCGGTGAAACTCAAGCGCCCAGAAGCAATCCGTTACAGGCCTCAATCTCGACGCGCAAAACGCGCTCGGCCGCATCAGCGCGGGTGGGGGATGTGCCAAAGGTCACCTGTTGGCGCAACATCGCATGTGCCATCTTGGCCTGCACCTGCCAATTCAACGCTTGGGGGCGGGGCATGCCATAGGCCACCGCGTCGTCGATCAGCGCGCTGATCACATCGTCAAACAGCCGTTTTTGCGCCGCGGTCTTTTCAGAGGCAGGGCCATCGAACAGGCGCTGATGTTCCTCAAGCGCCGATAATCGGCCCGCACAGGTTGCGAAAACCCGCAACTGTTCGCTGGGAGAGGACGGAAACGCGCCAAACGCCGGTGTCACACCGAGGACAAGCGCAGCTGACAGGGTTAGTGTTTTCAAAACGCTCATAATGTAAACATTACGGCTAATTTTTCGATTATCTATAGGGCGTTTTGAAAAAAGTTACAGAACCAGCCGCTCACAGTCGGTGATCCGCGCCTCGATCGCGGTTTTCGCGCGGTTGGATCGCCCGTTGTCCAGACTGTAGTGCATGTCGTTCAGCAGGCTGGCGATTTCCGCCCATCCGGCAGACCGCCACAGGCCGGGCACGTTATCCGGCACCCCGTCATCCAGCGCGGCGGGAATCGTCGCCTCTAGCATGATGTCGAACAGATCGCGGGCCTGCGAGGTGCGCTCGTGATCGGGATTGCCAAGAGAGGCCTGATTGGTGGCCAGCGCCGCCAAACGTCCGGCGCAGGTTGCAAACACCTCAGCGCGGGCATGCGCGCTTACGGGAAAGGGCGGGGCCGAGGCAGCCATGAGAACAGAAACTGCCGCGCCGCAAAGGGAAATGCGAAACACTCTGGTCATGTAACAATCCTATGACAGAAATGATTGCAGTCAATAATGTATATACAAAAGATATTGAAAAAATATTGTTAAGATAGTGTTTTGCGTTGCGTCGATGCGGTAACGCCTCGTTAACGCAACAAAAAACGGCGCCCGAAGGCGCCGTTAAATCATGCTCTCTACGGTAGAGTATCTTAGCCGAGGCTCATGCTTGCCGCGCTTTCGGGCAGCTCTTCGTCGAAACAACGCTGATAGAACTCGGCGACGGTCTGACGCTCAAGCTCATCACATTTGTTGAGGAAGGTCAGGCGGAACGCATAGCCCACATCGCGGAAGATCGACGCGTTCTGGGCCCAGCCGATCACGGTCCGCGGGCTCATCACGGTCGACAGATCGCCGTTCATGAACGCGGTTCGGGTCAGGTCGGCAACGGTGACCATCTGGCTGATGATCTTGCGGCCTTTTTCGGTGTTGTAGGTCGGGTTCTTGGCAATCACGATCGCGGTTTCGGCGTCATGCGACAGATAGTTCAGCGTCGCCACCAGCGACCAGCGGTCCATCTGGGCCTGGTTGATCTGCTGGGTGCCGTGATAAAGGCCGGTCGTATCGCCCAGACCCACGGTGTTTGCCGTCGCGAACAGACGGAAATAGGGGTTCGGCGTGATGATCTCGTTCTGATCCAGCAGGGTCAGTTTACCGTCATGTTCCAGCACGCGCTGGATCACGAACATCACGTCCGCGCGGCCCGCATCGTATTCGTCAAACACAATCGCAACCGGATTGCGCAGCGCCCACGGCAGGATGCCTTCGTGGAATTCGGTGACCTGCTTGCCATCGCGCAGCTTGATCGCGTCCTTACCGATCAGGTCGATCCGGCTGATGTGGCTGTCGAGGTTGACGCGAACACAGGGCCAGTTCAGGCGCGCAGCGACCTGTTCGATGTGGGTCGATTTGCCTGTCCCGTGATAGCCCTGAACCATCACACGACGGTTGTGGCTAAAGCCCGCTAGGATGGCCAGCGTGGTGTCGGGATCGAATTTATAGGTCGAATCCAGATCCGGCACACGGTCGGAACCTTCTGCAAACCCTTTGACAGTCATGTCACTGTCGATGCCAAAGACCTCGCGAACCGAAACTTCTTCGGTGGGTTTCGCATTCAATTCCATACGTCCGTCCGCCATATTCAAACCTCTCCCGCGCAGTATTGCGCAGGTCATGTGGATTTAGTGGAGCATATCGCGCGGGGGTGCAAGGGGAAGCGGCGTCAAATCACGCAGCGACACCAAACAGTTCATCCCTTATGCAAAGCTGCGGCTGTCCTTAATCTGATCCCACGCCCAGACGACCTCTTGCAGGCGATCCTCGTCTGCGCGGTTGCCGCCGTTCATGTCGGGGTGCAGATCTTTGACCAGCGATTTATACTGTTTGCGGATCTCGGCCTTGGTCCAATGATCGCGCGCGTCCAGAATTTCCAGCGCCTTGCGTTCCTTGGGCGGCAGACGGCGTGTCGCCGCACCGGGATCGGTTTTGCCGGGGTTGCGCGTCGCATTGTCGCCCAGCACCTGATGCGGATCATCAACACCCAGACGGGCCCAAGCGCGCTGTTCCTCGGTGCTGCGCGAGAACGGTTTTGTTTCGCGTTCCCAGACGCGATCCTTGTCGATCTGCGCGTTCATTTCCTCTTCGGTGGTGCCGTTAAAGAAGTTCCACTTGAGGTTATACTCGCGCACGTGGTCCTTACAGAACCACAGGTATTCATCCAGATGATCGGGCGAACGGGGCGCGCGGTACTGGCCGGACTCTTGACAGCCCGGATGCTCGCACACCCGTTTGGATGTCTCGAACGCACCGGACATCCCGCGCTTGCCGCGCGTGCGCTTTTTCTTGTCCGCGGACACAGAAATATCGAATCCGAAGGGATCGCTTTTTCGCATGATCTGCCACCATTTCGACTCGGAGCGACGATTGTAGTGTTTTACGCCGCAGATAGAAGAGGCCACGGGCAAAAAACCCGTGAATTTCACATCACAATTTTCGGGTGTTTCGGGCTTGCTTAGGCGCTGGCGCGGTCGGTTTCGGCAGGCGTCTCGGTGTCCGCGCTGCCGTTCATGACCGGTTCTTCCACCGTTTCCGCATCGTCAGAGACGACAACGGGCGTTTCAACCGGAACCTCAACAGGGGCGGCTACTTCAACCGCGCGGCGAAAGACCAACATGTTCATGAACGTCGTTGTTTTGCCCGTCAGGCCGCTGCGTTCTTCACAGGGCAGGGTCTCGGCGCGCACGTATTCCCAGCCCTCGGCGGCCTGCGCGTTGATCGTATTGCCAAGGCTGAGGGCGAACCGCGCCTCGGTGCCTTTGACGCCCTTGGCGCGTTCCCCGCGATGGGGGGCGGGTACAACTTTGTATTCGTAATTCACGTGCATTCACCGTCCCTTAGTGGGTAGGGGTCCCTTGCGGGGTGGAGGTACCAGATACGGGCGCCCCGACCAAGGCCGGACGGGGCAACCCCCAAAGTTGTGATCGCTGCGCCAGACCTTAGAGGCCCAGCTTGGCCGCGATGATGTCGTTGACGGCCTTGGGGTTGGCCTTGCCGCCCGTCGCCTTCATCACCTGACCGACGAACCAGCCCGCCAGTTTCGGGTTCTGTTTCGCCTTTTCGACCTGCGCGGGGTTGTCCGCGATGATCTGATCCACAGCCGCCTCAATCGCGCCGGTGTCGGTGACCTGTTTCATGCCACGCTCTTCGACGATGGCCTCGGGGTCGCCGCCTTCGGTGTAGACGATTTCAAACAGGTCCTTGGCGATCTTGCCGCTGATGGCGTCGGAGGAAATCAGGCCGATGATCTTGCCCAGTTGCTCGGGCGAAACGGGGCTGTCACCGATGTCCTTGTCGTCCTTTTTCAGACGGCCGAACAGTTCGTTAATGACCCAGTTCGCGGCCAGCTTGCCGTCGCGGCCCTCGGCCACGGCCTCAAAGAACGCGGCGTTCTCGGTGTCGGCGGTCAGGACGTTGGCGTCGTATTCGGTCAGACCGAATTCGGTGACAAAGCGCGCCTTTTTCTCGTCCGGCAGTTCGGGCAGGTTGGCGGCGATGTCATCGACCCACGCCTGTTCGATTTCCAGCGGCAACAGGTCGGGGCAGGGGAAGTAGCGGTAATCATGCGCCTCTTCCTTGGAGCGCATCGAGCGCGTTTCGCCCTTGTCCGGATCATAGAGGCGGGTTTCCTGATCGACCTTGCCACCGTCCTCGACGATCGCGATCTGGCGGCGGGCCTCATATTCGATGGCCTGCTGGATAAAGCGCATCGAGTTCATGTTCTTGATCTCGCAGCGCGTGCCCAGAACGCCGAAATCTCCGGTTTCGATGAATTTCTCATAATCGCCCGGACGGCAGATCGACACGTTCACGTCGGCGCGCAGGTTGCCGTTTTGCATATTGCCGTCACAGGTGCCCAGATAGCGCATGATCTGGCGCAGCTTGCCGACATAGGCGGCGGCCTCTTCGGGGCCACGGATGTCGGGGCGGCTGACGATTTCCATCAGGGCAACGCCGGTCCGGTTCAGGTCGACAAAGGACATATGCGGGTCCATGTCGTGAATGGATTTACCGGCGTCCTGTTCGATGTGGATACGTTCGATGCGCACGCGGCGCGCGACACCGGGTCCCATGTCGACGATGACTTCGCCTTCGCCCACGATCGGGTGGTAGAGCTGCGAAATCTGATAGCCCTGCGGCAAGTCGGGGTAGAAATAGTTCTTGCGGTCAAAGGCAGAAACCAGATTGATCTCGGCCTTGAGGCCCAGACCGGTGCGCACCGCCTGTTCAACGCAGAATTCGTTGATCACCGGCAACATGCCGGGCATGGCCGCGTCCACAAACGCCACGTTGGCGTTGGGTTCGGCACCGAATTTCGTCGAGGCACCGGAGAACAGTTTGGCCTTGCTGGCCACCTGCGCGTGTACCTCAAGGCCAATGACCAGTTCCCAGTCGTGCTTGGCGCCGGCAATGACTTTGGGTTTCGGGGATTCATAGGTGAGGTCAAGCATAGCAATTCCGCGTGCATCTAAGATCGTCCTGCGTTCTAGGACAGGGGCGGCCTAGGGGCAAGTGTTGCCGACCCCCATCGGCGCGATTTCCGGTCACTTCGCGCCGATCCGTGGCGGGGAATTGCCGATTTGGGCAGATGGCGCGCGACTGACTTGCCCGATCCGGTGTTTCTGGAAAACGTGGCCGACGGTGAAACCACAAGGATTCTGGGCCATGGGTTGGCGCAAATGGGCCGCGTTGTCGGCGGTTGTTGTTTTGGCGGGATGTTCAGGCGGCGCGCCCGAAACGGTTGAAAGGGCGAATTACGGAGCATTGCCGGTGATGCGCTGGGACACGGTGCGGGCACCGGAACAGGCGGCGCGCTGGACCCGCGCGACGCTGGCCGCGCTGGATGCGCATGGTCAGGCCCTGTCGGATCTGGTGCCCGAGGATATCGAGGCATGGTGCCCTGCCTATCCCGACGCCCCCAAATCGCAACGCGATGCATTTTGGGCGGGGATGCTGTCGTCCTTGGCCAAACACGAAAGCACATGGAATCCGCAGGCCGTCGGTGGCGGCGGCAAATGGTTCGGTCTGGTCCAGATCGCACCGGCCACCGCGCGCGGATATGGCTGTGCGGCGACGACGGGCGATGCCCTGAAGGACGGATCGGCGAACCTGTCCTGCGCGATCCGCATCGCCGCGCATACGGTACCGCGCGACGGGGTCGTGGCCGCAGGTGGCCGTGGCTTTGCCGCCGATTGGGGCCCGTTCCATAGTTCGGCCAAGCGCGAGGATATCCGCACTTGGGTCCGGTCCCAGCCCTATTGCCAAAAGTAATCAGGCGGTTTTGGCGCGATAGGGGATCGGCTGGGCCTGATCGTCTTTCAGGATGTCGAAGGTCAGTTTACCCGCCTCATCGCGCTGCGCCTTGTAGGTCAGGATCTCGTCGACCTTGTTCTCGGGCGTGAACGTCAGAACCGTCGGCGCGATTTCCGTGACCGCGCTTGCGTCCAGAAAATCGTTGGAACAGATGATCAACTGATCCCCCACCTGACAGGTGCGCGCCGCCGCGCCGTTCAGGATGCACTGACGCGCGCCACGGGTGCCGTAAATCACATAGGTCGAAATCCGCGCGCCGGATTGTTTGTTCCAGATGTCGACGAATTCCATCGGCAGGATGCCCGCCGCCTCACAATGGTCGGGGTCCAGCGTGATCGACCCGTGATAGTTCAGGTCCGCCTCGGTCACGGTAATGCCGTGCAGTTTCGCCGCTACGAATTTCTTCATCTGTGCCTCCCATGATCCCACGGGGCGGCCTTATGCGCTCGGGATTGGGGCGGGACAAGACCGTTTGCGCAACCGGTCCCTGCGACCATAGGGGGACCCGATGGGATTACCCCAGTTGCGCCGCACGCACCCATTTGGGTTTGCGGGTGCTGTCCAACAGGCTGACCGTAGGCGCATGCCGCCCGCCAAGGGCCAGCGTCGCTTCACGCAGCATGGCAATGCCCTCGTCCGATTTCGCGGGCAGGGCGCTCGGCGAAATGGACGGGCCGAACGTGATCTCATAGGGCTGACGCCCCTTGTTCAGCGTCTCGTGAAACAGGGTGATGTCGCGCAGGGTCGGGTGCAGCAGGTCGAACAGGTAAAACAGGACCGAGTTGCGCGCGCGGATGTTCACGGGGATCACGGGCAGGTCAAACTTGCGCGCGATCATCGCCGCCGAGGACATCCATGGACGTTCGTACAGGCGCAGCCCGCGCCGTTTCGCCAGACGTCCGGACGGAAAGATCACCCCCAGACGGCCCTCGGCAATCGCCTTGCGCGTATAGGCCATGGTTTCGCGGGTCTTGCCATGGCTGCGCTTTTCGGGACGCCATTCGACGGGGGCGATGATCTGCGCCATCTGGGGCAGGACGCGGATGATGTCGCTGTTGGCATAGAAAAACAGATCGGGCCGGATCGCGGACAGGGCGGACCACATCATGATCCCGTCGGCAATGCCCGTCGGGTGGTTCGCCACGATCAACGCGGGCCCCTGACGCGGGATAGTGTCCAGACCGGTCACGCTCAGGTCCTTGGCCAGCAGACCGGCCATTTCATCCATGATCATCGGGGCAGGGTGGTGCTCAATCGCCTCGCCAATCGCGACGGTCTTGCCATAGCCCAACATCCGCGTCAGCGCGGCATGGGCAAGCTTGGTCGGCGCGCCTTCGCCAAACAGCCACGGCGCACGTTCCGCAATCAGGGGGTCGATTCTGTCCTTCATGGGGGAACGTCACCACAGTTCGGTGACGTTCCCATGACAAGCGGTCTAGGCGTTTAACATCCGCCCCACCATTTCGCCCATATCGCGGCTGATCGGGGTCATGGCGGCGATGCGGTTCAACTGTTCACGGATCAGGTGCTGACGATCGGCATCGTATCGCCTCCACGTTTCAAACGCGGTCGACATGCGCGCCGCCGTCTGCGGGTTTTTCGGGTCGAGCCGCATCAGCCACTCCGCCACGAACCGGTATCCCGCACCGTCCGGCGCATGGAACCCCGCCGCGTTCGACGTCAGCCCGCCGATCAGCGACCGGAACCGGTTGGGGTTTTTCCAGTCAAACGCCGGATGCTCGGACAGGTTTTCCGCAATCGCGGCGGCGGTTTCGGGCGGGGCAAGGGCGACCTGCATCATGAACCACTTATCCAGAACCAACCGGTCATCCGCCCATTTCGCATAGAAGGCGTCGATCTGATCCTGACCTTGACCGATGCGCAACAGGGCCGACAGCGCGGCCAGACTGTCGGTCATATTGTCCGCGCCATCGTAATGCGCGCGGGCCAGCGCGCCGCCGTCAATGCGGCTCAACAGACCCAGAGCCGCCCCGCGCAGCGCCCGCCGCCCTGCGGGACCGGCGTCCGGCGAATAGGCGCCCGGCGTGTGCATCTCGGCGTAGATCGCGCGCAGGGGCGTTTCCAGCCCCGCCGCCATCGCGCCGCGCAACGTCCCAAGCGCGTCGTGGATCGCCATCGGATCGGGGGTACAGCCGCCGTCGAACACGGATTGCGCCAGATCATCCTCGGACGGCAGGCCAAGGGTCAGCGCGCGGAACGCTGGATCCAGCGTATCGTCCGTGATGACCTGCGCCATGGCGTCGACATAGCCCGCAACACCCGCGTCATCCCCGTTCAACAGGTCCAGCAGAACCGATTTCGACAGGGCGCGACCGGCCTCCCATTTGTTGAACGGGTCGGTGTCATGGGCCAACAGGAACGCGTTCTGATCCGCGCCACCCGCGCGGTTGAGGATCACAGGGGCCGAGAAATTGCGCAGCACCGATGCAACCGGCGCGGCACCCAACCCGTCAAACCGGAACGTCTGTTGCGCCTCGGTCAGTTCCAGAACCTGCGTCGGAACCACCTCATCCCCGTTCGGGGACAACAGGCCAATCGCGACCGGAATGTGCAACGGTTGCGGATCGGGTTGGCTTTTCGTTTCTGGTATTTCTTGTTTTATTTCAATTTCATAAATGCCATCGTTAAAGCTTTCATTGAGCGTCAGGCGCGGCGTGCCCGATTGGGTGTACCAGCGTTTGAACTGGCCAAGGTCGCGACCGGTGGCGTCCTCGAACACCTGCAACCAATCCTCGATCGTGGACGCGTCCCCGTCGTGACGATCAAAGTACAGGTTCAGCGCGTCGCAATACCCGTCCGCACCCACAAGGGTGCGCAGCATGCCGATCACCTCGGCCCCTTTTTCATAGACCGTCGCGGTGTAAAAGTTATTGATTTCAACATAATGGTCAGGCCGCACAGGATGGGCCAGCGGGCCGTTGTCTTCACGGAACTGACGCGCGCGCAGCATCAGAACATCCTCAATCCGCTGGACCGCGTGGCTGCGCATGTCGCCCGAGAACTGTTGATCGCGATAGACCGTCAGACCCTCTTTCAGGCACAGCTGAAACCAGTCGCGACAGGTGATCCGGTTGCCGGTCCAGTTGTGGAAATACTCATGCGCGATGATTGACTCGATCCGAGCAAAGTCCGCGTCGGTCGCGGTCTCGGCACTGGCCAAAACGAACTTGGAGTTGAAAATGTTCAATCCCTTGTTCTCCATAGCGCCCATGTTGAAATCATCGACGGCAACAATGTTGAAAACGTCCAAGTCGTATTCGCGGCCATAGACCTGTTCGTCCCAGATCATCGACCGTTTCAGCGCGTCCATCGCATAGGCGCATTTGTCCTCATCCCCCGGACGGACCCAGATGTTCAGGGCGACATCGCGGCCCGACATGGTGGTGATCCGATCCGAATGCGCGACCAGATCACCCGCGACCAGCGCGAACAGGTAGGACGGTTTCGGCCAGGGATCGTCCCATTCGGCGAACCCGTCGCCCTGCGCCACGGGGTTGCCGTTCGACAGCAGCACCGGCAGGTCGCTGTTCACCCGCACGGTAAACGGTGCCATCACATCGGGGCGGTCGGGGTAGTAGGTGATCTTGCGAAACCCCTCGGCCTCGCATTGGCTGCAATACATGCCGTTCGACATATAGAGCCCCTCAAGCGCGGTGTTGCTGGCGGGATCGATCTCGACCTCGGCCTCCCAGATGAACGGGGCATCAGGCACATCGACGGTCAACCCGCCGGCATGCAGGATCGGCGACACCGCGACCCCGTCGATCCGCGCCGAGATCAGGGTCAGGTCCTCACCCATCAGGGTAAAGGGCTGTGAGGTCGCATCGGGGTTCGGGGCAAATGCGATCTTCGACGTGACCCGCGTGGCGTTCGGGGCAAGGTCAAAGGTCAGATGGACCGAGGTCACCGTCCATCCGAACGCGGTATAATACCGCAGGTAAATGGTTTCGGGGGCGGCGGATTGGTTGGTGTCGGGCATGAAGGCTTCCATTGTTCTTTCGATCAATGTGGCGCGAAGGCCGGTGTCCTGCAAGCGACAGGGGGCCGAAAATGTGATTGGAATAAACTCAATTATGGGTTGTATTGCGCGCGATGTACTTGTTAACAATTTCGTGCAAATCGAAAATGTGTTTGCGGGTTCAATAGGGAAAACGGGTATGAAAAAATTGGCGTTTGCCGCTATCGCAACTGTTCTGACGGCCACCGGAGCCTCTGCCGAGGTGCTTGTTTGTGAGCGTGATTATCTCAGCGGAAACGGCTTCCGGAACAAGGTTTACGCCGAACAGACATTTCCCGTAGAAACGGTCTATATCATCGAGGGCGATGAGGTGGTCGACAGCACCTATGGACCCGGCAAGGTCGTGCGCGATGGTAAAAAGGTAAAGTTGTACTTTGAATTCGATGCCGGATGGTCCTTGAAGACAGTTTTCTTTACCAGCAACGGAACCTATAGTTCGAACCTTGGCGGGCAGGCTGGTTACCAAACCACCAACGGCGCCAAGGGGAAATGCGCTGTACAATAGGTCGTTCGCGGCAATTGGTGTAATTACCTTACCAAAATATTGCATCTGACCGGACTTGGGGCTATCTCTCGTTTGCCTTTGCGCGATGGCGCGCGATACAGACGAGGGATGCCATGACACGTGAAATCCGCAACGGATTGCAGGTCGACGCCAAGTTGGCCAATTTTATTGAGACCCAAGCCCTGCCGGGGACGGGTGTGTCGGTGGATGCGTTCTGGGCGTCTCTGTCCGAGTTGATCCACGATTTCGGCCCGCGCAACGCCGCGCTGTTGGCTAAACGTGATGAGATCCAATCGAAAATCGATGCATGGCATGTGGCCAACCGCGGCTTGGATATCGACGATGCGGCCTATCGCGATTTCCTGACCGAGATCGGCTATCTCTTGCCCGAGGGCGAGGCGTTTGAAATCGAGACCGGCGCGACCGACCCCGAGTTCGCGAAACAGCCGGGGCCGCAATTGGTGGTGCCGATCATGAACGCGCGCTATGCGCTGAACGCGGCCAACGCCCGTTGGGGCAGCCTCTATGACGCCCTCTATGGCACCGACGCGATGGGTGATCTGCCTGCCGGTGGTGGCTATGACGCGGCGCGGGGCACACGCGTGATTGCATGGGCCAAATCGTTCCTTGATACGGCTGTGCCTCTGGCGGCGGGATCGTGGGCCGACGTCGATGTGGTTGGCATTATGAACGGCGCGCTTGTCCCCGCGCTGGCCGAGCCGGCGGCCTGCATCGGTTATGTGGGCGATGCGTCCGCGCCGTCGCAAATCGTTCTTAAACACAACAACCTGCACATCCGTCTGGTCATCGACGCTTCGACCCCCGTGGGACAGGCCGATCCGGCGGGCATTTCCGATGTGATCCTTGAATCCGCGCTGTCCTCGATCATGGACTGTGAGGATTCGGTCGCCGCCGTGGACGGCGAGGACAAGACGCTGGCCTATTACAACTGGCTGGGCCTGATGCGGGGCGATCTGGTCGAAACCCTGACCAAGGGCGATCGCATGGTTGAGCGCCGCCTGAACCCCGATTTCGACTACACCGCGATGGACGGGACGCCCGCCACGCTCAAGGGGCGCGCGCTGATGCTGGTGCGCAATGTTGGGCACCTGATGCGCAACCCCGCCATTCTGGACAAGAACGGCGATGAGGCGTTCGAGGGTCTGATGGACGCGATGATCACCACGATGATCGCGATGCACGACCTGCAAAAAACCGATGGCGCGCGCAACTCGGTCACCGGGTCGGTCTATGTGGTGAAACCCAAAATGCACGGCCCCGAAGAGGTCGCCTTTGCCGATGAGGTTTTCACCTTTGTCGAGCGCGCGCTGGGCCTGCCGCAATACACGGTTAAACTGGGCATCATGGATGAGGAACGCCGCACCAGTGCGAACCTCAAGGAATGTATCCGCGCCGCCAAACACCGCGTGGCGTTCATCAACACCGGTTTCCTTGACCGCACGGGCGACGAGATCCACACCTCGATGGAAGCGGGCCCGATGATCCGCAAGGGCGATATGAAAAACGCCGCGTGGATTGCGTCCTATGAGGACCGCAACGTCGATATCGGTCTGGAATGCGGCCTGAAAGGGCGCGCGCAGATCGGCAAGGGCATGTGGGCCATGCCCGACCGGATGGCGGATATGCTGTCGGCCAAGATCGGCCACCCGAAATCCGGCGCGACCTGTGCTTGGGTGCCCAGCCCCACCGCCGCCACCCTGCATGCCACGCATTACCATCAGGTCGATGTCTTTGCCCGTCAGGACGAGATCAAGGCGATGGGCCGTCGCGGTAGCCTTGAGGACCTTTTGACTATTCCGGTGGCCAAGGGCGTCAACTGGAACGCGGATGAAATCGAGCAGGAGCTGAACAACAACGCCCAAGGCATTCTGGGTTACGTTGTGCGCTGGGTCGATCAGGGGGTCGGCTGCTCCAAGGTGCCCGATATCCACGATGTCGGCCTGATGGAGGACCGCGCGACCTGCCGGATTTCCAGTCAGGCGATGGCGAACTGGCTGCACCACGGTGTCGTGTCCGAGGAACAGGTCATGGCCGCGATGCAGCGCATGGCCGCTGTCGTCGACCGCCAGAACGCAGACGATCCCGCCTATATCCCGATGGCCCCCGATTTCACCAGCATCGCGTTCCAAGCGGCCTGTGATCTGGTGTTCAAGGGCACGGTTCAGCCGTCCGGCTATACCGAACCGGTGCTGCACGCGCGCCGTCTGGAACTCAAAGCTTCGCAACAAGGATAAGTGAACATGGCCACGATCAGCCTGCGCAAGGCGCGCACCATCATTCGCAAAACCATGGAAAAAGGCCGTGAAATGGATCTGAAACCCTTGTCGGTTGTGGTTCTGGATGCGGGCGGCAACGTCATCGCGTTCGAACGCGCCGACAACGCGGCACCGGGCCGGTTCGCGATTGCTCATGGCAAGGCCTATGGCTGTGTCATGTTGGGCATGGCGGGGACGGCGCAAATGGCGCGCGCGGAAACACAGGCCTATTTCATTGACGCGGCGCGCTCGGCCTTTGGCGGGAGCATGATCCCCGTTCCCGGTGGCATTCTGGTCAAAGACGCGCGTGGCAACGTCATGGGCGCGGTCGGCGTTACGGGCGACACGTCCGACAATGACGCCATCGCCGGACAAGCAGGGATTGAAGCGGCCAATCTGGTTGCCGAAATCTAAGGCAGGGCGCGGCGCGCCCTCATACTTTGGTGCCCTCCGCACATTAACTGTGTGCGGGGGCGCTTTTTCTACCGAAATTCTTTGCCTATAGTCAGCCGAACAGCGCAAAGAGGACACACATGGCACGGCCCATCGTCGGCATCATCGGCAATCAGCATTTTATCAACGACACCTATGAGGTGCACGCCGGCGGCGCGATGAACTCTGAGGCGGTCGCGCTTGTGTCGGGTGCCTTGCCCCTGCTGGTGCCGTCCGATCCGCGCTATGTGGATATTCAGGAATTGATGGACACCTGCGACGGGTTCCTGTTCACCGGCGGGCGTCCCAACGTCCATCCCGAAGAATACGGTGAACCCGCAACCGAGGCGCATGGCGATTTCGACCGTGCGCGCGATGCGATTACGCTGCCTTTGATCCGCGCGCTGGTCGAACGCGGTCAGCCGTTTTTGGGCATTTGCCGCGGGTTCCAAGAGGTCAATGTCGCGATGGGCGGGTCCCTCTATCCCGAAATCCGCGATCTGCCGGGCCGGATGAACCACCGCATGCCGCCCGACGGCACGATTGAGGAAAAATTCGCCCTGCGCCATCCCGTGACATTCACGCCGGACGGGCCGTTTGCCCGTTTGTTCGGCGCGGATGAGGTGATGACCAACACGCTGCACGGGCAGGGGATTAAGGAACCGGGGGCGCGCGTCGTCGTGGACGGTCTGGCCCCCGATGGCACGCCCGAGGCGATTTACATCAAGGATGCGCCAGGCTTCACCATGTCGGTACAATGGCACCCCGAATATCGCGCCGCCTGTGATCCGGTGTCCCGCCCCTTGTTTGAGGCATTCGGGGTTGCGGTAGCCGATTGGGCCGAGGGGCGCAAGGCCCGCGCGGGCCTGATTGACGCCTGATTTCTATGTGATTTTGGTTTTGGTTCACGCAGCGCGCAGCGCGTGAACCTCATGCTTTTTCAGGCTGCGGCGCGTCGTCGGGCCAAAGGCGCCGATGTTGCTGCGCAGCTCGGGGAAGATGCGGAACAGCTCTTCACGGCAGGGATCAAGGATACCCTTCAGGCCCACGTGACCGGGGTGGAAGCTCTCGCTTGGCGCGCCCTCGGCAAAGACGATTTCGTGCCGGTCGAATGCGATATGGACATAGGTCACCTCACCCCCCGTTTGACGGATGATTTGGCTGTCATCGACCAGATGGGTTGCGGGCGACAGGACCTCGCTCTCACCGAACAAGAGTTGCGCACGCCAGCCCGTCAACAGCATCCGGTGTTGGGGTGAGACCAGCAATTCGCGCTCATTCCCGAAGAGGCCCGCGCCAATGCGCACAGGGGCAAGGTTGCCGATGGCCGGAACCGTGCGGCGCCCGACCCAGCGGACCGATTGCACACCATTGTCGGCGGTCAGAACCGGATCGCCCGGGCGCAGGTCGGCCACATCGCGCTGTCCCTGCGGGGTCAGAACGCGGGTGCCTGCGGTGAAACAGATGATGACGTTTTCGATTTCCGAAAAGTTCACGACCGAGCCGTCGGCCATGGTCGCGAAACCGGAATTCCCACCGTTCGCGTCATCGGTGTTGGTATAAGTGATGTCCTTGAAGCCGATCAGGCCTTGGAAATCCAGCGTGTCGCCCGCGCTCTCGCTACCTTCGCCACCGGTGATGGTGATGTCGCCGCTGCCCGCCTCATTCAGGTCGGTCAGCAGGAAGGTGTCATCGCCGTCGCCGCCGGTGACGGTGTCGCCTTGGGCCACGTAAATCGTGTCGTCACCCGTGCCGCCGTCGATCGTATCCGCGCCGGTGCCGCCAATGATCGTGTCGTTGCCCGCGTCCCCCGCAAGGCTATCGGCCGCGCCCGCGCCATCGATATAGTCGTTGCCGTCGCCGCCAAAGATTTCGTTGGTATAGGCGTCGGGGCCGGTACCGGAAAAGTCGTGACCGATCAGCGTGTCGTCAAAGGCCGAGCCGATCACGCCATCGACGCCGCCCGCGACCGAGTCATTTTCGGCGTCGCCACCGCTTAGGGCGGCGGTGCCGTTACCAAAGGCGCCCAGTTCGACGTTCACCGCGCCGCTTGAGGCCGAGTAATCGATGTTGTCCTGACCTGCGCCGCCGTCGAAGGTGTCCGCGCCGGTGCCCGCGACAAAGGTGTCGTCCCCAGAGCCGCCGTCCAGATAGTTTACGCCGTCCCCGCCGGTCAGCGTGTCATCGCCCGCGCCACCGATCACATAGTCGTTGCCCGCGCCACCCGTGATAGCGTCGTCGCCCGCGCCTGCATCAATGCCAATCGCGCTGTTGCTGGCCGAGGCGTCGAGCGTGTCATTGCCGCTGGTCAGGATGGCGTTTTCAATTTCGCTGAACTCGACCGAGTTGGCGCCGCTGGTAAAGGTGCCTGCTTCGTCGCCGGTGTAGACGCCATCGACGGGCGCGCTGAGCGCGGAGAAATCCAGAATGTCGCCGATACTTTCGCCGGACTCGCCGCCAGTGACCGTGTCATTGCCGAACCCGTCGGTGAACTGGATCAGGTCGTCGCCATCGCCCGCGTCGATCAGGTCGTCGCCCGCGCCGCCGTCGATCGTGTCGGCCTCACCCACGGCCATGGTGTCGAAATAGATGTCGGTGACGGTGACGCCGTGGGTGCCCGCCGCCGTGATGTTGGTTTCGACGTTCGAGTAGCTGATTTCGATCCGCGCAACCGGTCCCGCGATGTCGACCAGAACCGACCCGTTCGCATCGGCAGAGGTATCCAGCGTACTGCCAGAGGTGACCGTGTTGCCGTTGATCGTGTCGTTGCCCGTCGTGCTGAGCGTGACGGGAACCTCGTTCCCTTGGGCGTCATAGGCGGTGACGGTCAGTTGGTCGATGTGGTTGCCCGCCGACATGTCGATGTCGTTGATACGGAAGGTGACATCGGTCACCTCATCGCCGACCGATCCGTTGGCGGCCGAAAAATCAATCGTCGTGGTCGAGGTCGCGCCGTCGCCCGTGCCGAACAGCTCAACGCTAGAGTTCGCGGCAAAGGGATCTTCGCCGGTGGTATAGTTCGCGTCGCTGGTTTCGACCTGATAGGTGGGGGCGTTATTGCCGTCGCTGGCAAATGACACGGTGACATTCATGTCGCCGGTGTTCTGGGTAAAGCCGGAGGCAAGGTTCGCCTCGTCGCCGCCCTGTGCGCTCCAGTTCAACGACTCGGTCGTCGCGGTCAGATCCTGATCGCCGAGGATGGTGTCATTGCCATCGCCGCCCGAGATGCTATCGGCGCCCGTTCCGCCATAGATCAGGTCGTCGCCCGCGCCCGCGGCAATGGTGTCATTGCCGCCACCGGCGTCGATTACGTCGCCCATGCCGTCCGCACCGGTGCCAAAACCGCCATCAACCTGATCGCCGTCGGCGTCACCGGTGTAAGAGGCGTTGATCGTGTTGGCGTTGTCATCGCCGCTGACGATGTTGTCGGCGGATTCATAGTCCTGAGCCGAGAATGTCGCCTCGCCCGCACTGAAGTTTGGCGAGGTGTCATAGTCCACAACGGTATATTCACGACCGGGGACAAGAGGGATTTCGGAAACGGTATAGCTGCCAGCGGCACCACCACCGTTGACCTCAAACTCGATAACCTCAAATGTCTGACCAGTGACCGGATCATAAAGGGACCATGCGCGTTCTGCTTCAACGGCGGCCCCTGAAGAGGTCACACCGTTGATGGATACATCTGCAACGGCATTTTCGTCGCGGATGTTATCATCAAGCGTGTAGCCGTCTGCGCCGACCCCGTCGTCCGTGACGGATGCCGTCCCCGTCGGGTTTTCCGGACCGTTCCACGTGAACGTGTCGTTCGTTCCCGTCGGAATCACCCCAACCGGATTGTAGTCGTAAAAACGAAGGTCGTAATTCGCCATGTACCTGCACTGCCCGTCTACCCGAATCCACGGCGCGCGGTGGTGGTCGCGCTATGCCTGCGGATAAGTTGCCTCTCCTAAAGTTTATATTTTTTGAATGAGGCGGGGTTTTGTCTACTTTAGGTCGGGAAGTGTTTAAAATGTGAAAAAAATTGGACAGTGTTCAACGTTGCCCATTTACCGCAGGTTTTTGGACATCCGGTAGTTGGTCAGGGCGACGCCGTGACGGATCACGCTCTGGCGCGCATCGCGGCTCCAGCCGTGACGCGTAAAAAAGGGCAGGGCGGAGAGACTGCTTTGGGTTGTAAGTGTGCTAATGCCCTGTTCCTGCGCGATATTCTCGATGCGATGATACAGGGCGCTGGCCACGCCGCGACCGGTGTAGTCGGGGTGCACATAGGCGAAATCAATATGCCCGTCGCGCCCCATGGTCATGAACCCAACGGGGCGCCCCCACCACGTTGTGGCAACCAGACAGGTGTCCGCCAACAGGCGCTCAGACCAGCCGGGGAGGGGGCCATCAGGGGCCCATGCGTCGCGTTCCTCTTTCGTATAGGTCGCCGCCGCCGTGACATGCACCGCAGCGCGAAAAATCGCCAGACAGGCCGCCGCATCACGGGGGCGACCAGGTCGAATGCGGATTTTCTGAGACATCTGTCGTCCTTTGGTGCGAAATGTGCGTAACTTGGACCGCGATCCTGCTCACGAACTGTTTTGGGGGCGGTGATTGCGCGCAAAACACGCCGCACCGATATGCAATTGGCATCAGACTTTGGTCAAAGGGGAAAAATTCACAATGCCGAACCGCAGCCTGCGAGACTGGATTGATATGCCGCCCGTTTGGCTGTTCGGGGCGCTGTGCCTGACGTGGATCATCGGGGAGGTTCTGCCGGGTCCCGAGGTTGGCGTCGTCCTGCGGTGGATAGGTCTTTTCCTTATTGGTGCCGGTCTGGTCATCATCTTTGCGGCGCTTTTTGCATTTTTTCGCGCCCGCACGTCGCCGATCCCGCGCGACACGCCCAACACCCTGTTAACAGGGGGTATTTTCGGTCTGACCCGCAACCCCATCTATCTGGGGGATGTCTTGGTTCTGACCGGTTTTGCCTTGAAATGGGATGCGGTTCTGGCTCTTTTTCTGGTTCCGCTGTTCATGGCAGTGATACAACGCAGGTTCATCCTGCCCGAGGAGGAAAAGAACAAAGACCTATTCAAGACGGGATATGCCGAATACGCCGGTCGGGTCCGACGATGGGTATAGGCATTGGTAGGGGCTGCGACATTGCACCATTTGGAAATGTCTTGCGGGTTCTTGTGAAATAATATTGCTCAGTGATATGACGTCCGCGCCCGCAGTGGCAAGATATGCGGGCCGAGAGAGAGGGAAACGAAATCGTGAAAATCGGGGCACCGAAGGAAATTTACGAAGGGGAAGCGCGCGTCGCGATGACCCCTGAGTCTGCCCTTCAGCTGCAAAAGCTGGGGTATGAGTGCGCGATCGAGAGCGGGGCCGGTGTGAACGCCGGTTTTGCCGACGCGCTGTACGAAGCTGCTGGTGTGGAAATCATCAAGACCGCTGCCGCGCTGTGGAAAGAGTGCGACATCGTCGCCAAAGTCCGTCAGCCCAACGACACCGAGATGAAGCGCCTGCGCAAGGGCCAGACGCTGATTTCGTTCTTCAATCCCGGCGGGAACGAAGAGGGCATGGAAAAGGCCAAGGCCAGCGGTGCGAACGTCATCGCCATGGAAATGGTCCCGCGTATCTCGCGCGCCCAAAAGATGGACGCCCTGTCGTCCATGGCAAACATCGCCGGTTACCGTGCGGTGATCGAGGCCGGTAACAACTTTGGCCGCTTCTTCACCGGTCAGGTGACGGCTGCCGGTAAAGTGCCCCCCGCCAAGGTTCTGGTCGTGGGTGCAGGTGTGGCCGGTCTGGCCGCCATCGGGACCTCGACCTCGCTGGGTGCGATCACCTATGCGTTCGACGTGCGCCCCGAAGTGGCAGAGCAGGTCGAATCCATGGGCGCCGAATTCGTCTATCTGGACTTCGAAGAAGAACAGCAGGACGGTGCAGCGACCGGAGGTTACGCCTCTGTCTCCAGCCCCGAGTTCCGCGAGGCCCAGCTGGCCAAGTTCCGCGAACTGGCGCCGGAGATGGACATCGTGATCACCACGGCCCTGATCCCCAACCGCGAAGCACCGGAACTGTGGACCGAGGACATGGTGCAAGCCATGAAGCCGGGCTCGGTCATCGTTGACCTTGCGGCCGAAAAGGGCGGCAACTGTAAGCTGACCGTCAAGGACGAGAAAATCGTGACCCCGAACGGCGTGACGATTGTTGGCTACACCGACTTCCCGTCGCGCATGGCGGCGCAGGCGTCGTCGCTCTATGCGACCAACATCCGTCACATGATGACCGACCTGACCCCTGAGAAAGACGGTCAGATCAACCACAACATGGAAGACGACGTCATCCGTGGTGCAACGGTCACCTATGAGGGTGAGATCACTTTCCCGCCGCCCCCGCCCAAAGTGGCGGCCATCGCGGCCCAGACCAAAGAAAAGCCCAAGGAACTGACGCCCGAAGAAATTCGCGCGAACGAAGTTGCGGCGTTCAAGGCACAGACCAAACAGCAAGTGACCTTGCTGGTTGTGGGTGCCGTTCTGTTGCTGGGTGTGGGCCTTGTTGCTCCGGCCAGCTTCATGCAGCACTTTATCGTGTTCGTTCTGTCCGTCTTCATCGGCTTCCAGGTGATCTGGAACGTGTCGCACTCGCTGCACACGCCGCTGATGGCTGTGACCAATGCGATTTCGTCGATCATTATTCTGGGCGCCGTGATGCAAATCGGGTCGAGCTCGTTCATCGTGATCCTTCTGGCCGCGCTGTCTGTCTTTATGGCGGGCATCAACATTTTTGGCGGCTTCCTTGTTACTCGGCGCATGCTCGCCATGTTCCAGAAATCGTAAGGGGTCAGGACAATGGAATTCGGATTTACCATTGCCGCATACGTGGTTGCGGCTGTTCTGTTCATCCTGTCTCTGGGCGGTCTGTCCGGTCAGGAAAGCGCGAAACGCGCTGTTTGGTATGGCATCGCGGGTATGGCTTTGGCCGTGCTGGCAACGCTGATCGGCCCGGGCTCGGGTCTGTGGTGGCTGTCGATCATCCTGATCGCTGGCGGCGGCGCGATCGGCTATGTTCTGGCCAACAAGGTCCAGATGACGCAAATGCCCGAACTGGTCGCCGCGATGCACTCGCTGGTCGGTCTGGCAGCTGTGTTCGTGGGCTATAACGCGCATTTCACTATGTCGGCTGTGGCCAACGGTGGGGCCGAGGGTGCATTCGCCGATCTGGTGGCGCACAAGTCCTCGGTTGAACTGGCGATCCTCAAGGTCGAACTGTTCCTTGGCGTGTTCATCGGTGCCGTGACCTTTACCGGTTCGGTCATCGCCTATGGCAAGCTGGCGGGCAAAGTGAACTCCAAGGCAACCAAACTGCCCGGCGGTCACATGCTGAACGCGGGCGCGGCGGTTCTGTCGGTGCTGTGTCTGATCTGGTACTTCAACACCGGTGGGTTCTTCCCGCTGTTCCTGATGACGCTGTTTGCGCTGTTCATCGGCTATCACCTGATCATGGGCATCGGCGGCGCCGACATGCCGGTGGTTGTGTCGATGCTGAACAGCTATTCGGGCTGGGCGGCTGCGGCGATTGGTTTCTCGCTGGGCAACGACCTGTTGATCGTTGTTGGTGCTCTGGTGGGTTCGTCGGGTGCGATCCTGTCCTACATCATGTGTAAGGCGATGAACCGCTCGTTCATCTCGGTGATCCTTGGTGGCTTTGGTGGCACCTCCGGTCCCGCGATGGAAGTCGAGGGCGAGCAGATCGCAATCGACGCCGACGGTGTTGCCAACGCTCTGGACGAGGCCGACAGCGTCGTGATCGTACCGGGTTACGGTATGGCGGTTGCTCAGGCACAGCAGAACGTGGCGGAACTGACCCGTCGTCTGCGCGCCAAAGGCAAGAACATCCGCTTTGCGATCCACCCCGTTGCGGGTCGTCTGCCGGGCCACATGAACGTGCTGCTGGCCGAGGCCAAAGTGCCCTACGACATCGTGCTGGAGATGGAAGAGATCAACGACGACTTCCCCGAGACGGACGTCGTGATCGTCATCGGCTCGAACGACATCGTGAACCCCGCCGCACAAGAGGACCCCAACAGCCCCATCGCGGGTATGCCGGTTCTCGAAGTGTGGAAGGCGAAACAGGTGTTTGTGTCCAAGCGTGGCCAAGGTACCGGTTACTCGGGCATCGAAAACCCGCTGTTCTACAAAGAGAACACCCGTATGTTCTATGGCGACGCGAAAAAGTCGTTGGACGATCTGCTGACCAAGATCTCCTGATCTTCGTCTCGAGAGACACGGAAAACCCCGCCAGTGTGCGGGGTTTTCTTTTGGCCGCACCGTTCGGTGCGCGCGCCGTAAATTAAGTGTCGCGCAAGTTACATTTGCGTCACCAAGTTCGCCCGTCAGGTCCCTTCACCCTTTTATCCCGATCACGGATTTGTCACCCTAGGGTTGAGAAATGGAATTGGGATTACTGTAATGAAAAAACTTCTTTTGGGGCTGGTGTTGGCTCTGGCCCCCGTCATGGCGGCGGCACAGAGCCTTGGTGTTCAATTCGGTCAGATGCCGGTTGGTACGAAAATCTATTATGAGGCCTATGACGGCGACGAGTGGGTGGACACCTACGTCGGCAAAAAGGGCAAGTTCCACGTTCTCGAACGCAAGGTCGTCGGCGATAACTTCAACTACAAGCTCTACTATAACGAGGAAGGGCATCTGGAGCGTCGCCGCTATTCCGGCTTCACGGTCCGCTATACCCCCTTCAACTGTGAGCAGGTGATCGGCACCTGCGCACACCGTTATAACGGCAACCCGAAATACAACGGTGTCTACAACTACAAGCAAACCCAGAAGGGCGGTAAGACCTACCTCTCGCGGGTGAACACCCCGTCGGACTCGGAGACCTTCGACAAGACCGTTGTGTTCGGCAAATACAACCTGATCGTCGAGGAAAAGTGGACAACGGGGTCCAAGGACCGTTGGGTGAAGGTCGTTAAAATTCAGTGATTTGATCACCTTTGCATGTCTGTTTGAAACGCCCCGCCCTGTGTCGGGGCGTTTTCCATTTCGGGCCTTTGGGCGGGGGCGTGGTCACGAACTTTGCAGATGTGGTCGCTTCGTGCACAAAGGTATGCAGCTAACCCCATATAATCGTTGAATTTTTATTTTGGATCATCGCGCGAATTCGGCTACCAAGGTTCAAATCACCCAAAGGTCCCGACATGAGCGACATCCAAGACCACCCGTTGCGCTATCAATTGGCCAATGAACTGCATGCCCGTCCGTTCCCTGCGCTGACGGTGCCGTGCCATGCGGCCTTTCTGGCGATCAAACAGCCCAAGGACGCGGCCAACCGTGATCGGGCGTTGGATCGCGCGCATCTGTTGAACCTCTTGGACCGGTTCGGGGCACAGCACCCCAAACCCGGTGCCACGCATTATTTCGGCGATCTGGGGCGGCACAAAATCAAATGGGAAAGCCACACGGAATTTGTGACCTACACGATCTTTTCGCAAGGTGTGGCCGCACGCCCGTTCGATCCGGCGGCGTTCGATGTCTTCCCCGAGGACTGGCTGCAAGAGGTGCCCGGTGTGCGGATCACCTCGGCCCTGATCCGGGTTGAGCTGTGGGAGGGCGATGAGACCTTGGTCAAGGACAAGATGGCCGATTGGTTCGTCCCCGAGAGCCTTGCCTGTTCGCACGTCCTTGACCGCAGCGCGGTGATGGCCACCGACTTCCGGATCGATAGCGCGGGGCACATGCGCTTTGCCCTGTTTGCCCGCCCCGAGATCGGCGCGCGTCGTGTGGGCCGGATCGTGCAACGCATGACCGAGATCGAGATGTACAAAACCATGTCGATGCTGGGCCTGCCGCGCTCGCAAACCCTGTCTGGGCGGATGGGCGAAATCGACGCCGATCTGTCCGAACTGGTGCGCAGCCTGAACAGCCCTGGCCATAACCCCGAGGACACGTTGCACGGGTTGTTGGGCATTTCGGCCGAGTTGGAAAACATGCTGACCGAGGGCACGTTCCGCTTTTCCGCGACGGGGGCCTATGAGGCGATCGTGCATCAACGCATTGAGGTTCTGCGCGAGGAACGGTTTGGCGGGCGTCAGACCTTTCGCGAATTCATGATGCGCCGCTTTGATCCCGCGATGCGCACGGTCAAGGCGACCGAGCGGCGGTTGAACGACATGACCATGCGCGCGACGCGGGCGGGTGAGTTGCTGCGGACACAGGTGGATGTGTCCCGATCCGCCCAGAACCAGGCCTTGTTGGAAAGCATGGACCGCCGCGCGGACCTGCAGCTACAGCTTCAGCGCACGGTTGAGGGCCTGAGTGTCGTCGCGATCAGCTACTATGCCCTCAACCTTGTGGCCTATATGGCCTATCCCGTGGCCAGCGCGCTGGACCTGTCCAAGGGGATGATGACGGCGATCCTTACGCCGCTTGTTGTGCTTGGGGTGTGGCTTGGGCTGCACCGGATACGGCGCGCGATGGAATGAACCCAAGGGCGCGGTTGGCGACAATCGCGCCCCCCGCAATGGCCACCAGCGCGATCAGGCCCGACACGCCAAGGGTCGGAATGCCCGACAGGCCCGCCCCGATGGTGCAGCCGCCCGCGAACACGCCACCGGCACCCATCAACGCGCCACCAAGGACGTAGCGACCGGTTTGCGCGGGGCTCTCGAAACTGACGACGGTAAACCGGCGCCCAATCAGGGACGACAGGAACGCACCGGCCAGAACGCCACCGATCAGACCCGTGCCGAACTTGGCCGAGATTGACGTCGACGCGATCCCCCAGAACAGGGTGTCGGCAACGGGCGCGGTGAACGACAGGGTTTCCAGTGCGATGGGATCAAAGTCGTCATAAAGGACAAAGCCCGTGCCGACCCAACCCAGCGGGACCAGCGCGCCGATCAACGCGCCTGCGATCAATAGGCTGGGGCGCACACGGTTGGACACCGCAACCCACAGGGCCGCCAGAACCAACAGACCGCCCCAGACCGCCGCACCGCCGGGCAGGGCGGCCAGATCGCCGCTTGCCGTCGGAACGGTGGCCGAGCCCAGCCACAGGCGCACAGGGGCCAGAACGCCCTTGAGCGCGGCATGCGCCACCACGGCAAACACGCCCATGACGATCAGGGCGCGCAGGTTGCCGCTTGCCCCCAGCACCAACAGGCGCGAGGCACAGCCGCGGGTCAGAACCATGCCAACCCCGAACAACACGCCGCCCACGATCAGGGACACCACCGGAATATCGGCCGTCAGCAGGCGATGATCGCCGAAATCCACCAGACCGGCCCAGACGGCGGCCTGTGTGCCGATGATTGCCACGGCCAAGGCGATGGCCCACGTGCCGCGCGCGTTGCTGCGCGTTTCGCCCATGCCGATCACCGATTGGCGAAAGCAAAACCGGCTGAGTTCCGCCAGAACACCGAATGCGAGGCCCAAAAGGGCACCAAACCACACCGCCGCCTGTGGCGCGGTCAGGTTTTCAAAGCCGAAAGATTCAAACATGTGAATATCCTTAATCCGTTTGACCCTGTTTTGGGGACCGGACGGATTTGGATCAAGATCGTGACCTCACGCAGGCGTGATCGCCGGTAAACCGCAATTCGCCCCATATGCGGCGCGGTCCAATAGACGTTTTGCGTTTTGTGAATATGTGGGACGTTGTTCCGAAACGGCGCAGCGCGGGGATGACGGTGTTTTTATTCGCATCAAACGGGGGCGGTGCCGTCCCCCATGCCCTGTGGTTGTGCGATGGCGCGGGGCAATCACCCCGCGCCTGAGAATCGGTTCGCCCCTTAATACGTCTCGATTTGGGGCAGGCCGTCGGCGATCTCGTAATAGGGGCCCTTGGAGCCGACAAAGATATGTTTGCTGACCTTCAGGGCGCTGGCATCGTCGATACAGCCAGCGGCGATGGCGATCCCGTCTTCGTCGTTCAGGCGGTAGAACAGGGTGCTTCCACAGCCGCTGCAGAACCCGCGCTTGGCCCATGCCGAGGAGGCGAACCACGTCAGGCCTTCATCCGTTTCAAACGTCACCGCGTCAAACGGTGCGTGGGTTGAGGCCCAGAGGTGGCCGCTGTTGCGGCGGCATTGGCTGCAATGGCAAACGGTGACCGTGTCGCGCGCGCCGTTGACGGAAAACCGCACCTTGCCGCATTCGCATCTGCCTGTTATGTCTTCCATGTCTGACCTCCTCAAATCCCTTGGTTCAATGGCCGCAGCCTAGCGGCCCCCCGCGACGGGTCAATGTCCGCGAAACCGGCATCTGCGGGGAAAATGCCGGAATTTTGCGCATCTCAAGCGAGCGTGATGATCGGCGCGGGGCGGTGGCTTGTGCCGCGCGAACCGCGCGCTGTTTGATTGGGGCAGGCAACGCGGGGATGAATATCATGCGACATTGGATCGGCGCGGCAGTGGCCGCCATCGGGTTTGCGACCGGCGCGGCAGCCGAGGTGGATGAGTTCGACGCCCGCGTGCGCGACTATATCCTGAACAACCCCGAAATCATCCTTGAGGCGCTTGAACGGCTGGCCGCGAAAGAGGCCGAAGCGGCGGTCGCGGGCACCATCGCGGGCTTTCCCGACCTGTTCACCGATCCCCCCGTTCACGGCATGGGCGCGCCGGATGCGCGGGTGCGTGTGGTTGAATTTTTCGATTACAAATGCGCGCCGTGCAAGGCGATGCATCCGGGCCTAAAGGCGTTGGTCGCAGAACAGCCGGATTTGCGGATCGAGATGCGCCATTTGCCGATCCTGTCGCCGGGGTCTGAGCGCGCCGCGCGCTTTGCGCTGGCCACGCGGATGGTGGCCGGCGATGCGGCCTATGAACGGGTGCATGATCAGTTGTGGCAGGTAAAAGGCGCGTTGAACGGTGGTGTCTTTGCGCGGGTCGCCAAGGCGGCGGATGTGGATTATGACGCGGTTTCGGCGATGATGGACGCGCCCGAAATCACCGCGCGGATCGACTATAACCGCGATGTGGCGATTGCCCTGCAGGTGCTTGGCACGCCCGCGTTCATCACCCCGACCAGCGTGCGGTTCGGCCAGTCCGATATCGCTGAACTGGCCGAGCTGTGGCTTAGTCAATAAACGCCTTTTCGACGACGAAATGCTTGGGGTCGGAATTCGCGCCCTCTTGCAGTCCGTGATCGGCGCACAGGGACATGATGTCCTTGTTCAGGGCCATGTTCCCGCAGACCATCACACGGTCCTCATCCGCGTTCCACACCGGCAGGCCAAGGGCGTCAAACACGCGCCCGTCGCGGATGTGATCGCTAATCCGGCCCTCAATCGGCGAGGGGTCACGGGTCGTGGTCGGGTAATAGTGGAGCTTATCCCCAACCAGCTCTCCGATCAGCGGATCGTCGGGCAGGGCGGCGACGATTTCGGCCCCGTATTGCAGTTCATCCTTCGTCCGGCAGGTGTGCGCGACGATGACCTGATCATAGGCCTCCCATGTTTCGGGATCGCGCAACAACGCGGCAAAGGGCGCAATGCCCGTACCCGTGCAGATCATCCACAACCGTTTTCCGGGCAAGAGCGCATCCAGAACCAGCGTCCCCACCGGTTTGGGGCGCAGGATGATCTGATCGCCCGCCGTAATCTTTTGCAGGCGCGAGGTCAGGGGGCCGTCCTGCACCTTGATCGAATAGAACTCCAACTCATCGTCCCACGACGGGCTGGCGATCGAATAGGCGCGCAACAGGGGTTTGCCGTCCTCCTTGAGCAATCCGATCATCACGAATTCCCCCGACCGGAACCGCAAGGATTGCGGGCGCGTTACGCGGAAGGAAAACAGGCTGTCGGTCCAATGTTTGACCGTGGTGACGGTCTGGGCGTCGGGCATGATTTTGGCGGTGGCTGTCATGGTCGCGCTCCGCCTCAGGCCGCTTGGATGGCGGGGGATTCGGAAAAGGCGGTGGTCAGTTTGTCCGCCTTGCCGTCCATCTCATCCGCCTCGGGCAGGGGGGCCTTGGCCGACAGAATCACCGGCCAAACTTCGGAATATTTACGATTGAATTCGACCCATTCCTGCATGTTGTCCTCGGTGTCCGCGCGGATTGCATCGGCGGGGCATTCGGGTTCGCACACGCCGCAATCGATGCATTCATCGGGGTGGATCACCAACATGTTCTCGCCTTCGTAAAAGCAATCCACGGGGCAGACATCCACACAATCGGTGTATTTGCAGGCGATACAGTTCTCGGTGACAACATAGGTCATAAAGGGCTCCTTGTTCGCGTTTCTGTCTGCTTGCCGCAGCGCAGCGCGCCCTGTCCGTCAATTAATTGCTATCGGCTTTTTCGCCCCCTTGGTTGGATCGCCCCAGCAACCAACGGAGCCCGCCATGATCACCGCCCTTTCGACCGACACCGCACAGGCCCACCTGACCGTAGAATGGTCCGATGGGGGTCAGAGCACGCTGTCGGCGGCCACGTTGCGCCGTGCCGCGCGCGATGCGGGGTCTGTGTATCAAAGGGCCACGACGGGCGATGTGGACGTCGCCGCAGACCTGATGATCACCGCCTTGGTGCAGGTCGGGTCGAACGGCGTGAACATCCAATTCTCGGACGGCAACGATAGGGCGATCTACCCGTTTCCCTATCTACGCGAACTTTCTGAGAGCCACGACAATTAATTGACATTGGTCTGCTGCGCCGCAGCACAGACTGAGATTCAGCAGCCAGATGGGAGTCGAGCGATGGACGAAATATTAGACGGTTTGACACAGATCGATTGCGATATCCTTGTGATCGGTGGGGGAACCGCGGGCCCCATGGCCGCGCTGAAGGCCAAGAAAAAGAACCCCAAGGCCAATGTCGTTTTGTTGGACAAGGCCAACGTCAAACGGTCCGGTGCGATCTCGATGGGGATGGACGGACTGAACAACTCGGTCATTCCGGGCTATGCCACGCCCGAGCAATACACCAAGGAAATCACCATCGCCAACGACGGCATCTGCGATCAGGCGGCCGTCCTGCGTTATGCCGAGGAATGCTATGGCATCATTCGCGAGTTGGACGATTTCGGCATCCGGTTCCAAAAGGACCAGAACGGCGAATATGACGTCAAAAAGGTCCACCACATCGGGACCTATGTTTTGCCGATGCCCAACGGCGACACGGTGAAAAAGGCGCTGTATCGCCAGTTGCGCAAGGCGCGCATCAATATCATCAACCGGTATATGGCGACCCGCCTGTTGACCGGTGAGGGCCGTGTCGCGGGCGCGATTTGCGTCAACACCCGCACCGCCGAGTTTCTGGTCGTGCGCGCCAAGGCCGTAATCATGGGTCTTGGGGCGGCGGGGCGTCTGGGCCTACCGACCAGCGGCTATCTCTACGGCACCTATGAGAACGCCTCGAACTCGGGCGAAGGCTATGCGATGGCCTATCACGCAGGCGCGGGTCTTGCGAACCTCGAATGCTATCAGATCAACCCGCTAATCAAGGACTATAACGGTCCCGCCTGTGCCTATGTGGCCGGTCCCATGGGCGGCTATACCGCCAATGCCAAGGGCGAGCGGTTCATCGAATGCGACTATTGGTCGGGTCAGATGATGCAGGAATTCTATGACGAATTGCAGGGCGGCAAAGGGCCGGTTTACCTCAAACTGAACCACCTTGCCGAAGAAACCGTCGCCGAGATCGAACGCGTTTTGCACATCGTTGAACGTCCGACCCGTGGCCATTTCCACGCCGGTCGCGGCACCGATTACCGCAAGCAGATGATCGAGATGCATATCTCGGAAATCGGGTTCTGCTCGGGCCACTCGGCCAGCGGGGTGTTCGTCGACGAACATGCGCGCACCACCATTCCGGGCCTCTATGCGGCGGGCGACATGGCGAACGTGCCGCATAACTATATGCTGGGCGCCTTTACCAACGGGGCCTTTGCGGGCATGGACGCCGCCGATTTTATCGCGGATGTGGATTTCGCCGATTTCGACATGGGCACGGTCGACGCCGAACGCACCCGCGTCATGGCCCCGACCAAGCGCGACGACGGCATTCCGCCCAACCAGATCGAATACAAAACCCGCCGGTTGGTGAACGACTATCTGCAGCCGCCCAAGGTCACCGCCAAAATGGAGCTGGCCCAGAAACGGTTTGAAGAGGTCCGCGAAGACATGGAGCAGGGCATGTATGTCCGCGACAGCCACGAATTGATGCGCGCGCTTGAGGCCTCGACCATCCTTGATTGCGCCGACATGGCCGCCGCCGCGTCCCTTTACCGGACCGAGAGCCGCTGGGGCCTCTACCACAACCGCGTCGAATACGAACGCGACGACGAGAACTGGTTCTGCCACACGATCCTGACCAAAGGCGAGGACGGCAAGCCCGCCCACCGCAAACAGGACGTGAAACCCTATGTCGTCGAAATCGCCGAGGACGAAAAGGACGCCTATTACAAACAGCGCGTCGAACCCTCGGTCGCAGCAGAATAAGAACGGAGCCGCAAAATGCCTTTGGCCCAAACCGCCACATCTGTCCCCGTCACCGTCAACGATGACCTGTGCATCGCCGACAAGGGCTGTACCGTCTGCGTCGATGTTTGTCCCTTGGACGTCCTGCGCATCGCCGAGGCCGCCGACGGTAGTAAAACCGCGTATATGAAATACGACGAATGCTGGTATTGCATGCCGTGTGAGGCCGACTGCCCCACTGGCGCTGTCACCGTCAATCTGCCCTATCTGTTGAAGTGAGGCCAGCATGAGTGCGCTTTTCGAAGAATTCGACGACATCGCGGATCTGGCCGAGGGGTTGGATGATCCCTCTGCTGGTGCCCGCATCATGGCGGTGATTGATCTGGCCGATAGCGCCGATCCCGCCGCGATCCCCTATCTGGCCCGCGCCATTGCGGACCCCGACGCAGGCGTGCGCAAACAGGCGGCACAGGCCCTGACCGATTTTGACGGTCCGGAAACGGCGGCCGCGCTGGTTCAGGCGTTGTCTGATACCGATATGGCCGTGATTGAGGCCGCAGCGATCAGTCTGACCGAGTTGAAACTGCCCGAAGCGGGCGACGCGATCCTGCCCCATCTGGGCGATCAGGACGAAATCCGTCTGACCGCGCTCTTGGCGGGGATCAAGGAACTGCGCCGCCCCGAGGCGATGGAGCCCGCAATCGCGGCCCTGTCGCATTCGGCCCCCGCCGTGCGGATGCAGGCGGTTGGCGTCATCGGCTGGCTTCAGGATGAGACGTCTTTGGACGCCTTGCAACAGGCCGCGACCGATCCCGACACACAGGTGCGGCGCACCGCCGTGGCCGCGCTGGGCTTTTCCAAATCGGATGCGGCACGCACGGCCCTGATGGCCGCGTTGAAAGACCCCGAATGGATGGTGCGTGAGGCGGGGGCCGAGACCCTTGCCAAGTCCGGTGATGCCTCCAGCATCCCCGCATTGCGCGCAGTTCTGGACGATGATTTCTGGCAGGTGCGCCTGAAATCTGTCCGCTCGCTGGGCAAGCTTGGCGCGACCGAGGCGGCGCTGCAAATCGCGCCAATGATGGATATTCCTGTGCCCAACCTGCGCAAGGAATGTGCCGCCGTTCTGGGCGAACTGGCCGTCAAAGAGACGCTGCCGTTCCTCGAAAAATACGCCGACGATACCGACCCTGATGTGCGTAAAAACGTGCGCTGGGCGATGGACCGTATCGCCGCCTGAACGCCGTTCAACCGGCCGTGACAAAGTTTGAATTGTCTCCCTGGGATTTCGCCGGGGGGACAATTTTGCGTCCAGAAAAATTCACATAAGTCATTGAAAATAAATAATAAAAAATAAGATGATTCGGGTGGTTTTTGATCTGGATCATGGCGCGGACTTACCCAATCCCCCCGAAAGCCGCGCAAATTTTACGCATGTCGAGAATCTGCACCTTTTCATGTGTCGCGACCTTTTACAGGGGCGGATTTCAGGCGGGATACTGTCTTTGGGTCACACAGCTAATCGCCCGAACCGACAGGAGAAGAGCTATGAAGCAACTACTAAAAACCGCCGTACTGGCAAGCGCGCTGATGCCGCTGGCCTCTGCGGCGTTCGCAGAAAAAATCACCGTCGCCGTAGGACACCAGTCCATGTGCACCGACACCTACACCGCAGGTATCGTGATCAAGGAACTGGGTCTTCTGGAAAAGTATCTGCCGACCGAAGGCAAATACGCGGATGCCGAATATGACGTTGTCTGGGCCGACTACAGCTCGGGCGGTCCGATCACCAACCAGATGCTGGCGAACAAGTTGAACATCGGGGTAATGGGGGATTACCCGCTGATCGTGAACGGCGCCAAGTTTCAGGAAACCGACAGCCTGCGTTCGATCTATGTCGCGGGCACGGGCTATAACCTAAAGGGCTCGGGCAACGCGATTGTTGTTCCGGTCGACAGCGACATCTATTCGATTGATCAGCTCAAGGGCAAAGACGTGTCCACGCCCGTCGGCTCGGCCGCATGGGGGATGCTGCTGAAGGCGATGCAGGACAACAATATCCCGACCGCCGAATACGCCCTGAAAAACCAAAGCCCCGCCGTGGGTGCCGCCAATATCGCGGCAGGTAAGATCGACGCGCACTCGGATTTCTGCCCTTGGTCGGAAATCATGGAATTCCGTGGCACGGGCCGCAAAATCTATGACGGCTCGGAAACCGGCGTTCCGTACCTGCACGGCGTTGTGGTCCGCCAGGACTTTGCCGAAGAATACCCCGAGGTGGTCAACGCCTTCCTGAAGGCCGTGATCGAGGCCGGTGATTGGATCCGTGAGGACCCGATGCGCGCCGTGACCGAGATGGAAGGCTGGACCGGCGTGGAAAAAGAGGTTCTGTATCTTTATTTCTCCAAGGGCGGTCACCTGACCCTGGAACCGACGATCAAGGACACTTGGGTTGACGCGCTCAAGTTCAACCACGGCGTTCTGGTCAAGGAAAAGGCGATCCCGCCGCTGGATTTCGACGCATGGATCACCGAGGACTATATCAAAACCGCCTATGCCGACATGGGGCTGGACTATGAGGCCGATAAGGCATCCATCGTCGATCCCGCCACGGCCAACGCCGGTCTGCCGATGGAAATCTGGCATGCGCGTGATGGCGTAAGCTCGTACCCCTCGATGCCCGAATTCCTGACCGCCGTTGCGGCGATGCAGGGCACCGGTGCGAAACTGAACGCCACCTATGTCTATGACATCGAAACCGGTCTGAAACTGTTCGGCAAGACCGCGTTCTGGGTCAAAGCGGGCGAAGACTACGCCACCTTCCTGCGCAAGGGCGAGGCCGAGGCCTATGCCGCAGCCAATGGCGGTTCGGTCATCACCTTTGACGAAGCGATCGCCGACTTTGTCGTCGAAGGCTGATCACCCTCTCTGATGCCAATCTCCGGGGCGCGCGCAACCCGCGCCCCGGTTCACGCCAGCCAAGATGAGGCACGCCATGTCTACCGCCGTGAAACCCGCCGCGCCTGCGCCCAAGGCCGCCAAAGCCGCGCCTGAGGCCCCGCGCCCCCCGATGACACCGCCGCCGCGCCCGACGCTGGCGTCGCACCTACGGGCCTTGGATTGGGGACATCTGGGGATCGTTGCGGCGTCGCTGGGGATCGGGGTTTTGCTGTGGCATATCGTGACCGCGATCAATCTGAATTTCTTTATCAATTTCGAAAACGTCCCGTCGCCTGCCAAGGTGTTCATGGCCTTTATCGGTCATATCCAGACCAGCATTTTCTGGACCCACATCGGCGTTTCGATGCGCCGTATCCTGATCAGTTTTTCCATCGCGACGGCGCTGGGCATCGGGATCGGTTTGATGATGGGGCGGTCCAAAATCGCGCGGGCGTTTATCATGCCCTATATCGAGGTCGTGCGCCCCATTCCGGCGGTTGCGTGGATCCCGTTGGCCATTCTGATGTGGCCGACCGAGGAAAGCTCGATCATCTACATCACCTTTCTGGGCGCGCTGTTTCCCATCGTTTTGAACACGCTGCACGGGGTGCAACAAACGCCCGAGGTTCTGGTGCGCGCCGCACAGTCCCTTGGGGCGTCGCGTACGGCCGTGTTCACACAGGTCGTTATTCCCGCCGCATTGCCGTCCATCGCCGCAGGTCTGGCCATCGGGATGGGGGTCAGCTGGTTCTCGCTCTTGGCGGGGGAAATCATCTCGGGCCAATACGGGATCGGCTATTTCACGTGGGATGCTTATAGCCTGATCAACTATCAGGACATCGTTGTCGGCATGTTGGTGATCGGGTTCCTTGGCACCGGATCAACCGCCGCCGTGCGTCTAATGACCCGCCCGATGCTGGCGTGGCAAAAGAGGACACGGTGATGGGGGGGCTGGGCGTCATTGGGGCGGAGATCCGCCAGAACTGGCCACGGATGATCCTGAACGGTGTTCTGGTCGCGGCCCTGTTTCAACTGTTCATGCTGGTCGCGCTGATCGTCCGGTTTCAGGCCCTGCCGAATTACGTGACCGGCTATGACTGGTTCGGGAATGTGATCCACATCATCCGCTCCACCCCGTCCTTGTCTGACATGGGCCCGATCATCTGGGAAGAGTGGCTGCTGGAAGTGGGGCATATGAACTATGACTACGGCGCAGGCATTTCGGAATGGTCGCTGAATGTCATCCCGTCGCGGCTGTTCGTGCTGTTTGTCCTTGGGGCGATGATGGCCCTGTGTCTGGGGTTGATGCGCGGGGACACCTGTTCGCGCACCGCATCGGGGTCCATGCGCGCGGCCACGGGATTGGGCGCGCTGTTGATCGCCATGACCAACGCCACGATGAGCTGGGTCGTCTGCTGCGCCACGCCGACATGGGTTGTCGGTCTGGCGATGTTGGGCCTTGGGGTGTCGTCCTCGCTTGCGCTTGAGCGGGTTGGCCCCGTGTTTTCCATTTTCGGTTTTGCCCTGTTGGTGGCGATGATTTTCACCCTCGCATGGCGCCGCGCGCGTCAGACCGCCGAACCCAAAGGAGCGCTCAGCAATGCTTGATGTTCTAAAATTCAAATCCCCGACCAAGGACACCGGCAAAGGCAAGGGCCGGATTGACGTCAACGATGTGGTCATCCGGTTCGGCAAGGGCGCGGACACGCATCTGGCGGTGGACAAGACCGAGGTCACGATTGAGGCGGGCGAATTCGTCTGCATCCTTGGCCCGTCGGGATGCGGGAAATCGACCCTACTGAACGCCATTGCGGGATATGTCAAACCGTCCGAGGGCGCGGTGACGGTGGACGGCGACACCGTTCAGAAACCTGGCCCAGACCGTGGTATGGTGTTTCAGCAGTACTCGCTGCTGCCGTGGAAGACGGTTTATGAAAACGTCGCCTTTGGCCCCAAGATGGCGGGGCACAGCCGCACGGAATCCGGCTCTATCGCCAACACGTTTCTGGAACTGGTGGGGCTCAAGAAATTCGGGGATCGCTATCCGGCGGAACTGTCGGGCGGGATGCAGCAACGGGTGGGGATTGCCCGCGCGCTGGCCAATTACCCGTCGGTTTTGCTGATGGATGAACCGTTTGGTGCGCTGGACGCCCAAACCCGTCTGATGATGCAGGAAAGCCTGCTGGAGATCTGGCGCAAGTTCGGCACGACAGTTGTCTTTGTGACCCATGACGTGGATGAGGCGGTGTTCCTTGCCGACCGCGTTCTGATCATGTCCGCCGCCCCCGGTCGCATCATTGAGGACGTGCGCATCGATCTGCCCCGTCCGCGGTCGACCGACATGGCCTCCACTCCCGAATACGTCAAAGCGCGCCAATTTTGCCTCGACATCATCAAGGCCGAAAGCCGCAAAGCATTCGAGAACCAGAACACATGAAACAGCTTGTCGCCTTTCTGCTCTGGATGATTGCCGCCGCCCCCGTCACCGCGCAGGTTCAGGGGGTGAAACTGGATGAACCGGTCGAACTGCCCGCTTTTGCGTTTGAAAACGGGATTGGCGAGACGTTCAACGCGGGCACGCTTCAGGATCAATGGACCATCGTGATGTTCGGCTTTTTGTCCTGCCCCGATGTGTGCCCGTTTACCATGGGCAACCTTGAGGCCACGATCGCCGAAATGGGTCTGCGGGTGCGCCCCGATAACGTGCCCAAGGTGGTGTTCCTGTCCGTCGACCCCGACCGCGACGCCGAATTGATCGGCACCTATGCCAAGTTCTTTCACCCCGATTTCCAGAGCTTTACCGGCGACCGCACCGACATCGACGCCTTGATTGAGGCGACAGACAGTTTCTATCGCCTGATGGCCCCTGATGAGGATGGATACTATGAGGTACAGCACAGCTCATCCGTCTCCGTGATCGCGCCCGATGGCACCCTGCGGGCCAAGCTACAGCCGCCGTTCGATCCCGGTCTGACCGCTGAATTCTTGACCCAGCTGCAAATCCAATACCGGCGTGAGGCATCGTGATGAAACCTGTTCTGATGGGCCTTGTGGCCGCCTGTTTTCCCGCCGCCCTTTGGGCCCAAGACATCACCGCGACAGAGGCCGTCGTGCCCTTGGCCCCGCCGGGTGTGATGACGCATGCGGCCTATCTGACGCTGCACAACACGGGGCAGGGCAGCCGCACCTTGATTGGTGTTCAGGCCGCGGGCTATGCCATGGCGCATCTGCACAGCTCCGAGGACAAGAACGGCGTGGCCACCATGTCGGTGCTGCACGGGCTAGAGATCGACGCAGGGCAAACTGTGACCTTTGAACAGGGCGGCATGCACATCATGCTGATGCATCCCGCCGCGCCCCTGTCCGAGGGGGCAGAGGTCGCCCTGACCCTGCAATTCGCCAATGGCGAGACGGTCGAGGTCACTGCTCCGGTGAAACGGCTGGGCTATGGGTCCTAGGGCCGGCCTGATCACTTTGGCCCTATGGGCCGCAACCGGCGTCGCGGCGCGGGCCGATTTCGACGCGACCGCCTATCCGCCCTATGAACGCTGCGCCCTGTGTCACGGGTTGTTCGGCGTCTCGGCCAATGCGAAATTCCCCAACCTCGCGGGTCAGGACCCGACCTATATAGACGCGCAAATCCGCGCCTTTCTGGCCGGTGCGCGCCATAATGACGGGGGGCAGATGGTGGCGATTGTGTCTGAACTCTTGCCCGAGGAAATCCCCGTCGTGGTCGAATGGTTCTCCACCCAAGACCCGCCAGATCCCGCAGACCCTGAGGGCGACATCGCCGCCGGTCAGGCCGCGTTTGACGCGCGTGGCTGTGGCACCTGTCATGACGACACGGCGGATTATCTGGGCGTGCCCCACCTGACGTCCCAGCACGCCGGATACCTTGAAAAACAGATGCGCGATTTCCGCGCCGGGGAGCGCGAAAGCCCCGCCAGCATCCTGCCCCACGCCGCCCTGATGCCCGACCAAGACGATGAAATCGCGGCGATTGCCGCCTATCTTTCCACGGTGCCCCGACAATGACCATCATGACCGACAGCGACCTGCATTTCGACGGCCCCGGCGCGATCTACCTGTCCGAATATTTCCTTGAACTGAACGAGGGCGCGGGGTTTCTGGCCGCGCTGTCGGACGAGGACCGCAAGACCGTGCGCAAACACGGCAAACGCTGCACCTTTTCCAAGGGCGAGAGCATCTTTCACCAAGGGGCCGCGCATACCGGTGTCTGGATCATCGAAGAGGGGCGCGTGCGCACCTTTTACACCGGCCCGTCGGGACGCGAAATCACGCTCGCCTATTGGAGCCAAGGTCACTTCGTCGGCGGTCCCGAGGTCTTTGGCAAGGGGCGGCATGTCTGGTCGGGCGATGCGCTGGAGGATTGCCAGATGTTGTTTCTGTCTGGCAGTAGCCTGCGCGCGCTGGTCCAACAGGTGCCCGAGGTTGCCCTGGCCGTGATCGACGGGCTGGTCGCCAAGGGCAAAAGCTATAGCGCGCTGATCCAGATGCTGGGCACGCGGACAGTGTCCGAACGGTTGCGCCAATTGCTGGTCATTCTGGCCGACGCCCATGGCCGCGAAGAGGGCGACACGATCGTCATCGACCGCAGCCTGACCTATGAACAGATCGCCGCCATGGTCGGGGCCACGCGGCAATGGGTGACACAGTCGCTGGATAAGTTGAAGTCGGCGGGGGTTCTAGAAATCACCCGCACCGAAATCGTCATCCGCAATCTGGAAAGCCTCGAGGAATGACACCCGCCGACGTGCCCCCAACGGCCCGCCGTCTGCGCGAACGGGTTGATCCCTATGCGCCGGGCATCGCGGTCGCGGTGGTGGTCAGTCTGGCCGCCTATGCGATTGGGGCGCGCTATCAGGCACCGGTGATGTTGTTCGCGCTGTTGCTAGGGATGGCGATGTCGTTCCTAACCGAGGACGATCGCATCGCCCAAGGGGTCCGCGTGATGGCGTCCACGGGCCTGAAACTGGGCGTCGCCCTGATGGGGCTGCGGGTGTCGTTTGACGTGCTGGCCGATCTGGGTGCGGGGGTGTTGGTCGTGCTGGTTCTGGGCAGTGGATCGACCATTCTGATCGGCGTGTTGATCGGGCGCGCCATGGGCTGGGGCGGGTCGCGGGCGGTGATCGCCGCAGGGGCCGTCGCGATTTGCGGGGCCTCGGCGGCTCTGGCCCTTGCCTCGGTCACGCGCAGCTTTAAGGGCAAGGAGGACCACACATTGGTCGTCATCATGTCCGCCACGGCCCTGTCGACGATTGCGATGATTTTCTATCCGCTGATCCTTGGGGCGATGGGGTTTGATCATACGCGGGAGGGGCTGATCCTTGGCGCGTCCATCCATGACGTGGCCCAAGTGATCGGGGCGGGCTTTTCCGTCTCCGAAGAGGCGGGCGAAACCGCGACCCTGTCGAAAATGGCGCGGGTGTCGATGTTGCCCTTGGTCTTGTTGATGGTGCCCACGGGCGGCGCGGCGGGGACGGGGCGGCGCATCCATCTGCCGTGGTTTGTGGTGGCGTTTGTGGTGCTGATGCTGGTGAACCAGTTCGTGGCCCTGCCGAGCGTCCTGACCGACACGACGCGCACGGTGTCCGGCGCGTTGCTGATCACGGCGGTTGCGGCCCTTGGCCTTGGCAGTGCGCCGCGAAAACTGTTGCGCACCTGCGGGCCGACATTTGCCGTGATGGGCGGGTTGTCTGTGTGGTTGTTGGCGGTGGCCGTGATCGGGGTCAGCATGATCACCGGATGACCGGCGGCGCAATGCTGGCACCGCCGGCGGCGTGGTCTAGATCAGGCCGACCTCGCGGGCCAGACGTTTCAACGTGGCAAGGCCAAGCGTCTGATAGAGCAACGGGTTGCGCACGTCAGGATCTTGCTCGGCCTCAATAACGATCCAACCATCATAGCCGTGCTCGGCCAGTTGTTTCAGCAGGGGCGCGAAATCCACGGCCCCCTCTTGGTCACCGGGCACGGTAAAGGCACCGGCCAGAACGCCCTGGATGAACGACAGACGCTCATCCCGCACACGCTTGGCCACGTCGGGGCGCACGTTTTTGGCGTGGAAATGGACAACGCGGTCGATATGACGCGCCAGAACCGCCGCCGGATCGCCACCGCCAAAGACACAATGCCCCGCATCAAACAGCAGCTTGGTCGCCGGACCCGTCGCCGTCATAAAGGCGTCGATTTCCTCGGGGCTTTCGACAATCGTGCCCATGTGGTGGTGATAGGCCAAATGGATGCCTTGGGACGCCATATAGGCGGCGAATTCTTCGATCTTGGCGCCGAATTCGGCCATGCCTTCGGGCGACAGGGACGGCTTGTCGTTGACCGGCACGTCCGTCATCGAATGGATCGCGTTCGAGGTTTCGCAGGTCACACAGACCTTACAGCCGTTTTCGCGCAGCTTGGCCAGATGGGGTTGGAACGCCTTGATCTCGTCCTCGACCGAGCGGGTCAAAAGTTCGGTCGAGTACCACCCCGAGATAAAGGCAAGGCCATAACTGCCCAGCATCTCGCGCAGTTCAACAGGGTCTTCGGGCCAGCGGTGGCCGTTCTCAATCCCGTCGAACCCGATCTGGCGACCGGCCTCATCAAGAATGCGCGCGGTCGGGATATCGGCCCCGATGGTTTGGTCGTCGTCATTGGCCCATGCGATGGGGTTGGTGCCGAATTGGATCATGGTCTGGGTCTCTTGGATAGGCGGGCGGGGCCCGTGTTAGTCTGTGATATCAACGGTGTGACCGGTTTCAGCGGCCTCGCGTGCGGCGTCCAGAACCCGCATCGTGTGCAGGGCGCCGATGGTCGGGACGGGGCCGATGCCGCCCGAACGTGCGGCGGCGGCAAAGGCCGTGTAGAGGTCCGAGATGTTGGATTTCACCGAGGGGATCGTCACCGCGCCGTCCTTTGTGTGCAGCTTGCCCCATGCATATTCGGGTTCCACGGCCCATCCGTCGGGATCATCCTTGGGGCGGTCGCCGTTAAAGATCCGGCGCGTCTGAACGTCGGTGCCATTAGCCACATATGTTCCCGTTTCGCCGTAAATGCGGAATTCGCGGCCCTCGCAGAAATTGATCTTGGACGCCGAGGAATAGGAATGCGTGCCCGATGCGTGTTGGATATGAACGGCAAAGCTTGCATCCGTGCGACCGGCGGGCAGGTCAATGTATTCCATCTGCGCGTCCACCGCGACGGCAGGGCCAAACAAGAGCAGCATCTGATCAAGGACGTGACTGCCCAAATCGCGCAGCAATCCGCCCCCGGGGCCCGTGGCAACGGTGTCGGGTTCGTTCAGGTCCATGCGGTTATAGGCGCGCTGGACCTTGCCGAGGTGGCCGTCGTCGATCACGGTTTTCAACGTTTGGAAATCGGTGTCCCAGCGACGGTTATGAAACACGTTGAGCAAGACGCCCTTGGCCTTGGCCGCCGCAACCATGTCCAGCGAGTCCGCCAGGTTCGGCGCAAACGGTTTGTCACAGACCACATGCAGACCGGCGGCAATCGCCTCAAGCACCAGCGGTTTATGCGTCTCGGGCGGGGTGGTGATGGTCACCATGTCAATGCCGCCCGCCGCGATCATGTCGCTCAGGCTGGGGTACACCGCGACACCGGGCAGATCGCGCGCAAGTTCCGCGATCTTGTCCGGCGAACGCGCCACGACGCCCACCAGTTCGACCCCCTCGGCGGCCTCGATGAACGGCGCGTGAAACACTCGCCCCCCAAGGCCATATCCAACCAGTCCTAGCTTCATCGTCTCTCCAATCATTCGGGAAGGGCGCCGATGACGTGCTGATCGAAATCGACGATCGCCCCCGTCATCACGCCCGACACAGGCGACAGCATCAGCGACGCTTGGCGCGCCACGCTGTCCGGTTTTACAAGGGTGCCCATGGGCTGATCCGCCTCGGCAAGGGCCAGCCAATCGTCGCCCGCCCCGTGATAGGCGCGTTGCACGCGGTCCTCACCTGGCGTGTCCATCCAGCCGCAGTTGATCCCGTTCACGCGGATATGGTCACTGCGCAGGGCCTGCGCGGCGTTGCGCGTGATGTTGGTCAGCGCGGCCTTGGACGCGGCATAGGGGGACAGAAAGCTCTGCCCGACATAGGCCGACACGGTCAGGATATTGACCACCGACGCGGGCCGTCCCGCCGCCACGGCGTTCTGCGCAAACCGTTGCAGCGCGAAATAGGGGGAGCGCGTGTTGATCGTGAACACCCGATCAAAGCTCTCGGGCGTGGTGTTCAGGATCGAACCCCGCTCGGTCGTGGCGCCCGCCACGGCCAAGGCGTTCAACCCGCCCAAATGCGCGTCTGCCGCATCGACCAGCGCGACCACCGCCTCGGTGTCGGCCAGATCGACCGGCATAAAGGTCGCGCCCAGTTTGGCGGCGGCGGCCTCGCCCTTGACGCTATCGCGACCGGCAATGACCATGCGGGTACAGCCGCCCGCGATCAGGTGCTCGGCAATCGCTGCGCCCAAACCTTCGGTGCCGCCAATGATCAGGGCCGATGTGTCGTGATGGGGAATGGTTGTCATGGGTTAAACATATGCCTCGATTTGCGCCTCAATGTAGGCAAAGGACGCGCCGATGTCGTGTAGCGGGTCGCGCAGGGCCTGTGTCTCGGGCGAAAAGCATTCATAGGACACCGGCCCGTCATAGCCCGCGGCCCGCAGTGCGGCGATCTGGTCAACCGTGCCAAGGCGATCGTCGGGCCCCACCAGAACGCGGTGTTCGTCGTGCATTTCGTCAAGGGTCAGCGACGGGTCGATCACCGCCGAGATATGCACGATGCCGGTATGCGCGGGGTAAAAATCCTCGCCACCGGCCAGCGCGTGATGGAACGTGTCATGGACCAGCTTGACCCGATCCGCGATGTCGAGGGCCACAATCGTGTCGACCAGCTCTTGCTTGGAGCGCAGTGACGAGCGGCCAAAGCCCAGCGGTTCGACCAGCGCGACCATATCCGCCGCGACCAGCATGGGGTAGATGTCCTTGAGGGCGATGCGCAGGTTGGCCTGACGTTCGCCATTGCCCGCGCCGGTGCCGTCGTTGCGGGGGATCAGACTGATGGTTTCGGCCCCTGCGGCCTTGGCCGTGGCGATCAGGGCGGCGACCTCATCCTTGCGCGCCGCGTCCCACACGTTGAACGGATAGATCTGTGACAGGCCGACAAGGCGCAGGCCGTGATCGCGGACCATCTGACCGGCCTCGGCAGGGTCCATCCCGTCGAACAACGGACGCCCCAACGCATCCATGTCATTGCGTGCCTCAACCCCGACACAGCCCAAGGCGCGCGCAAGGTCCAGAAACGCCGCAAAGCTGAGGTGCGGGGTGGTCATCTGGTTCAACGCTTTTTTCATCATGCTCCCCGTCGCCCGCGCCTTCGGGGCCATGTGTCGGCCAGACGATGCGCGCATAGACCCGTGCGGGTCAATTTGACCGCAGGCGTTTCGCGTCAATTATGACGTTTTTCTGTGGGTGCAAAATGACGGTAAAACGTCATCAAAGCATCTCGGGCAGATAGACCTTGGGGTCCAGAAACCGCTGTCCCGCGTCTGAAAGGCCATCCTTGGACAGGGCCGCGGCCAGCGTCTCGACCAAGTCGCGGCACAGTTCGGGCAGGGGGGTGGAATTCACCATCTGCACATAGCCATCGGCCAGCGCGGCGCGGCTTTCATCGGTCAGTTCGTTCACGATCAGGGTGACCTTGTTAGGCGGGCGCGCCTCGCGTAGGGCGGCGATCCCGCCCTCCATCCCGCCGCCCGCAACGTAAATCCCCGCCAGATCGCTGTGCCGCGTCAACAGGTCCAGCGTCGCCTCATAGGTCACTTGGCGCGTTTCCAGATTGACCAAAGTGTCCAGCACCGTAAACGCCGGTGCCTCGGCGCGGATGAAGGAGCGAAACCCCACCTCACGCAGGTCATGCCCGTGCCACCGGTTGCCGCCAACGAACACCGCCAACTTGCCCGGCGTGCGGGAAATGCGGGTCATGAACCACGCGGCACTGCGCCCGACCTTCATATTATTAAGGCCCAAATAGGTTTTGCGGATACCTTGTGCCGTGTCGTTCAACAGGGCGAACACCGGCACGCCGTTGTCTTGCAATTCGCTCACGGCCTCATCCACTTTGCGGTGGTTCACCGCCACACAGGCCAGCGCGTCGACCTCGGCCCCCATCGTCCGGATTTCCTGCGCGAAATCGTCGGGTGATTGTGAGGCCGCGAACCGGATCACCACCTCGCCGCGAAAGTCACGGCGTGCGGCCATGGCCAATTCGATCTCACGCGCGAAATTGCGGTAGAACTCTTGTCGCCGTTTGACCAGCACCAGACCCAAGCGCCGTTTCGGGACGGAGGCGTCCAGCTTGTGGTTGAGAACGCCCTTGCCGTGATAGCCGACGCGGTGGGCGGCCTCGGCAATCTTGCGCAAGGTCTCTTCGCGCACCGTCAGGCGACCGTTTATCGCGCGGTCGACGGTTGTCACGCTGACCCCTGCGGCGCGGGCGACGTCTTTGATGGTCGGGCGGTTTGCCATGGTGATACCTTTGACGTTTTAACGTCATTTGGCGTCATCTCTGATGGTTTGGCAAGGCGCGGGTGGACCTTACCCCGATTGGCGTTGATCTGCGCGGTCTTGCTGATCCCAAAGACACTCATAGTGGGCGATGATCTCTAGCATCCGCGCGCGGTCAAAGCTGGGGTCGTGGCCGCCGTGCACGATGGTGACAGGCAGGGTTTTCAGCAGGTCAAAAGTGGCGCGGTAGTCCCTGACGCTCATCCCCGGACCTTCAAAAATCAGGGGACCGTCATAGATCGCATCGGCCCCGAACAGGACGCCAGTTTCCCGTTCAAATAGCCCGATCCCACCCGGTGAATGGCCCGGCAGGTGCAGCACCTCATAGACGTGATTGCCCAGATCGACCGTATCCCCGTGGTTCAACAGTCCGGTCGCTGGCGCACCCTGTAGGCGATAGGTCTCGGGGTCATAGCCCGCGAACGGCAGGGCCTCGATCAACAGTTCGCCAATCGGGGGATAGCCCGCGTCCAGAAACGTCTGCAACAGGGTCTCGGGCATGTCGCGGCGAAACAGTGTTGTCAGGCCCGACGGCGCGGCCATCTCATCGGCTTCGGCGGGGTGAACAAGGCGGATGTCGAATTCATGAACCGCGCCGATGTGGTCGATATGGGTGTGGGACGAGACACAGATGATCGGCTTGGACGGGTCTTTGCGCAGGCTGTCCAGATAGGGTTTGAACGGGATCACGCCCATGCCGGTGTCTAGGATCATGTCCTTTTCCGTGCCCTCAACCAGAAACATATTGGCCTGTTCCAGAACGTGGATATGCGGCTCTAGGATTAGGGTGGTGTCGGCGTCGATCTTGGTGGCGGTGAACCAGTGCTCAGCGACGGGTAGGGTCATGCGGAAAGCTCCTGTAGCGGGGCGGGCAGGGGGATGTCGGTGCGCGTGCCGTCAAATCCGGTGCGCGTCCAGATCAGACCATTTGACGCGTGGCGCAGGGCGGGGGTACCTTCGGCAAACGGGTTGGTCGACAGGGTCGCCATGCCCACCCCGTCCTGCCATGTGCCAAGCGTATATTGCGCGGCGAAACCGGCGGCGCGGGTGGCGGGATCGTCGGTGCCCGCGCGCAGCACGTCGATCAGGTGCGGGTCGGCGGCGTGGCGAAGCGGGCCGCTGGCCACCAGAAACACATGCGCGTTCCAGACGGTGATGATGCGCAACCCGTCGACCTCAACCGACAGGGCGTTCAGCGGCGGTGTCGCCACCCCGTGCCAGCGTTCGCGATAGGTGGTATGCACCCCGTCCTCAATCAACGCGCCATCGTCCTGAAACCACATCGCGCCCGCATCCACCGGCGCGGGCAGGCCGTGCAGGTTGATATGACGCGCCCACGTGCAGACGCCGTCGACAACGGTGATGTCGCCCGCGAACCCCTCGGCCTGCATCAGATCGGCCAGAACGGGCGAGGGTAGGTCGGCCAGACAGGTCGCATCGTCCATTTGGGGACGGTGCAACGGCACGCGGATATCGGCATAGATCCCGTCGCCCTGTAGCCAATGCACACGGGTGGTGTCATCGAACCGATCGGGCGTCTTGATCCAGTCGCGCCGCCAATGTCCGCGCAGGTCGGATGCGGTGATCATGTTGCTCACTCGGCGGCCATTTTGGTCGATTGCAATTCGGCGATGATGTCAGATGCGCTTAGGACGGCGCCCTCTTGCAGATATTCCATCGCGTTCAGGGACGCCTGATGCGCCTCGGGCGAGGTGCCGCCAACGCAATCGCCAATCACACGGCAATAGTAATCGTGCTGATGCCCGTCGGCGAAGGTGTAATGCACACAGACATCCGTCATCCCCCCGATCAGGATCAGCGTCTGCGCCTTGAGCCCCTTGAGCAGGATTTCGGTCTCGGTCCCGAAGAAACAGGAATAGCGGCGCTTGTGCACGAAATAATCCGTGTCGCGCATGTCCATTTCCTCGGCGGCGACGGGCGTGCCCGGTTCGCCTTCCATACAATGGATGTCCTCGCTCCCGTCCAGTTCGCGTCCATAATCCACCTGATTACGGCGATGGATTTCCTGAAAAAAGATCACCGGAATGCCCGCGTCATGGGCGGCGTCGATGACGGTGCGGGCGCGCTCCATGTTCTCGCGGTATTTGGGCATACAGGGGATGCCGGCCTTGTGCTCCATAAAGGCGGATTTCTGGATGTCGATGACCATCAGAACCGGTTGACCGACAAGAGTGGGTTGGCGTGCCATGGGGGTGCTCCTTAGGTTTTGGATTGATCCGCCCCCATCAGGCGCGGCAGGTCACCCCAACGGGCCACCGCCGAAAACACCAGAACAGAGACTGTGATGAACGTGATCGCGCCAACGGCCATGGTGGGCGTATAGCCGTTGCGCAGCGAGTTGAAGATTTGCAGCGTGACCGTCGCATAGGCCGAGGCTGAGACGAAGAACATCACGATGAATTCGTTGAACGACAGCACCAGCGCGAAAAAGAACCCCGAGATCGTATAGGGCAAGGTCTGGGGCAGGATCACGGTGCGAAAGATCATCGCCTCGGTCGCGCCCATGGTCGCGGCGGCCTCGATATTGGCGCGGTCGATGGATTGAAGGCCGATGGAAATCGTCACCAATGGCAGGGCCAGAAACAGGATGCCGTGGCTGATGATCCCCGCCGCAATGGTGCCAAGCGCGCCGAGGAACGCCCAGAAAAACCCAAGGCCGACGCCAAACACGATGGGCGGCAGGGCAAAGGGCATGGACCCCAGCGCGGCAAGGGTCTTGGACGCCTTGGACCCCGAGGACCACAGGACGTAGGCCAAGGGCCACGCCAGAACCACCGCCAGAACCGCCGCGCCCACCGCGATGATCATCGAGTTCAGCAAGGCCGTGGTCCAGACGGTTTCGGTCACAAAGAACTCCCAGAACCGGTCCAGCGTCGGGTCCTCGGGCGGGAACAGCATCGTGCGCCCGCTGTTCAACGCGGATGCCGCCACCACAACAATCGGCAGGGCCAGCACAACCGCCGACAGGGCCATGAACAGATGTCCCGCGATCCGCAACATCACCGTGCCCCCCCTGAGGCGCGGTTCAGCGCCTGACCAAGCCCAAGGAACACCGCCGCCGTGATCAACAGGATCACCGCCTGCGTCGCGCCAAAGGGTGCGTTCAGGGACGCGCCGCGGACGCTCTCATAGATGGAAACGGCCGTGGTGTGCTGGGCGGGATTGGCAAAGACCGTGATCGCCACATAGGTGCCCAACAGAAACACGAACAACAAAAAGGTCGACCCGATCACCGGCAGGCGCACCGAGGGCAGGATCACCGTGCGCGCCACCGTAAAGGGCCGTGCGCCCATGGTGCGGGCGGCCTCGATCAGCGACGTGTCCAGCCGCGATAGTGCGGGATAAAGCAGGATCACCGCATAGGGCCAGACCAGATAGGACATGGTTAGGATCGTGGCGAATTGCGACGGTTTGAATTTGACGTTGCGCGGGTTCGCAAGGCCCCATTCGCGCAACACGTCAAACCACCCCACGTCCTTAAGCCAATCTGTCAGGCCCGTCGCCTTGAACAACGCGGGCAGGCCCGAGCGGTTGGACAACAGGATGTCCCAGCCCATGACGATGAACACTTCGGACAGGGACAGCGAGGCCAGCAGAAACACCAGCCATCGCGCCTGCGCCGCGCGCGATAGGCGGGTCATCAGATAGGTAAAGGGTAGCGCAGTCGCCACCGCCAGAACCGACGCGATCACCGCATACCACAGGGCATAGCCAAGGCGTTGCAGATACAGAAACGTCACCGTATCGGGCCATTCCGCGCCGACAAAAAACCGTTGGTAATTCTCGAACGTAAACGCCCATTCCCACGCCGCGCCCTCGATCTTTTGGCCAAAGGAAATCGCGATGACCAACCCGAAGGGCACGATGCAGAACACGATCAAAACGGCCCCGATGGCCATCAGGATCAGGTTCGTGCCGCTGGCCCAGTTCGGGCGGCTGCGCGCGGGTGGGGCGGCAAAGGCGGTGTCGTCTATCGTCGTCATTCGGCGGCCATCGCGGTCTGGTCGGGCGCGGCGCCATCGGGAAACAGGTGCAACGCCGCAACCGGTAGATGCACGCCCACGCGGTCGCCCTTTTTCAGGGTGGTCGGGGCCATGGTCGCGGCCAGTTCGGCCACCAGAGTGCCAATCGGCGTGGTCAGGTGGATTTCGCGGCTGGCCCCCAGATCGCGGACAAAGACGACCTCGCCCATCAGGGGGCCTGCGTCGGTCAGGGTGATCTGTTCGGGGCGGCAGACGACCTGAACCGGTGATCCGTTGATGAACCGAGGCGGGGGCGAAATCGGCAGATAGCTGTCGCCGATCACAACACCCGCATCGCGCACCGTACCACGCAGGAAATTGGCCTTGCCGATGAATTCGGCCACAAAGCTGTTGGCGGGGGCGTTGTAAATCTGATCGGGCGGGGCGACCTGTTCCAGACGACCCTTGGACATGACCACGATCTGATCGGCCATGGTCATCGCCTCACGCTGGTCATGGGTCACGACGATGGTGGTGATGCCAAGGCGTTGTTGCAGCAGGCGCAGTTCGACCTGCATCTCTTCGCGCAGCTTGGCGTCCAGCGCGGACATCGGTTCGTCCAACAGAAAGATATCCGGTTCCTGCGCAAGGGCGCGGGCGATGGCGACGCGCTGACGTTGACCGCCGGACAGTTGCCCGATGCGCCGGTCGGCAAATCCGGTCAGTTGCACAAGGTCCAACAGACGGTCCGCGCGCGTGCCCGCCTCGGATTTCGACACGCCCGCAATGGTCAGGGCATAGCCCACGTTTTCGCGCACATTCAGATGCGGAAACAGGGCAAAGTTCTGAAACACCATGCCGAATTTGCGCTTGTGCGCGGGCTGGGCGGTCACGTCCGTGTCGCCCAGCATGATGCGCCCCGTCGATGGCGTCTCCAGCCCCGCAATCATCCGCAACAGGGTTGTCTTGCCGCATCCTGACGGCCCCAAAAGGGCCGTCAGTTCGCCATCACCAAAGCTTAGGTCCATCCGCTCAACCGCGGTCTGGGTGCCAAAGGTTTTGCTGATGGCCTCTAGGTGTAGACCGGCCACGAGGCTTATGCCCCACCTGCCAGCATCTTGTTCCAGTTCTCTTGGATAAAGGTCTCGTTATCCAGATAGGCCTCATAGGCGGGTTTGATCGCGGGCGTGCCCGACACAAAGGCGAATTCATCGTCCGTCAGGTCGGTCTTGGATTTGTCGACCAAAGGCGCGGTGCCGATCATGCGCGACATCAGGGCCTGAATGGCCGGATCAGAGGTAAAGTTCATGAACTCGGCCGCCTCATCGCCCTTTTCGGACAGCGACGACAGGCACCACGACCCGTAATCCTGCGGGTTGCCCTCTTTGGGGAAGATCGGCTTGATCGGGAAACCGTCGGCCGCCATCAGGTTCGACACATCAAGGTAATACTGACCGCCGATCACGTCGCCGTTTTTCATCGCCTGTTCCATCTGGCTTTCGGCGGACCACCACAGGGCGACGTTGGGTTTCAACTCGGCCACCTTGTCGATGATCGCCAGAATGCCCTCTTTGGTTTTGAACGTCTCTTCGCCGTCAAAGAAGGTCGCGGCGGTGATGTCGAGGAATTGGGCGTTAAAGCGCTGGGCGATGCCGAGGCTGGCCTCGAACTTGTCCGTGTCCCAGAATTCCGCCCACGAGGCGGGGGGCTCGACCTCATCGGGGTTGATGACCATCGAGGTGAACCACGACATGGCCCCAACGCCAAGCGGACCCTCGGCCCCCTGGAAAACGAAATATTCGTCGAGGTTCGATGTGGCGGGCATTTTGGTCAGGTCCAGCGGCGCAATCAGGCCGCCGATGCGGCTGGCCTTGATCATGGTGTCACGCGCGTAAAGGGAAATGTCGGCGGGCACGGACCCGGCGGCGGTCGCCTGTTGCATGGTGATCAGCCAGTCGGACGAGTTCGGCTGGGTCACGCTTTCGACCGCGATCCCCGTGGCCTCGGTAAAGGCGGGGTAGATGTGGGTCTTGAAGCTGTCCTCGAAATAGCCGCCGTACGAACCGATTTTCAGGCTGCGGGTCTGGGCGATCAACGGGGTGCCGATGACGCTTGCCCCTAGGCCAAGGCCCGCGATGCCGGTGGCGGATTTCAGTAGGCTGCGTCGGGTGAGTGTGGACATGTGACGATCTCCCATAGTCGGTCGTATGTTCGGTTGTTGGTGTTATGTGACCAGCGTCCCGACCATTGGGCCGTTTGGTCAAATCCCAGTTCCGCCGGTGGACGGAATAAAAGGCACTGCCCTGATCAGATGATTAAAATTCAATCACCTAGGTCGGACCATGCGCCCTTTTTCATCCCGTGCGTGACTTGGGGGCTGTCGCTGGGCAGGATTCACGTGCAACCTAAAGGAGAAGTGACATGCTGCACGGCGACTCGCCCTCGCAAACGGCCCTGTCGGTCGAAGAGGCCACCCTACCGGTTATCGATTTGTCCGGACTGTTTACCGGATCGGATGAGGACAAGGCGCGCGTGGCGTCCGAACTGGGCGCGGCTGCGCGCACCTCGGGGTTCTTTTACATCCGCAACCATGGCATTCCACAGGACCTGATTGACGCGCTGTTCGCAGCTTCCAAGCAGTTCCACGAGCAACCCCGCAGTATCAAGATGAAGAACTGGTGCGGGTTCACGACGAACCATCGCGGCTATGTTCCGTTTGAGGAAAACGGCACCAAGTTCCCCAAGAAGATCAACTTTAATGAGGCGTGGGATATGTCCTATGAGGCCCCCGCCGACCATCCCGATTACCTTGCCGGCTGGCGCATGACGGGGCCCAATGTCTGGCCCGACATTCCGGGGTGGAAGGACACGGTGTCGACCTATTACGACGCGGTGTTTAATCTCGGTCTGCGGATGCTGGATGCGCTGGCGCTGGAACTGGGTGTCCCGACCGAGGAACTGACCCAGCACATCACCTGCCCGACGTCTCAGTTGCGCCTATTGCGCTATATCGAGAATGACATGCCCAAGTCGGATGAGGTCGTCGGCATCGACGCGCACTCCGATTTCGAATGCTTTACCATCCTGTTGCAGGGCGGTCCGGGGTTGCAGGTGATGAACGCCGAAGACGTCTGGATCGAGGCCCCGCCGCTGGAGGGATGTTTCGTGGTGAACATCGGGGACGTGTTCGAAACGTGGTCCGGTGGTCGCTTTAAGTCTACCCAGCACCGCGTTGTTAACATTGGGAAAGAGCGCTATTCGGCCCCGCTGTTTTTCGGGTTGGATTATCACGCGATTATTGAGCCGCTTGAGAAATTCCGCACCCCTGAGGCGATTGAAAAATACCCGCCGACCAAGGCCGGTGATCACCTGATGCGCATGTCGTTGCACGCCTTCCGCTATATGGCCGAGGCGCGGGATAAGGGCCTGTTCACCCCTGACTATGCGGTTCCAGAAGAGAACCCGTTCAAGCGCGAAGCCAAGATGCCCGGGGAATAACCCGTGGATCCGCATCCCGATTTTGCGACCTCAAGACCGCCGCGTTCGGCGGTCTTGGGGACCTTTCATCTGACCCCGCTGGACCCGTCCGTCGTGGATGAGGATTTCGCGGTCGTGACGGGATCGAGTGCCGTTTTGAAGGGGCTATTCGGGGATGATTGGCCGGTTGGGTTGACCCTGTCGGAAAACGCAATTGATCTGGCGTGGCATGAGCGTGAATTCACCTCCTCGCGCTCGTTTGCGTGGGTGATCCGCGATGGTCACGGGTCCTATCTGGGCTGCGCCTATGTCTATCCCGATCTGGGTACGCGTGGGTCGGGGACGGTGATCACGTGGATGCGTGATCAAGTCGACCGCGTGCCGTTGCTGACCGTTTTTAACGATGTCTTCATGGGCTGGATCACCGCGTATCTGCCAGCGGGTGGCGAGTATGCTCTGACCACGAACGCCGATTTCTAGAGCGCGGCTGGATGTGTGAATTTTCGCGATGTGTCGCGCCGTCGTCCTGTTTTCGAGATGCAATCGAGGGTTGAGTATTTCAATTTCGGTAACGCGCTCTGGGTTTTGAGAGGCTATTTGATCGATGCACTGATGGGTGCATCGCGCCATAGGCGGGCCGCGATCAAAAAGAACCACAGGATTGCCCCAACGCCAAAGACTGCGCCCGCCGGATCGCCCACGGCGGGGACGATCGTTGCGACGCCGGATAGTCCCGTAAAGGCACCGACCAAGCGGATGCCGCGCCCGAAATGTCCTGCGCCAAGGCTAACCACAGTGATCCAAAATCCGCCCGCGATTTCGTTCCCTCCGCCTAGGCCAAGCTCAACCGCGTGCAGCGCATGCCACAGAGGCGCGGCGGTGTCGGGGTGGGCGGTCGCCAACTCCACGGCCACGTTGGCGATCATCCCCGCCCCAAGGACCAGCGCGGCCCAGATCAGGCCCGCGCCCTGCGCCACGGCGGCCATCGCGGGCGCGCCCGTGCGCATCTGCGCAGATAGGGCGGTGACCAATACGATCAGGGCCAAGGCGTTCACGATATAGATCACCGTGTTCCACGCAATCATAACGCCGGGCACGGTTTGGACCGCCAACGGCAATTCGCCCACCGGCGTGTCTAGATAGCCCAAGGGCACAAGGATCACCAGCAAAACCGCCATTCCGATCACATATGTCAGGGCGCAAATGAGGGCGGATATGCCACCCGCGCGAGAGAGCGTCATTTGAATAATTTCCAATAAAGTAAATGATCTACGTGGCGTTTTGAAAGTGATCCCGTAGCCGGTGGTTCCCATGGCATTCGCCTATCATGTCCATGCCCATGGCCGTCAGAAAGAACTGCGCGGGGCCTGCGATCTGGCGCGGGATGCCAAGGCGCAGCATCTGGATCGCGCCGCGCCGGACCGTGTCCGGCAAGTGTGTCACTCGTGCCGGACGTCCCAAAACATCAAAGGCCAAGGCGGCCAATTCGTTATGGGTAAACACGTCCGGCCCGCCGATGTCGACCCATGGGCGACGGGCCGCGGTCGCGTCGACGGTGGCGGCGGCAAGGTCCGCGCCGTGGATCGGGTTGATCCGGTTCTGCCCGTCCCCGAACAGCCAGACCCGCCCTCCGCGCGCCATGCTCAGGAAATCGCCCATATCGGAAAAATACCCCGACGGGGCCATGACGGTATGCGCGATATCGGCGGCCAGAAGGGCGTCCACAAAATCGCATTTCGCACCGACCAAAGGCACGTCGCGCATGGCGGCGGCGTTCAGGACATGGGCATAGGCGAATTGGGGCACATGGGCGCGCAGGGCCTCATGCAGCAGGTTCAGGTTCGCCTGATAATCGACATCGCGATAGGTCAGGCCGTCGTTCTGTTTCGTGATCCCAAGGGCCGAGACCACCAGGTCCACGCCCGCCATCACCCCGCGCAGGGTGCTGGGATCGGTCGCCTGTGCCTCAACCAGACTGTCGGCGGCCAGATCGCGCGCGCGGGATCTATCACGCACAAGCGCGGTGACGTACCATCCACGGCGGCTGTATTCCGCGCAGAGGTGACGGCCCAGATAGCCCGTGGCTCCGGCGATAAAGACGGTGTTCATGGCGGCTCCTTTCGCGGGTCAGAGCAGGGTGAGGGCGAGGATCGCCGCGCTCATCCCCGTCGTGACGGGACCCCATAGGCGGCGTTCCGGCGCGGACGGGGTGATGATGTTCAAGATGTTGGTCACGATGGTCAGGGCCAAGACGACCCAGAACGCGGGCGCGGGCAGGGGCAGGGCAATGACCCCGCCACGGTCCAGCACAACCGCCGCCATCGCGATCAACACTGCGGCCTGCGCGCCAGAGGCGACGCGCAACCGTGCGGGCAGACGGCCGGGATACCGCCCGCCCATCGTGTACCGGCCCCATGCCCGCCCCGCGATCAACCCGATGTGCATGATGACAGGCAGGCCGCATAGGGTCGCGTAGATCAGGGCGTATTGGGCATGGGACATGGGGGCACCTCGTTCCTAGGTCCGATATTTGAACACAAATGCGGCAGGCGCAAATGTGGACGGACGCAGGCGGCCCTCGGCGTGGGGATGGTGAGGGCGGATGCCCGCGCCTTCGCCGGTCAACAGCGAATAGAGCGCGTCGAACCGGTGGCGGCGGTAGGTCAGGATGTCGGTCATGACGTGTCCTTTGGCAGATGGGTTAGCCGACCACGGCGTGGCCGCGACCTTGCATGCATTTGATGACGACGGCCTGTTGCGCCTCTTGGTTCTCGACCGAACCGGCAATCGCACCGGTCAGCGCGCCGACCAGCGCCCCCGCACCGGCGGTGGTATCCTCATCCAGACCGCCCAGAACCGCGCCGGCACCCGCGCCGACGATAGCCCCGCCCATGGCCGCATCGCCATTGGCCAGTTCGTGCTTGGCAAGGGTGCGGCAGGCGCTGAGGTCGCTGTTAAAGGTCGCGTTCTTGGTGCCGTCCACGATCGGGGTGTAGTTGGCGCCGCTGTCGGCACAGGCAGCCAGCAGAGCGGCAGAGGCGATCAGGGCAAATGCGGAATGTTTCATATCTATAGTCCTTTGTGCGTGTTGTTCTTGCACAGGGACATAGACAGTGGCGGCGCGGATCGGGATGACCGCAGGTTTCATTGAATTGACATCTGGTGCCAAATGAAACCTGCGGCCGTTTTCGTTACCGCGCGCCGTCGCGAAAGGCGCTGGGGCTCTGGCCGGTCCAGCGTTTAAAGGCGCGCACGAACGACGAGGCCTCGGAAAAGCCCAAGAGATAGGCCGCCTCGTTCACCGTGACCTTGCGCGCGGTCAGATAGTCCAACGCCATCTTGTGGCGCAGGTCGTCGTGGATTTCGGCGAATGTCGCGCCCTCGTCCTTGAGGCGACGATAGAGGGTCTGGCGGCTCATCCCCAGATCACGGGCGACCTTGTCCATCGACAGGGACCCCTGATGCAGGTCGGGCAGGATCAGGGCCTCAATCCGCGCGCGGATACTGTCGCTGCGCCCGAGTTTGGTTAACAACTCATCCGCGTGACGGGTAAACACCCCAAAGACATATTCGTTGCCCGGTTCGAATTCCGTATCCACGCTGATCCAGACGGGATCAATGCGCAGGGCATTGCGGGTGGCGTTGAACGTCACGGGCAGTTGGAACAGGTCGGGGTATTCGTCGACATGGGGCGGGGCGGGATAAGTGACCTGCATCTCGATCCCGAACACCTGACCGGGGAAGGAGCGGCGGAATTCACTGATGAACCGCGCGAAAGACGCCTCAATCCCGATATAGTCGGGGCCGGTGATAGGCAGATGATCCACGATCCAGACCTGCCCATCCTGTTGCAGCAACTCGAACCGGTCGCGACCCGCCATCGCCTCGCTCTCTGCCATCAGGTGCAGATAGCGGTTCAGCTGTTCAATCGAATGGGGCAGCGAGGCCGAGCTGTGCACGATCTGGCCGACGACGCTGATCATCTCCAGTTTCGTGTCCAGCGTGTGGCGCAACAACAGGGCCGTGTCCCCCGTGGCCGCAATCCCCGCGCCGATCAGGGTTTGATAGGCGGTGACGGGTATGCGGTTGTCCTGATCGCCAAGGTCCTCGGGCGTCAGGCCCGAGGCCGACAGCAGGACATCGCGCGGGGCCCCTTTTTCAATGGCATAGTCGAAAAATGCCGCCGCAAACCCGGCCGCAATTGTGGGGTCAGACATAGAAATACACAGAACAATTTGAACTGCGTTCTTTTTGACCGGTTAGTCAGGATTTATCAAGGCAAGAACTCCGTCGTACCGGCCACGATTTGACGTTCGATACAGGCGTTGATCTTGCCCGCGCCGCGTTGGGTGCCGCCAAGTTGGGTAATGGGGCGGACGCTTGGGATTTGAAGGTCCGGATCGCTTGAGGTTGGAACGCTGTGGTCGATCCAATATTGCCCGGTTACTTCCTCCAAGATCAGGCAAAGGTCGACCAGATCGGTTTCTTGTTGATCGCTCAGTCCGGTGTTGAGACATCCCGCAAGCAAACCCACAGCGGGAAGAGTAAACAACAAGCGCATTCGAATTTCCTTAACCTCACAATCTACGCCTATAGGTTGCAATCTGTGTAAGGTGAGTCAATCTTTGATCATAGTGATTGGCGTCGATTGCACCTTTCGGGGCGCGGCGAAGATACAGCGGGGATCGGATGTCTGTAAAACGCGGCACGTTGCATATGCTCTGTGGCAAGATCGCGTCGGGGAAATCGACGCTGGCTGCGCACTTGGTGGCAGAACATGGCGCGGTTCTGGTGGTTGAGGATGAATGGCTGCACCCCCTGTTTGGCGATCAGATGCGGACGGGGGCGGATTTCCTGCACTATTCGGGGCGTCTGCGCGCGGCCATGGGGCCGCATCTTGTGGCGCTGTTGGATGCGGGCGTGACCGTGGTTCTGGATTTTCAGGCCAACACGATCGACAGCCGCAGGTGGATGCGTGGTCTGATCGAAGAGACGGGCGCCGATCACATCATGCACGTTCTGGAGACGCCGGATGCGGTCTGTCTGGAACGTCTGCATGCACGCAACGCATCGGGCGATCACCCGTTTCAGGTCACGGACGACATGTTCCATCGATTTGCCAAACATTTCGTCCCCCCGAGTGAGGAGGAGGGGTTCACCATTCTGATCCATCCCCCATCTGCGTGACGCGTATTTTTGCCAGAGCGTGGCGCGGTTGAATTGAAATTTTTTTTTAGATTTAAAACGTAAGGCCTTGCCGTAAATGTATAATTTTCGAGATTTGAATGGCACCTAGGTTCGGGACAAGCGGCTTGCGCGGGCTGGTGGTTGAGTTGACCGAGGATGTCGTAACCGCCCATGTCCAAGCCTTTGCTGCCAGCTGCGATCTGGCTGGCGCGCTCTGGATTGGCGAGGATCTGCGCCCGTCGTCGCCCAGCATCGCCGCGATGGTTGAGGCCGCGGCCTTAGACGCGGGTCTTGACGTGGTGCGCGCCGGTGCCGTGCCGACACCGGCCCTTGCCCTCGGCGCATATGCGGCACATGCGGGGGCGATCATGATCACCGGTAGCCATATACCGGCCGACCGAAATGGCCTGAAATTCTACACAAGCCACGGCGAAATTTCCAAAGCCGACGAGATGCAAATCACGGCCGCGCTGGGGCAAGCCGTTCCGGTGGTGCCGCGTGGCACGGTGCAGCAGAATGAGGGGGTCGGGGCCGCGTATATCACGCGGTATGTGACGGCCTATGCGGGGACGTTGACGGGGCGGCGGATCGGGCTCTACGCCCATAGTTCCGTCGGGCGGGACCTGTTGATGGCGATTTTGCAGGGCTGCGGGGCCGAGGTCATTGAACTGGGCCGGTCTGAAACGTTTATTCCGGTGGATACCGAAGCGGTCAGCGACGAGACACGCGAGATGCTCAAGGCGTGGTCGCACGCGCATGATCTGGACGCGATTGTCTCGACCGATGGCGATGCGGACCGCCCCCTATTGGCCGATGAAACGGGGCAGGTGGTGCCGGGCGATGTGTTGGGCCAGATCACGTCGCACGCCCTTGGTGCCGAGACGGTTGTGACCCCGATTTCGTCCAACAGTGCGGTGATGGAAAAGGGCTTTGCGCAGGTGATGCGCACCCGCATTGGATCGCCCTATGTTATCGCCGCGATGGAACAGGCGGGCGGCAAGGTCTGTGGGTATGAGGCGAATGGCGGGTTTTTGTTGGGCTTTGCCGCCGAGGGACCGCGCGGCAGGATTGCGCCCCTTGTGACCCGTGATGCCGTTTTGCCGATTTTGGCCGTCCTCGCCGCGGCCGGTACGGGGCCTGTGTCGGCCCGCGTCGCAGAGGAACCTGCGCGGTTCACCGCGGCGGATCGGCTGCAGGACCTGCCCGAAGAGGCCATGCGCGCACTGGTGGCCGAGCTTGGCGCGGACGTCTCTGCGCGCGCGGCCTTCCTTGCGCATCTTGGGGCGACAGAGGCCGGCTGCGACCTGACGGACGGGGTCAGAATGCGCACGCGGGACGGGCGCGTGTTTCATGTGCGCCCCTCGGGGAATGCGCCGGAACTCCGTCTCTATGTCGAGGCGGGTGGGCGCGAAGAAGTGGCGCAGGCGCTTGATTGCGGTCTTGCCGTGTTGCGGGAACGAGTGGGGCAATTAACAATTTAAAGCGCCCATAGAGGTGCGTTTTTTCTTTTATTTTTTTGAAGTTAAGCGAGGCCGATATGTTTATTTCTTTCGATTTTCGCCTTTGCATTACGAGGGGCGCAAACCCATGAAAATTCATCCGGTGATCCTGTGCGGCGGGTCTGGGACACGGCTTTGGCCGCTGAGCCGTAAATCCTATCCCAAGCAGTTTGTCCCGTTGGTGGGCAAGCAAACCCTGTTTCAATCCTCGGCCCTGCGAATGACGGGGGATGATCCGGATTTTGCGGCGCCGATTGTTCTGACGAACTCGGATTTCCGGTTCATCGTGACCGAGCAACTGGCCGCCATCGGCATTGATCCCGGCGCGGTTGTGATTGAGCCCGAGGGGCGCAATACCGGCCCTGCGGTTCTTGCGGCGGCTCTTTGTCTGGCCAAGACCGATCCCGAAGCGGCCATGCTGGTTGCCCCGTCTGATCATCTAATTCCTGATAAGGGGGCCTTTCATGCGGCGATCACTGCGGGCCTTAAGGCCGTGCAGGACGGGCAATTGGTGACCTTTGGGATCGCGCCGACACATCCTGAAACGGCTTATGGCTATCTGGAATTGAGCGCGGTGCCAGACGAAGACGGCCATGCGGTCGCCCTGCGCCGGTTCGTCGAAAAACCCGAACTTGCCCGCGCCACAGAGATGTTGGCGGCGGGGAATTTCATGTGGAACGCAGGCATTTTCCTGTTCCGCGCCAAGGACATTATCGACGCGTTTTCGACCCACGCGCCTGCCCTGATGGACCCCGTGTCCAAGGCCGTGGATGAGGCGCAACCGGACCTCGGGTTTTTGCGACTTGCACCCGCGCCATGGTCCGAAGTGGCGGATATCTCAATCGACTACGCGGTCATGGAAAAGGCCAGCAACCTCAGCGTCGTACCCTTTCGCGGTGCATGGTCGGACCTTGGGGGCTGGGACGCGGTCTGGCGCGAGGCGGGGCCCGACGCAATGGGTACGGTCACAAGTGGTGAGGCGACCGCGATTGAGTGCGAGAACAGCCTGTTACGCTCAGAGAGCGGGGCGCTTGAACTGGTGGGGATCGGCCTGAAGAACGTGATGGCGATTGCCATGAACGACGCAGTTCTGGTCGCCGATATGTCGCGCGCGCAGGACGTCAAACTGGCGGTCAGTGCGCTCAAATCCAAAGAGGCGGTTCAGGCGACCCATTTTCCGATTGATCACCGGCCTTGGGGTTGGTTCGAAAGCCTTATCGTGGGGGACCGGTTTCAGGTCAAACGCATCCACGTCCACCCCGGCGCCTCGCTGAGCCTGCAGAGCCATTTCCACCGCTCCGAGCACTGGATCGTTGTCGAAGGCACCGCCAAGGTTACGGTTGAGGACAAGGTGTCCCTCGTCGCCGAGAACCAGTCGATCTATGTGCCTCTCGGTTCAAAACACCGGATGGAAAACCCCGGCAAGGTGCCCATGGTCCTGATCGAGGTTCAGACCGGCGCCTATGTGGGTGAGGACGACATCGTGCGCTATGAGGACGACTATGCGCGCGCGCAAGAGGCCGCTGGCTAGGGGCTGCGCGAACCGCGTTCAGACGCCGCCGGTCGTGGCCCGATATGTCGGTTTTCAGCGATGACGGTTGGCGCGCGTTTTGCTATGCTCCTTGGTCTGGCGGCCCCCTGTCGCCCTATCCAGTGTGAGTGAAATCGCAATGAACCAGATGTCCGAACCTCTTGAGCAGACCCGCCTCTATGATCGCCCCGACTGGCTCTATCTGCTGCGTGAATTCGATACGCTCTACCGTCATGGCACCGCGGGGGGCAGTCGCCCGATCCGCGCGCATCGCAAACGGGTGCGCGACGCCCTGTCGTCGATCATCTATGCCAACCCCGCGATCACCCCTCGCGCGCCACAGCCAAAGCCTGTGACCACCCATTTGGGCCGTGCTCTGGACCTTGGCGCACGTGGCGCGGTGCAGGGGATGTCGCAGGCCCTGTCGCGTGTGACGGATCAACTCACATGGGAATACGGCTATGAAAAGGTGCCAAAGGCCCTGATCAAGAAATACGCCTATTGCGAGGTTGTTGGACCGCGCGGGCCGGTTCCGTCTGAAAAGCTGGTTCTGGGGTTTGTCTTGTTCGCGCCCAGCACGACCTATCCCCAACACAGCCATCGCGAAATCGAAGAGAGCTATATCTCGGTTGCGGGGGCGTGGTCGGAAAATGACGCCGCGGTCCATGCGCCGGGGTCGTTGATCCTGAACCGACCGGGGCTAGAGCATCGGATCACCACGGGGGAATTGACGCCCTGTCTGTTGGCCTATGCGTGGACCGGCTCCAAGGAGCGCCTGTGCGAGCCGGAGATGAAGCTAAGCTCTCCCCGCCGCGAGCGTATGGAAAAGGGGATTTAGGCCACCGGTCGCGCATCGGGCGTTCGGGGCGCGGTTCCCTGATCAACTGCCCTCGTCCGCCTGCGCGCGGGCCAAGGTGATCGCCTGTTTTAGCGTGTCGCAATCCCCGATGTGATTGGCGAGCAGCAGGATCAGGCGCGCGTTCTGCGCCATGCTTTCCTCCTCGGTCAGGCCGGTGTGGGATTCGATCAGGGCGGCGTAGAACTCATCGGGTTCTGTCAGGTTCGGAGAGAGGTTCAGCTCTGCCATGGATCAGTCCTTTCCACATGCTGTGCGCAGGGCGCGCCGCACCGCCGTTTCGTCAAAGCCATCCCAGCGCGCCACGACGTGTTGATCCGGCCGGATCAGGTAAACCGCAGCCGTCGCCGTACCGAGATAGCGTTCGGCCAAGGCGCCGGTCGCGTCCTCCGGTGTTGCAAGGGCGACGCGACGGATGGGGATGCCGTCCTCGGTGATCTGCGCCGGCACGTCGGCATTGATCGCCAACAGGACAAAGTCGTTCCCGAGGTGATCCAGCAGGAACCCATCGCCCAACGGCGCATCGGGGCAGGGACTGCCCGGGCGGGTGCGGGCGGGGCCACCCGTCAGGTCATCCGCGCCGTTCAACGACAACCCGTCATAGGTGCAGGGCAGGGACAGACGCCCCGAATTCACGATCGGGCGGGCAAAGGCGTGATGCTCGGCCAGATCCAGAACCGCGTTGCGGAAGATGTGGCTGATCTTGGATTTGGGCGTGATAAAATCGGTTGAGCGGGTCGAGTTCAGGATGTTCTCATCCGCGCCATAGGACCGTTCCTCGTGATAGCTGTCCAACAACGTCTCGGGTGCGGTGCCGTTCAGGACAAGGCCCAGTTTCCAGCCAAGGTTATCCACGTCCTGCATCCCCGAATTCGCGCCCCGCGCGCCAAAGGGGGACACCTGATGTGCGGCGTCACCGGCAAAGATCACGCGGCCATGGCGGAACTCTTTCATCCGGCGGCATTGGAACGTGTAGATCGAGGACCAGACGATGTCATATTCCACATCATCGCCCAGCATCGCGTCGATGCGCGCGCGGATGTTGTCCTCTTTCAACTCTTCCTTGCGATCTACGTCCCAGCCGATTTGAAAATCGATGCGCCACACATCGTCGGGCTGTTTATGCAGCAGGGTCGAGGCACCGGACTTGAACCACGGCTCAAACCAGAACCAGCGCTCGGTCGGAAAGCTTTTGGACGTCATGCGGATGTCGGCGATCAGGAAACTGTCCTGAAACACCCGCCCGTCAAAATCCAGCCCCATCATCGCGCGCAGGGGCGACGAGGCCCCGTCGCAGGCAATCAGCCAATCCGCCGTGATCGTATAGGGACCGTCGGGTGTGGTGATGTTCAGGGTGACATGATCGCCCTGATCCGTCATCGCATCGACGCGGTTCTTGCCACGGATGTCGATGGGCGCCCCGTTTTCCTGCTCGGCCACGATCTGTTCGAACAGGAACCGTTCGAAATAGGGCTGTTGCAGGTTGATAAACGCCGGATTGCGGTGGCCGTCCTCGGGCAGGAGGTTAAAGTCATAGACCTGTCGGTCGTCGTGAAACACCTTGCCCACATTCCAGACCACGCCTTTGTCCAGCATGGGCGCGCCGCACCCGTAGCGGTCCGCGATTTCCAGCGTGCGCTTGGAGAAACAGATGGCGCGACTGCCGACGCCGACCCCTTCGTGATCGTCGAGTAGGACCACCGGAATGCCCTGCCGCCCGAGGTCCAGCGCCGTCGCCAGACCTATCGGGCCGCCGCCAACAACGACCACGGGATGGCGGACGGGGGTGTCCGCGTCCTGATCCGCGCTCTTGGCATAGGGGTACAGCTTGAAAGCCAACGTGTAACGGTCCTGAAACACGGCGGGTCCTCCTCCCAATCGATTTTGTTGTGGCTAGCCCTGTAGGGCGGCCCACATGTCCTGATCGCGCTCAGCCGTCCAAACGCGCGGCGTGTCGATGCCGCGGGCCTCATCAAAGGCGCGGGCGACGTTGAACGGCAAACAGTGTTCATAGATCGCGTAATCGGCGAATTTCGGGTCGCACTCGGCGCGCACCGCATCCCATGCCTCTTTCAGGGTGCCGCCGCGCGCGACGATGCGGGCCACGGGTTTATAGGTGCTCTCGACGAAATCGGCGGTGTTGGCGATGGCGGCGGCAACCATCTCTTCGCCCACCAGCGCGTCACCGCGACCCGGCGCGATCGATTTGGGTTCAAGTGCCGCGATATTGGCCAGCGTTTCCCCCCAGTCGCCAAAATGCCCGTCGCCGCAATAACAGGCCGAGTGGTATTCAACGATGTCGCCGGTGAACATGACCTCTTGGTCCGGCACCCAGATCACCGCGTCACCGGCGGTATGCGCACGGCCCAGTTTCATGATGTCGACGCGGCGCTTGCCAAGGTAGACGGTCATGCTGTCGCTAAAGGTCGTGGTCGGGCGGGTCAGGCCGGGGATTTCCTCATGCCCCTCAAACAGGCGCGGGAAACGACCGAATTCGCTGTCCCAATCCTCTTGGCCGCGCTCTTCGACCATGGCGGCGGCGGTGTCGGACATGATGATTTCCCGCGCGCCATAGGCCGAAGCCCCCAAAACGCGCACCGCGTGATAATGGGTCAGGACGACGTGACTGATCGGTTTGTCCGTGACCGAGCGCACGCATTCGATCACCTTACGCGCAAGGCGCGGGGTGGCCTGTGCCTCGACGATCATCACGCTGTCATCGCCGATGATCACGCCGGTGTTCGGGTCCCCCTCGGCGGTAAAGGCATAAAGGCCCTCGCCGATCTGGGTAAAGCTGATTTTCTTTTCTTCCATGTCCCCTTGGGACGCGAATGCTTTTGCCATTTCCGTGTTCCTTTTAATTACTGTGCCCAGTCGGGCAGGGCGGGCGCGGGCATCACTTGCCCTGTGCACTCGCCAAATCCGATGCGATAGCCGTCCCCTTGGGCGGCCCCGCGTAAGGTCAGGGTATCCCCGTCCTCAAGAAAGGTGCGTGTCTCGCCGGTGGTCAGCGTCAGGGGCTCTTTGCCGCCCCAGCTGATCTCTAACAGTGAACCGCGGCTGTCCTTGGTCGGGCCGGAAATCGTGCCCGAGCCCAACAAATCGCCCACCCGCATGGCACAGCCCGACGTCGTGTGATGACAGAGCTGTTGCGCGGCGGAATAATACATCTGGTTATAGTTGGTGCGCGTGATCACGGTCTCTTCGCCGCCCTCGGGGGCCAACGCGACCTCAAGCGCGATGTCATAGAGCATCGGCGCCGGTTCGTTCAGATAGGGCAAGAGGGGCCGTTCGCGTTCGGGCGTCGTGGTGCGGAACGGTTCAAGTGCGGCCTTGGTGACGATCCACGGGCTGATCGTGGTTGCGGTGGCCTTGGATTGGAACGGGCCAAGGGGGTGGTATTCCCACGCCTGAATGTCGCGCGCGGACCAGTCGTTCAACAGCACATAGCCAAAGATCATCTCGTCCGCTTCGGCAACCGAGACCATCCCGTTGGACGGCGTACCCACAATCGCGCCGAATTCTAGCTCAAGGTCAAAGCGTTTCGAGGTGTCAAACCGCGGCAGGTCATCGTCGGGGCCTTTGATCTGACCCCACGGGCGCTGCACTGGCGTGCCCGATACCACAACGGACGAGGCCCGCCCGTTATAGCCGATCGGGATCGACAGCCAGTTCGCGGGCAGGGCGTTTTCCGGTCCACGGAACATGGTGCCGACGTTCATCGCGTGGTTCTTGGCCGCGTAGAAATCCGTGTATTCGGCGACCGTGAACGGCATCTGCATCGTTACACCGGCCTGCGGGATCAGATGCGGCGCGACCGCGTCCTTATGCGCCTCATCGGACAAGAGATCGGTCAGGCGTGCGCGCAGGGCGGACCAAATGTCCGGTCCCGCCGCCATCACCGCATTCCACGACGGGGCCGCAAACAGGGCAGGGTCCAGACCATGCGCGACCTTGGCCACGTCAAGGATCATCTCCCCGATCGCAACGCCCATACGCGCACCCATGCCATCGTCGAAAACGCCATAGGGCAGGTTCTGGATCGGAAAATCGGTGTCGCCCTTTGCGGAGGACACCCAGCTTGTCATCGTCATCAGTCTTTAATTCCCGGCGTTCCGTCAAATTTCTTTTCGATACTGTCCCAGCAGTCGATGTAATTGTCCTGTAGCGGGGCCTCTTTCGCGGCGAATTCCGTCAGATGCTGGGGAAAGCGTGTCTCGAACATAAAGGACATGGTGTTGTCCTGTAGGTGCGGCGTCATCGGCTCGGTCGATCCCTTTTCGAACGCATCGCGGTCCGGCCCATGGGGCAGCATCATGTTATGCAGCGACACGCCCCCCGGAACGAACCCTTCGGGCTTGGCGTCATAAACCCCGTAAATATTGCCCATCAGTTCGGACATGATGTTCTTGTGATACCACGGCGGGCGGAAGGTGTGCTCGGCCACCATCCAGCGTTCGCGGAACAGCACAAAGTCGATATTGGCGGTGCCCTCTTGACCCGAGGGCGCGGTCAGAACCGTGAAAATCGACGGATCGGGGTGATCGAACAACACCGCGCCCACGGGGCTATAGGTGCGCAGGTCGTATTTATAGGCGCAGTAATTGCCGTGCCATGCGACGACGTCCAGCGGGCTGTGGTCGATCCACGTCTCATGGAACTGGCCGCACCATTTGATGACCACGCGGGATTTCGCATCGCGGTCCTCAAACGCGGCCACGGGCGTTTTGAAATCGCGCGGGTTGGCCAGACAGTTCGCGCCGATGGGGCCACGACTGGGCAGGTCGAACTTTTGGCCGTAGTTTTCGCAAACAAAGCCGCGACAGGGACCCTCTAGAACCTCGACACGGTAAACCATGCCACGCGGAAGGATCGCGATTTCCTTGGGTTCAACGTCGATCACGCCCAATTCGGTGCAAAAGCGCAAACGCCCCTCTTGCGGCACGACCAACAATTCGCTGTCTGCCGAATAGAAATATTCATCCTCCATCGAGGCGTTCACCAGATAGACATGCGACGCCATGCCGACCTGTGTGTTCACGTCGCCCGCCGTGGTCATGGTGCGCATCCCCGTGATCCACGTCATCGGCGTCTCGGCGTGTTCAACGGGGCTCCACCGGTATTGACCCAGAGAGATCACATCGGGATCCACGTTCGGCGCGGATTTCCAATATGGCACGTCGATCTTTGTGAACCGGCCCGTGTGTTTGACCGACGGGCGGATGCGATAGCACCACGTGCGCTCATTCTGGCCGCGGGGCGCGGTAAAGGCGGTTCCCGACAGTTGCTCGGCATAAAGGCCGTATTCGCATTTCTGCGGGCTGTTCTGACCCTGTGGCAGGGCACCGGGCAGGGCCTCGGTTTCAAAGTCGTTGCCGAAACCGGGCAGATAGCCGTCGGAAATCCCGTTGGCATTGGTGGCGCGCACCATGCCGTTGGGCAGAGCGTGTTGCATGATTTCGTCCTCCTCCAAGTCCGCATCTATTTTCGTTGCATTTGCAATGAGGTCAAGGCAATTATTGTATCTGCAACGAAATCGCCGCCTTGCCAGTCGCGCGTCACCAAGGCACAACAGCGAAAAGGATTGCCAGTTGATGACCGAAACGCCGCATGTCCCCGACTTTGATTTGGATGGGTTCACGCCCTATCGGCTGGCGGTTGCGGCGCAAAAACTGTCCGAGCAACTGGCGAAACAGTATCGGGTCAAATTCGGCATCTCGATCCCCGAATGGCGGGTTCTGGTGCATCTGTCGCGCGCGGCGGGCAATGTCGCCGTCTCGGTGCGCGACATCGAGGCACGTGTGGCCATGGAGAAATCCAAGGTCAGTCGCGCGGCCTCTCGCCTTGAGGAAAACGGCTATATCAAGAAGACGGTCAACGACACCGACCGCCGCCTTGTGCATCTGTCTCTGACGGACAAAGGGCGCGCGCTGATGGCCGAACTCCTGCCTCTGGCAATCGCCTTTCAGCAAGAGATCGCGGCGCAACTGGATGAAACGATGAGCGGGTTTGAGGCGGGTCTCGACAGGCTTTTGAACGAGGATGAGTGACCTCCGTCTCTATGATTATTGGCGCTCCAGTGCCAGTTACCGCGTGCGCATCGCGCTGGGCCTTGCCGCGCTGGACTGGGACTGCGTGCCGATTGATCTGGTCAACGGGGCGAACCGCGCCGACGCGCATCTAAGGCGCAATCCCCAAGGTCTGGTGCCGGTTCTAGAGATTGATGAGGTCAGCCTGACCCAATCTCTGGCCATCGTGGAATATCTGGATGAGACCCGCGCGCTTGGCCTTTTGCCTGCCTCGGCGGTGGAACGTGCGCAGGTGCGGGCCCTGTCCTATGCGATTGCCATGGAAATCCATCCCGTCTGTAATTTGCGGGTCGCGGGGTTTGCCGTGGGGCATTCGGGCGGCACCCTGTCGATGCAGGATTGGATGCAGGAATTCGTGACCCATGGTTTGACCGCGTTTGAGGCGATGCTGGGGCAGGGGCGCTATTGTTTCGGGGATCGGGTCACGCTGGCCGATCTCTGTCTTATGCCACAGCTCTATAATGCCCGCCGGTGGGATATCGACCTTGGGCCCATGCCCAAAATCCGCGCCATTGAGGCCGAGTTGGCCAAAATCCCCGCCTTTGAGCGCGCCCACCCAGACCGGTGGGGCGGGGCGTAGAAGAGCGAGAGCGCTTTGGGCTTGTACGTGTTGCGGCGTCTACGCCCCTTGAAACAGATGCTTTTCGGTCTGCGCGGCGGCGATGAGGGTGTCGAACACCACGCGGACCTTGGCGTTGCGGCGCATATCGTTGTGACAGACGATCCAGAGCTCTCCGAAATCGTCAGAAAACGGATCGGAAATGCGGGTCAGGCCCGGCCATTGTTCGCCCACCACCATGGGCAAGGCGACCGCCGATCCCGTATGCACCGCAAGGTTGGCGTTCAAAAGCAGGCTGTTTGATTGGATCAGCGCATCGCGCTCGGGCAGGTGGCGTTGCGCCGCGATCATGGTGCGGCTTGCGCGGGCGGCGGTGCTCAGGCCAATCGCGTCGCCGCTTGCCCCATCTGGGGCGTAAATGGCCCATCGGATGTCACTCATTTTCCGTCCGAACAGGGTCGCGTCCGTGGGCCGTTGCGGGCGGATTGCAATATCCGCCTCTAGGTTCGCAAGGCTCAGGGTTTGGTTCCCGCTGAGCACGGAAATCGCCAGTTCTGGGTGATCTTTCCGGATTTGCCCCACATGGCGCGCCACGAAAAAGACGGACAGGGATTCGCTTGCCGTGATCGTGACGGTTCCGCGCAATTGTTGATCATGGCCGGTGACGTGGCGCAGGGCCGAGGCGGTTTCCTGCTCCATCCGTTCGGCGGCCGCGACAATGTGGGCGCCGTCCTCGGTCGGGGTGTAAGTCCCGTTGTCGCGATGAAACAGAGGGCATCCCACCTGCGCCTCGATATCCGCAAGGCGGCGGAACACGGTCGATTGCGTCACGCCCAGGTCATCCGCCGCCGGAACAATCCGCCCCCGCCGCGCAATCCCCAGAACAAGTTTATAGTCGTCCCAACCGATCAAATTATTCGCAATTATAGGAATCCTGTTCGCAATCTAAATCCTGTGGTCGCAAATCTGCAAGTCATATGCTGTGCCCGACATCAATCAACAGATGAGGATGCGATGAGCACGGTATTGATTGCAGGCGGCGGCTTCGCCGGTGTTTGGGCGGCGATTGCGGCGGCGGCGACACGGGATCGCCATGGCGCGGATGTGGATATTCACCTTGTCTCGAGCTCGGGCGATCTTTGTATTCGTCCGCGTTTGTACCAAGGGGCGTCAGAGGACATGCTGGTGCCGCTTGCGCCATTGTGCGACCAGATTGGGGTCAAGCTGACGGTCGAAACGATTGACGCTGTTGGCGCGGCTTATGTGCAGACGGCGGGTGGTGTGAACATCGGGTTTGACCGCCTGATCCTCGCGACGGGCAGTCAGGTTCGTATCCCGCCCATCGCGGGTGCGGCGGAACACGGGTTCGTCGTGGACACCTATCAAAGCACGCAGATCGTCGACGCCCATGTCGCCGGTTTGGGCGAGGGCGAGACCATTGTTGTGGTCGGGGCGGGCCTAACGGGGGTTGAGGTTGCGGTGTCCCTCAAGGCACGGACGGGCGATGCGGCGCGGGTCATTCTGATCGACCGCAATGAAGCGCCTGGCAAAGCCTTGGGCCACGGGATTGAGAGCGAAATCACCGCCGCCCTTGGCCAGAGCGGCGTGGACTACATGGGCCAGACCCAGATCGACCAAGTGGCCGCCGACCACGTTACTCTGGACACGGGCGCGCGGATCGACACGCGGACCGTCATTTTCGCGACGGGGTTTCGCGCATCGCCCCTGACCGAGATGGTTGACGCGGAACGGATGGACGATGGCCGTCTGATGACCGACGCCGATCTGCGGGTGCTGGGTGTGCCGCGTATCTATGCCGCCGGTGATGTGGCGGTGGGTCAGGCCGATGAGGCGCACCAGACCCTGATGTCGTGCCAACACGCGATGCCGATGGGCGTGGCCGCAGGGCGGAACGCGGTTCTGGATCTGAGCGATCAGCCGCGCGAACCCTATGCCCAGCCGTTCTATGCCACCTGCGTTGATTTGGGACCGTCTGGCGCCGTGTTTACCAACGGATGGGATCGTCAGATCGTCAGCACCGGTGCGGACGGGGCCGAGGTCAAAAACCAGATCAACATGGAATGGATTTACCCGCCCAAGGCCGACTTGGGCCGCGAAGGGATCTATAACGCGATCATGGGCGGTTAGAGCCCACTGAACGATGTGCGCAACGCGATCGACCGCCAAGTGTACGTCACACGGCAAATGTGGTCTCGCGTTGCGACGTTCCGACCGTGGTAAGGGGGCGACGTCCTGCTTCCTATCGGCTCCAGAGACGTTTGGATTTCGGTTTGGTCGCCTTGAGGTGCTTCTTGAGGTCGGTAAAGCCGCCGATTTTTTCCCCGTCGACAAAGATCAGTGGCGTTGTTGCGATGCGGTGTTTGTCTTTGAACGCATCGGTTTCGCGCCGTGTGCGCAGGACGTGTTCTTCGATCTCAAAGTTCTTTTGACGCAGCAGATCGCGCGCGGCTGTCCCGTAGCCACAGGTGTAATTCGGTAGCTCCATCCGATAGAGAATTGCCTTGGGCATGTGATCAACTCCGTTCGTGTCAGACGGATGTTGGATCGCGGCCTTTGATGCGCAAGGCGGCGCCGGTCACGTTGCTGTTAACCTCACCGTTCGGCGCACGTGACTACGTCACGCGGACTTTGCCCGATGTGCCCGAAACGGATGACGTTTTATCGCTGCAAGCGACCAACGTAATGGCCGCGTCGGCGGCACCACTGCCGTGTTTGACGCGGCGTGCGACGCGCTGTATCTCTGAAGAAAAGCGTGTCCCGATTTGGGCGCGCATAAGTTTGTGAGCGACGTTAGGGTGCCTGCGGGCGTCGGGTCAGTGAATCTAACACCCCCGAAGATGTCTCACGCATCGAAAGCGTCCTGAAGACCCATGACGCAATCATCAAGGGGTGGCTGTCTTGGCAAGCATGATCGCAAAATTGCAGGCGCGGTTAAGTGGCTTTGCGGGAAAGTCCATTTCATCGCTTTTGGTCAAGGTGTCTGGGGCGCTTGCTGGGTATCTCTTCTTCATGGTGTTCGCCAAGCGGCTGGGGCCTGAACAATTCGGGCTTTTTGCCTTTGCCTTGACCGCTGCGAATTTCGGCATGCTTGCTGCGGGTTTCGGTCAACCCTTGCTTATCTTGCGCGATCTCACCTATGCGCTGACAGATAAGGATATGAAGACCGGTCGTGCCGTCTTGCAATTTGGCCTGCGGGCCACGCTTCTGGGCGCAGTGTTCGGCGTTTTGGGGATGGGCCTTTTTGGTCTTCTCGCGCCAATGTTCGGCGCACCTGCCCAGTTTGGTCTTTATCTCGCCTCCGCTGGATTACTCGTCGCTCTGGTTGCTGCGGAACTCTTCGGTTCGTTGCAGCGGGTTGTTGGGCGGGTCGTCTTTTCAATCGCGCCGAAAGACCTGATCTGGCGCGTGCTCTCTATTGCGGTGCTGGCCGGATTGGCGTGGCTTGGGGTGCATCTCAATGCCGTCGAGGCGCTCTGGCTGACCTGTGCGCTGCTTGCCGTCCTTGTGCTTGGCCAAGCGGTCGATGCTTTGCGACGAATGCCGAAAGGCCTGTATCAAGGCACGGCGGGTGCAGTCGATCTCGACAAAATGCGCAAGGCCAGTCTGCATTTCTGGGGCATCGCCGTTGCCTCTGGCCTTGCCCAGCACCTAACGGTGGTTGCCATCGGGTTTCGCAGTGATCCGGCGACAATCGGCGCCTTCTTTGCCGCTTTCCGTACCGCGACGCTTTTGTCGATGCCGCTCACGGCTGCCAGTATCGTACTTGGTCCCTTGATCGCGCGCCATCACAAGGAAGGTCGGCGGGACCTGATCCAAAAAGCGATTGTTGAGTTCATCGTCCTCGCAACGGCCCCGACCCTGTTCGGCCTTGCCATCCTTGTGATCTGGGGGCGCGGTATACTGGGCTTGTTCGACCCCAGCTATGCGGTCGCTTATCCGGCTTTGATCGTCTTTGCGCTGAGCTTTCTCATCAACACACTGTCCGGTCCCTGTGCCTACGTCATGATGATGTCGGGTGCGGAACGGAAATACCTGCAGTATTCAATCGCCACCAATCTGGTCTCGGTCGTCGGGGCCGGAATTGCGGCAGGCTTTGGCCTGATCTGGGCGGCTGTGGTGATTACACTGGCCAATGCCGCGCTAAACCTGCTTGCCGCGCGGTGGTCACGCCGTCATGCTGGCATCGAGGCGACCATCGCCTGTTTGTGGCGACCGCGAAGCTCTGGTCTCGGTCGGGATTGACCCACTTCTCCCCGCGGCTTTGACGGCAAACAGCATGATTGGCATCCACATCGAAAGAGGATTGGAGCCGATGCCAATAGCCCAGAACATGATCATACGATCAAAGTTTTTCTTGTTCGTCGGGCAGCGAAATGCGCCGGTCAGCAAGAAAAAAACCGTGACAGTTAGAGGCCCAGAGGCGACCGCGGCGGAAAGAATGTTGTCAAACGGCAAGGTTCCGCTGAACCCTGCGTTGAAACGATCGTACCATGCAACGATTGCTGTATGCGTAGCCAGTTCAGCCCGGTCAACGGGCAGCACCAGACGGCCCGGAGTGAACGTTGAAATCAGTTGGTCAAAGATGACATTCCGCCCGCTAGTAAGAAGCGAGGTCACATAAGAGGTATCTGTCATCAACACCAATGACACACCAAGAACCGTTGCTATGAGGCCATAATAGCTGATCCAGCGGAACCTGAAGAGAAACCCTGAAAACAGAAGCAGCAGAGTCGGTGGGACAACGCTGATCGCACCAGAAAAAATTACCAATAATAGCAATGCAAACAACGAAAAAAGCTTCATCGCATTATTCAGATAATGCCTGCTGTAATACATGAGCATCAATCCCCAAACCGGTGCCCAGTTTGGGTGGATGAACCCGATATCAATACGCCCGAGGAACCCATAAGTAGACGTGTAGTTTAGACCATTGGTCAACACATTTGCCGCGATGGCAAGCGCCCCCAAGACAAGCAAAACAAGTATATCTCGGTCGCGCTCAAGTGCGCTGGATGGCCGCCCATCCTTTTGTAAGGTCAGGAAAACAAAATATGCCACCAGAAGATCTTGTAATCCAACCAGGAAGAGTGGTGCCGGCAGTAGTAATATCCAGCGCCGTGAAGAATCTGAAAAATAATAGACTGTTGAGAAAAATATTATGGTGCCGTACAGCGCAAGAGTAACGCCACTCAACCTGAAAAACATCGCATTGACGTAAACCAACCCGATCAATGCAACGGGAATGGCAGCAAAAAGGCTGCGAGGCACGACCAACACGCTAGATTTATCCCTTACGAGCGATCCGTGTTTCACAGCATCAATCACAAAGGCGTCTTTCACATTGGGGACATGGTTGCGGTCAGAAAACCTTTGTAGGAAAATATCTCAGTTGCCGTCTACAGGCAACCAAGTTCCGACCGCAGACCGAGCCAGACCGGTCGTCACGGCTGAGTTATGCCGTAGGCATTAGCGCCTTGAGATGCGTTTCTGCGGCACTGACTTTGGTCAACTCCGGCGACGATAGCACGCCAAGCCCAAAGAGTTCGCCCGTCACACTGGCCGAGTTGTATCTGCTGCCAAATATCTTCAGCACCGTGCTCGTATCCAATGCGCCGTTGTAGCCAGTTGCGCTTGCCACGGTGGTGCCGTCGATGCGGATGCTGGCCTTGCCGGTGCTTGCGTCGAACACCGTTGCAAAGACATGCAGGCCGCTCCGGTCTGCGCCGGTATCCAGATCGGTCAGGCCCAGATTGTTGCTTACGATCCGTGCCAGGAACTCCGACGCACTGCCTGCGCGCAGGCCGTAACCGTTGGTGCCGTGCGGACAAAACAGGTCCGCATGCGCTGCGGTCCAGCTGTCGATCCGCGCGGCCATGATCACCGCATGGCTGGCCGGAAGGCCGAGCGTCACGCCCATGTCGATTCCACTGCCGCCAAAACTTACGCCGGTGCTGCGGGATGCGGGGCTGGCTGCGTTGCGGATCACCAACGGCTCTGCGCCGATTGCCGCATCGATCCGCCGCACGGGATTGCCGCCCCCATTGACGGGAACCGTTGCGCCGGTGTCCTGCCACAGCTTGTCCGCAGTCGTGGCATCATACCAGACCAACGGGTTAATAGTGCTCAACGGCATTGGCGTGCGCCTTGCCGCGAGCGCCGTCGGAGAAATCGCCAGACCGATCATGCGATCACCAGCGCAAAGATTCCGGTGGCGGTGGTGCCCGTCGCGCGCACGCGGCGCACGCCGACCGGCAAGACGGCATAGTCCGTCACCTTGACCGTGCGGGTGTTGCCCGCGACCGTGTCAAACACCACGGTGCCGGCCTCTTCGATGTAGAGCGCTACCGCCGTCGTGCTCAGGTTGGTGCTGTCGGACGGTGTGACCGGCAGCATGTCACGTGCAGGGTCGGAAAGGGCGGGGGCGCGGTCAGCGAAAGGATTGGTCATTGGGTACCTCGAGAATCTGTCTCACATGTCAAATGATGTGCGACGGGGAGACTCCGCGAAAATACCTGACGAAGCGAAAATGCTCCGCACGTCCCAAGGCGCAATACCGCAACACCGGTGGAAATGAGGCGCGGGCCAGCACGGGCCCATGCGTCATTTATGCATCTTGAGCCTGTAAAGCAGCCGCATCGCCGGAGCCGGCAACATCCGCAGTACCAGCCGCTGCGCGAGGTTTCGCGCGACCCGTCCGGTCGACATTAGACCTTCGGCGTGGATCTGGCGGAAGTACGTGATTTCCTGACGCATATAGCGCCATCCGCGGCGCCGCGAAATCATGTCGGCACCACCGCGAAAATCGAGGTGAACCTCGTCAATCGTGTCGATTTTCCCGCCCGCGTGCAGCACGCGCAGCGAGATCCACCAATCCTCAAAAGGAAGGCGGGTCTCGGGATAGTCGATGTCCAAGACGCTCGCGCTGCGCAGAATGGACGCGCTGTGATTGATCGGCGTGCGCGACAGGGCAAAGCGGTCGATCTCTGGCCCAGAGGGCAAATGACGTTTGCCGGTGATGTTGTCCGGCTGTCCCTCAAAGATCGATACCTGCGACGAGGCCAGAGCGACCTCTGGATGCGCCTCCATAAACGCGATCTGATCTGCAATCCGTGTCGGACGCGAGATATCGTCGGCATCTGTCCGGATGACATAGTCGAACCGCTCTCGCAGATGCCGCAACCCAAGGCGCAGCGCAAAGGACAGCCCCCTGTTTTCCGGCAATGCCAAAGTTTCAACCAGGATCCCGTTCGCGTCGTCAAACTGGGCAACGGTATCGCGCAAGGTGTCCGGCACTGGTCCGTCGAAAACGATGCAAATCAGACCCGGCGCATGGCTCTGATCTGGCCCGATGGATTTGAGCGCGAGGTTCAGGTCTGCGGGATCGTCGTTGCGATAGACTGCCATTAGGATGGCACAGGTCGGTTTTCGGGGGGCGTTCATCCGGTCTGGGCTCCGATGAATGTGTCGACTGTCTTGGGTGTCACCACCGCGTTTGCCGGAATGACCGTGCCAGAGGGGATGCTAACTGGGCCAAAGATGCAGGCCCCCGTGCCGATTGTGACGTTGTCGCCGATCTCGGGCACACCATCGCCGGGGAAGCGGTTGCCAATACAGACGCGGGCATAAAGACGGCAATTCCGCCCGATCCGCGCTTTACCGTTCACGATTATGCCGTGGTAATGAAAAATCATCATCCCGCCCCCGATATCCACGCCGAATGGCATGTAGACGCCGAAGACCAGCTCAAGAACCTTTTCCAACAGGCGCACCGGCGCAAACAACTTGCGCTGGCTGCGGTATAGGCCGGACCCGAGACGGAACAGCACGAGATAGATGATCGAGAGATCGAACAGGGTGGCCCAGCCGCCACCTTCTTTCGCAAACCGCCAATACGCGGCAAGATCGTCACGCAGGCGCATCGGGTAACAGCCTTTTCACCAGAGAGTGGTCAAGTGGTGCCGCGCGATCCAGCGCGGCCATCGGTACGATATGCGCGCCAAGGAACCACTTTAATGCGTCGGGGTCTTGGGCCAGACGCATGAATACAGAACGCCCTAGAAACCGACAGGGTCGGCCCAGAATGGCGGCCTCAAGGCCAACGGTAGAATTAATCGTCACCACCTCGTCCGCCGTCTTCAGAAGGGCCCAAGCCCCGCCTGTCGCGGGCACCAGTTGAGGCTCGCGTTTGCAGCGTCGCAGGAAGGAGAGCATTTTCGTCAGGCGATGTTCCGCCGGATGCAGGTTCGACAGAACACTTGTCGTTTCGTCGGCTTCTTCAAGCAGCAGGTCAAGGGCGGCTTCGTTGTCATAATCCGAGTTAAAGATCAGCTGCGTGTCGCTGGAAACCTGCTGCGGGAAAAACACCACGCGCCCGCGTTTCGCCCGTGTGGCGGCGATTGCATTTAGCTTTTTCTGAACCCAAGGTTTCATCAAATAGCCAAGAATCCGGTCCATCTGAAAGGCCAGAAATCTGGGCGTCGTCTTTAGCACCGAGAGAAAGGTCGCGACCTTGTCGCGCAATTCGGTCGACGGGACCTTGGCCTGAGGGATGCTTTTTTGTTGATCCTTGCCGGCGATATATTCGGCCCGCCACGCCTCGAAATCAAACCCCTCGGGCGCGGGTTGTGGCGCATTTTCCTCGACCAAACGGTGATAGGTGGCGCTCTCGGCGTTGACCCCGTCATCCTCGATCACGAAATACCCGGGCACGTTTGCCATCTCAAACGCTTTGACGGGGACACCGGTGTCGCGGAACACCCGATCAATGAATTTCGATCCGTTCCAGCACCAAAAGACATCGACGCGCTCTTGCTCGAGATAGCTGTGAATCTCATGATAAAGACCCGCCGCTGCGCGACGGTTCATCGTGCCAAGCGCACCGCAGAGCGAGTGATCGTAGAGCGCGAGGATATTGTCGTTCGGTGCCGCCGTACGCTTCGGCAAAAGGGTGGCCTGGTGCCCCGAACGTTGAAGCAGATCTGCGGCGGCAGACGACTCTGTAACAAAGGAAATCGCGCAGCCATCTTCAATTGGAAACGCTTTGGCAAGCCGCATGAAGAAGTCCGCCCGCGCAACGCCATCAACGTGAATGAGTACTTTCACGTCAGCCTCCATGCCTCTGTCGTTTAGCATGTCTTTTCCCAGTCACCTTAGAACTCCGCACAAAACCCTTGTTACCTCTATCCAAACATGAGGGATATTGAAAGGCAGGGCGATGGGAAACTGTCCGCAAAAAATGGGGCGGTGGACACGAATTCGAGAAGGGAACGGCAAGCGGCGCTTCTGGCCATCCCTAGCTGTTCGAGTTACTATCCCCTCCCTCCCATCGCATCGGTGTGTTAGGTGTGACGCCGATTCACTCCGACGATAAAAACGCACCAAATCCTCAATAAGCTGACCAAATCTGCATGTCTCCAGAGCGCCAACAAAACGTACCGAAACAAGACACATCACGCGCTGCCCGTCTCTCCGTCGCCCCCATGATGGAGTGGACCGACCGTCATTGCCGGTACTTCCATCGCCTGATGTCGGCGCAGGCCTTGTTGTTCACTGAAATGGTGACTGCGCCCGCGCTGGTGCGGGGTGGGGCGGTGCATTTGTTGGACTATGACGCCGCCGAACATCCGGTGGCGGTGCAACTGGGCGGCTCCGATCCGGCGGAACTGGCGGCGGCGACGGCGATCTGTGTCGATCAAGGCTATGACGAGGTGAACCTCAACGTCGGCTGTCCGTCGGACCGTGTGCAATCGGGCAGCTTTGGCGCGGTGTTGATGAAGACGCCCGATCTGGTCGCCGAGTGCTGTTCCGCGATGCAGGCGAAATCACCCGTCGAGGTCACGGTGAAATGCCGGATCGGCGTCGATGATCAGGTGCCCGAGGAGGTGTTGCCCGCCTTCCTCAGAACCATTCGCGCCGCCGGTGTGCGCCGCGTGACGATCCATGCGCGCAAGGCGTGGCTACAGGGCCTTAGCCCCAAGGAAAACCGCGATATTCCGCCGCTGGACTATGATCTGGTGCATGCGATGAAGCGTGAGTTTTCCGATCTGCATATCTCGATCAACGGCGGGATCGACACGCTGGACGCGGGGCTGCCGCATCTGGAAAACGGTCTGGACGGCGTCATGTACGGGCGCGCGGCCTATCATCAGCCCGCCGATATCCTGTTGGACGCGGACCGGCGCGTCTTTGGCCATAATCACCGCGTCACGCGTCGGCAGGTTTTGGACGGAATGCGCCCCTATATCGCCGATCACCTGCAAAACGGCGGGCGGTTGCATTCGATCACGCGCCATATGCTGGGCCTGTTTGCGGGTCAGCCGGGCGCGCGGGGATGGCGCCGCACCCTGTCCGAGGGCGCCCATGCCAAAGGCGCGGGCCTAGAGGTTCTGGACGCGGCCATGGCGCATATTGCGCCAGAGGTGCTGGATTTATGATCCGCTTGGCGCTATGTGCGCCAAAGGACGCGCCCCGCAACGGGGGCCAGAGGAGGAAAGACCATGGATGATCCCGCACTGTTGCTGACACTTGTGCCGCTGTTGTTGGTGATCGGGGCGGTTGCCGGTGTTCTGGCGGGCCTCTTGGGTGTGGGGGGCGGTATCGTCCTTGTGCCTGCGTTTTTCTATACCTTCACCGCGCTGGGGTTCGGCGGTCCGGTGGTAATGCAGATCTGTCTGGCGACCTCGCTGGCGACGATCATCGTGACCTCGATGCGCTCGGTTCTCAGCCACAATCGCAAGGGCGCGGTTGACTGGGACGTTTTGCGCGGCTGGGCGCCGGGTATCGTGATTGGCGCGGTGATCGGTGTTCTGGTCGCTTCGAACCTGCGATCCGTTGTTTTGCAAGGGATTTTCGGGTTCCTTGGCGTGTTCATCGGCCTGTATCTGGCCTTTGGCAAACCCAGCTGGCGTTTGGCCGATGATATGCCCGTTGGCCCCGTGCGCGCGGTTCTGTCGGGAATGATCGGGTTTTTGTCGGTGCTGATGGGGATCGGGGGCGGCTCGTTCGCGGTGCCGACCATGACCCTTTATGGCCGTCCGATCCACAAGGCCGTGGCGACGGCGGCAGGCTTTGGCGTGCTGATCGCGCTGCCCTCGGTGATCGCGTTCCTGTTCGTGCCAATTCCGTCCGAATTCCGCCCGCCCTTTACCGTAGGCGCGGTGAACCTGCCCGCATTTCTGATCGTGATCTGCATGACGTTGATGACCGCCCCGCTGGGCGCGCGTCTGGCCCATGCGATGGACCCCAAGCCGTTGAAACGGTTCTTTGCGTTCTTCATCATCGTGGTCGCGCTGAACATGCTGCGCAAAGTTTTCCTGACCTAAGGCGATCTTTTTTCGACGGAAAACGCGGGCCCCTGCGTTTCACCCTGTAACCAAAGGGAACAGGGACAATGAAACAGATCATCTTGGCCGTTTTGATCGGGATCGGATTTCACGTTTATGAGCCGGGGCCGCACGCCCTGTGCTATGACACGGCAGAGCAGACCGCAAAGGCCGATCAGGTCTGCATCAGCACGCCAGACGGCGACGCCTGTGTGTCGTGGCAGGGACGGGCGTAATTACGCGGCAGGTTTGCGGCGTTTCAAGCGGGCCTCACGGCCACCACGGCGAACCTTGTGCTGGTCTGCGCGGGCTGGCAGGGCGGCCATGATATCGGCGCGCTCGTCGTTGCTCATCTTGGACCACGCGGTGATTTCGTCGATGCTGCGCAAACAGCCGGTGCACAGGCGGCTTTCGGGATGGATCACACAGATATTGATGCAGGGCGATTGAATTTCATCGCGCTGCCACACGGGTGTATCGGACATTCAGACCCCTCCCAGATGGCGCAGCCGGTCCAGCGCGCCCTGTAGGATAAAACCAGCCGCCACATGGTCGATCACCTCGGACCGGCGGCGGCGCGATGTGTCGGCCTCAAGCAGCGCGCGTTCGGCGGCCACGGTCGACAGGCGTTCGTCCCAAAACGTAATCGGCACCTCGGTCAGGCGCGACAGGTTGCGCGCAAAGGCACGGGTCGATTGGGCGCGCGGCCCCTCGGTGCCATCCATGTTGCGCGGCAGGCCAAGGATAATCCCCCCGACCTCACGCTCGGCCACCAATTCCAACAGACGCGCCGCATCGACGCCGAATTTCTTGCGTTTGACGGTCTCAAGCGGGCTTGCCACGCCGCGCATCCGGTCGGACACGGCAACGCCAATGGTCACGGTCCCAAGGTCCAGACCCATCAGCGCACTGAAGGCTGCTGTTTCCGGCGCAAACTCGGCCAGATCTTCGAAAACGCTCATTCAGACAACCCCGCGCTTGCCCCCGCCGACCGGATCAGCGACAGGCTGGCCGCGTCCTCGGCAAAGACATTCAACGCCTCAGCATAGATCGCCTGCGCGCGCTCGCTCTCGCCCAAAGTCGACAGGGCACCGATCAATTGCGCCCATTCCTGTGCGTTACCGCCCTCGGACGCCAGACGGTCGTTCAACTGCTCGACCATGTTGCGGATGAACGCCTGACGGTCCTCGGCGCTCATGTCTCCGGCGGCCTCAATCGCGGCGGCATCGGGACCACGCAGGGCAGGCGTCTGCGCCACCAAGGCGGGCAGTTCATAGTTCACACCGGCGCGGAAGGCCAATTCCGGCAGGCCCTGACGGATCGCGGGGATCCACGGGGCGTTGGGCGTGGATTCCTCAAGCAATCCGCGCCACGTCTGAAACGCCAGATCAAACCGCCCGACCTGCGCCTGCAACAGACCCATGTAATAGCGCGCCACGCCATTGCGCGGCTGGCGCTCCAACGCGGCAGTCAACGCCGCCTCGGCCTCGGGCGAGATATAGCCGCCAGCGGCCAAAATCATCATATCGGCGAGATCGGCAAAATCGCTGGGCGTGGCTTCGTCGCCCTTGATGGCGATCAGACGCGATTGGGCGGCGTAGGCGTCTTTGAAATTGCCCATCGCCGCCTCGTTGCGCGCCAAAAGGGCCAGACCCTGGGGATCATTCGGACGCTCGGTCACAACGCGGCGCAACTGCTCCAGCAGGGTCAGGAATTCCTCGGACGCCTCGGGGGCGGGGGCGCCAACCGGCAATTGCTCTTCGGCCTCGGCCTGGGTGGGGCGGGTCGCGCGCACCTCATCGGCGGCGGCAATCCGCGCCGACAGGGGCATGTCGGGATATCCCGGCGCGCCATAGCGCGCGTAAATGGCCACACTGCCCCCTACCACGATCGCCGCACAGATCACCACGCCCACAATCGTGCCGGTGCGCGATCCACGACCCGCGCTCACCCGTTCGGACGCGGCGCGGTCGGCCTCCAGAATACGGCGCGAGATTTCCAGACGCGTGCGTTCTGCGTCCTCCTCGCTCAGGATACCGCGCGCCAGATCCTTTTCGACCTCGGACAACTGATCCTTGTAGACACGAATGTCATATTGGGCGTTGTCCTCGGCAATGGCCTGTCCCTTTCGTAGGGCCAGAACAAAAACCAAGGTCACCAAAACCGCCAAGGCACAGGCAATCAGCCAGAAAATCATGCGCGCTTCCTCTGTTTGTCCAACAGGGTGTAATCGCTCTTGCCCCCATTAAAAAGACCGAACTGCAAGGGGGCTGCATCGTGTCGCGCCTGTGACGCGGTTTTGATCCCGAATGGCGGAACGGGGAACTCTTTTCCCCGACGGGCGTTGATCCAGCGAACACAGTTTAACGATTAACAGGAGGCCCCAATGGCCGATTCCACCACCACCGCTTCCAACTCGTCCACCACCTTCCTTGCCTTCATCCTTGGCGCGGTCGTGCTTGCGCTTGGCATCTTTGCCTACCTTTATTTCGGCGGTGACGTGCCGACGCAGGACGAACCGGATATCACAATCGAACTGCCCGATCTGGCCCGCGACAACGGTTGATGCGCTCTTGGCCCACGCCTCTTCATCTTGGCCCAAATACTCAATCCCACGCTCTCGCCCCTGCACAGGGGCGGGGCTCGCGCACAACCTGCGCATCACAGCACACTGGCCGCGCATCAGTCATTTCCGGCGCAAAATCCCTTGACGCCAAGGGCTGCGCAGACCAGTTATTCACCAGAAACGAATTTGAAATGAACAGGGGGCCCCAATGGCTTTTGAACTTCCCGACCTTCCCTACGCCCACGACGCTCTGGCCGATCTCGGCATGTCGCAAGAGACGCTGGAATACCACCACGACCTGCACCACAAGGCCTATGTGGACAACGGCAACAAACTGATCGCTGGCACCGAGTGGGAAGGCAAGTCGCTGGAAGAGATCGTCAAAGGCACCTACCAAGCCGGCGCAGTCGCCCAAAACGGCATCTTCAACAACGCGTCCCAGCACTGGAACCACATGCAGTTCTGGGAAATGATGGGCCCGGGCGGCGACGCCATGCCGGGTGAACTGGAAAAAGCCATCACCGAAAGCTTTGGCTCGGTCGACGCCTTCAAAGAAGAATTCGCCGCCGCAGGCGCAGGTCAGTTCGGCTCGGGCTGGTGCTGGCTGGTCAAAGACACCGATGGTGGCCTCAAAGTCACCAAAACCGAAAACGGCGTAAACCCGCTGTGCTTTGGTCAAACCGCGCTGCTGGGCTGTGACGTGTGGGAACACTCCTACTACATCGACTTCCGCAACAAGCGTCCCGCCTACCTGACCAATTTCCTTGAGAAACTGGTCAACTGGGAAAACGTTGCATCGCGTCTGGGCTAATCCCCGCCGCATCGACGGATTTGAACAAGGCCGCCCCGTTTGCACGGGGCGGTTTTCTTTTGCCCTGCGGGCAAGTTTGAGTATTTGGACCAAGATGAAGCTTCACCTTGTTTAATTACTCAAAATCCGACGCTTGTTTTCGCGCGAGGCTAGAGCAGTGACGTAGCGTTCCGCCTTTCCCATCTGTGTTGTGATTGCGGCAAGGCGGCGTAAGCTGACCTCGCGACACTGCAGGGGAGGACAGGATGAGCGCAGAGGATCCAATCGTAATTGTCGGCATGGCGCGCACGCCTATGGGCGGGTTTCAGGGCGCGCTGGCGGGGCTGAGCGCGTCCGAACTGGGGGCGGCGTCGATTTCGGCGGCATTGACGCGGGCGGGTGTGTCTGGCGACGATGTCGAAGAGGTCGTGTTCGGCTGTGTTCTGCCGGCGGGGCAGGGGCAGGCACCGGCGCGGCAGGCGACGCTGGGCGCGGGGTTACCTTTGTCCTCGGGGGCGACGACCGTAAACAAAATGTGCGGCTCGGGCATGAAGGCCGCGATGTTTGCCCATGATCTGTTGCTGGCAGGCAGTGCGCGTGTCGCCGTTGCGGGCGGGATGGAGAGCATGACGAACGCGCCCTATCTGCTGCCCAAGATGCGTGGTGGTGCGCGGTTGGGCCATGGGCAGGTGATTGATCATATGTTCCTTGACGGGCTAGAGGACGCCTATGACAAGGGACGCCTCATGGGCACCTTTGCCGAGGATTGCGCGGGTACGTACAATTTCAGCCGCGAGGCGCAGGATGAATATGCCTTGCGCTCCCTTGCCCGCGCGCAGGAGGCCATCGCAAACGGGTCATTCGCCGGTGAGATCACTCCGGTCACGGTCAAATCCCGCAAGGGCGATCAGGTGGTGGAGACTGACGAACAACCCGGTGCCGCGCGGCCCGACAAGATCCCGCAGTTGAAACCGGCGTTTCGCGCGGGCGGCACAGTGACGGCGGCGAATTCATCGTCGATTTCGGACGGGGCGGCGGCCTTGGTCATGATGCGCCTGTCCGAGGCCGAGGCGCGTGGCCTGACCCCGCTGGCCAAGATCGCAGGCCATGCGACCCATGCGCAGGCGCCCGCCCTGTTCACCACGGCGCCGGTGGGCGCGATGCAGAAGCTGTCGGATAAAACCGGCTGGGACCTGAAGGACGTCGATCTGTTCGAGATCAATGAGGCCTTTGCCGTTGTTCCCATGGCCGCGATGCATGATCTGGACCTGCCTGCGGACAAGGTGAACATCCACGGCGGGGCCTGTGCGCTTGGTCATCCCATCGGGGCCTCGGGCGCGCGGATCATGGTGACGTTGCTGGCCGCGATGGCGCAAAACGACCTGCGTCGCGGTATGGCGTCGCTCTGTATCGGCGGGGGCGAGGCAACCGCGATCGCGCTGGAGCGGATGACCTGAGGCTTAGGACAGCGCCGTCGACAGCTGGGCGATCAAATCGTCCGGCGTGTCGGCGGTGGTGACGAAATCGCGCATGCTGGCCTCGGCAAAGCCTTGGGCGATGTAGTGATCGATCAGCTCGATCAGCGGGGTCCAGTAGCCAGCGGTGTTCAGCAGGATGATCGGCTTGTCATGCAGGTCCAACTGACGCCATGTCAGGACCTCGAAAAACTCGTCCAGCGTCCCCGCACCACCGGGTAGGACGACAATCGCGTCCGAATTCATATACATGACCTTTTTACGCTCATGCATGTTTTCGGTGATGACGAATGTGGACAGGTCGCGCTTGCCGACCTCGCGCTGAAACAGGTGGACGGGGATGACCCCGAAGGTATTGCCGCCCGCGTCTTGGGCCGTGCGCGCCACGCGCCCCATCAGGCCGACATCGCCCGCGCCATAGACCAGACGCCAGCCATTTTGCGCGATCAGGCGGCCGGTTTCTTCGGCCATTTGCCCATATTCGGGGCGCACACCGTCGCGCGAGCCACAAAAGACACAGATTGAACGGGAATAATCAGCCATGGTGCACCTTAGTCCTGTGGTTCTGGACCCGTGATAGCCGTGTTGATATTGTCCCGCAAGCGCGGCCGGAAGGCGGTCTGCGCAGGGGGACGAAAGAATGGAAACTGGTGACAAAAACGCACCGAAATCCCGCGTGATTGGCTACGCGGTTGCTATTATTGTGCTGCTGTTTGGTGGGCTGTTCGCACTGCGCGGGCCGCTGAACGAGGCAGGGGATCAAGAAGAGGTCGTCGAGGCGCCGGTCGAGACACCGGCTGTGGCAGAGGTCGAAACGACAGCCGCGCCCGCAGACGCCGAGGTGGCAGAGGTCAAAGAACCAGCTGTGGAAGAGCCGGTTGCCGAGGCCGTTGCCGAGGTTGAAGAGACGGTTGAGAGCGCCGTTGAAGAGGTCGCAGAGGCGGCTGAAGCTGCAGAAGAGGTTGCCGAAACTGCTGCCGAGGCCGTGGCCGACGTGATCGTGCCCGCATTCGATGTGGTGCGCGTGGATGCGGATGGGCAGGCGATTGTCGCAGGCACCGCCGCGCCCGATAGCACTGTTGAGGTCTTGCTGGATGGAGAGGTCTTTGCCTCGACCAAATCCGACGCGCAGGGCAAATTCGCGGCGTTGTTCGATGTGCCGACCTCGGACGCTGCGCGTGTTGTGACCCTTAGTGTCGACGGCGATGAGCCGATCCAAAGCGCGGCCAATGTGATCCTTGCCCCGTCCCAGCCTGCCGTTGATACCACCGTTGCCGAGACAGCCGCCGAGGCCGCTGAAACTGCTGTGGCTGATGCCGCCGAGACCGTAAAAGAGACCGCCGAGGCCGCCACGGATGTGGTCGCAAGCGCGGTTGAGGGCATCGCCTCTGAGGCCGCGGAAGGTGCGGACGCTGTGGCCGAGGCCGCCGGTGATGTTGTGGCCGCCCTGACCGAAACGACCGAGGCGAGTGGTGACGCGGTGACCGACACCGCCGAGGCCATCGCGCAAACGGCAACAGAGACCGCAGACGCCGCCGGTGATGTCGTTGCCGCACTGAACACGCCGAGCGAAGAGGCCCAACCGGCCACCGACACGACCGAGGCTGCCGTGGCTGAACCTGCCGCACCGACCGTGTTGTTGGCGGATGAGGACGGGGTCAAGGTTCTGCAAACCGGTGGCGACACCCCGACCGAGGTCAGCGTCGGCGCAATCACCTATGGGGCCGATGGCGCGGTGAACCTGTCGGGCACGGGCGTTCCGGGCAATTTCGTGCGCCTCTATCTGGACAACGAATTGATCGCGACGGTCCCCGTTTCGGAAAACGGCACGTGGGAGCTGAGCAGCGATGCCATCGCGGCGGGCACCTATACCCTGCGCGCGGATGAGGTGGACGTCAACGGCACCGTCGTGTCGCGGTTCGAAACCCCGTTCAAGCGTGAAGCCGCCGCCGATCTGATCGCCGCCGCCCCCGCACCGGCCGAAGATGCCGCCGATGCGCCCGCCACCACACAGGTCAGCGCCGTCACGGTTCAGCCGGGCTTTACCCTGTGGGGGATCGCCCGCGAGAGCTATGGCGACGGGATGCTGTTCGTCAAAGTCTATGAGGCGAACAAGTCCCTGATCCGCGACCCCGACCTGATCTATCCCGGTCAGGTGTTCGAGGTGCCCGCGCTGGACCAGTAAACCACCCACATCGGCCATCCCCGCCGGGGGTGGCCTTTCCCCGTGGCGCGCCTTAGGGTCGCGCCACTTTGTTTTTGGACGGATAGCCCATGTCGCCGAACCACCGCAGCGCAGCCGAAATCGCGAAAATCGAACGGGCTCAGGCCTGGCGCACCATCCTGCGGGTGGGCCCCTACCTGTGGCCGCGCGACAATCGTGGGGTCAAGGTGCGGGTCGTGGCGGCCCTGTCCCTGTTGATTGTAGCCAAGGTGATTTCGGTCGGCATGCCGTTCCTCTACAAGGCCGCCGTCGACACCCTGTCGGGTGAGGGCACGGCGGATGCCGCATGGACCATGGGCGTGGGCGCGGTTGGTCTGACGGTCGCCTATGGCATGGCGCGCGTCATGAACGTCGGCTTTCAGGAACTGCGCGACGTGGTCTTTGCCCGCGTGGCGCAGCGGGCGCTGCGGATGCTGGCACTGGAGACGTTTCAGCACATCCACCGCCTGTCGATGCGGTTTCACATCACGCGCAAAACCGGCGGCCTGTCCCGTATCATCGAGCGTGGGGTCAAGGGCGTCGCGTTCCTGTTGCGGTTTATGCTGTTTTCGATCGGTCCGCTGGCGCTGGAACTCCTGCTGGTCGCGGTGATCTTTTACACGGTGTTTGACGCGCGCTATCTGGCCGTGGTGGTTCTGACGATCTGGGCCTATGTGCAGTTCACGTTCAAGGTCACCGAATGGCGCGTCCGGATCCGCCGCCAGATGAACGATCAGGACACCGACGCCAACCAAAAGGCCATCGACAGCCTGCTGAATTTTGAAACGGTCAAATATTTCGGGGCCGAGGCGCGTGAGGCACGGCGCTATGACGCCGCGATGGAAGGCTATGAAGAGGCCGCGATCAAGACCTCTTATTCGCTGGCCATGCTGAACTTTGGCCAGACGTTTTTGATCACGGCAGGCCTTGTTGCCGTGATGGTGATGGCGGCGATGGGCGTGCGCGACGGGTCCCTGACGGTCGGGGATTTCGTCATGGTCAACGCCTATATGATCCAGATCACCATGCCGCTGAACTTTCTCGGGACGGTTTACCGCGAAATCCGCCAGTCGCTGGTCGATATGGGCGAGATGTTCGAACTGCTCGAACAACCGGCCGAGGTGAATGATAAACCGAACGCTCCCGCGCTGAACGTCACGGGCGGGACGGTCGAATTGCGCGACGTGGTCTTTGGCTACGACGACGCGCGCCCGATCCTCAAGGGCGTGTCGCTGATGGTGCCTGCGGGCAAAACCGTTGCGCTGGTCGGGCCGTCGGGGTCGGGGAAATCGACCATCGGGCGGTTGCTGTTCCGGTTCTATGACGTGAACGCGGGGCAGGTGCTGATCGACGGGCAGGACGTGCGCGACGTCACACAGGACAGCCTGCATTCCGCCATCGGGGTGGTGCCGCAGGACACGGTCCTGTTCAACGACACGGTCTTTTACAACATCGCCTACGGCAATCCCGACGCCACCCGCACTCAGGTCGAGGCGGCGGCGCGTGCCGCGAAAATCCACGACTTTATCGCCTCGCTGCCCGATGGCTATGACACCACCGTTGGCGAACGCGGCCTGAAACTGTCCGGTGGTGAGAAACAGCGCGTCGGCATCGCGCGCACCCTGCTCAAGAACCCGCCGATCCTGCTGCTGGATGAGGCGACAAGCGCCTTGGATAGCGAGACCGAGGCGTCCATCCAGACCGAGCTTCAGGCAATGGGGCAGGGGCGCACTGTGGTCTCAATCGCGCACCGCCTGTCAACGATTGTGGACGCGGATGAGATCATTGTCCTGCAAGACGGTCAGGTGGCTGAACGCGGCACGCATGCCGATCTCTTGCGCCGCGGCGGCCGCTATGCCGCCCTGTGGCAGCGCCAGCAGTCGGATCAGGACGCGGCCTGACACCGGCGCGCCAAACTGACTGAAACAACAAAGGGCCCGGAATTCCGGGCCCTTTTCAATTGGGTTATGGGCGAAACGCGCGGGTCTATTCCGCTGCCTGTAGATCCCCGCTCGGGCCTGCCTTGCGCGGGGCCTCGGCGACCTCGGGGGCAGGGCGGTTCGACGGGGTTTCGAAATCCCTGAGCTCGGTCCACAGAACATCGGGCACGTTGGTCTTGCGCGCCGCACGCGACAGGGCCATGTCGCCCGCCGCCGCACTTGCCGTGCCACCCAGCGTGGCCGACAGACGGCGCCACACTGCGCGCCAGATGATCCCCCACCAGACCCGCAGCGCCAACAGAGACGGCGTAAACACCAGCGTCAGAACCGTCGCGATCCCAAGGCCGAACACCACCGCCGTGGCCAGCTGTTTCCACCACAACGCGGTCGGGCTGTCGATGCTGTAGCCACCGTTGATAAAGTCAAAGCTCAACCCGTACATCATCGACGCCAGACCGGCCATCGTCGTGACCGTGGTCAACAGAACGGGGCGGATACGCTGTTCTGCGGTGCGCACGATCGCCTCGATGCGGGGCATATAGGCGCTGAACTCTTGATAGGTGTCGATCAGAACGATGTTGTTGTTCACCACGATCCCCGCCAGCGCGACAATCCCCGTGCCGGTCATGATGATCGAGAACGACTGATCCATCACCATCATCCCGATCAACACGCCCGTGGTCGACAGAACCACCGCGATCAGAACCAGAATTGAGTTATAGATGCTGTTGAACTGTGCCAGCAGGATGATGAACATCAACCCCAGCGCGCCAAGGAAGGCCTGACCCAAAAACGCGCCGCTTTCTTCCTGATCTTCCTGATCGCCGGTCCATTCCCACGTGATCCCCGCAGGCAACTCCGCCTCGGTGTTCAGCCAGTCGGTCAGGGTCTGAATTCGTTCGTTCGGATTGATGGGCGTGCCGTCTTCGGTCGTCAGGCCGGGGTCCACGGCGGCCTTGACGTCAAAGTAGCGTTTCTGATCGATCCGGCTGATCCGGCCCAGTTTCGCGACCGGTTCGCGCGTGACAAAGTTCGACAGCGGCACCAGACCATCGCCGGTCCGTACCTTGAGCGTGTCGAGCGTTGACAGAACGCGGTCATCTTCGGGCAGGCGCACGCGGATTTCGATTTCCTCGTCCGAGCTGGGCACCCGCATCGTATCAAGCAGCAACCCGCGCGTCACAAGCTGAACCATGCCGCCCACGGCGGTCACGTCCGCGCCGTACCGGCCCGCCTGTTCCACATCCACGTCCAACTGCCAGTCGATCCCCGGCAGGGGCAGGGTGTCCTCGATATCGGCAAGGGCGGTTGTGCCCTCAAACTTGGTGCGCACCATCGCGGTTGCCTGCAACAGGTCGTCCCAATTGTCACCCTTCAGGCGCAGGTGCACGGGTTTGGCCGATGCCGGTCCGCGTGACAGTTCCAGGATCTCGGTCTTGATCCCGGGCAGGTCCTGTAGGCTGGCCTCGATCTCGTCCAGCACGACGTTGCCGTCCAGCGCGGGGTCGTCCTGGCGGTCCTCCCACGGGGTCAGTTCCATCTGGATCTGACCGATGGTGTCCAGCGGCGGTTGCGCCCCACCGGTGTTGTTGTTCAACCCGCCATTGCCCGCAAAGGCAAAGGCGCTCTCGATACCCGGATGTTGCAGCACGCGTTCTTCGACCCGCATGACAAGGGCGTCTTGCTGGTCCAGCGATAGGTTCCCGCGCGCACGGACATAGACAATGGCCTGTTCCGGTTCGCTCTCGACAAAAAACTCGACCGGTGTCTGGCTTTTGCCAAAGGCGATGAACACGCTGACCACAAAGCCGATCACCATTGCAATCGTCACAACCGGCATCACGGGGTTGCCCGCGATCATGTGGATGAACCGCCCAAACAGGGTCCGGCGATAGCCCGCGCGGATCCGCTTTTCCCGACGCGGCGGTGTGGCGGCGGTCAGGGTCAGCGACGACAGGGCCGCGCCCACACAGAACAGGACGACACCGGGCAATGCTGCCAAGGGACCCGCGCCCACGGGGGCAGGGCCGCCCGACAGGTAGGCGGGGTTCAGCGTCATCAGCGCGCCAAGGAACGCGATGTACAGGGTCACCGGCACCATCGCCACGCGCGCCCACAACGGCAGGCCCATCAGATTCGCCGCGCCATGGTCGATCATGCGCGAAAAGCGACCGGATACACCACCCAGAACCGGCAGGTAGATCAGCGCGACGATCAGGGACGCGCCCAGAACAAAGATGATGGTGACGGGCAGCATGCCCATGAATTCACCCGGCACACCGGGCCAGAACAGCATCGGCAGGAACGCGCACAGCGTCGTCGCGGTCGAACTGACCACCGGCCAGAACATGCGCTTGGCGGCCTCGGTGAAGGCGGCCATGGGGCCTGCGCCCTCATCAATGCGGCGGTCGGCGTATTCCACGACCACAATCGCGCCATCGACCAACATCCCCACGGCCAAGATCAGGCCGAACATCACGATGTTGGAAATCGACACGCCCATGATCCCCAAAAGGACAAAGCACAGCAGGAACGAGGTCGGGATCGCAAACCCGACCAGCAGCGCCGAGCGCGTCCCGAGAAACGCCAACACCACGATCATCACCAGTGCAATCGCCGTCAGGACCGAGCCCTCAAGCTGTTGCACCATGGATTTGATGGTCTTGGACTGGTCCAGAGAGGTGCCAAGGGTGACGGCGTTCTTCATCTCTTCGGGCCATGTCTGGCGCGCCGCCTCGACCTCTTCACGGACGAGGGCGACAGTGTCGATGATGTTGAACCCTTTGCGTTTGACGACCTGCAGGGCCACGGTGGATTCGCCGTTGAACCGGGCGGTGCCGGTGCGGTCCTCGAACGTCAGACGGATTTCGGCCAGATCGCCCATAGTGACCACGCGGTCGCCGTTGGTTTTGACGGGCAGGTTATAAACGTCCTGCGGGTCATCAAAGGACGAGGGGATTTTGACGGCAAAGGCACCGCCCTGCGTCTCGACCTCACCCGCCGCGATCAACTGGTTGTTTTGCGTCACGGCCCCGATCAGTTCGGCGGCGGTGACGTTATAGGCCTCAAGGCGCAAGGGATCGATCAGCACCTCAAGCATCTCGTCGCGGTGACCGGCCAGACCCGCCTCAAGCACCGGCTCCAGCCCCTCAAGGCGGTCCTGCAGGTCCTTGGCATAGCGCAGCAGCGTGCGTTCTGGCACGGCACCGGTCATGTTGACGATGACGATGGGGAATTCGCTAAAGTTCACCTCGTTGACGGTGTAATCCTCGGCCCCCTCAGGGAACAGGCCCTCGGCGGTGTTCATGGAATCGCGCACATCGGCCAGGATTTTGGTCTTGTCCCAGCCGAATTCGAACTCCAGCGCGACACCGGCATAGCCCTCTTCGGCGGTGCCCGACATGGATTTCAGCCCGTCGAGATCGGCCAGTTCGGTCTCCATCGGCTTAACCAACAGCTTTTCCGCATCCTCGGCCGAAATGCCGGGGAAGGGGACCGAGACGAAAATCGCGGGGATTTCGATGTCAGGCTCACCCTCTTTGGGCAGGCCCGCATAGGACAATGCCCCCGCCAAAAGCGAGAGCACCACAAAAGCCAGAACCATTCGGGCGTGTTTGGCCGCCCAGTCGATGATGCCCGTCATTGGCCAAGACCCTCATAGCTGGGGGCGACGGGGATGCCGTCGGTGACGTATTCCTGACCGACGATGATGACATCGGCCTGTTCCGGCAATCCGGTCAGCCAGACGCCCTCGACCGTGTCCCGCAACAGGTTCACCGGCGTGAACATCGCCATGTTCTGATCGTCGATATAGCGCACGCCGATCCGACCGCTGTCGTCCAGCGTCAGGGCCGATTGCGGCAGCAGGTGCCCTTGGGTCCCGCCCGAGGACAGCACCATTTCTACCGTCTGACCATCGCGCACGCTGAGGTCGGGGTTGGGGATTTCGACCTCGACACGGAAGGTGCGGGTCGCCTCATCGGCGCTGCGCGACAGGAAAGTGACTTCGCCCGCGACCTGTTTGCCGGTGGCCAGATGCGCGTCGGCCATGGCGTTCAGGGTCAGCTTGTCCATCTCGGTTTCCGGCACGAACCCGACCAGTTTGATCGGATCCAGCTGAATCACCGTGGCGCAGGGCGATCCGGCCTGCAACAGCGCGCCCAACTCGGCTCTGTCGGTTTCAAGAACGCCGGCAAAGGGGGCCTTGATTGAAAGGTGTTCGATTTCCTTTTCGGCCACGGCCACGGCGGCCTCGGCGGCGCGAATACCGCTCTGGGCGGCCTCAAGACCGGCGCGGGCGGTTTCCACGGCGGCCTCGGCGGACGAGACAGCGGCGGTCGTGGCGGCCACGCGGGTTTGCGAGGCGTATCCGTCGGCCTGCAGCGATACAGCGGCGCGGTCGTTGATCTGGGCCTCACTCAGGGCCGATTGCGCCTCGATCACACGGGCGCGCGCCTCGGGCAGGCGGGCCTGTGCCTCAATCAAGGTCGCCTCGGCCTGCGCAAGGGCGGCACCGCGTGTGCCGGGGTTCAGTTCGCACATCACCTGACCGGCCTCGACGAATGTCCCTTTGCGCAGGGGTTCAGAGGCCACGGTGCCGGTGGTTTCGGCAAGGACGGTCACCTGACGGGCGGCCTCGGTCCGGCCACGGACGCGGACGATTTCGGGCACCATCGTGGCGGTCGATTTGATCGCAATCACAGGGACACGCACAACGTCATCGGCGACAGGCGCGCCATCACCGGACGCGACGGTTTCCTCGGTCGCGATGTCGGGGGATGCCCCCACGAATTCCATGACGGCGTCGCGTTTAATGACAACAAGAAACAGAGCCGTGCCAACGACGCCGGCGGTGATAAAAGGAGTGATGCGCATCCGGTCCTCAAATTCTGCCGGCAGAAGAAAATTGGTCGTTTAGTTTATACTAGTGTAAATTCCTAAACTGACTAGTTCAGAATAGGCATTCTGCATCTGCATTTCAAGGTGTCGCCTGTCCTGTTTCCGCCTGTCGGGCCTTGCGGGGCTTGGCAAGGGGGCGGGGCCTGCGTTAAGACGTGGCCGATTGGCCCGCGCAGGGCGGAGAGAGGCACATGAGCAATCCCGACAGTTTTATCGATGAAGTGAACGAAGAAGTCCGCCGCGACAAACTGTTTGCGGTGTTCCGGCGGTATGGCTGGATCGGGATTTCGGTTGTGATTCTGCTGGTAGGTGGCGCGGCGTTTTCCGAATGGCAAAAAGCCAAGGAACGCGATGCCGCCGAAAAGGCAGGCAACGCTATCCAGACCGCAATGACACTGGACAGCGCCGAGGCCCGCGCCGCCGCATTGGCCGAGGCCGATGTGACCGGTGAGGCCTCTGCGGTTGCGGCGATGCTGCGCTCGAACGAACTTTATGAGGCGGGCGATATTGATGGGGCGGCGGCTGCGCTTGAGGCGCTGGCGACAGATGCGGCCATCCCTGAGAACTATCGCCAGATGGCGCGCCTGAAGCTGGTGATTCTGCGCGGGGCCGATATGCCCGCATCCGAACGCCGCGCGATTCTGGAACCGATGTCCGCCGCCGGTCAGGTCTTTGCGATGCTGGCGTCCGAGCAACTGGCCCTGATTGACCTCGAAGAGGGCAACACCCAAGCGGCCGTTGACCGCCTGAACGCGATTGTGGCCTCGGCAGAGGCGACTGCGGGCTTGCGTCAGCGCGTCTCGCAGTTGATTGTGGCACTGGGCGCAGAGGACGCCCTGTAACACCACCCGTATCCGTTTGTGCGGGGACAAGAATTTGGCGGGGTGGGGATCCCGCCGTGATAAAGGGGCAGAGGGTCGTGAAACTATCGCAAACCGTAAGTGCACTGGCAGTGCTGGCGCTGTTGGCGGCCTGTGGCGAGGACGAGTTGATCCTTGAAGGCCCGCGCGAAGGCGTGCGCGACATCCTGTTGGATGCCCCCGTTGACGCCGAAGACACCACCGGCGGCGAAGTCACCGAAACCGACGACGGCGAACTGGTCGTTGAACCCGTCGCCCGTGACATCGACCTGCCCGCCGCGCAAAACGTGTCGTCCTGGCCCCAAGTGTCGCTGAACGCGCAGAACCTTGTGCCGCACCTGAATTTCTCGACCGCGCCGACCCGTCTGTGGTCCGCCGATATCGGCGAGGGCGACGGGCGCAAGCACCGCATCACCGCCGATCCCGTGGTGGCCGATGGGCGTATCTACACGCTGGACGCCCAGAGCGGCGTGATGGCGCATGATCTGAACGGCGCGCCCCTGTGGTCGGCCAACCTGACGCCCGCCGGTGAACGGCAAGAGGACGCGACCGGTGGCGGTCTGGCCGTGGTCGATGGCGTTCTCTATGCCACCTCGGGCTTTGGCGCGCTGGTCGCGCTGGACGCGGCGACGGGCGATACCCTGTGGGTCCAAGACACCGACGCCGCCGTCACCGGCGCACCAACCGTGCGCGACGGCATCATCTATCTGGTCAGCCGCGACAACCGCGCATGGGCGATTGAGGCAGCCGAGGGCCGCATCCTGTGGCAACTGCCCGGCACCCCGTCGCCCGCCGGTCTGGTCGGGGGCGCGGCGCCCGCGCTGACCGACCGCGTGGCGGTGTTCCCGTTCGGCTCGTCCGAATTGGTCGCGACCCTGCGCAAGAGCGGCATCCGCGTCTGGGCCTCGGCCGTGTCGGGCGAACGCCGTGGCCGCGTCTATGCGGCGATCACCGATATCTCGGGCGATCCGGTGGTGGATGGCGGCACGATCTATGCCGCGACCCAATCGGGGCGCGTGGCCGCCGTGAACGCCACGAACGGCGAACGCATCTGGACCGCCGAAGAGGGTGCCTATAGCCCCGTCATCCCGATTGCGGATGCGATTTTCCTTGTGTCCGACGATGCGCGTCTTGTGCGTCTGGATCGCGCGACGGGGGAAACGGTTTGGTCGGTGGATCTGCCCTATTTCCTGAAGTCCAAGCCCAAGAAGTTCAAAGAGGTCTACGCCCATTACGGCCCCGTCATCGCCGGTGGTCAGGTGTTGGTCGCGTCGAACGACGGGCTGCTGCGCTATTTCGATCCTGTGGATGGCAGCCTGACCGCAACCGCCGAAATCCCCGGCGGTGCCAGCACCAACCCCGTGATCGTCGATCAGACCCTGTACATCGTGTCGCAAAACGGGCAATTGCACGCTTTCCGTTAAGGCGCGAATGGTGTAAGCGGGCGCCTTGCAAGTGTTTCGGAGCTCGAAATGACCTTTACCCTAGCCATTGTTGGCCGTCCCAATGTGGGCAAGTCGACATTGTTCAACCGCCTTGTGGGCAAGCGTTTGGCGCTGGTGGACGACCAGCCCGGCGTGACGCGCGATTTGCGCGAGGGGGAGGCGCGTCTGGGCGATCTGCGATTCACGGTGATCGACACGGCGGGTCTTGAGGACGCGACGGATGACTCGCTTCAGGGGCGGATGCGCCGCCTGACCGAGCGCGCCGTGGATATGGCCGATGTGTGCCTGTTCATGATCGACGCCCGTTCCGGCGTTCTGCCCACGGATGAAATTTTCGCCGACATCCTGCGCCGTCGTTCGGACAAGGTCATTCTGGCCGCGAACAAGGCCGAAGGCACCAAGGCCGATGCCGGTGTGATTGAGGCCTATGCCCTTGGCCTTGGCGAGCCGATCCGCCTGTCCGCCGAGCATGGCGAGGGTCTGAACGATCTCTATTCGCAGTTGCTGCCGATTTCGGATGAGTTCGAAAAGCGCGCCGCCGCAATCGCGCCCGACACCGATCTGGACCTTGAGGATGACGAGCTCAGCGATGAGGAGATCACCCTTGGAGAGGACGGCCAAGAGGCCAGCGCCGCCCGCGTGCCCACCGCCGCGAAACCGTTGCAGGTGGCCGTGGTTGGACGTCCGAATGCGGGGAAATCGACCCTGATCAACCGTCTGATCGGTGAGGACCGTCTGTTGACCGGCCCCGAGGCGGGGATCACCCGCGACGCGATTTCCCTGAGCCTCGATTGGGAGGGCACCCCGACCCGTATTTGGGACACGGCGGGGATGCGTAAAAAGGCCAAGGTTCAGGAAAAGCTGGAAAAACTGTCGGTGTCTGACGGTCTACGCGCGGTCAAATTCGCCGAGGTCGTGGTGGTTTTGCTGGACGTGGAAATCCCGTTTGAACAGCAGGATCTGCGCATCGCCGATCTGGCCGAGCGGGAAGGGCGCGCCGTCGTCATCGCGGTCAACAAGTGGGACCTTGAGGACGAAAAGCAGGACAAGCTGAAAGAGCTGAAAGAGGAATTCGCGCGTCTCTTGCCCCAGCTCAAGGGCGCGCCTTTGGTGACCGTGTCGGCCAAAACGGGCCGCGGTATGGACCGTCTGCACGGCGCGGTGATGCGCGCCCATGACATCTGGAACCGCCGCGTTAGCACCGCGCGGTTGAACCGCTGGCTGACCGGAATGCTAGAGGTGCACCCGCCGCCCGCACCGGGCGGGAAACGGATCAAGCTGCGCTATATGACCCAAGTGAAAACCCGTCCGCCGGGGTTCGTGGTCATGTGTTCGCATCCCGAAAAGCTGCCCGAGAGCTATCGCCGGTATCTGATCAACGGGTTGCGCGAGACGTTTGACATGCCGGGGACGCCGATCCGTCTGACGCTGCGCTCGCAGGCGGATAAGAACCCGTACAAGGATAAGAAAAAGTCGACGCCATCGCGTCTGCGCAAGCATTTGGGGAAAAAGCCGCACGGCGAGTGAGCGGTGGGCGGGGATTGGTTTTGTACCAAAACCGCCTGCGGCGCGAGTATTTTTGCCAAGATGAAAAGGGGCGGTCCAAGTGGCCGCCCCGTTGTCGTTCAGAAGATCGAAACCGCGCCTTCGGTGGCTGGGGTGACCGATTGGCGGAAGGTTTCGAACAGGTTTCGCCCCATGCCGGTGGTGTTGGCCGAGAGGTCGGCGGTGACGGGCGTGCGCGCGTCAAAGCCCTCGGTCAATACGGTGAGGGTGCCGGTGGTGGCATCAAGGGTGACGATGTCGCCGTCCTGTAGTTTGGCGATGGGGCCGCCTTGGGCCGCTTCGGGGGCGAGGTGGATGGCCGCCGGAACCTTGCCCGAGGCACCGGACATGCGCCCGTCAGTGACCAGCGCGACCTTGAGCCCGCGATCCTGCAGAACCGAGAGGGTCGGGGTCAGGCCGTGCAGTTCGGGCATGCCGTTGGCCTTGGGGCCTTGGAAGCGGACGACGACGATGGTGTCGCTGGTGAATTCGCCGTTTTTGAACGCGGTTTTGACGGACTCTTGATCATGGAAGACGCGCACGGGGGCGGTGATGATCTGACGTTCGGGGGCGACCGCCGAGACCTTGATCATGCCGCGGCCAAGGTTGCCGTCCAGAGCCGCAAGGCCGCCGGTCGGTTGGAACGGGTCCGAGGCGGGGCGCAGGATCTTGTCGTTTTGCGACGTGGCGGGGGCAGGGTGCCATGTCAGGCCGTCCTCGCCCAGATGCGGGTCGGTGGCATAGGCCGCAAGGCCCGTGCCCATCACCGTTTCGCTGTCGTCGTGCAACAGGCCCGCGTCCAGCAGTTGGCCAATCATATAGGACAGGCCACCGGCGGCGTGGAAGTGGTTCACATCGGCCAGACCGTTGGGATAGACCTTGGCCATCAGGGGAACAGCGGCAGAGATTTTGGCGAAATCGCTGATGTCCAGAATGATACCGGCGGCGCGCGCCATGGCGGGCAGGTGCAGCACGAGGTTGGTCGAGCCGCCCGTTGCCATCAGCCCGACGATGCCGTTCACAAAGGCCTTGGCGTCCAGCACCCGCGCCGCAGGGCGGAAATCATTGCCTGTGGCGGTGATTTCCAGCGCGCGTTTGGTGCCCGCCGCCGTCAGCGCGTCGCGCAGGGGCGTGTTGGGCGGGACAAAGGAACTGCCCGGCAGGTGCAGGCCCATGAATTCCATCAGCATCTGGTTCGAGTTCGCCGTGCCGTAGAAGGTACAGGTGCCCGGCCCATGGTAAGAGGCCATTTCGGCGGCCATCAGTTCCTTGCGCCCGACCTCGCCTTTGGCAAATTGCTGGCGCACCTTGGCCTTTTCGTCGTTGGGCAGGCCCGAGGGCATGGGACCTGCGGGCAGAAAGATCGACGGGATATGGCCAAAAGCCGCCGCCGCCATCACCAGACCCGGCACGATTTTATCGCAGACCCCGAGGAACAGGGCGGCGTCAAAGGTGTTGTGGCTGAGGGCGACGCTTGCCGACAGGGCGATCACATCGCGCGAGAACAGGGACAGTTCCATGCCGGTCTGGCCTTGGGTCACGCCATCGCACATCGCCGGAACCCCGCCCGCGACCTGTGCGGTTGCGCCTGCCGTGCGCGCGGTCTCCTTGATCAGGTCGGGATAGGTCGCAAAGGGCTGATGCGCGGACAGCATGTCGTTATAGGCCGTCACGATCCCGATGTTGGGCGCGCGTTCGTCGACCAATGCGCCCTTGTCCTCACCCATGGCGGCGTAGGCGTGCGCTTGGTTCCCACAGGTCAGGTGGGCGCGGCGCACACCGGCCTCGGCCTGACGCTCCATCGTGTCGAGATAATCGCGGCGCGGACCTTCTGAGCGTTTGATGATCTCTTCGGTGACTTGGGCGATGATCGAATTCAGGGACATCCTGGCTTCCTCTGGGGGGCTAATAAGTTCGGGTTCGTTATAATCGTTAGCGCTAACTATGCAAACCCGACAAATGGCGCCCGTGCCGAATTATCGCAGGGGCCTCTCGCGTCTAAAGGTGCAATCGCCCTGATCTTGGTGCGTTTGCTCCACATTTCCGCCCAAATTCACCGTCATTTAAGCAAACAACCAATAAATCGAGCAAATAATTCGAATCGAATTTGACCAGAACGGTCATCGGAGGCTGAAAATGAAACTGTTTCGCGTGTTCTCTGCATTGTGTGCTGCCGCATTGGTATCGGGCTGTATGACCGTTGATGGCGGGTCCACCGCGTCGCGGAACGCCTTTACGGTTGAACCACCGCTGGGCGCTGAACTGGTTGAGGCGGACGGTACGCTCTATCCGGCAGAGCCCTATAACGTTGTTCAGATCAATACGACGGTCCCCGAGACCCTGAGCGTGTCCGAGGCGAACTCGTTCAAACCGCGCGCCGATATCGTGTGGCGTGAGGATCCGCTGGGCAACCGCTATGAGCAGGTCCGCGTGATCATGCAAAACGCCGTTGAACTGGGTGCAGCCGGGTTTGATGCAGGCCGTGATGTGGTCGTTGACATCCAACTGACCAAGTTCCACGCCCTGACCGAAAAGACCCGCTATACGATTGGCGGCACCCATGACATCCACTTTTTCCTGACGGTGCGTGACGCCAAAACCGGCGAACGTCTGGATGAGCCGCGCCTGATCGAGATGGAATTCCGCGCTCTTGGCGGGGCCGCCGCCCTTGAGGCGATGAGCCGTGGTCAGACCCAAAAGGTCCGCATCACCGATCACGTCAAGGCCCGCGTCGCCGAAGAGCTGACGTTGCGCTCGACCCCGCTGGTTCAGCCGCTGACCCTGTCCGCGCTCAGCTCGCGCGGGATCTGATCTAGGACTTTACTTTCCTTACGAACCCAATAAGAGGGGGGGCATGACGCCCTCCTCTTATCCTATTGTCCGCCTGAAACCCAAAGCTAACGCCCGCGCCATCCGCCACGGGTTTCCTTGGGTTTACGCAAATGAACTGGTCACCGATCGCCGCACCAAGGCCCTAAGCCCCGGTACGATTGCCATCCTCGAGGATGACGAACGTCGCCAGATGGGTCTGGTTACGGTGAACCCGAATTCCAAGATCATCTGTCGGATGCTGGACCGCGATGTGACCGCGACCGTCGATCAGGCGTGGTTCGAAACCCGCCTGCAGGCCGCGCTGTCGTTGCGCGACACCCTGTTTGATGCGCCGTTCTATCGCCTGATCCACGCCGAGGCCGACGGCCTGCCCGGAGTGGTCATCGACCGCTTTGGCGACACGGTGGTGGTGCAACCCAACGCCGCATGGGCCGAGGCGGGGATCGACGCCCTGTCGGCGGCGGTCCAGTCCGTCACGGGCGTGACCACCGTTGTCAAAAACGGCTCGGGGCGCGCGCGCACGCTGGAAGGTCTGGACGAGGACATGGCGATCCTCAGTGGTGCCGTTGATGGCCCGATCCCGGTGCCGATGAACGGCGCGACCTATATGGCCGATCTGATGGGCGGGCAGAAAACCGGCCTGTTCTATGACCAACGCCCCAACCACGCCTTTGCTGCCGGTCTGTCGCGCGGCGCGCGGGTTCTGGATGTGTTTTCGCATGTGGGCGGGTTTTCTCTGGCCGCGCTGGCCGGTGGGGCGGCGTCTGCGCTGGCCGTGGATGGATCGCGCGGCGCGCTGGATCTGGCCGAAGCGGGGGCCGAGGCCATGGGCGTTTCCGACCGGTTTACCACCCGTCGTGGCGATGCGTTCGACACCATGGCCGACCTGTTGGCCGAGGGCGCGCAGTTTGACGTGGTGATCTGTGATCCGCCCGCCTTTGCGCCCAGCAAACAGGCGCTGGAGGCCGGTTTGCGCGCCTATGAGCGTGTCGCGCGCATGGCGGCCCCGCTGGTCGCGCCGGGTGGGTTCCTTGGTCTGTGTTCCTGTTCGCATGCCGCCGAGATGACCAAATTCCGTGGCGCATGCGTGCGCGGGATTGGCCGCTCGGGCCGTGTGGGGCAATTGATCCACACGGGCTATGCCGGACCTGATCACCCCCTGATGCCGCAACTGGCCGAGAGCGGATACCTCAAATCCCTGTTCTTCCGCCTGATGCCGTGACGCGATGAAACTGACGCTGGATGCCTGTGTTCTGTTTCCGACCGTGCTGCGGGAAATCCTGCTGGCGGTGGCGGGGCAGGGGCTGTTCATTCCGCAGTGGTCTGATCGCATCCTAGAGGAATGGGCCCGCGCCGCGCGCAAGCTTGGCCCGACGGGTGAGCCACAGGCGCGCGCCGAAATCGCCCTGATCCGCGCCGCATGGCCGAGTGCATCCGTCCCCGCCCAGCCGGGGATCGAGGCGCGGCTTTACCTGCCCGATCCGGCGGATATCCATGTTCTGGCGACGGCGATTGCCGGATCATCGGACGGCATCGTGACCTTCAACGCCGCCGATTTCCCGAAGCACACATTGGCCGAAGAGGGGCTGAAACGCCTCTCGCCGGATGAGGTTCTGATGGACCTGTGGCTGTCGCACAGTGACGCGGTGGAACAGGCCGTTGCGCAGGTGCACGCCACGGCCCAATCCATGGCGGGCGAAGACATCGCGCGCCGTGCCCTGTTAAAAAGGGCGCGCCTGCCACGGCTGGGCAAGGCGCTGGCTTAACCCTTAGGAATTGCCGTCACGGGCGAACCGGCCCGCGTCTTGGGCGGCGCGGCGGATCGCTTGGGATTTGTTGACGGTCTCTTGGTACTCGGCCTCTAGGTCGCTGTCATAGACGACACCGCCACCCGCTTGGATGTACAGCTTTTCGTCCTTCAACACCGCCGTGCGCAGGGCTATACACATGTCCATATCGCCGTTGGCCGCGAAATAGCCGACACCGCCGCCATAGACGCCGCGTTTTTCCGGTTCCAGCTCGTCGATGATTTCCATCGCGCGGACCTTGGGCGCGCCCGACACGGTGCCCGCAGGCAAACCAGCCAGCAGCGCCGACAGCGCGTCGTGATCGTCGGACAGTTCCCCCACCACGTTCGACACGATGTGCATCACGTGGCTATAGCGTTCGATGATGAACTTTTCCGTCGGACGCACGGTGCCGGTTTTGGCCACGCGCGCCACGTCGTTGCGCCCCAGATCAAGCAGCATCAGGTGCTCGGCCAGTTCCTTTTGATCGGCCAGCAGATCGGCCTCTAGCGCGCGGTCCTGTTCGGGCGTCGCGCCACGCGGGCGGGTGCCCGCGATCGGGCGGATCGTGACCTCGCCATCAAAAGCACGGACGAGGATTTCAGGGCTGGCCCCGATCAACTGATAGCCGCCAAAGTTGAAATAGAACATGAACGGCGACGGGTTGGTCCGGCGCAGCGAGCGATAGAGCGAGAACGGCGGCAGCTTGAAATCATGGGTCCAGCGTTGGGACGGCACGACCTGAAAGATGTCACCGGCGCGGATGTATTCCTTGGCCTTTTCAACGGCGTCGAAATAGCCCTGTTTGGTAAAGTTCGACACGCCCTCGCCAAAGGCAACCGTGTCGCCCAGATCGCGGGTGGCATCGGGGATGCTGCGTTCCAGTTCGCGCACGGCGTCCATGACGCGCTCGCCCGCTTGGGCATAGGCGGCGCGGGCCGATTGCCCCTGATCGGCCCAAACGGGCGAGATCACGGTGACCTCCCCTTTGGCACCGTCCAGAACCGCGATCACGGTCGGGCGCAGCATCACCGCATCGGGCAGGCCGATGGGGTCGGGGTTCACGTCGGGCAGGTGTTCGACCAGACGGATCATGTCATAGCCCAAGAACCCGAATAGGCCCGCCGAAATCGCGGGCAGGTCTTCGGGCATGTCGATCCGGCTCTCGGCGATCAGATCGCGCAAGGTTTGCAACGGGTGCCCGTCCAGTGGCGTGAAACTGTCCCCGTCAAATCGTGCGTTGCGATTGATTTCGGACGTTTCGCCACTGCACCGCCAGATCACATCGGGTTTCATCCCGATCACCGAATAGCGCCCGCGCACCTCACCACCGGTGACGGATTCCAGCATAAAGCTGTCCTTGCGCGCCTCGGTCAGTTTCAGCATCAGGCTGACAGGGGTATCCAGATCCGCCGCCAAACGGGCATAGACCACTTGGTTCTTGCCCGCCTTGTGGGCGGTTTCAAACGTCTCAAAATTCGGGGTCAGGGCCACCATCGTATCGACCTCAGGGGAATTGGGCGTGGACGGCGTTGATCGCCGCCTGATCAAGGGTCAGACCGGCCGAGTTCAGCAGATCTTGCGAGAAATAGACGAACACATCGCGGCCAATCGAATCCGCCGTGGCGGTGCGCAGCGTGGCCAGCATGTCCTGCGTGTCCGCATCATCGGCAGGGGGCAGAATTTCGTCGAGCGTCACCACATAGACCAGATCGCTATCGGCATAGACACCGGTTTCGCCTGCGTTCAGGGCGAACACGGTTTCCGACAGGATCAGGGGCGCAACCGCGCCACGCTCGGCGGGCTCGGCGGTTTCAACCGTGCCGAAATCGGACAGGGGCGCGCCACTGTTGGCGGCGGCGGCGATGTCGTCGGCCTTGGCCGTCAGGGCGGCGGTGGTTTCGGCGGCCTGCCACGCGGCGATCACCTCCTCGCGCACCTCAGCCAGCGGACGCAGGCGCGGGGCGGTGATCTCATCCAGACGCAGGGCAAAGATGCCACCGTTTTCCAGTTCCTGAATCTCGGGGAAATCGCCCTCTTGGACGGCCGAGGCGGCGGCGCGAAACGCCGGATAGGCGGCGATATCGGCGTCCTGACCGGTGAAATAGGCGATGTTGCCCAGCACCATATCGGTCTCGTTCGCCAGATCCTCAATCGTGGCACCGGCGGCCAGACGGTCGTCGATGTCCGACAGCAGATCGGAAATCAGACGCGCGGCGCGGTCCACGCCCAGTTCGGCGCGCAATTCGTCACGCACGTCGTCAAAGGTGATCGTGTTGGCCTCAAGAACGGCGTTCATGCGGAACAGGGCAGGGCCGAAATCGGTGTCCAGCGGACCGACGACACCGGGTTCGTTCATCGCGAAGACCTCGCCGCCAGCGGCGCCAAGCTCGGCCGCGGTCACGTCACCCATGTCGATATCGGCCAGCGATAGGCCACGATCCGCGACCAGCGTTTCGAAATCCGCCTCGCCCGATTCCAGACGGGCGGCGGCGGTTTCGGCCTCAACCGTGCTGGGGTAGATCAGACGCTCGACCAAGCGACGTTCGGGGCGGATGTATTGATCGGCGCGGTCGTCATAGAGCGTTTGCAGGGCGGCCTCATCGACCTCGACCTGATCCAGCAACATATCCGGCGTCAGCCACGCATAGGTGATCTGTTTCGCCTCGGGTGCGGTGAAATCGGCGGGGTTTGCCTCATAATAGGCGGTGATCGCGGCCTCATCCGGGGTGGCGATGGTGGCGGCCAGATCAGCGGCGGACAGGGTCACGTAGGAATAGCCGCGACGCTCGCCGATAAAGTTGAACAGCGTGTCCACGGTGGTCTCGGGCGCAGCGACGGTCGAGACAATCGCGCCCTGCAACATCGCACGGGCGGTTTCGCGGCGGATCTGGTCCTCGAACTCGGCTTCGCTGAGCCCGTTTTGGCGCAGGCTATAGCGGTACGCCTCACGGTCGAAACTGCCGTCGATGCCGTCGAACTGGCCCGACAGCAGGATTTGATCGGCGACCTCTTGGTCCCCGACCGACAGGCCAAGGCGCGCGGTTTCGTTGTCGAGCGCAGTGTTGGTGATCACGCGGCCACGGGCCTGATCCGTCAGACCCAAGAGTTGCGCCTGTTGCAGCGGAATTTGCTGACCCGTGCGGGCCTGAATGGTGCGCAGCTCGGCGGTCAGTTCGCGCGCATAGGCGTTCACAGGGATCGGCGTTTTGCCGACGGTGCCGATGCTATCGACGGTGCCGCCAAAGTTGGTGACGCCGAACCCGCCAAGGCCGATGATCAACATTGCGATGATCACCCAAACGACTGCGTTTCCGGTTTTCTTTGCCGCGCTCATAGCCCCGTGTCCCTTATGCAAGAAATCCTGTTCCGGCTGTGTAAGCGTTGCAGGCAGGACCCGCAAGCGTCACGGCGCGAATGTGGCCAATCGGTCGAACATTTGCGTGATTGTGGGGGCGTCGATATTGGCAAATGCGATGCGCATCTGGCGTTTGCCCTGCGGGTCCGAGGCGGGGGTGAACATCGTGCCCGGCAGCATCAGGATGCCGGTCTGTTCCAGAATGGCGCGCGCGACCTCATCCGAGGGATCGTCGAACGGGTGCTGCATATATGCGAAATAGGCCCCAAGCCCGAGGAGGGTCCAATCGCCCTGCGCGGCGGCAGAGGACGCGACCTGTGCGCGACGGGTCAGGATTTCGGCCCGTTCCCCCGCGCACCAGTCCGACAGGTTCTGCAACCCCCAGAGCGCGGCGCGCTGGCCCAATTGCGGGGGGCAGATGGTCACGCTGTCGATGAATTTTTCCACCTCGATCAACCGGTCGGGCGAGCACACCATCGCGCCAACGCGGTGACCGGTCAGGCGATAGGTTTTCGAAAAGGAATAGAGGTGGATCAAGGTGTCCGCCCAATCGGGGCGGGTGAACAGATCATGCGGACGGCCCTCGCGCGCATCGAAATCGCGATAGGTCTCATCCACGATCAATGCGATGCCATGGGCCTGTGCCAGATCGTAAAACGCGTCCAGCACTCCGGCGGGATATTCCGTGCCACAGGGGTTATTGGGCGTCACCAGAACAATCGCGCGGGTCTTGTGGGTGATCAAGCGTGCGGCCTGTGCCTGATCGGGGATCAACCCTTCGCCACATGGCAGAGGAACGGCTGTTACCCCGCTGAGATCACACCACATTTTATGGTTAAAGTACCACGGCGTCGGCAGGATGATCTGATCGCCCGTCTCGGCCAAGGTGGCGATGGCGGCGGCAAAGGCTTGGTTACATCCGGCGGTGATAGCGACGTGATCGGCGTCGATATCCCCGCCGTAATCGCGCGACCATTGCGCCGCGATTTCCGCGCGCAGGGCGGGCAGGCCAAGGTCGGGGCCATAGAGGTGGGTATCGGGATCTTCCATCACGAACCGCGCCATCGCGGCGCGCAGCGGTTCGGGCGGCGGGGCCACCGGCGCGGCCTGCGACACGTTCAACAGGGGCAGATCGGCGGGCAGGGTGGTTTCACGCAACCACGCCTGTGCCTGCATGATCGGCGGGCGCTGGGTGCGCGCCATGGTCTTGGAAACGGTGAATGACATGGCGCGCCTTTGGTCCGTGGGTCGCGATCAGTCCTGACCGCGATAGGGTTCTACATATTGCAGGGCCATGTCCCACGGAAAGAAAATCCACGTGTCCTGACTGACCTCGGTGATGAACGTATCCACCATCGGGCGGCCCTTGGGTTTCGCGTAGACCGTGCCGAAATGCGCCTTGGGGTACAAGGTCCGGACCAGTTCCAGCGTCTTCCCGCTGTCGACCAGATCGTCGATGATCAGAATGCCCTCACCATCGCCCATCAATTCGGCATCGGGCGATTTGATGACCTTGGCCTCGGACCGGTCCTGTTTGTTGTAGGATTTGACCGAGATCGTATCGATCACGCGGATGTCCAGCTCGCGCGCGACGATCATCGCGGGGGCCATGCCGCCACGGGTGATCGCGACGATGGCGCGCCATCCGGTGTCCTCGGGCCCCTGACCATCCAGACGCCACGCCAGCGCGCGCGCATCGCGGTGCAGTTGGTCCCAGCTGACGTGAAAGCCTTTTTCGTGGGGCAGACGGTCGCTCATGTTCACATGTCCTCGGTTGTCGAATTCAGGTCAGGGCCAGTTTCAGACCCAGTGCCGCCAATAGCCCGCCAAAGATGCGGTCGATGGTGGTCTTTAGGCTTAGATAACCGCGGCGGGTGCGGTCCAGCGAAAAGATACGGCTGACCAAGATATTCCAGCCGCAATCGTTGAACATCACGATGCCAAGGATCGCCGCGTAGGCCCAGACGGGCGCGTGCGGGGGGATAAAGGTCAGAAAGATCGTGCCAAAGAACACTGCCGGTTTCGGGTTGGCCAGTTGCGTCGCAATCCCCAACCACACAAAGCCCAAAGGTCCGCGTTTGCGCGTGCCGGGCGCATCAGGCAGGTCCGTCGCCATCGGCTCGGGCGCGTGTTTCCACAGCTTATACGCAAGGTAGAGCAGATATCCCGCGCCAATCACCTTGAGCGCGATCAACAGGGCAGGGGCCACCTGAAACACGATGGCCAGACCGAACATCGCCGCCACCGCCCAGACACAGGCCCCAAGGCCGATCCCAATCGACAGGTAGACGCCGCGCGCCATGCCCTCGTTCAGGCTGGTACGGGCCGCCAGCAATACCGCCGGCCCAGGGGATATGGCGGCCGCCAGATGCACAAAGTAAATCGCGATCAAAGCGGCCAGCGTCATATCGTTTCCGTTCGTTCGTTATTTGCGACCCGTGACCGCGTCGATGTCGGGGGCGTCTACGGCCTTCATGCCGACAACGTGATAGCCCGCATCCACGTGGACGTTTTCCCCTGTGACACCCGAGCCGAGGTCGGACAACAGGTAAACGGCGGATTTGCCGACCTCTTCCTGCGTGACGTTGCGGCGCAGGGGCGAGTTCAGCTCGTTCCATTTCATGATGTAACGGAAATCGCCGATGCCCGAGGCGGCCAGCGTCTTGATCGGACCGGCGGAAATCGCGTTGACGCGGATGTTCTGCTTGCCCAGATCTTCGGCCAGATATTTGACCGACGCCTCCAGCGCGGCTTTGGCCACACCCATGACGTTATAATGCGGCATGACCTGTTCCGCGCCGTAATAGGTCAGCGTCAGGCAGGACCCGCCCTCGGTCATCAGTTTCTCGGCACGGTTCACAACGGCGGTGAACGAATAGACCGAAATATCCATCGTCATGCTAAAGTTGCCGCGCGTGGTGTCGACATAGCGACCGCGCAACTCGCCCTTGTCCGAGAACCCGATGGCGTGAACGATAAAGTCCAGCTTGCCCCAGATTTTTTCCAGTTCCGCGAACAGACCGTCGATCGAGGCCTCATCGGCCACGTCGCATTCCAGGACCACATCGGACCCCACAGATTGCGCCAGCGGCTCAACCCGTTTTTTCAGTTGTTCACCTTGATAGGAGAACGCAAGTTCCGCACCGTGCTCGGCACAGGCTTTGGCAATTCCCCACGCGATAGACTTGTCATTCGCAAGGCCCATAATCAGCCCGCGTTTTCCAGCCATGAGTTGTGTTGACATTCGGTGCCCCTCGACGACCTTTGTTATATGTCCGTGGTTTAGGCCAATCCGCCCCTTGCTTCAAGGCAAAGAGGACCTAGCGTCACCCTTGACCTTAGGTCTAGTAATGATAGCCAAACCACCTCGCAGGAGAGCAGCATGAGTGATCGCACCGGTATTTTTGCAGGGGATGACCCGTTCCAGATTGCCCGCCAATGGCTGGCCGAGGCGGAAAAAACCGAGATCAACGATCCTAACGCAATCGCGCTTTCGACCGTAGATCAGGACGGAATGCCCAATGTGCGCATGGTCTTGCTGAAAGATATCGAAGATGATGCTTTCGTGTTCTATACGAACTATGGAAGTGCCAAGTCGCGCGAAATTGAGTGGAGTGGCAAGGCCGCTTTCGTGTTACACTCAAAGTCCCTGCGACGTCAGATCCGTGTACGGGGTCTGGTGGAGCGCGAAGAAGGAGAGCAGGCCGACGCCTATTACCGCAGTCGTTCGCTGAAAAGCAGACTGGGCGCTTGGGCCTCTGAACAATCCGCGCCGCTATCGTCGCGGACGGCCTTGATGGCCAAGGTGGCCAAGGTCACCGCTGAACAAGGGCCGAACCCGAAGCGGCCGCCTTTCTGGGGTGGTTTTCGGATCCGGCCAACGGAAATTGAATTCTGGGCCGATGGGGCGTTCCGGTTGCATGACCGGTTCCGTTGGACCCGGGAAAACATGCGTGAAACATGGGTGATTAACCGCTTGAACCCATAAATTCCACGTAACGTGAAATGCAAGCTGCTGTTTTGTATAGGTAAAAGAAGCTTGCAGTCTGGGGTCGGTCTTGCAAAAGATCGAATGTTAACGTCGGAAGTGATGTGTTGATATGAACGAAGAACTGAACCCTGAAACGGAAGTTTTAACAGGGCATGTTAAATGGTTCGATCCTGGTAAAGGGTTCGGCTTTGTTGTCGCCTCAGAGGGCGGTCCGGATATTTTGCTGCATGCGAATGTGCTGCGGAACTTCGGGCAGAGTTCGGTCGCCGATGCGGCAGAGATCGATATCGTCGTTCAACAAACGCAACGCGGAATGCAGGCCGTTCAGGTGTTGCGAATCGACCCGCCGAAAATCGACACCCAAGGCACGCTTCAGGATCTGGAAGGCGCGGATGAGGCGACCATCGCCGCCACCCCGATGGAGCCTGCCCGCGTAAAATGGTTCGATAAGGGCAAGGGTTTCGGCTTTGCCAATATTTTTGGCAGTGCCGATGACGTCTTCATTCACATTGAGGTGTTGCGCCGCTCGGGGCTGGCCGATCTCCTGCCTGGTGAGGCGGTGTGCATCCGCGCCGTCGATGGCAAGCGGGGCCGTATGGCCATGACCGTCAGCTCGTGGGAAACCGCGATCGCCGAGGACCTGTCGCTATCTCAAAAAGCCGCCGAATAATCCTGACCTCAGTGCTGGCCCTGTTCGGGTCGGCGGGGCTTGCCTTGGCCGCTTGCGTGCCGGGTCAGGCGTCTTTGCGGGGCGATTGGGGGCAGGCGCGGTTTTCCATTGAGGTCGCCGACGACGCCACCGAACGCGCCACGGGCCTGATGCATCGCGAATTCATGGCGACCAGCCACGGCATGCTGTTCATTTATGAGGCACCGACCTCGGTGGCCTTCTGGATGCGCAACACGCTGATCCCTCTGGATATGGTGTTCATCGATCCGACGGGCCGCGTGGCCAAGGTGCACAGCAACGCCATCCCGCTGGACGAGACGCCGATTTTTGGCGGCGACGGCATTCTGGCGGTTCTCGAAATCAACGGGGGTCTGGCCGAAACCATGGGCATTGGACCGGGCACGGTGGTGCAACATCCGGCCTTTGGTGCGGATGCCGCGTGGCCCTGTCCGTAATTCACGCGGTTTAGGCTTTTCAATCCGGCGCGGCGCGTTTATGCAGGCGACGGTTCGGGGCGTGGCGCAGCCTGGTAGCGCGGCGGTTTTGGGTACCGTAGGTCGTAGGTTCGAATCCTATCGCCCCGACCAATTTCCCAGATTTGGTGTGAATGACGCGGCTCAACCGCCAGATGCGCCTGTTTTTTGTGCAGGGCATTCGGGGCCTGTTGGGGCGACTCAAAAGGTTAACAAACCCTAGATATAGTGTTTCGCACCTGCAGAACGGGGAATCACCCGATGCCCTGAGCACTGTTCACGCAATCGTAACAGGTCGTGCGCTAAGCCCTTGGGGGGCTTTGCCATATTTCGGCTAGATTTGGGTGTTAACTTTTGGAGGTAATCCACATCTAGTTGGTGGATAAGCCTGTGGATGAATCGTCCGGACCCCGCCCCCCACCGGATTGGGGTAGCCGGTCAACTGTATTTTGCTGTCCGAAAGTCGAATTTTTTCGTTGACCGAACCGGTCTGCCTACGCCAGTTTGTGCGGGCCGGGCGGTGTTCCACTATATCTAGTGGGTGCGGCGCGCGGGTCAGAGGGACAATCCACAATTTCCGGTAAAATGAACCGGATTCACGGCACCACGCGGGGCCGTGCCCAGAGATGGTGTGCCCTCTGCCTAGGACGGTGAAGAGTTCGGGTGCCACATATCGGGGCCCGCAGGGATAACAGAATGTTGCGACGGGGCAGCCGATGAAAATTGAACGTAAATTCACGACCGCGGACCATGGTGCATATGGCGCGATTGAGTTCACCACCACCGCTTCGGAAATTCGGAACCCCGACGGGACGATTGTGTTCCGTCTGGACGAGGTTGAGGTGCCTGTCAGCTGGAGCCAAGTGGCCAGCGACGTGATCGCCCAGAAATATTTCCGCAAGGCCGGCGTACCCGCCCGTCTGAAAAAGGTCCGTGAAAAAGACGTTCCCGAGTTCCTGTGGCGCTCGGTTCCGGATGAGGCCGCACTGGCCGAGTTGCCCGAAGACGAACGTATCGTCGGTGAAACCTCGTCCAAGCAGGTCTTTGACCGTCTGGCAGGGGCGTGGACCTATTGGGGCTGGAAGGGTGGCTATTTCACCACCGAGGCCGACGCACGCGCCTATTTCGACGAGATGCGCTATATGCTGGCGACCCAGCGCGCCGCGCCCAACAGCCCCCAGTGGTTCAACACCGGTCTGCATTGGGCCTATGGCATCGACGGCCCCAGCCAAGGCCATTTCTATGTCGATTACAAAACCGGCAAGCTGACCAAATCGAAATCCGCCTACGAACATCCCCAGCCCCACGCCTGTTTCATCCAATCCGTCGCGGATGATCTGGTCCAAGAGGGCGGGATCATGGACCTGTGGGTGCGTGAGGCACGTCTGTTCAAATACGGCTCGGGCACGGGCACGAACTTTAGCTCGCTGCGGGCGGCGGGTGAATCGCTGTCGGGCGGTGGTAAATCGTCGGGCCTGATGGGGTTCCTGCGCATCGGTGATCGTGCGGCGGGCGCGATCAAATCGGGCGGCACCACGCGCCGCGCGGCCAAGATGGTGATCTGTGACGCCGACCACCCCGATATCGAGGAATTCATCACCTGGAAGGTGAAAGAAGAGCAAAAGGTCGCCAGCCTCGTCGCCGGTTCCAAGATGCACGAAGAGCGTCTGAACGAGATCTTTGCCGCCATCCGCGCATGGGACGGGGCCGAGGCCGACGCTTATGACCCCAAGGTCAACGACGGTCTGAAAACCGCGATCCGCGCCGCCAAGAAAATGGCGATCCCCGAGGCCTATGTGAAACGCGTTCTGGATTACGCGAAGCAGGGCTATGCCAGCATCGAATTCCCCACCTACGACACCGATTGGGACTCTGAGGCCTATTCGACCGTCGCCGGTCAGAACTCGAACAACTCGGTGCGTGTGACCGATGCCTTCCTCAAGGCCGTTGAAAACGACGCCGATTGGGAACTGGTCCGCCGCACCGACGGCAAGGTTGCCAAAACGATCAAGGCGCGTGATCTGTGGGAACAAATTGGCCACGCCGCATGGGCCTGTGCCGATCCGGGCATCCAATACCACGACACCGTCAACGCATGGCACACCTGCCCCGAAGACGGCCCGATCCGTGGCTCGAACCCGTGCTCGGAATACATGTTCCTTGACGATACGGCCTGTAACCTTGCGTCGATGAACCTGCTGACCTTCTACAAGAACGGTGAGTTCCAAGCCGAAGATTACATGCACGCCGCCCGTCTGTGGACGCTGACGCTGGAAATCTCGGTGATGATGGCACAGTTCCCGTCCAAAGAGATCGCCCAGCTGTCCTATGACTTCCGCACGCTGGGTCTGGGCTATGCCAACATCGGCGGTCTGCTGATGAACATGGGTCTGGGCTACGATAGCGATCAGGGCCGTGCGATGGCCGGTGCGCTGACCGCGATCATGACCGGTGTAGCCTATGCGACCTCGGCGGAAATCGCCGGTGAACTGGGTCCGTTCCCGGGCTATGCGCGCAACGCGGATCACATGCTGCGCGTCATGCGCAACCACCGCACCGCCGCCTATGGCAAGGCGGACGGCTATGAGCAACTGGCGATCAAGCCCGTGCCGCTGGATCACAAGAACTGTCCCGATGCGCGCCTGATTGATCTGGCCAAAGCATCCTGGGACGAGGCCCTGCGCCTTGGCCAAGAGCACGGCTATCGCAACGCGCAATCGACCGTGATCGCGCCGACCGGCACCATCGGTCTGGTGATGGATTGCGACACCACGGGGATTGAGCCGGACTTTGCTCTGGTGAAGTTCAAGAAACTGGCCGGTGGTGGCTATTTCAAGATCATCAACCGCTCGGTTCCGGCGGCTCTGGAAACGCTGGGCTATGGCAGCGCACAGATCGAAGAGATCGTTGGCTATGCCGTAGGGCACGGGACGCTGGGCAACTGTGCAGGCATCAACCACACCTCGCTGATCGGCCACGGCTTTGGTCAGCGCGAACTGGACAAGATCGAGGCGGCGCTGCCGTCGGCCTTTGACATCCGGTTTGTGTTCAACCAGTGGACGCTGGGCGAGGATTTCTGCACCAAGACCTTGGGCATCCCGACCGAAAAGCTGAACGATCCGACCTTCGATCTGCTGCGTCATCTGGGCTATACCCGCGCCGAGATCGAGGCCGCAAACGACCATGTCTGTGGCACCATGACCCTTGAGGGCGCGCCGCATCTGGATCCCAAACACTACAGCATCTTCGACTGCGCCAACCCCTGCGGTAAAAAAGGCAAGCGTTATCTGAGTGTTGACAGCCACATCCACATGATGGCCGCGGCCCAGTCGTTCATCTCGGGTGCGATCTCGAAAACGATCAACATGCCCAACGATGCGACGATCGAGGACTGCCAAAAGGCCTATGAACTGTCGTGGTCCTTGGGCATCAAGGCAAACGCCCTCTACCGCGATGGCTCCAAGCTCAGCCAGCCTCTGGCGGCGGCCCTGATCGAGGATGACGAAGAGGCCGAAGAAATCATGGCCACCGGCACCCAGCAGGAAAAAGCGGCGGTGCTGGCCGAGAAGATCGTCGAAAAGATCGTGATCAAAGAGGTCGCCCGCGGCCGCAGCAAAATGCCCGAGCGTCGCAAGGGCTATACGCAAAAGGCCATCGTCGGCGGTCACAAGGTCTACCTGCGCACCGGCGAATATCAGGACGGCAGCCTTGGCGAGATCTTCATCGACATGCACAAAGAGGGTGCAGGCTTCCGCGCGATGATGAACAACTTTGCCATCGCCGTGTCGGTCGGTCTGCAATATGGCGTGCCGCTTGAGGAATTCGTTGACGCGTTCACCTTTACCAAGTTCGAACCGGCAGGCATGGTTCAGGGCAACGACAGCATCAAGAATGCCACGTCGATCCTTGATTACATCTTCCGCGAACTGGCCGTGTCCTATCTGGATCGCACCGATCTGGCCCATGTCAAACCCGAAGGCGCGACATTCGACGATCTGGGCGGCGGTCAGGACGAGGGCGTCGAGAACGTCCGCGAACTCAGCGAAAGCGCCGCATCGCGCAGCCTTGAGGTCCTGAAACAGATCAGCTCGACCGGCTATCTGCGCAAACGTGTGCCCCAAGAACTGGTGGTGCTGAACGGCGGCATGGGGGCCACGGCCCTGCACGGCGCGGGGGATCCCGAGGTCGCGCTCCAGACCCTCGTGCCCGAAACCAAGGCCAGCGCGGCCATCGCCAGCAGCACGGCCATGTCCACCGGCACCGTGACCGGCATGGACGCCCGCACCAAGGCCAAGATGCAAGGCTATGAGGGCGACCCCTGTGGCGATTGCGGCAACTACACCTTGGTGCGCAACGGCACCTGCATGAAGTGCAACACCTGCGGCGGCACAAGCGGCTGTAGCTAACAGAGATCAGCCCGCGCGCCTGTCCGCGCGTGGGCCGTGTTCCGGGGCGGGTGCGCTCGTCCCTGACGCGGATAAGGCCGCAGGCAAAAAGCAATCGGGCGGTACAAATGAGTGAGCCTTATCAGCGAGACTATGGGGAGCTTCGGCTCCCCTTTTTCTTTGGGACATCGCCGCGCCTTGGTCTGTCAAACGGATAGGCGGCCATGTCATTCGTAGACCGCGTTAAACAACCCAACCGTGCAGACGTTTTTAGCAGTGAACCTGTAATCTATAAGACGTCGAGCATCCCTTGGTCGGGGCATCCACAGCGCATCTGACCGCCGCCATTGTGCGAAACTTCGGGACCCTGCCTGAGCGTCGAACCTGTGCAAGGAACCCGAGGGATGCGTATTTCGATCAAGGCGCGTTTGATTTCGACATTTGTGTTTATCATCGCGCTTTACGGGGCGGCGATGGCCTTGACCGTGCGTGAGTTGATCAATGCCAACACCGCGTTTGAACGCGTCGTGTCCGTCAACGCGGCAAACGTCGCCCGCATTCATGATGTGATCAACCTTGCGGTTCAGATCCGCACGCTACAGGCAGAATTGCTAATCAATATTGTCACGTTTGGGTCGGACCGTCTGGATGAACTGACCGACAACCGCGCGGATCTCACCAAAGAGTTCGATAAACTGATCGGGGAAATGAAAGAGGCCGAGCCCGAGTTTGCCTCGAGCCTCGACCGCCTTGCCGAAGCACAGGGCAATCTGAATGGCATCTACGAAGAGGTCACCAAGTTCGAACTTTACGGTCAGCATGATCGCGCGGCGGCCCTGTTTTATGGGGACGCCGCCACGCGTCTGTCGCAGGTGAACCGCCTTGCCGAAAAGCTGGAGCGGCAAATCAAGCAAAAGATGGCGGATGCGGTCGAGGATGCCCATGACAAGATGATCGAGACCGAGAAACGTCTGGCGGTTCTGGTCGTGGCGGCGACGCTGGCCGGTATCCTCTCGGCCTATTTCGTTATTCGAACGATCGTGATCGGGTTCGCGCGGGCGACCAAGCTGGCTAAACGGGTGGCTGGGGGCGATCTGCGCTACACCGTTGATGTCAAAGGCAACAATGAGGTCAGCGATCTGCTAAACGCGCTGAACGCGATGGTGGTCAAGCTGCGCGGGATCGTCGAGAACGTTTCGACCGCGGCCCAGAACGTGTCGTCGGGCGCGAACCAGATGGCCGCCACATCTCAGGTCCTGTCCGACGGGGCGTCGATTCAGGCCAGTTCAACCGAAGAAGTGTCCAGCGCCACGGACGAAATGTCGGCCAATATCGCGGCCTCTAGCGACAATGCCGCCGAAACCGAGGCCATCGCGAACAAGGCCGCCGAAGATGCCCGCATCTCGGGTGAGGCGGCTTTGCAGGCGGTTGATGCGATGAAAGTCATTGGGGAGCGGATCACGATCCTGCAAGACATCGCGCGCCAGACCGACTTGTTGGCGCTGAACGCCGCGGTTGAGGCCGCGCGCGCCGGTGAGCACGGGCGCGGCTTTGCCGTGGTGGCCGCCGAGGTGCGCAAGCTGGCCGAGAATAGCCAGACCGCCGCCGCCGAGATTTCGAACCTTGCGGGCGATACGATGACCTCGGCCACGCGGGCGGGCGAGATGCTGAACCAACTGGTGCCCAGCATTGAGGACACCGCCCGTCTGGTCAGCCAGATTTCGGCGGCCTCGCGCGAACTGGCCTCGGGCTCCCATCAGATCAGCACCTCCATTCAGGCGCTGGATCGTGTGACACAGGAAAACACCACCGCGTCCGAGGAACTGTCGACCTCGGCCAGCGAACTGTCCAGCCAAGCCGCCTATCTGGCCGATTCGATCTCGATCTTCCGCCTAAGTGACGAGGACAAGGGTGCCATGGACGCCCTCACGACCGCATCACCCGATGCGGCGGCGGCGGATGTGACGGGCCTGCAATCGCCGCTGTTTTATGGTGACGATCCCGATGCGGACAATGGTGAGGACGATCTGGACTTTACCCCCGACGACGCAACCCCAGCCAAGGACCAGACGGATGGACGCGCCTGACCTGCGCTTTGGCCTGTCCAGCACGCTGAACGATCTTGAGGGGCTGCGCGATCTCTTGGCCGACCACAGCGCGGGGCAGGGCGTGCCGGAGGTCCATATCGGCGACGCGCCGCCGCAGGTTCTGTTCGCGCTGGCGCAACTTTTACTGGCAGCACAGGCCCAAGATCACCTGTCGCGCGACGAATTGGCCAGCCTTTTGCAGGCCTCCGAGCATCTGAGAAACATCCTGCACGAAAGCGGCCTGAACACGCTTGTGCAGACCTGAGCACTGACGAAAGGGACCCATGATATGAGCAAATCCGTCTTGGTGATCGACGATTCCCCGTCGATCCGGCGCATGGTGGCGATGACGCTAGGCGCGGCAGGCTATTCCGTGACCGAGGCCGACGATGGCAAAACCGGTCTGATGCGCGCCAGCGACAGCCGGTTCGATATGATCATCACCGACCAGAACATGCCCGGAATGACGGGGCTTGAGTTTATCAAGGCGTTCCGCTCGGACCCGTCCAACCGCGGCGTGCCGATCCTGTTCCTGTCGACCGACACCGACGGCACCCTCAAGAACGCCGCGCGGGATGCGGGCGCGCTGGGCTGGTTGGCGAAACCGTTTGAACCGCCGCGTCTGTTGGCCGTGACCTCCAAGGTGCTTGGCGGATGATCAACGACCCCGAAGCCGAAGCCATTTTTCGCCAAGAGGCCGACGCGCTGACCGAGAGTCTGCAGTCGGGCCTTTTGACGTTAAAGGCCGCGCCGGAGGATGCGGCCGTGGTGGCGCAGGTGTTTCGCGACCTGCACACCCTAAAGGGCACCGGTGCGATGTTCGGATTCGGGCGGATGGCCGAGTTCATCCATGATTTCGAAACCGCGTTCGAGGCCGTGCGCGATGGCCGCGCGTCGGTGGACGATGATTTGATCCGCGTGTCGCTGCGCGCCCATGACATCATCATCGACATGTTGGCGGGCGATGATCCCGACCCCGCGGTTGAGGCTGAGGTTCTGGCCGCGCTGCATCGTGTACAGGACCCGACGGGCGCACCGGCCCCGATGGCGGCGACCCCTGCACCCGAGGATGCGGGCGAGGGGTTGCGCGTGTCCTTTACCCTGCCCGAGGACCTGCTCGACATCGGCGGCAACCCCGCCGCCCTGATTGCCGAACTGACCGCGCTGGGTGAGGGCGATCCGGCCCTGTCGGTCTGTTTTGAGGACCTCCCGCCCTTGGCCGAGGTCGATCCCGCGCGCCTTTATCTGCGCTGGCAGGTGACGTTGACGGGGGACGTGAGCGCGCAGGATGTCGAGGACGTGTTTCTGTTCCATTCCGACCGGATGGATTTGCGGATTGAACCGCTGGGCACACCCAAAGCCGCGCCCGCCACGCCAACCCCAAACGTCGTTCAAAAACCCGCCGCGCGCGGCACGCAAAAGACCCCGCAAACGCGGGTTGAGGATCACATCCGCGTCCCCGCCACGCGTCTGGACGGGATCATGGATCAGGTCGGCGAGATGGTTATCGCCGAGGCACGCCTGTCCGCGCTGGCCGCCGCCACGGGGGATGAGGCCTTGGCCGATGTGGCCGAGACGATCACCCGCCTGACCGCCGGTTTGCGGGATCAGGCGATGGCGCTGCGCATGACACCCTTGTCGACGATCACGGGGCGGTTCCACCGTCTGGCGCATGATCTGGCCGAAAGCACGGGCAAACCGTTCGACCTACGAATCGTCGGCGAAGAGACCGAGTTGGACAAATCCCTGATCGAAAAACTGGCCGAGCCGTTGATGCATATCCTGCGCAATGCGGTGGATCACGGTCTGGAAACGCCCGAGGGGCGCGCCGCCGCCGGTAAACCCGCGCGCGGTCTGGTCGTGATTGAGGCCCGCCACAGCGGCGCGGACATCCTGATCGGGATCAGTGACGATGGCCGTGGTCTGAACCCCGATATGATCCGCGAGCGCGCGATCGAGAACGGGTTGATTTCGCCCACGGATCAGCTCAGCCGCGACCACCTGCTGTCGCTGATCCTTGAACCCGGATTTTCCACCGCAACACAGGTTACCGAACTGTCGGGGCGCGGCATCGGGACGGATGTTGTGAACACCATGGTGCGGTCTATGCGGGGGCAGGTAATAATCGACACCGAAGAGGGGCAGGGTACGCGGTTTATCCTGCGCCTGCCGCTGACCTTGGCGATTGTGGACGGCTTGTTGGTGCAGGTCGGGCCGGAACGCTATGTGATCCCCTTGGCAGCGGTCAGTGCCATTCTGGACATGCCGGTCGGTTTGGATTTCGGCGACAGCGTGGCCAAGGTCCTGCCGGTGCGGGGGGAACTGGTGTCTGTGCTGTCGCTGCGCCGGACCTTTGGCATCGACGCGCCGCCCGCCGAGCACCCCAAAATGATCCTTGTCCAATCCGGCGAGGGCCATGTGGGCATCAGCGTTGACCGCATCATCCGCGTGGAACAAACGGTGGTGAAACAGCTGTCGCCGCTGCACCGCGAGGTGCATGCCTTTGGCGGGGCCTCGGTCCAACCGGATGGGCAGATCGCGCTCATCTTGGATGTCGCAGCACTTGGGCACATGCATGGCAGGCGCGCCATCCGACCATCCGTTGAGGTGCCCGCATGAGTGCCGTGATGTCCCAATTCGGTGCCACGCCGCAGGATCACATGGTGTTTTCCGTGGTCGGCTCGCTGTTTGCGCTGCGTCTGAACAGTGTTCGTGAGGTCCTGCGTCCCATGCCGGTGACGCGCGTGCCGATGGCAAACCCCTGTACGGCGGGCCTGATCAATGTGCGCGGCACGGTGGTGCCCTTGGTCGATCCGCGCCCCCTGTGGGGGGCCGAGATCACACCGGACACGGACGACACCCGCATCCTGATCGTTGACGTGCCTCGCCGTGGGGGCGAGGTGATTGTTGCAGGCATTCGCGTCGATCTGGTGCGCACGGTTCTCCCCGTTCTTGGGGTCGAGGTTCGCCCCGCGCCGCATATGGGTCTCGATTGGCCGACGGGCATCGTCTCTGGCGTTGTCGGCTGGGGCGATGAGTTTGTCTATCTGCTGGATCTGGCGGGGCTGTTCACCGGCCACCTTGGTCTGAGCAGCGAAGCGGGGGGCGGCTGATGCTAAAGGCATGGGAAATGCGCCGCGCGGCGGATCACACCACGGATGCGCAGGGCGCAGCGGCCGAGCGCACCTATCTGGCCTGTCGTTCGGGGGATCAGATGCTGATGATCCCGGTTGAGCGGATGCGCCACATCGCGCCGGTGGGCGACATCGCACCCTTTCCCGATGCGCCGCCCCATATTCTGGGCCGGACCCAGATCGGCGGGGCCCTGGTCGCGCTGATTGATCTGGGGCAACTGATCGGCGCGCCACGCGATCCGAACGCCGTTCACGATCCCGATGCGCGCGCCCTGTGCCTAGAGGTGCAGGGTGACGATGGCGTGATCCATGTGGGGCTGCGCGTGGATGCGGTGACAGGGGTGGGGCGTCTGGACGGGGACGAAATGACCCCGCTTGCCGCGCAGGGAATGTTGAATTGGGACAGTCGCATGGTTGAAGGCGTGGGCCATTATCAAGAGCGCGCGGTGACGGTTTTGGACGTCGACGGCTTGCTCAGCACCGCCGTTCTGGCCGAAGCGATGGAGGGGGGCGATGATGTATGACATCGACCTGACGCCCGATCTGCACAAACGGTTCTGCGACGCGCTGACCCGTGCCAGCGGCATTCGCCTTGGCGAGAACAAACGCACCCTCGTTGAAACGCGCCTGCGCAAACGGGTGCAGGAACTGGGGATGGCCGACACGGCGGCCTATATGGAATGGGTGTTTCAGCGCGATCATCTGGCCGCCGAAATGCCGGTGATCATCAACCTGCTGACCACGAACAAGACCGATTTCTTTCGCGAACCGGCGCATTACGACTATCTGCGCACGCGAGTTTTGCCCGCGCATCTGGGGGGCGAGACCTTTACCTTCTGGAGCGCGGCCAGTTCGACCGGAGAAGAGGCCTATAGCGCGGCGATGCTGATGGCCGAGCATTTCCACGGCGCGCCCGCCTATACGATCCTTGGCAGCGACATCTCGCAAAATGTCCTGAGCCGCGCGCGCAAGGGCGTCTATTACGCAAATCAGCTGCGCGATATTCCCGCCCATCTGGCGGCCAAATACACGGTGCCCGGCAAGAACGCCAAAGGGCATGAGGTCTTTCGCATCACGGCCGACCTGCGCGAGCACGTGCGTTTTTCGCCGATGAACCTGATGCTGGACAGCTATCCGGTCTATCGCGGGTTTCACGCGGTCTTTCTGCGTAACGTTCTGATTTATTTCGACGAAGCCGTACAGCGTCAGGTGATCGGGCGGATCGTGAACCACATCCGTCCGGGCGGATACCTGTTCGTGGGGCATTCCGAAACCATGCAGGTCCGTGACCCGCGCCTTATCCAGTGTGCCAGTGCCATTTATAGAAAGGAACAGGGCTGATGAGCATGTCAGGCCGTTTGAATTCCCCCGTTCGGGTCATGATCGTTGAGGATTCCGCCTCGGCGCGGATGATGCTGCGGCGCATGATCGAAACCGCGCCGGATCTGTTGGTCGTTGATACCGCGTCCGACCCGTTTGAGGCCGTGGACAAGATGCGCGCGAATGCGCCCGATGTGATCACGCTGGACCTTGAGATGCCGCGCATGGACGGGTTGACCTTTCTGCGCCGGATCATGGCGCAAAACCCGCTGCCGGTGGTGATCTGTCCCAACCACACCCCCGCAGGGTCCAAGGCGTCGATGGAGGCCTTGGAAATCGGCGCGGTCGAGGTTTTGTCGAAATCCACCATTGGCACCAAATCGGGTGCCGAGGGCACAATGCAGGTGTGCGATGCAATCCGCGCCGCCGCACAGGCCCGTATGCGCGGCGCGCGTGCCCGCCCGTCCGCCGCACAGGCCGCCGCGCGTGAGGCCGCCGTGGCGCGCGCCGGCGCTCGCGCCAGTGCGGTGGCTGAGACCCGCGCGCCCGCCCGTCCCGCCACGCCTGCACCGGGGGCACGGACCAGTTCCCCCTTGGTGCGCGAACAGGTCAAAACCGCCGATGTGATCTTGCCTGCACGTCCGCCCAATGCGCGCCTGCATCCGCGCACCGACCCGATCATCGGCATTGGGTCGTCCACCGGCGGGACCGAGGCCCTGTCCAAGGTTCTGACCACGTTGCCCGCCGATTGCCCGCCCATCGCCATCGTGCAGCACATGCCCGAGAAATTCACCGCCGCCTTTGCCGCGCGTCTGAACTCGATCTGCAGCATCACCGTCAAAGAGGCCGAGGACGGCGACCGTCTGGAGCGCGGTGTTGCCCTGATCGCGCCGGGTCATCGTCACATCGTGGTGGAACGTCTGGGCAACCGATATGTCGTGCAAACCGTCGATGGACCGGCCGTGCGCCGTCACCGCCCGTCGGTGGATGTTCTGTTCCGCTCGCTTGCCGTGTCGGCGGGTCCCAATGCGTTCGGGGCCATTCTGACGGGCATGGGCGACGACGGCGCGGCATGCATGAAAGAGATGCACGACGCCGGTTCCACCACCGTCGCACAGGACGAAGCCACAAGTGTTGTTTACGGAATGCCGAAAGCTGCCGTTGAACAGGGGGGGGCGCAGAAATCCGTGCCCTTGGACGAGGTGGCCCGACATTTGCTTGAGTTCGACGCCCGCCACCGCAAGACCTGATCGCTTTGATCACATGAATAGACAGGACCGTGCCGCATGAAAGATAGCTTTGAGGACCGCCCCTTGCTGCAAAACAACCTGGCCCTGATTGCCGGGATGGAGAACGACGCAAACGCGGCGTTGGACCAGTTGTACATGGCGATGGAAACCGTGCGCCGTCTTGGCGGGCAGGCCGGATCGCTGGACCGGTTGCTGTCCCCCGATGTTATGGGCGAGGTCAGCGAACAGGGCGAGATGGTCGATCAACAGCTGGAGGATCTGAACGCCCAAACCAAGGGCGCGCGTGATTTTGTCAGTGATCTGGACCGCCAGAGCCGATCGATGGCCGGTGCCCTGCGCGAGCTGTCCAAGATCATGCAATCCTCGAACATCGTGGCCCTGAACGCCCGCATCGTGGCCCAGACCCACGCCCATGAACCCAATGGCAGCTATCTGGTCGATCTGGCCGAAGGGATTTCGGAAATCGCCCGCGAGGCGACCCAAGAGTCCGACAACATGGTCGAACTGACCGAAAAGATTTCCGGCACGATTTCCGAGATCGGCACCACCGTGTCGACCCATGTCAAAAGCATGGGGAACCAGATGCTACCTGCGTTGCGTGAAACGCGGGGCTTGCTGGCGCTGCTACAGGGCGGCATGGAAACCGTGCACAGCGGCGCGCGGGTGTTTGGCGATTTCATCGCCTTTGCCGAACAGGAACTGGCCCAAATCATCGGCGCGCTTCAGGTCGTGGACCGCACCAACCAACGCGCCGGTCATGTCCTCAGCATCAGCGAAATCGCCGCTCGTTTTCCCCGTGGCGGGCTTGAGGGCGACGCGATCCGCATGTTGATCCACGAACATCAAAACGACATGGCGCGCGACCTTGCCCTGTGTGTGGCCGATGCGCGCCATGCGCTTGACGGGATCAAAACGCGTCTGCCTGCGTTCTTGGTCAAATGCGCCGAGATCACCGATGCCTTTCCGACTGATCAACTGGCCGATCACGCGCCGCCCATGGACATGATCCAAGGCCGCACAGATGCGCTACAAGAAAGCAGCCGCGCCGCCCTGAACCAGTTGCAGACCTATGACCAACAGTTGCGCAGCCATTCCGACCGCCTTAACATGGCGGCGTTCAAGATGCGTCTGGCCTCGCTCAACACGATCATCGCCTGTGCGCGCGGCTTCTCCAAGGCGCGCGATATGATCGTGATCTCGCAACAGATCAACGCGGTGATTTCCTCGGTGCCCGAGACGTTTGATGTGTTCGTGAATTCGGCCGGTGCGATCAATGGTCGGGTCAATGACTGGATCGAGGCCGACGCCGCCGGTGACACAGGGGACCGGGAACAAGGTGCCAATATGGCAAGTGTCCTGAACCGGTCGCACCAGACCCTGACCGAGCTGTTGCGTGGGCTGGGCGACAATCCGGTTCAAACCCAGTCCCTGTTGGATCGGGCGATGGGCGGGCTGATCCAGATCGAGGAAAAGCTGAAACGTCACCACCTGCCGGACCAGAAACCCGTGTCGGCCTATCACTTTGCCGACGGGGTGGATCAATCGTTCTTGGACACGGTTCAAGAGATCCGCGACATCTATTCCATGGACAGCGAACGCGCGGTGCATGACACGTTCTTTGCCAATCTGATCGGCATGACGGTTGAAGCACCTGAACCGGCCAAGGCCGCGCCGTCGGATGCCGCCGAGGATGATTTCGACGATATCCTGTTCTGATCAGGCGCGTCGCCGCATCAGGTAGATATCCATGATCCAACCGTGATCCGCGCGCCCCTGTGCGCGGGTCGCGATGATCTGATCGGCCACTTGGTCCAGACGACCGGCGGCGATCAACTCGTTCTCCATCCCCAGAAACGCGCCCCACCAGATGTCGATCTGATCCGCGTCCTCAAGGGTGGTGAACGAACACTCCCCGTCCAGCATCACCACAACCGTTTCCGCCCCCTCGGGCCAGCCGTGATCACGGATGCGCCGCCCCGTGGTCACCGTCACCGCATTGGCCAGCCCGTTCAGGGTGATCGCATGCGAGGCCGTCAGCGCCTGAATGGCGGTGATGCCGGGAATGACCTTGATCGTCGGGGCAGGGCTCAGACGCGCGGCAATGCGCAGCGTGCTGTCATAAAGGGACGGATCGCCCCAGACCAGCAACGCCACATTGGCGCCGTCCCCGTCCGTGTGGGCGGCAATCGTGTCGGCCCAGATCGCGGCAATCTCGTCATGCCAGCGGTTCACGCGGTCGATGTAGGGGATGCTGGGATCGCGCACCGGCAGATCGAACAGGGCGATGCGCGGCGCGCTATCAGGACAGACCTCGGCCACGATAGAGGTGCGCAGATCGGCCAGATCGGATTTCTCGTCCCCCTTATGCGGGATCAGGATCAGATCGGCCGCCGCAATCGCGCGGCGCGCCTGCATGGTGACGTGATCGGGGTTGCCGGTCCCGATGCCGATCAGGGTCAGGTTAAACATAATCGCTATCCGCCAAGGGGCCATAGAGGATCAGCGCGGGCGATTTCCCCACATCGGCGGCAAGACGTTCGGCCAGACCGGACAGGGTGGACCGCGTCAGGGTCTGATCGGGCTTGGACACGTTTTCGGCAAGGATCGCGGGCGTATCACCCGGCAATCCGTGTTCGCCAAGGGCGGCAACCAGTTTCGGCAGGGTGCGCTTGCCCATAAACACGACCGTCGTGGCCTGCGGATCGGCCAGCGCGCGCAGGTTCAGGTCGGCGGGCAGTTCGCCGTTCACATCATGGCCCGTCACGAACTGTACCCGCCGCGCGGTGAGGCGGCGGGTCAGGGGGATGCCGGCGGCGGCGGCGGCGGCCACGGCGGACGGGATGCCGGGAATGATCTCGTATTCGATGCCCGCATCGCGCAGCGCGTCCAGCTCTTCCTCAAGCCGTCCGAACATGCCGCCGTCACCGGATTTCAGGCGCACAACGCGCTGCCCCGTCTTGGCGTAATCCACCAACAGGCGGCTGACGTGGTCCTGTTTCGGGGACGGGCGACCGGCGCGTTTGCCCACACCCACCAGATCGGCGTCAGGGCGGGCATGGCCCAAGATCGGCCCCGAGGACAGATCGTCGAACAACACCGCATCGGCGCGTTTCAAACGATCCACGGCCTTGAGCGTCAAGAGGTCAGGATCGCCGGGGCCCGAGCCCACAAAGCTGACGAAACCGGTCATGCGTTTTCTCCGGTGATCAGGTGAAAGAACGTGCCACTGACGTGACCGCGGCGGGATCCGGTTTCGGGGACGGGGTTGCCATCCGCATCGAACACGGCCGCCAGCGGCGCGTCGGGCTGTTCCAGAATGGTGGAATAGTGGAATTCGTGACCGCGCAGCGCCGCGCCGGTTTCAAACCCGGGCAGGGGCGATTGCAACACCGCACGCCGGTATCCCAGATGGAATTTGCGCTTCTCATAGCTGGTCACAAGACCCAACAGACCGGCCATCTGATGGCGCGTGCCGTCCTTGTCGATCAGCGCCTCGCCAAGGGCCATATAGCCCCCGCATTCGCCATGCACGGGGCGGGTTTCGGCGTGTTTTTGCAGACCCGCGCGGAACGTGGCGGCGGCGGCAAGCGTGCCTGCGTGCAACTCGGGGTATCCGCCCGGCAACCAGACCAGATTGGCGTCCTGATCCGGTGCCTCATCGGCCAAGGGCGAAAATGGCAGGATCTCCGCCCCGCCATCGCGCCAGCCTTGCAACAGGTGCGGATAGGTGAAGGAAAACGCCGCGTCTTGGGCCAGCGCGATCCGCTGTGCCGGAGGTTTGGGCAAAGACGCGGTCGCAGGGGGCGCACCGGCGGCGGCCGCGGCGCGGATCGCGGCCAAATCGACGTGCTCGCGCAGAAAATCCGCATATCCCGCGATTGCGGCGTTCAGATCGGGATGCTCAACCGCTTGGATCAAACCCAGATGGCGTTCGGGCAGCGCGAGATCGCCACGACGGGGCAGCACGCCAAGGACGTTGATGCCCGCCTGCTCCATCCCCAGACGGGCAAGGCGTTCATGGCGCGGACTGGCCACACGGTTCAGGATCACACCGGCAAAGGGCAGATCGGGCGCATAGGTCTTGAACCCCAGCGCGGTCGCCGCCGCCGATTGGGCCTGACCGCCGACGTCAATGACCAAAACCACGGGCCAGCCCATGGTGCGCGCGGTTTCCGCCGAGGATCCGAACCCCGACTGGCCGCGCGTGGCAACCCCGTCATAAAGACCCATCGACCCCTCGGCCACGATGATATCCGCGCCCGCCGATTGGCCCGACACGGCGGCGATCAGATCGCCATCCATCGCCCATGTGTCGATGTTGAACGATGCACGACCAGCGGCGGCGCGGTGAAAGGCGGGGTCGATATAATCGGGACCGGATTTATAGGGCTGCACCGTCAGACCCTCATCCGCCAGCGCCCGCAACAGGCCCAGCATCACCGTGGTTTTCCCCGTCCCCGACGCGGGCGCCGAGATCAGGACGCCGGGAATATGCCCGCGCGGATCAGTCATCCCCGTGGCTCCAGCCGGCCCATGGGCTGTCGGCGGTTTGGGGGCGATAGCGGCGGTCGTAATCGGTGGAATAGAGACAGCTCTCGTCGAAACCCTCGTTGGCCAACGCAGGACCCACAAGGATCAGGGCGGTGCGGCTGATACCTTCGCCCACCGCATCCGCGATGGTGGACAGGGTCGCGCGGATGATCTGTTGATCGGGCCAGCTTGCGCGATAGACCACTGCCACGGGGCAATCACCCCCATAGGCGGGCGACAAGTCCGCGACGACCCGCGACAGGTTCTGGATCGACAGGTGAATGGCCAGCGTCGCACCGGTTGCCGCGAAATTCGTCAGGGTCTCGCCTTCGGGCATGGACGACGCGCGCCCCGGTGTGCGGGTCAGAACCACCGATTGCGCCAGTCCGGGCAGGGTCAGTTCATTGCCAAGCGCGGCCGCCGCGGCGGCAAAGGCGGGCACGCCCGGCGTCACATCGAACGGGATGTTTTCGGCGCGCAGGCGGCGCAGCTGTTCGCCCATCGCCGACCAGACCGACAGATCGCCCGAATGCAGACGCGCCACGTCGTGACCCGCGTCATGGGCGGTGCGGATTTCGGCGATGATCGCGTCCAGATCCATCGCGGCGGTGTTGATGATGCGCGCGCCCTCGGGGCAATGGTCCAGAATGGCCTCGGGCACCAGCGATCCGGCATAGAGGCACACGGGGCAGGACGCGATCAAATCACGCCCCCGCAGGGTCAACAGGTCGGGCGCGCCGGGACCGGCGCCGATGAAATGAACGGTCATTCTGTGTCGTCTCCGATGGCCAAGGCGCAGGTCGCCATGGCGTCTGTGGATGTCACGCGCGGGCCCATCAGGCGGGTGGGCGCAGAGATCAGGGTGGTCAGGGCGGACAGGGCGGCGGCCTCGGCCACGCTGCCGGTGTTATGGGCGGCCTTGGACGCGGGCGATTGCGTCAGGGTCTGCGCGGCGGACAGGGCGGCGGCGTCCACGGCAATCACGGGGCGGTTCAGGCGGGTGGCAAGGGTTTGGAAACCCACCTCATCCACCTTGGCGGCGGCGGTGGCAATCGCGTCGGGCATCACGTCGCCGCCCGCGATCCGCAGGGCGTTCAGCATGCTGTCGACGCTGGTGCCGCGCCGGAACCCAAAGCCCGCGACGATCATAGGGTGACGCTCCACTGCACCACGGGATAGGCCGATTTCCACCCCGTCAGCGCCCCCAGCGCGCGCGCATGGGCCAGTTCGATGCGCATCAGATCGCCGCCCAGTTTGCCGTGCCAACGGGTCAGGGTGGCCTCGCTCTCAAGCGTTACGGCGTTACAGACCAGACGCGTGCCCGCGCGCAGGCGGGTCTGCAGAACCTCTAGCAAGGCGTCACTCAGGCCCCCGCCGACAAAGACCACATCGGGATCGGGCAGACCGTCCAGCGCCGCGGGCGCGGTGCCGGTCACGACCTGCAACCGCTCAACCCCCAGATCGGCGGCATTGCGGGCGATGCGCGCGGCGCGCTCGGGCGATTGTTCGATGGCCGTGGCGGTGACGGTCGGATCGGACAAGAGCCATTCGATCGCAATCGTCCCCGTGCCCCCGCCGATGTCCCACAGACGCTCATACGGGCGGGGCGCAAGGGCCGACAGGGTCAGGGCGCGCACGGGGCGTTTGGTCAGTTGCCCGTCGGTCTCAAATATCTCGTCCGGCTTGCCCGAGGTGCGGGGCAGGGCGGGTCCATCACCACAGGTCAGGGCGACACAGACCGGATGCGCGATGCCCTCGGGCACCGGTTCATCGGCGCGCAGGGTCACATGGCGTTCGCGCGGGCCGCCAAGGGCCGACAACACGTCCATCTGTGTGGACCCGAACCCCGTCGCGACCAGATAGGCCGCCAGATCGCCCACCGCCGCCCCGTCGCGCAGGGTCACAATGAGGCGCACACCATGCGCCAGATGTGGGCGCAGGCGCGACAGAGGCGCGGCGTGCAGACCCAGACAGGTCACGCCCTCAATCCCCCAGCCCAGTTTCGCGGCGGCCAGTGAAAACACGCTTGGCCCCGGATGGGCACTCCATTCCGTCGGCGCGAAATAGCGCGCCAGAACCGTGCCCGCCCCGAACCAGAACGGATCGCCCGACGCCAACACAACCACCCGCCGTCCGCGCAGGGTCAACAGATGCTGCACCCCATCGGCGAATGGCACGGGCCACTCCACACGCGTCGCCCCCGTTTCGGGCAGCAGCGACAGGTGGCGGGGCGGGCCCATGATGATTTCTGCCTCTGACAGGGCCTTACGGCTTGCGTCGGTCAACCCCTCTGGTCCATTTTCACCCAGCCCGATGATCGTTAGCCAAGGAAGATCAGACATGACGCCCAAGCTCCTTATTCTGGGGGGGACGATGGAATCGACCGCCTTTTGCAAGGCCGCGGCCGAGGCGGGATTGGACGGGACCGTGTCCTTTGCGGGGCGCGTGGATCGGCCCGTGCGTCAACCATTGCCCCAACGGGTGGGCGGATTTGGCGGGGCGGCGGGGTTGGCCGACTATGTCCGCGACAACGCCATCACCCATGTGATCGACGCGACCCATCCCTTTGCCGCGCAGATGAGCACGAACGCCGTCGAGGCGGCCAAGATGACGGGCGTGCCCCTGATCGCGCTGACCCGCGCGCCGTGGGTGGCCCAAGAGGGCGACAACTGGACCCATGTGCCCGATATCGAGGGTGCGGTGGGTATCCTGAACGGTTCGCCCCGTCGGGTGATGCTGGCCGTGGGGCGTATGCATCTGGATGAGTTCGCCCCGAACCCCCAGCATTTCTATCTGTTGCGTCTGGTCGATCCGCCCAAGGACACGCCGCCCTTTCCCGATCACCATGTTCTGGTGTCGCGCGGACCGTTCACGACCGCCGATGACACCGATCTGATGCGGGATCATAACATCGATCTGGTCGTGTCCAAAAACGCGGGCGGCAAAGGGGCCTACGCGAAAATCGAGGCCGCGCGCGCCCTTGGCCTGCCGGTCATCATGATCGGACGGCCGCATATTCCGGCACGGCCCGAGGTCAGCACACCAGGCCAGGTTCTGGACTGGATCAGGACAGGTCATTTGGGCACGGACCGCGGGGTATAGATATAGGGATCGCCATCGCGCGTAATGATACGCGTACGCGATGAGCCGACAATGACCATCGTGCGCATGTCGGCCATATCGGGCGTCACTTGGTCCAGCGGCACAACGCGGATGGTTTGATCCGAGGTAGACACCGCGCGGGCAAAGATCACCGGACGCGCATCGCCACAGGCCTCTTGCAGGATCGCGACAGTTTTCTCGAACCCCTCAGGGCGCGATTTGGAGCGCGGGTTATAAAACGCCATCGCGAAATCGCCCTCGGCGGCCAGACGCAGGCGGCGTTCGATCAAATCCCACGGTTTCAGGTTGTCACTAAGGTTGATCGCGCAGAAATCATGGCCCAGCGGCGCACCGGCGGCGGCAGATGCCGCCAGCATCGCGGTGATGCCCGGCAAAACGCGGATGTCCAGATTGCGCCAATCGGCGGGGCCTTCATCGACGGCCTCAAACACGGCGGCGGCCATGGCAAACACACCCGGATCGCCCGAGGACACCACGACAACGTGCTTGCCCGTCAGAGCCATCTCGATCGCGTGCTGGGCGCGTTCCAATTCCACACGGTTATCGGTCGGGTGCAGGGTCAGACCGGGGCGCGCGGCTACGCGCTCGACATAGGGGATATAGCCAACGATATCGGTCGCGACGTCCAGTGCGGCCTGAACCTCGGGCGTGACCATATCCGGATTGCCCGGTCCCAGACCCGCGATGATCAGCGAACCCGCACTCATGGCCGGCGCCCCTGACCGTGGACCACGATGATCGAGAAATAGGGCGTGACCTTATCCTCGGCCTCGGACAGGCGCGTCATGGTCTGGTTGTCCATGCTGGCGAATTCGACCAGATAGGCGCGGTCGTATTTACCGGCCTGTTTCAAGGCCTCGCGCACCTTGTCGATATTGCGCCCGATCTTCATCACCACGATCGCATCGGCGTTCAGCATCCCGCGCACCAGTTCTGCCTCGGGCAGGGTGCCCATCAGCACGCTCAGGACATCGTCGCCCCATGTGATCGGCGTGCCCGTCGCGGTCCATGCCGCCGACATGCCGGTGATCGCGGGTACGACGCGCACATCCACATCGTCGCGCAGACGGGTATAGAGATGCATGAACGAGCCATAGAAAAACGGATCGCCCTCACACAGGACCACCACGTCCTCACCCGCCTCGGCCAGCGCGCGAAGGTGTGCGCAACACTCGGCATAGAATTGCGACAGGATTTCGTTATAGCGCGGATCGCTGAACGGGATTTCCGTGGTCACGGGGTATTCCATCGGGAATTCCACCGCATCCGCGTGCAACATGCCCTCAACAATCTTGCGGGCCTGACCGGACCGGCCTGCCTTGCGGAAATAGGCGACATGGCGGGCGTTACGCACCAAGCGGTCGGCGCGCACGCTCATCAGATCGGCCGCGCCCGGGCCCAGACCCACCCCGTGAATGGTTCCCATGGTTTATTCCTTGCGGCTGGCGATTGCGTTGATGGCGGCGACGGTGATTGCACTGCCCCCCAGACGCCCCTCTACGATACAGCAGGGCACCGGTTGATCGGCCCAGAGGGCGTCCTTGCTCTCGACCGCGCCGACAAAGCCGACGGGACAGCCGATGATCGCCGCAGGGCGCGGACAACTCGGGTCTTCGAGCATGTTCAGAAGATGGAACAGGGCGGTGGGGGCATTGCCGATGGCAACGACGGCGCCCTCAAGATGCGGACGCCATAGTTCAAGTGCTGCGGCCGAGCGCGTGTTGCCCATCTCGGCGGCCAGTTCGCGCACACCGGCGTCATGCAGGGTACAGATCACCTGATTGTCGGCGGGCAGGCGGGGGCGGGGGACGCCCTCGGACACCATGCGCGCATCACACAGGATCGGCGCGCCGTTTTCTAGTGCGGTGCGCGCGGCGGTGACGAAACCGGGGCTAAAGCGCACGTATTGCTCCAGCCCGACCATGCCGGCGGCGTGGATCATGCGCACGGCCACCTGTTCCTCATCGGCGTCAAACCGGTCCAGGTCGGCCTCGGCACGGATCGTGGCAAAGGACTGAAGATAGATGGCGGCCCCATCGGTTTCGTATTCATACGGCATATTTTATTGCGTCCCTGACAAGAGCTGTTCCGGGCTGAGGCCCTTTTGATCGGGCTCATCCCATGCGTGCCCGTTGCGTACAAGATCAAAGCGCCCGTCGCGCCCGACAAGGGTCAGGGCGGCAGGGCGGGAATGGGCGCAACCTTTGCTGCATCCCGAAACATGGAGGCTCCCCGCGACATTGGGGGCCAAAAGGCGGGCCAGATCGCGGGTGCTGACCGAGGCAGATGAACACCCAGGCGCACCGGCACAGGCATTGGCGTGCAGCAGGTGATCACCGGCGGTGGTGATGAAATCCGTGGTCGGAACGGGCGTCGCGCCCTCCAGCCAGAACATCCGCCACGGGGTGACGCGCAGGGCGGTTGCCCCCGTGTCGGTCATCAGCTGTGTCAGCGCGGCGGCATCCATCTGGCCAAACGGCGCGCCCAAGAAATACCCGTCCGCCAGAGGCCCCGGATCGGGATGCGCGGCCACGGGGGCGGGCGCGGTGCCAAGATTGGCGCTGGGCAGGTCGATCAGGTCCAACAGGCGGTGCATCCGGCGCACGCCCGTACGGGTCGAGGCCGCGAACCAGCGCGCCAGTTCGATCACCGCATCAATCGCGGCCTCCTGTTCCACAACGCGCCCCGTTCCGGCCCCGTCGGCCAGCAAGAGGATCTGCCCATCCGCCAGACGTTCCAGCCGGATATCGGCGGGATCGTTGCGGAGCAGGGGCACCGGTGCCGTGTCGATGGCAAAGCCGAATTTCGCAGGCAGTTCGGGCAACTCCCCAAGGCGCGACATCAACTCGGATGCGAGGTCTTGGGACAGGTTGCCCGCGCGCCAGAACGGCGTCATCAGGATATTGCGCCGCCCCTCAAGTGCGGGATCGGCGTCCAACAGGCCAAGCGTGTTCAGCGCTTCTAGAACCGCCTCATGGTCCTCTTCGCGCACGCCACGGATTTGCAGGTTCGCGCGGTTGGTCAGGTCGAGAAAACCGTTCCCGAACTCTTGGGCCACGGCACAGAGGCCCAGAACCTGATCCCGCCCCAGACGCGCCAGACGCGGGCGCACCCGCACAACCAATCCGTCGCCCGACATCATCGGACGATAGGCGCCGGGGCACCATCCCTTGACCGAAGGCGCGATTGTCATTGACCCATCTCCAGTTCCGCCAGAATTGAGTTTCGACGTGTCTGCCAAATCCCCGCGCTGTGCAATGCGGCAAAGCGGTCGCGCATCGCGGCCAAGGCATCGGGGTTGGCCTGTTCCATAAACGCGGTGATGTCCGGTTCGCCAAGCGTCGCGTCATAATAGGCGTCGAACAGATTCGCAGGCACCACACCGGCCAGATGCGCGAATGCGGCCATATGATCCAGTGTCGCCGCGATTTCCGCCGCCCCGCGATAGCCGTGGCGCGCCATACCGGCCAGCCATCCGGGATGCGTCGCGCGGGCCTGTACGACGCGGGCGATTTCCTCGGTCAGGCTGCGCATGCGCGGGGTCGCGGGGTTCGTGCTGTCCATGTGATAGAGGTTTGCGCGACCGGCGGCGCCCACGGCGGCCTGTGCGGCGGCAAAACCGGCCTCATGCGCGGCGTAATCCTCGGCCAGCAACAGATCGGTTTCGGGCATGTCCTGAACGTGGATAAAGCTATCCGCACCGGCCACCCGCGCGGCGATCCCGCCCGCATCGCGGCGCGCCTGTCCGCCGTCGATGGCCCATGAACTGGCGGCCAGCCACGCGGCACCGGCGGCGGCGCGGCCCTCATCACTGTAATCCTCAATCGCGGGGCCCATGTTCAGACCGAACTGACCCGGCGCGGGGCCATAAACGCGGTCCAGATCGTCGCGCCCCACATAGGGGTTCCAATCCGGTGCCTCATCACGGGCCGCCAGAACGCGCACCGCCTTGGCAAACAGCGAGGACAGCGTCGGGAACACATCGCGAAACAGGCCCGACACGCGCAGGGTCACGTCGATCCGCGGGCGGTCCATTTCGGCCAGCGGCAGAACCTCGATCCCCGAAACACGTTCGGACCCTTTGTCCCAGATCGGTCGCACCCCCAAAAGGTGCAGCGCCATCGCGAATTCCTCACCCGCGGTGCGCATGGTGGCCGAGCCCCACAGGTCCACAACCACCCCGCGCGGCCAATCGCCCTGATCCTGCAAATGGCGGCGCACCAGTTCCTCGGCCAGCTTGACCCCTTGGGCATAGGCGGCGCGGCTGGGCACGGCGCGCGGATCGGTGGTGAAGAGGTTGCGACCGGTGGGCAGCACATCGCGCCGCCCGCGATAGGGGGACCCGGCGGGACCGGCATCGACCCGACCGCCATGCAACGCGGTGATTAGCGCGGTACGCTCTCCACGGGCCGAGGCGTCGGCGTCGAAATCGGTCGCCACATCCGGCGCGCGGCCAAAGATATGCAGGCCATCGCCGAACTGGCTTTCCTTCACATCACAGACGAACCGGTCGATGCGGGTGATCGCCTCGGCGGTTGAGGTAGCCGTATCAAGGCCCAGATCGGTTTCAACGCCAATCGCCTGCGCCTCGTCGCGGATGTCCTGTTGCAGGCGGTCGCGGCGTTTGGGGTCCAGACCGTCGGCATTGGAAAATTCGTCCAGCAGCGTTTCCAGACGCGCGAACCGGTCGGGGGTGCCACTGTTGCGCAGGGGCGGGGGCATATGCCCGATGGTCAGGGCGCCAATGCGCCGCTTGGCCTGAGCGGCCTCGCCGGGGTCGTTGACGATAAACGGATAGATCACGGGCAGATCGCCGATCAACGCCTCGGGCCAGCAGGCGGCGGACAGGGCCACGGCCTTGCCCGGCAGCCATTCCAGCGTGCCATGCGCACCCACATGGATCACCGCGTCGCACTGATCGCGCAGCCACAGGTAAAACGCCACATAGCCATGGCGCGGCGTGCGGCCCAGATCGTGGTATTCGTCCTCGCGCAGCTTGGGCGTGCCCCGTTCGGGTTGCAGCGCGACAAGGGCCTTGCCCCGCCGCGTCACCGGAAAATGGAACGCGCCGTCACGCAGGGCGGGATCATCCGCGGGATCGCCCCAGACGGTCATCAGATCCTCGCGCAGATCGGCGGGCAGATGGGCCAGCGCGGCGTGATACTCGGTCAGCGACCACGCGACCGTATCCGACGTCAGCGCCTGATCCAGTGGCGCGCCGGTGGCGATGTCATGCCCCGCCGCCGCAAGGTCGTCCAGGATCGCCTGACCCGAGGCCAGCGCGTCTAGACCCACCGCATGGGCCATGTTCCACGACTTGCCCGGATAGGTGGACAGGATGATCGCGCTGCGCCGTGTGGCGATATCGGCGTGACGCAGATCGATATGGCGTTTCACCCGCGCGGTGACGGCGGCAATCCGGTCGGCATCGGGGGTATGACGGGCCAGTGCGCATTCCAGATGCGGATCGCGGGTGCCCTTTTCCTTGAAACTGATGACGCCCGCGAAGAGACGCCCGTCAACCTCGGGCAACACCACATGCATGGCCAGATCGGCGGGCGACAGGCCCCGTTCGGCCCCCGCCCATGCGGCGCGATCAGAGGTGGACAGGGCGACCTGAAACACCGGTCCCGTACAGGCGTCCAGCGGCGATTGGCCCGAGGCGCCTTTGCCACTGAACGCGGTGGCGTTGACGACCGCATCGGGGGTCAGGGCGGAGATCTGGCGGGTCAGCCATTCCGCCGCGCCCGGTGCCTTGAGCGAGGGCGCGAACAGGGCGACCACCCGCATACCGTGATCCGACAGCGCGCGATACAGCGCCTCAATCGGGGCCAGATCGGCGGAGACAAGGTAGGACCGGTAAAACACCAGCGCGATCAGGGGGCGGGTGTCGCCGTCTGTGACCATTGCCGCCGTGGCGGGGCAGGTCACGCCGGTCTCGGGCGTCCATGCGCCGACCTGTGGCAGGGTTTTCGACCCGATCACCGGACCCGCATAAAGACCCGCCGCCAGCGCCAATTGCGCCAGAGCCGCCTGCGCCGCGACCGTGCCGCCGGTATCGCACAGATGCGACAGACGGCGCAGGGTCGACACAGGCAGGGTCGACATATCGTCAAGGCGCGTGTCCTCGCGCCCATCGGCGGGCAGAACGGCCAGCGCGATGCCGCGTTCCTGAGCCAAGGCATAGACTTGTTGCAGGCCATAGGACCAATAGGGCACGCCGCCGATCAGACGGATCAGGATGCCCTTGGCCCCCTCCAGCGTCTGTTCGACATAGGTGTCGACCGACAGGGGGTGTTTCAGCGCCGCAAGGTTCGCCAAACGCAGGGTCGGCATGCCACCATCGGGCCCATTGCCGCGATGCCACGCCGCAGCAAAAGCGCCAAGGTCACTGTCGGAAAAGGACAGCACCACCAGATCGGCGGGCGTCTGGCCCAGATCCGTTGGTGTGTCTGTATCGTCCAGACCGTGGCTTTCGCGGAACACGACGTGCATTGTGGGGTCCTTGGCGGCCTGTGGCGGTTAGGCCGCCGGTGCGTCCTGACGGGTCAGGATGGCGCGGATTTCGGCCTCTTTCATGTCGTCATGTTCACCGATGACCACAACGCGACCCGCGCGGCCCTCATCGGCGCGCCATGGGCGGTCGTATTGGTGACGCACGCGTGCACCCACGGCCTGCACCAGCAGGCGCATCGGTTTACCGGCCACGGCAGCGTACCCTTTGACGCGCAGGATGTTCAGGCTGTTCGCCAGTTCCTCAATCCGGCTGACCAGCTCGGCGGGATCGCTGAGTTCGGGCAGATCGACGACGATGCTTTCGAAATCGTCATGCTCATGATCGTCATGGCCGTCGTGGTGGCTGGGGCGGGCGTCCATGTCGTCCTCGGCGGCGGCACCCAGACCCAGGATCACGCGCGGATCAACGGCGCCCTCGGCAACCTCAACCACGGGCAGGGGGCGGGGGGCCTCGGCGGCGATGATCTCTTTGGCTTTGGCGACGCCCTCGGGGCCGGCCAGATCGGGCTTGGTCAACAGGATGATGTCGGCGCAGGAAATCTGATCCTCGAACACCTCGGACAGGGGCGTTTCGTGATCAAGGCTATCGTCCGCGGCGCGCTGGGCATCCACGGCGGCCACATCGGGGGCGAAACGACCGTTCGCCACGGCCTCGGCATCGGCAAGGGCGATCACCCCATCCACGGTGATGCGCGAACGGATATCGGGCCAGTCGAACGCCTTGAGCAGCGGTTTGGGCAGGGCAAGGCCCGAAGTTTCGATCAGGATGTGATCGGGGCGCGGGTCCAGCGCCATCAGCGCCTCAATCGTCGGGATGAAATCATCCGCCACGGTACAGCAGATACAGCCGTTCGCCAGTTCCATGATGTTTTCCGCCGGACAGTCGGGGATCGCGCAGGATTTCAGGATGTCGCCATCCACCCCGACATCGCCGAATTCATTGACGACCACGGCAAGGCGCTTGCCCTGCGGGTTTTGCATCAGGTGACGCACCAGCGTGGTTTTCCCAGACCCCAGAAATCCGGTGATCACAGTAACGGGCAGTTTGGACAGATCGGTGGTCATTGCTCAGGTCTCCATCGGGGGAATACGGGCGATACAGTTTTTGCGGAAATGCTCGGGACGTTCGCGCCACGGCACCAATCCATCGGGCTGCGCGGCATAGCGCGCCGCCCCTTCATACAGGGTCTGCGCACCGGTGTCGGTATCAAAACGACCGTAGACAAAGGTCCAGCGACCCGGCCCGCGCAGCACGACCGAACAGCCGTGATCGCAGTTGGACAGGCATTCGACCGGCGTCACGGTCAGCCCGTCAATCGGGCCTTTCTCGGTGAACTGGTCAAACAGATGCGCGCCCGGACGGCGGGCGTCGTCGGGCATCTCTTGACCCGCGCGGCATTTCACACAGATCAACAGTTCGGCAGGGCCTGCCTGTGGGGTGGTCTGGTCTGTCACGTCCTCGTCCCATGTCGTTCGGGCAGGGTCATGGACGGAGGGTTTGGCAAAACCGCCCGCCGCCAGAACACCCCGTCCGGTTGCGTTGTCGTCGCTGGCAGGTCTCCCGGCTTGCGGATGATCCAGTGGCGGCTGCCTCTGGGCGGGCGCTCGGCCTTCCCGACCTATGGTCAGTGGCGTTGAGCACCCTCTCCGGTCACGGTCGCGGGGGCGGCTGCGTTACCGGCGGACCGGCGTGCATTCCCTTTTCACCTGTTTACACAGGCACCAACATAGTGCGACATGCGCCGTGAACGTTCGATTTGTCAAGCAAGAGGACCCGACCCTTGGACGAAAGTAATGCCCGCCACAAAGCCAAGATGCAAAAGATCAAGGCCGCCCGCGACCGCATGATGGAAACCAAGACCGAGGAAAAGGGTCTGATCATCGTCAACACCGGTCCCGGCAAGGGCAAGTCATCTGCCGGTTTTGGCATGATTATCCGCTGTATCGCCCATGATATGCCCTGTGCCGTGGTGCAGTTCATCAAGGGCAACTGGTCCACAGGCGAACGCGATTTCCTGCGCGACAATTTCGCGGACAAATGTCAATTCGTTGTGTCCGGCGAGGGGTTCACGTGGGAGACACAGGATAAAGAGCGCGACATCGCCGCCGCACAGGCCGGTTGGGCCCGCGCGAAAGAGCTGATTCTGGATCCCGAGATCCAGTTCGTGCTGCTGGACGAGATCAACATCGCGCTGCGCTATGACTACCTTGATATTGATGAGGTGGTCGATTTCCTGCTGCACGAGAAACCCCATATGACGCACGTCTGTCTGACAGGGCGCAACGCCAAGCCCGAGTTGATCGAGGCCGCCGATATGGTCACGGAAATGACGCTGCTCAAGCATCCGTTCCGCGACGGGATCAAGGCGCAAAAGGGCGTGGAGTTCTGATCCATGCCCGCGCTGATGCTGCAAGGGACGGGGTCCAACGTCGGGAAATCGGTTCTGGTGGCGGGGCTGTGCCGCGCGGCGCGCCGTCGGGGCCTGTCGGTTGCGCCGTTCAAGCCGCAAAACATGTCCAACAACGCCGCCGTCACCGGTGACGGGGGCGAAATCGGGCGGGCGCAGGCGCTTCAGGCGCTGGCCTGTGGATTGGTGCCGCACACGGATATGAACCCCGTGCTGCTGAAACCCGAAACCGACGTCGGCGCACAGGTTGTGGTGCAGGGCCGCCGTTTGACCACCGCCAAGGCGCGGGAATACGCGAAACTGAAACCGCAATTGATGGACGCGGTATTGGACAGCTTTAACCGACTGAAATCCCAGCATGATCTGGTGATTGTCGAGGGCGCAGGCAGTCCGGCCGAGGTGAACCTGCGCGCGGGCGACATCGCCAATATGGGCTTTGCCGTGGCCGCCGATGTGCCCGTGGTCCTGATCGGCGACATCGACCGTGGCGGGGTGATCGCACAGGTCATCGGCACACAGGCGGTTCTGGACGCACAGGACGCGGCGCGGGTGCGCGGGTTCCTGATCAACAAATTCCGTGGCGACCCCAGCCTGTTTGACGACGGCTACGCCCTGATTGCTGAACGCACCGGCTGGCAAGGGTTCGGCGTCGCGCCGTGGTTCCCCGAGGCGTGGAAACTACCCGCCGAGGACGCGCTGGACATCCGTTCCGGCGGCACGGGCGGGTCGGTTCATATCGTGTGCCTGCGCCTGTCGCGGATCGCGAATTTCGACGATCTGGACCCGCTGGCCCAAGAACCCGACGTGCGCCTGACGATGCTTGGCCCCGGTCAGGCCATTCCAGGCGATGCAGACGTGGTGATCCTGCCCGGATCGAAATCCACGCGCGGCGATCTGGCGTTTCTGCGTCAACAGGGCTGGGACATCGACCTGCACGCCCATATGCGGCGCGGGGGTCGGGTGCTGGGGATTTGCGGCGGTTATCAGATGCTGGGCAATATGGTCTCCGACCCCGACGGGATCGAGGGGCCGCGCGGCGATACGCCGGGTCTGGGCCTGTTGAACGTCAGCACCGTCATGACCGGTGACAAACGCCTGACCGAGGTCGAGGCGATCCATCAGGTCACGGGCCAGCCGATTTCGGGCTATGAAATCCACATCGGGCGCACGGACGGCCCCGATTGCGCGCGCCCCTTTGCGATGATGGAGGGCCGCGCCGAGGGCGCCATGTCCGCCGATGGTCGCGCGGTGGGCAGTTACCTGCACGGTATGTTCCGCGATGACGGGTTCCGCGCGGCGTGGCTGGCGCCACTGGGGGCAAGCTCGGGCGGTGGATATGACGCCACGGTTGAGGGTGTTCTGGACGCGCTGGCCGATCACCTAGAGGAACATCTGGACGTCGGCGGGATGTTGGCCTTGGCCGAGTGACCTAGGCAAACGCCGCCGCGACACGATCCCATTGCGCCGCGCCATGGGGCAGGCCAAGGCGGATCCAGCCATCGGAATAGGGAAAAATACGGGTCCAGATTTTGTGACCCGCCAGATGGTTTTGCGCCGCCGTCGCATCCGGCGTGTCATAGGTCCGGAACAGACCCTCACCCCCAACCGGCACCCATCCGCGTGCGGTGGCAAGCGCGTCCAGACGGGCGCAATCGGCGTTCAAACGGGCAATCGTCGCTGCCTGCCAATCGCGGTCGGCCAAGGCACGGCAGGCCACGTCAATCGCGGGGCCGGAGACGGGCCAAGGACCGGCCATATCGCGCAGGCGGTCGATGATCGACTGACCACTGATGGCAAAGCCCAGACGCACTCCGGCAAGGCCGTAGAATTTCCCGAAAGATCGTTCAATAATAACGTTTTGTGTTTCGTTGTTAATGTGATGGCATAGCGTCAGATCGGGCCGCATATCGCCGAAACTCTCATCAACGATCAGCATCCCAACGCGGTCCGCAAGCGCCAACAAATCCTGCGACGCGTAACAGCGTCCATCGGGGTTGTTCGGGTTCACCACAATGGCCAGATCGGCACCGGTAAGGGCGCCTAGGTCCGCGACCATCTCGACCGTCCAACCGGCAGAGCGCAGGGCGGCGGCGTGTTCATTATAGGTCGGGCCGATCACCCGCGCGGTGCCAGGTTCGCGCAGATACGGCACGGCCTGAATGGCACCGGTGGCACCCGAAAGGGGCGCGATGGCGGCGGTGGTGCCGTAGCAGTCCGCCGCGATGTCACAGAGGCGCGCCATGGTGGATTTGCGCGGCAGGACCGCCCATGCCTCGGCCGGGATGTCGCCAATGGGATAGGGCGCGGGGTTGATGCCGGTCGACAGATCGATCCAATCGGCCAATGCGCCGCCGAATTCCGCAACGGCCCAGTCCAGATTTCCGCCGTGATCGCGCATCTCGCCCCCTAAAGCGTCAGGGCCACCGCCCCCAGAATCGCCGCCAGTAGAACCATGCCCCGCCGATAGAGCGCAAGCCCCCGCGCCAGATCGTCCGCCACCGGATCGGGGGCGGCGCCGTTCAACCACGGCTCATCCGCCGTGTGGGTGCCGTATTGGCGCGGCCCCGATAGACGAATGTTCAGCGATCCGGCCAGCGCCCCCTCGGGCCAACCGGCGTTGGGGGATCGGTGCTTGCCCGCATCGGCGCGGATCACGGCCCATGCGCAGGTGAACTGCCCGCCGCAGATCGCGAAAATCACACCGGTCAGGCGCGCAGGGATCAGGTTCACCACATCGTCCAGACGTGCGGCGACCTTGCCGAAATCCTCATACTTTTCAGTGCGATGGCCGATCATGGAATCCATCGTGTTGATCATTTTATAGGTCGCGATACCGGGCAGGCCGAGCACCGCACCCCAGAACACCGGCGCGACAATGCCGTCGGATGTGTTTTCGGCAAGGCTCTCCAACCCCGCGCGGGTCACACCGGCGGCGTCTAGCAGATTGGGGTCGCGCCCGACGATCATCGACACGGCATGGCGCGCGGCGGGCAGGTCCCCCGCGATCAGAGGACGCGCCACGGCGGCGACGTGGTCATGCATCGACCGGATCGCGATCAGGGGCCAAGCCAGCATTGCGCCAATGGTGGTGCCGACGATCCCATCGGGCAGAATACCCTGCATCACCGCCGCGATGCCCCATGTCGCGGCGCACAGGATCAGAACGGTCAGCCCCCCGCGCATCTGACGCACCCGCGCGCCCAGACCCGCGTGGTTCAGCGCGCGGTCCAACGCCGTAATCCCGCGCGCCATCCATGTCACGGGATGCCCGATCCGACGATAGAGCGCATCCGGCCAGCCGATGGCGGCATCAATCCCCATCGCCAGCACAATCATCAAAACCGTGTTCATGGGGCCCGTCCGGTGGTGAAACGGATCACGCGGGTCAACCCGCCTGCGCGCAACAGATCGACCGCATCGGGGGGCACGGTGCCGCGTTCAAACACCAACCCGCGCGCCGAACCGGTATGCGCACGGATATGCCCGAGCGCGCCCAGCGATTTGCGCAAAACGGGTGTGATGTCCTTTTCGGGGCCGCGCAGGGTGGTTGTCCGCTCGGCCGAGGTGCTGGCCAGATCGGCCAGCGCGGGCAGGTCGCCACAGGCAATCGCGCGCTCCCATTCCGGTACAAGGTCGGAAATGTCGGGGAATTGCAGGTCCTCGGGCTCGGTCCGTTCGGTATAGGGCAGAAAGCCTCCCACGATTTCGCATTCGGGGATCGCGCCGATCTGTTGCACGATCTCGGCGCGGCGCGAGGCCCAGAGCATTTCATCGGGATGGGGAAACATGATCGGATCGCTGGCGCCCTCAATCGCGACACAGGCGCGGGCGAGGTCTGCGGGCGGGGCGTCGCATCCCGCCGCCGCCAGCACGCCCAGCAACGCGCCGGTTGACGCCCCCGCGCCGCCGCCCGCAGGCATGTCATGGTCGATGGTGTAGCGCCCCGAGACCGGCAGGCTCATGTGTTCGAGTAGCGCGCGCGCCCGTTTGCGCGACAGGACCGGACGGCCCTCTTGGACCAAGGTCAGGATCGGGTCGTCGCGCCGTTTGACCCGCACGGACAGGGCACGGCAATTGACGGTGATCAGGGACAGGCGACCCTCGCGCCCCATTCGTCCCTGCAGCCATTCGCCAAAATGACCGGTGATGTTGGCCTGTGCGCTCATGGGGTCCAGTTCACCGATCCGACGGACAACCCGCCGTCATAGCCACGAAAGGTCGAGACCGACAGGTTCGCCACCTCAAAACCCATGGCGGGGCCGGGCGACCCGATGGCAAGCGCAAGGGCCGCGCGCACCGTGCCCGCATGGGCCACGATCACCACATCGCCGTCGCCCGATGCGGCCTCGACCAGCGCGGGCGCGACGCGGGCGCACATGGCGGCAAAGCTTTCGCCGTTCGGGGGGCAATAGGCGGCAAGGTCATCACCGGCCAGCACCCCGATATCGGGCAGATCGGCATAGGGGGTGTCTTCGTGATCGCCGAAATCCTGTTCCCACAGGCGCGGGTCGCTGGGGGGCAAAGGTGCATCCGCGCCAAACACCATCGCATGCGTCTGGACACAGCGTTTTGCGGGGCTGGTGATGACGCGGGACGGGGCGGGGATATGGGCACGCACGCGCGCGGTGACCTCATCCGCCATTGCGATGGCATCCACATCCGTGCGGCCACACAGGCGGCCCTGCGCCACGGTCGGGGCGTGACGGATCAGATAAAGCATCCCGGAACACCTGCCTGCATCACAAAAGGTCTTTTCTTTGTATCGGGTTTTTGGTTTGTCACGGAACCATGGGAAAGTCGATACTTATCACGGGGGGAGCGCGGTCTGGCAAAAGCCAGTTTGCCGAGGCTTTGACCCTGTCACGATCCGAAAGGGCCGTCTATATCGCCACGGCTGAGGCGTTTGACGCCGAAATGGCCGATCGTATCGCCACCCATCAGGCGCGCCGTGGTCCCGAGTGGGACAATCTGTCCGCGCCGATTGATCTGCCGCAGGTGCTGCGCGACACGGACGGGGATCTGCCCCGGCTGGTCGATTGCATCACCATCTGGCTGAGCAATCTGATGATGCAGGAGATGGATATCGCGACCCAGACAGAGGCCCTGATCGCGTCCCTCAAGGACCAAAAAGCGCCGGTTTTGATGGTCACGAACGAGGTAGGCGGCGGTATCGTTCCGGAAAATGCGCTGGCCCGCCGGTTTCGGGATGCGGCTGGCAAACTGAACCAAACACTCGCAGCTGAATGCGATCAGGTCTTTCTGGTCGTGTCGGGCTGTCCAATACAGGTGAAACCGCATGACCCCTATGTCTGACGCCACATCCTTTGCCGAGATTGAGGCGATCATCGCCGCGCTGCCCGCGTTTGATGAGGCCGCAGCCGAGGCCGCGACCGCGCGCCAGAACACCCTGACGAAACCGCCGGGATCGCTGGGTCAGCTGGAAGAGATCGCCGCGCTCATCGCTGGGTGGCGGGGCACGGCCCGGCCCGTGATCGACACGGCCCAGGCCGTCGTGTTTGCAGGCAACCACGGGGTCTGTGCCCAAGGGGTGAACCCTTTCCCGCAGGAAGTGACCGTGCAGATGGTCGCGAATTTCGAGGCAGGCGGCGCCGCCATCAACCAGCTCTGCCGCGTTGCGGGCGCGGATCTGTCGGTGGTGGCATTGGAGCTTGACCGCCCGACCGGTGACATCTCGACCACCGTCGCGATGAGCGAGGCCGACACCGTCGCCGCCATGGTCGCGGGCGCACGCGCGGTCGATCCGAACGCGGATATCCTGTTGCTGGGCGAGATGGGGATCGGGAATTCCACCATCGCCGCCGCGATGGCCATGGCCTGTTTCGGGGGCGAGGCCGCCGATTGGGTCGGGCGCGGCACGGGCTCGGACGCCCACGGCATCGCGCATAAGGCCGAGGTCGTGGCGCGCGCGGTCGATCTGCACAAGGACACCGCCGGTCTGGCTCGTCTGGCGGCCGTGGGCGGGCGTGAGCAGGCCGCGATTTGCGGGGCCGTTCTGGCCGCGCGTCAGGCGCGGGTGCCGGTTCTGATCGACGGCTATATCTGTACCGCCGCCGTTGCGCCCTTGTTCGCGATGGACGCGGGGACGTTGGATCACTGTCTGATCGGCCACACAAGCGCCGAACCCGGCCACCGCAAGATCCTGACCGCCATGGGCAAATCCGCCGTTCTGGATTTCCGCATGGCCCTAGGCGAAGGGTCCGGCGCGGCCTTGGCGTTGAACATCGTGCGCGCGGCGCTGGAATGTCACAACGGGATGGCCACCTTTGCCGAGGCAGGGGTGTCGGACGCATGATCCGCGCGCGCCTGTCCGAGATGCAGGTGGGGGTCATGATGTTGACCCGTCTGCCCGCCGGACAGTTGCGCGATCCCGTGCCCAGTATCGCCGCCAGCGCGTGGAGCTTCCCGCTTGTCGGGGCGGGGATCGGGGCGATCCTGTGGGGCATTTGCGCGGGCCTGATGGCCCTTGGGGTGCCGGCCGCGATGGTCGCCGTTTTGACGGTTCTGGCGGGGGCGATGATCACCGGCGGGCTGCATTATGACGGGTTGGCCGATTTCGCCGATGGCATCTGGGGCGGGCATGACATCGCCCGCCGGTTGGAAATCATGCGCGACAGCCGCATCGGCAGCTATGGCGTGATCGCCTTGATCCTATCGATTGCGGTGCAGGTCACGGGGATCGCGACCGTTGCGGGGGCACCCGCGATGGGGGCGGCGTTTATCGCCGTCGCCGTGTTCAGTCGCCTGAGTATGCTGGCCGTTCTTCTGATCCTGCCGCCCGCCCGCGCCGATGGGTTAGGGCACAGCGCGGTTGGCGGACGCTTTGCCGTGGCCCTGCCGGGGATGGCGGTTGCCCTGATCGCGGGCGGCGCACTGGGCGGCGCGGCGGTTGTTCTGGCCGTGGTGATTGCCCTAAGCGCCGCGTGGGTCGCATGGGTCGCCAGGGCGAAAATCGGCGGGCAAACCGGCGATGTCCTTGGCGCGACGCAATTGGTCAGTGAAATCGCGGGCTGGGTCGTTCTCAGCGCCCTTATCGCGGGCTAGGCGATCCTGTCTCGGCCGCAGGATGCGTCAGTTCAAACGACAATCGGTCCAGACTGTCCTGCATGTCATCGCCGCAATTTAACGTGGCCATGTGCAGTGCACGGACCAAGTCCATGATCCGCGTCTTTTCCGGCGTCGAATAGGGGCGGTCGGGGCGCCCCGTGCCCAGCACACTGCGCGATCCGTTCTGGGTCAGCGACAGGGTAAAACCGTAGCACAGCCCGAACGCCCGCGCCCGCGTCATCACCTGTTTGGGGTCATCATCTTGCAGGTCCGCCCAGTCGATCATTCCGTCATTGGCCATGGCCCAGCGTACCGTCGGATCATGCGGCAACAGGCCCTCGGCGTCGTAGATTTCCACCCATGCCGTCGGGTAGGTCAAAAGGATGACCTTGGCCCCCGCGAAACGCATATGCATCCCCAAGGCGAACCCCTTGGGGCAGAAACCTGCTAATTCCCGCAGGTTTTCAACAATTTGGGGAGCGAGGCTCATGCAAATTCGTCTGTGGGTTGTTGAAAAGCCAAGAAAGTCGAATGGTTATAAAATCAGCACATGACAAGTGCGCCGTCCATAGATACGAAAGATGAGCTTTAAGGGAAAGACTATACGTATGATGAGATCGGTATCGACCTATGGGTTAGATCGCATCGCGCCCGCAGGTTTCTATATGGCGGTCCGTGTTGGATTTGCCTTCCCCTTGTCCGAGTGTAACCGGTTTCCGAAACGTTGGGTTGAAACCTATACGCGCGAAGGTCTGTTGATCGACGACCCGTGCTTTGACTGGGCCTATCATGGGCGCGGGGCCGCACGGTGGAGCGCGCTGAGCGATCCCAAAGGGGTGCTGGAACGGGCGGCCGCGTTCGGTCTGGCCTATGGGGCGGTCTGTGCAGTGCAGGGGGAAACGGGCTGTGACGGGCGGACGTGGGGGATGTTTGCGCGGGCGGATCGTGAGTTCACCGATATCGAACTGGCCGAGGTCGAGTATGTGGTGAAACAGGTCCACGCCCAAGCCACGCCACCCCGCCGGTTGACCAAGGCCGAGCTAGAGGCGCTGTCGATGGTCAAGAACGGGATGCTGGTCAAACAGATGGCCGAAACGCTGGGCGTGTCCGAGGGGGCGATCAAGCAACGCCTGAAGAACGCCAAATCCAAGCTGAACGCGAACAACAGCACGCAGGCGGTGACGCTGGCGATGGATTACGGCCTGATCTGAGCCGGTGTCGTGACCGCATTGAAAAAGGCAGGCCGTTGGCCTGCCTTTTGTTGTTTTAGCTGGATAGCGCGTTATGCGCCGCGCGAGAGGGCGGCGATGCCGGTGCGGGCCATTTCGATCAGGCCGAGCGGGCGCATCAGATCGGCAAAGGCGTCGATCTTTTCGCTGGTGCCGGTCATCTCGAACACAAAGCTCTCAAGCGTGCTGTCGACCACATTGGCGCGGAAAATCTCGGCAAGGCGCAGGGCCTCAATCCGTTTGTCGCCTTGGCCGGTGACCTTGAACAGGGCCAGTTCGCGCTCGACGCTGGGGCCTTCGACCGTCAGGTCGTGGACCTCATGCACGGGGACAATGCGGCCCAGTTGCGCCTTGATTTGTTCGATCACCGCGGGCGTGCCACGGGTCACGATGGTGATGCGCGACAGGTGACCCTCATGGTCGACCTCGGCCACGGTCAGGCTCTCGATGTTATAGCCACGGCCCGAGAACAGGCCGATGACGCGGGCCAGAACGCCCGCCTCGTTGTCGACGAGAATGGCCAGCGTGTGGTTCTCGATCACTTCGCCGTTGGGGTCGCGTAGGTCATAGGCCGATTTGCGGCTGCTGCCTTTTTTGATCTTTAGTGCAGACATTTTTCGCCCCCTTACACCAGTACCGCGCCGGAATTGCCGATGGCGTCTTTGGTGGACGCCTCGCCCAGCAGCATTTTGTTATGCGGCTCGCCCGACGGGATCATCGGGAAACAGTTTTCGTGCTTTTCCACCAAGCAATCAAAGATCACCGGACCGTCGTAGTTGATCATTTCCATGATCGCGTCATCAAGGTCGGCGGGATCAGAACATTGAATGCCTTTGGCGCCAAAGGCCTCGGCCAGCTTGACGAAATCGGGCAGGGCCTCGGACCAGCTGTGGCTATAGCGTTCGCCGTGCAAGAGTTCCTGCCACTGACGCACCATGCCCAGACGTTCGTTGTTCAGGATGAACTGTTTCACGGGCAGGCGGTATTGGATCGCGGTGCCCATTTCCTGCATGTTCATCAGCCACGAGGCCTCACCCGCGACGTTGATCACGAGGGATTCAGGATGGGCCAGTTGGACGCCGATCGACGCAGGGAAACCATAGCCCATGGTGCCGAGGCCGCCCGAGGTCATCCAGCGGTTCGGATCCTCAAACCCGAGGTATTGCGCCGCCCACATCTGGTGCTGGCCCACCTCGGTGGTGATATAACGGTCGTGACCTTTGGTCAGTTCCTCAAGACGGGCAAGGGCGTGTTGCGGCTTGATCGTCTTTTCGGACGGTTTGAACGACAGACAGTCGACCGTGCGCCATTCGTTGATCTGTTTCCACCACTTGGTCAGACCCTCTTTGTTGACCTTGCGGCCACGGGATTTCCAGACGCGCAGCATGTCTTCGAGGACATGGGCAACGTCACCGATGATCGGCATTTCCACTTGGATGGTTTTGTTGATCGAACTGGGGTCGATGTCGATATGGGCTTTGGCCGATTTGGGGCTAAAGTCCGCGACGCGACCGGTGATACGGTCGTCGAACCGCGCACCCACGTTGATCATCAGGTCACAGCCGTGCATGGCAAGATTGGCCTCATACAGACCGTGCATGCCCAGCATCCCCAGCCATTTGTCGCCCGACGCCGGATAGGCGCCCAGACCCATCAGGGTCGAGGTGATCGGAAAGCCGGTGGCCTCAACCAGTTCGCGCAGCAACTGCGTCGCGGCGGGACCCGAGTTGATGACGCCACCGCCGGTATAGAACACGGGGCGTTCGGCCAGTTCCATAGCCTCAACCAGACGGGTGATCATCTCGATGTCGCCCTTGACGCGGGGCTGATACATCTTGGTGTCGGCCTGCGGCGGGGCGGTGTAATGGCCGTTGGCGAACTGAACATCCTTGGGGATGTCGATCAGAACGGGACCGGGGCGGCCGCTGGTCGCGACGTGGAACCCTTGGTGGATCGTCGATGCCAGACGGTCGGTTTCCTTGACCAGCCAGTTGTGTTTCGTACAGGGGCGGGTGATGCCCACGGTGTCGGCCTCTTGGAAGGCGTCGTTGCCGATCATGAACGTCGGCACCTGACCCGACAGAACCACCAACGGGATGCTGTCCAGCAACGCGTCGGTCAGACCGGTCACCGCGTTGGTCGCGCCGGGGCCCGAGGTCACCAGAACCACACCGGGTTTACCGGTCGAGCGCGCATAGCCCTCGGCCGCGTGAACGGCGGCCTGTTCGTGGCGCACCAGAATGTGGCGGATTTCGTTCTGTTGGAAAATCTCGTCGTAAATCGGAAGCACAGCACCACCGGGGTAGCCGAAAATCACTTCGACGCCCTGATCCTTAAGGGCCTGAACCACCATTTTAGCGCCGGTCATGGTCTTACTCATTTTGCTCTCCGTGCGTCCGTTCCGTGCTCTGTAACAACAAAAAAGCCCCCGTTCTGGCGGGGGCGCATGGGGTACCGTTATGGTCTACCGTTACCGGCCCATGCGCATTCGTTCGACGACGATGACTAGTAGATTAGCCATTGTTGGCCCCTTTGCTGCGTTCGCACGGACATTAGGAGGGGGGGCAGGGGGCGTCAACCGCGAAAAGCGCAAATTTTCTGTCTCAAGGGCAAAAAAATCTTTCCGAATATTGCGCGTTTTCCGGATTTCGCGACATTTGCGCAATTTCAGAGGGGGATTTTCACCCGTTTGGGGAGAGTTCTCGCACCTTATGGGGCATCATGGGCGATCTGGCTGTCGCCGGGGGCCTCGTCACGGCGAGTCATCCCGTAATCGCGGATCACGCTGGCCACCCGCAGGCGATAGTCGGAAAACACGCCAGCGCGCCCCGCCGATTGGGCGGCGCGGTGGGCCTCGGTCGTGCGCCAGTTGGCGACGGCGTCCTCGTCGCGGAAAAACGACACGGACAGGTATTTGCCGGGGGTGGTCAGGCTTTGGAACCGTTCGACCGAGATGAACCCGTCGATCTGTTCCAGATCGGCGCGCAGCTTGGCCGCGATGGCCAGATAGTCGTCGGTGCGCCCCTCGGCGGGAAAGACCTCAAATATAATGGCGATCATCGGTCTTTCCTTTCGAGGCTTAGAGATCGGCGCCGGTGCCCTGCAGCACCCCGTGTTCCAACGCGAACCGCGTCAGACCGGCGGTGGAACTGATGCCCAGCTTGCGTTTCAGGTTCTTGCGGTGGGTCTCGACCGTGCGCACCGAGATATCTAGGGCGAGGGCGACCTCTTTGTTCGACTTGCCTTGGGCCAGTTGCAACAGGATGGCCTGTTCGCGGTTGGTCAGCTGTTCCAGACGTTTGGACACGCGCGGCGACAGGGCGGCCTCGGCCCCCGTGCACAGATAGGTCGCGCCCGCCATCACCGCGTCGATGGCCTGTTTGATCTCTTCGGTAGGCACGTCTTTCAGGATATAGCCCTTGGCCCCGTGCGACATGGCGCTGGTGATGTATTCGGTGCTGTCATGCATCGTCAGGATCAGGATGCGGGTGTCGGGGCGGCGTTCAAGGATCATCTCGGCGGCGCTTAGCCCGTTCACCTTGGGCATGTTCAGGTCTAACAGGATCACGTCGGGATTCAGATCCTCGACCTGATCGATCATGTCCTGCCCGTTGCTCAGGGTCGCGACCACCTGCAGATCGTCATAGGTTTCGAGGATTGCCTCGATCCCTTCGGCGACCATCGGGTGATCGTCCACAATCGCGACGCGTACGGGATGTGTCATAGCCTGCCCTTATCCATTTCTGGCCCGGGTGTCGGGTTCGGGCTGTAGCATATGCGACAAAGGCACCTGAGCTTCAATAACCGTTCCCGATTTGCTGGACAGAATGCGTAATGTTCCCGACATCTGTTCCATGCGTTCCTGCATATTGCGCAGGCCCAGACCGGTCGAGGCCTTGATCGTGCGGTCGGTCGGCAGGCCGTTGCCGTTGTCCTCAATCCGCATGATCGCGCCGCGCCGGTTGCCGCGCAGGTCCATGACGACCTTGGTCGCGCCCGCGTGGCGTTCGATATTGGTCAGCGCCTCTTGGGCGACGCGGAAGAGGGCGATCTTGGAATCCTTGTCCAGACGGTTGCGGAACACCACGGTCTGGAATTCGACCTCAATGCCGGTGCGCCGCTCAAACTCTTCGGTCAGACCTTGCAACGCGGGCCCAAGCCCAAGGTCATCCAACACGCCGGGACGCAAATCGCGGCTGATGCGGCGGACCTCTTGGATGGCGCCGTTCAGACTGGTGATGCCCTTGGTGACGCTGTCCTCGGCGCGCGCATCCCCCGTGGACAGACGGCGGCGCGCAAGGTCCAGCGCATAGCGCGCCCCGATCAGGATCTGGCTGATACTGTCGTGCAATTCACGCGCGACGCGGCCGCGTTCTTCTTCTTGTGTGTCGAAAATCCGCTGGGTCAGTTCCTTGAGCTTGGTATCGGCCAGACGGCGTTCGCGGATGTTGATGACCAGTCCCGACATGAACACCACCATCAGCGCGGCAAGGGTGATCGCCCCGATGGACATAAATGTGCGGCTGATGCGGGCCTCGGTCTGGGCGCGGGCCGTCGCGATTGAGCCCAGAACATCGTCCACGAACACGCCCGTCCCCACGACCCAGCGCCAATCCTGCAGCCCGATCACATAGGAAATGATCTGCGCCTCTTCGCCGGTGGACGGTTTCGTCCAGAGATAGGTGTGATAGCCCCCGCCCGAGCGCGCGATCTCGATCAACTCATCCACAACGGGTGTGCCGCGCGCGTCCTCAAGCCCCGCCCAGTTGCGGTTGATGAATTCGGTCTGGCGCGGACTGACAAGGTTGTTGCCGTTGTAATCGTAGACGAAAAAATAGCCGTCCTGGCCATAGATCATCGCCGCAAGGGTTTGAATAACCTTGGTTTTCGCAGCCTCGTCATCGGGTAGGGCATTGCCGTATTCCGCACTAAACGCTGTGCGCGCCAAGGAAATATAGTTCTTCAGCTCTTCTTTCTTCGCGTTCAGCAACTGGGTCTGCAACATCGCGATCTCGCGCTCGGGCAACTGGCGCGCCTGATAGGCGACCAGAAACGCGATTGCCGTCACCGCCACCAACAGGGGGACCGTGGCCAGCAAGAACAGCTTTTGCCCGTAGTTCAGGCGCAGCCGTTCGCGGAGTGACGTGAAAAGGGGCAGGGGGTGTCCTTTCTGCCTAAGCGTGCACCGATTCGGGCGCGATTCGACGGGAATCAGAGTGAAATCCGTGGGGGGACAGTTTCAAAAATCACCAAAATTGGTCAAGATTTTTAACATTTTCCGCGTTTCTACGTAGTACTTGGTATTTATTCAAAACTGGGTACTCGCTAACCTCCCCCGCACTATCGATCCGCCCCCGCTCTGGGCGGGCAACACATTTGGGAGGAATACCATAATGGATCGCCGTTCTTTTCTGCGCGCCTCGGCGCTTGGTGGCACCGCTGCTGCTGCAAGCACTCTGGCCGCTCCGGCTTACGCACAAGGCAAACGCACTCTGACGCTGGTAACGACCTGGGGTCGTGGTCTGGCCGGTGTGCACGACTCGGCACAGCGCGCTGCTGACTCGATCACCGCAATGACCGACGGTGCTCTGACCGTTGACCTGAAAGCCGCCGGTGAACTGGTTGGCGCGTTCGAAGTGTTCGACGCTGTGTCCTCGGGTCAGGCCGACATGTACCACGGTGCAGACTACTACTTCACCGGTCAGCACCCCGCATATGCGTTCTTCACCGCTGTGCCCTTCGGCATGACCGCACAGGAACTGGCCAACTGGTACTACCAGGATGGCGGTATGGAACTGCACGACGAACTGGGTCAGATCTTTGGCCTGAAATCCTTCCTGGCCGGTAACACGGGCGCACAGGCTGGCGGCTGGTTCTCGAAAGAGATCAACAGCCCCGAGGACTTCAACGGTCTGAAGTTCCGTATGCCCGGTCTGGGCGGCAAAGCTCTGGGTAAACTGGGCGCGTCGGTTCAGAACCTTCCGGGCGGCGAAGTGTACCAAGCACTGGCATCGGGCGCCATCGACGGCACCGAGTGGATCGGTCCGTGGGCCGACGAAAAAGCCGGTTTCCAAGAGATCACCAAAGTGTACTACACCGCTGGCTTCCACGAGCCGGGTGCAGGTCTTTCGCTGGCCACCAACCGTGACGTGTTCGAGAGCCTCTCGCCCGCGCACCAGAAGGTCATCGAGATCGCTGCTGCTGAATCGCACCAGTGGAACCTGTCGCAGTTCCTGGCCAACAACGGTGCAGCTCTGCAGCGTCTGCAGGCCTCGGGCGTCAAGCTGATGGAATTCCCCGACAGCGTTTGGGACGCCTTCGGTGCCGCATCGCAGGCCGTTCACGAGGAAAACCTGGGCGACGACCTGTACAAAAAGGTCTACGACAGCGCGATGACCTCGATGAAAGCATCGTCGGCTTGGATCAACAAGTCGTCGGGTGCCTACACCGCACAACGCGACCGCGTTCTGGGCTAATCGCCCACACGGTACGAAATGAGGCTCCCCGGTCCGATTGGATCGGGGAGTTCCACTTGGGGCATGCGGCACCGGTCCGCGCCCGTTCAAGAGAGATGGGGGACCTGTCTTGGAGCAATCCACTAAAGAAAGCATTATGTGGATCGTCTATTACGGCGGCTCGACGGAATTCGCGCTGATCGCATTAGGTGTTTTCGCATTGGTGTTCGTGCTGGGGGTCATCAAGCGCGACTTTTTGTGGGGCGTCGTGCGCGTCCTCGAAGGGTTCGCCAACAGCTTTGGCCGCTTTTTCGCATGGGCCGGTCTGTTGATGGTGCTTCAGCAGATCGTCATCGTATTCCTGCAACGGATCTTCCGTGTGGCCGAGATTTCCTTTGGCCCCGCCGGATATTCGTTCACCAAGGACCTCAGCTGGTGGTCCGAGGAACTCAAGCTTTACAATGCCATGGTGGTCGCGATGTGTGCGGCCTATACGTTCGTTCAGGGCGGCCATGTGCGCGTGGACCTGATCTATTCGGCTGTGTCGCACCGCACCAAGCGGGCCATCGACATGTTCGGCTCGGTCGTCTTTATGATGCCGGTTGCGATCATCATGTGGATGTACTCGTGGTACTTCCTGTGGCGTCACCTGATCACGCCGAAACCCTCGGCCTCGGACACGCTGGACCGGCTGATGCTCAAGGCGCGCGCGGTGCGCTGGAACGTGGAAACCATCGGTTTCTCGCCCAACGGCTTTAGCGCCTATTTCCTGTTTAAGGTCCTGATCCTCATCTACTGCGGCATGATCTTTATTCAGGCGATGTCGTTCTTTTACCGCTCGTATCTGGAATATGTCGAAGGCGAAGACAGCGCCGGTAAATTCCTTGATCGCGACACGCTGGGTGAAGGCGAAGAAGCCTACGAAGGCACCCACTAACTCAACGAGGCTGAGCAAATGTTATTTGGACTTGATGGCGTCGAGATCGGCCTGATCATCGTCTTTTTGTGCCTCTTTGGGGGCATTCTCTCGGGCTTTCCCGTCGCCTTTTCGATTGGCGGCGCGGGCGCTCTTTCCTTTGGGATCATCGCGGCACTGGACAGCCAGGGCCTGTTGATCCACCAAGCAATCGACACCGGTTCCGAGGCCTATCGCGCCTTGATCGGACAGGGATTGCATCCGGATTCAATCACAATCTTCCGATACCCCGAATTGCCACGCGAGGCCCACGCGGTCTTCGAAAACGGCTGGCAAACGGCGATGGACCGCAACATCAGCTTTGTCGTCAACCGGATGAACGAACGTGTGTTCGCCGGTCAGTCGATCGAAACCCTGCTGGCGGTTCTGATGTTCGTCCTGATGGGCATCACGCTGGAACGGTCGAAAATCGCGAACGATCTGCTGACGACTATGGCGCGCGTCTTTGGCCCGCTGCCCGGTGGTCTGGCCGTGTCGGTTGTGGTTGTGGGCGCGTTTCTGGCCGCCTCGACCGGTATCGTTGGTGCAACCGTTGTGACCATGGGTCTGTTGTCGCTGCCCACCATGCTGCGCAACAAATACTCGCCCGAACTGGCCACCGGTGTCATCGCGGCCTCGGGGACGCTGGGGCAGATCATCCCGCCCTCGATCGTGATCGTTCTCTTGGGGACGCTGGCCGGTGACCTCTATTCGGCGGCACAGGAACAGCGCGCTCAATTGGCAGGCTGTACCGATGCTCTGACCTATCTGGGCACGGCACCTGTTGTGTCGGTGGGCACCCTGTTCCAAGCGGCCATTGTGCCGGGCATCATGTTGGCCTTCCTCTACGGGGCCTATGCGTTCGGCTTTGCGGTGTTGAACCCGTCCAAGGCTCCTGCGGTTCAGATCACGGATGGCACGCCGTCGGCGGCCACCCGTAACGAGAAACTGACGTGGTTCCTGTTCGTTCCGGTTGGCGCGATTGCCGTCGGCATGCTGGCGATCAACCTGAACATCGCGGGTTCTCAGTCGCTTGAGGTCAGCAGCTTCTCCGAAGGAACGGCTGGCGCCGCACTGCGCACCAATGTGTCCGAGCAGTGCCAGATCTCGATGATCGAACTGCACGGCCAAGAGGCATGGGACGAAGCGGTCGCACAACAGGCCGAAATCGATGCCGCCGGTGGCGCGCAATCGGCAACGGCCCTGACGCCTGAACAGCTGGAACAAGCCCGTGCGGACAAGCTGGCCAATGCGCCCGCTCTGTCCTCGTCGGTTCTGGTGCTGCTGATCGGTCTGGGCATTGTCCTCAGCGTGGCGCGCGGTGTTGCCCCCAATGGCGACATGCGTCCCCTGTTGATCGGGGCGGCGGGGATCGGCCTTGCGCTGGTCTTTGACGCGGCCTTTGTCAGCCCGCTGACCTCGTCTGGTGGGGCCTTCCTGATCCTTGCGATCCCGTTTGCGATTACGTTCTACGGGGTGCGGGCGGCCTTTGGCATGCTGGCGACCAACGATCTGTTGCGCGTGGTCTTCCCGCCGCTTCTGCTGATCGTGGCGGTTCTGGGCTCGATCCTTGGCGGGATCACCAACCCGACCCCTGCGGCGGCGCTTGGGGCCGGTGGCGCGATCATGCTGGCGGCCTACCGCAAGCTGCAAGAAGAGGGCAAAGACGGCAAGCTGATCATCTGGTCGGCGCTGGCCGTGATCGTCATGATCTTTGCCGGGACCGAGTTCGACCTGCGCGTCAGCCGCGAAGTCGTCCCCGCGCAAGACTGGTTTGCCTTTGTCGTGGCACAGGGCGCGTACCACTTCTTTATCTTCGGCATCCTCTACGGGTGCTGGGTGTTGTGGCGCACGGGTGTCCTGCCGCCGATCGTTCGCGAAACGGCCAAGGTGACGTCGATGGTCTTCACCATCCTGATCGGCTCGCAGGTTCTGAACCTTGTCGTGGTCTCGTTCGGGGGGGAGGAATATATTCAGGACTTCCTCCAGAGCTTTGATAATGAACTCAAAGTCTTCCTGATCGTGATGCTGGTGCTGTTCGTGCTGGGCTTCGTTCTCGACTTCCTCGAGATCATCTACATCGTTGTCCCGATCGTGGGGCCGGTGATCTATGGCGGGTCCTTCGATCCCAAATGGGTCACCATCATGATCGCGGTCAACCTGCAGACCAGCTTCCTGACACCGCCGTTTGGCTTTGCGCTGTTCTATCTGCGCGGTGTGGCCCCCAAAGAGGTCACCACCAGCCACATCTACCGCGGTATCATCCCGTTCGTTCTGGTTCAGGTCCTCGGCCTTGCGATCCTGTGGTTCATCCCCAGCATCGTGACCATCGTCCCGAACCTGCTGTCGAACTAAGCGCGACGCAAAACCCACTAAAACAACAAACGGGGGCCCAACGGGTCCCCGTTTTCCTTTGGGTTACGGTCGGTGTCCCAAAACACCCTTTTGGACGTGCGAGGTTTACCGGCGCGGGGCGCGCAGGTCAGGGAGCGAGATTTTGGCGACCTGCTCGGCAATCGGATCAACGGACAGAGGATGGGTTTCGCCCTCATGGTCGCAGGGATCGCCGATGTCCTGCCACGTACCGTTTTTGTAGATCTCCAGCGCGCTGAACCGTGCCTTGTATCCCATCTTGGGACTACCGGGCACCCAATAGCCCAGATAGACATAGGGCAGGCCCGCATCGCGCGCGATGTCGATGTGATCCAGAATGACTTGGGTCCCAAGGCTATGATCCATCATGTCGGGATCATAGAACGAGTAGACCATGCTCAGACCGTCTTTCAGGATATCGGTCAGGCAGACGGCGACCAGATCGCTGGCCCCGTATTCATCGCGGGCGGAATATTCGATGACGCGGCTGCGGATCGGGGTTTCCTCGATCATGGCTGCGAATTCAAAGATATCCATATCCGCCATGCCACCATCGGCGTGACGTGTGCTGAGATAGCGGCGGAACAGGGTATACTGATCCTCGGTCGCCCAAGGCGAATTCGTCGACCGGCGCAGATGCGCGTTTTTGCGCCGCGTGCGTTTCTGGGATTTGTTCGCTTTGAAATCGGCCACACGGATGCGGGCGGACAGACAGGCGGTGCAATCCGAACAGGACGGGCGGTAGAGCACATTCTGCGAGCGGCGGAACCCCTGATGCGATAGCGCATCGTTCAGCTGTTCTGCGTGCTCGCCTTGCAGGGCCGTGAACAGCTTACGCTCCATCCGGCCCTGCAAATAGGGGCAGGGCTGGGGGGCAGTAACATAGAACTGTGGCGCAAGCGGTAGGGTGTGACGCATGACTCAGACGGATGTTGTTTGGCCAAACGCTAGCAAAGCCTGCGCCACGCGCCAAGGGTCTTGCGTGGATTAGGCGGCGCGGTTGATCACCGCCGTGCCCAGAACATAGTCATGCAGACCCTGCGCGCGGGGCGTGCTCAGCATCAAAACAATCGATCCGATCTGAAAGAAGATACTGATCACAAGGGCGGAATAGGCGCCCGTATGCATGACCGCCATCGGCAAATCCAGCGTCCGCCCTTGACCATCGCGCACCTCAATCGACATGGCCGACATCCCAAGCGTTGCCGAATTTCGCGCCAACATGACTGTGCGATAGGCAAAGCCGATCACCACGTACATGAGCGGGAAAAAGAACAGGCCCAGAAAGGCCGTGAACGGCAGGGCCAGAACGCAGAGCACAACAATGATGACCGAGTCGATGAAAAACGCGACCAGTCGTTTGCTGGGCACGCCCGTGTAGAATTCCGGTTGGGTGTCGGGATCAGGCAGACCCCAAAGCGTTTGTTCCATTCCTATGACCTAATGGGTGTTGGGCAGAAAAGAAAGGGCGCGGGGGCGCGCCCTTTGGCTGTCGTGGCCGGACTACGCGGTTTCGTGCGTGTCGGCGTCTTTGGTCTCGCGGGCCTTGGCGGCGCGGTCATCCAGAAACTGGTCGAACTCGGATTTGTCCTTGGCCTCACGCAGGCGGCGCAGGAAATCCTCGAACGCTTGTTGTTCGTCTTCAAGACGGCGCAGCGTATCGGCCTTATAGGCGTCAAAGGCGCTGTTGCCCGACGATTTGAAACCGTAATGCGAGCGCTCGGCGCGACGTTTGCATCCGTTGAACATGTTCTTTTTACCCCAAATCATATAGGCCAGAAGTGCAAGGCCCAGCGGCCAGAAAAAGATGAACGACAAAACCATGGCCGCAATCCACGCGCCCTTACCGCGCTGATCCAACCAGTTTTCGGCTTGTGACGGCCAGGTTGCGACGGAACTCATTCTTGTACTCCTTGTTTGATGTGAATGCCTTTCACATTGTATAGATTGGGTTGACGTCGGGCGTATGCAAGGGGTTATGTGAATGGGTTTAACATTTTTTGTCAAAAAATGTTTCGTCTCAAATATTTGCGGCGCAAATATTTTTTTGGGGTGCGTGAAATTCGTCCGAATTTCACGGGGCTCATTGACCACGGTGATGCGTCAAGTCATCAATGTGGAATGATGCTTGAAACGATGATCCGCCGTGTGCCCTTGGTGTTCGATCCTGATTGTGGGACCGATGTGCCGGATGTTTTGCGGACGCACACACCGCCTTTGTCCGATTTGTTGGCGGGCACGGCGGGGTGCAGCCCCTATTTGAAGTCCCTCATGCACAAAGAGGCCGCGTGGTTAAGCGCGGCCCTTGGACAACCGATTGAGGCGGCGTTCGATGGCATTCTTGCGGATGTGGCGGATCTGACGCTGGACCAATTGCCGGTCCATTTGCGACAGGCCAAGCGCCGCGCGGCCCTGTGGATCGCTCTGGCCGATCTGTCCGGCGCGTGGGATTTGGAGCAAGTGACCGGCGCGCTGACGCGCTTTGCCGATCTCTGTGTCGATGTCACGATCAAACGTCTGATCGCCGCCGAAATTACGCGCGGCAAGCTGCCCGGTATGACTGAGGACGATGTAGCGACCGGCGCGGGGATGGTCGCGCTGGCGATGGGCAAACACGGCGCGGGCGAGTTGAACTATTCCTCGGACATCGACCTGATTTGCCTGTTTGATCAGGACCGGTTCGATCCCGACGATTATCATGACGCCCGCGCCGCGTTCGTGCGCGTGACCCGCAAGATGAGCACGATCCTGTCCGACATCACCGGCGACGGCTATGTGTTTCGCACCGATCTGCGCCTGCGCCCCGATGCGCAGGTGACGCCGGTCTGTATGGCGATGGCGGCGGCCGAGTCCTATTATGAGAGCGTCGGGCGCACGTGGGAGCGCGCCGCGCATATCAAGGCGCGTCCCTGTGCCGGTGATATCGATGCGGGTTGGGCCTATCTGGACCGGTTGCGCCCGTTTGTGTGGCGTAAACATCTGGATTTCGCGGCCATTCAGGACGCCCACAACATGCGTTTGGCCATTCGTGATCATAAGGGGCTGCACGGCGCGCTGACCCTTGGCGGCCATAACCTCAAGCTGGGCCAAGGGGGCATTCGCGAGATTGAGTTCTTTACCCAGACCCGCCAGATCATCGCGGGCGGGCGCGACCCCGATCTGCGGGTGCGCGGCACGGTTGAGGGTCTGGCGCGGCTGGCCGACAAGGGCTGGATCCCGCAGGAGGTTGCCGCGACCCTGACCGAGGATTACCGCACCCTGCGGGAGGTCGAGCACCGGTTGCAAATGGTGAACGACGCCCAAACCCACAGCATGCCGACATCCGACACCGGCATCGACCGGATCGCGCGGTTTTGTGGCGATGCAGAGACGTCGGTGTTTGCCGATCGGATGTTGACCCTGTTCAAACGCGTGGACGGGTTGACCGAGGACTTTTTCGCCCCGACACAACGCGATACGGCGGCCACTCCGCTGCCCGATTTCGCGGCGGAGTTCACGGGGCGGTGGCGGACCTATCCGGCGCTGCGATCGGCCCGCGCGGTGGAACTGTTCGACCGGTTGAAACCCGCGATCCTAGAGCGCCTGACCAACGCCGCCCGACCGCAAGAGGCATTTGCTGCATTTGACGGGTTCCTGTCGGGCCTGCCAGCGGGGGTTCAGGTGTTTTCCCTGTTCGACGCCAACCCGCAACTGATTGATCTGATTGTGGATATCGCGACCACCGCGCCCGAGCTGGCGAAATACCTGTCGCGCAATGCGTCGGTGTTTGATGCGGTGATTGGCGGGGGGTTCTTTGCGCCGTGGCCGGGACCGGATGCCTTGATCGCCGAATTGTCCACGCATCTGTCTGAGGCGGGCGATTATGAGCGCCAATTGGACGCTGCGCGCCGCTGGGCCAAGGAATGGCATTTCCGGATCGGGGTGCATCTGTTGCGCGGCCTGATTACGGCCGATCAGGCGGGTGAACAGTACGCCGATCTGGCCGGCGCGGTGGTGGCGGGGATCTGGCCCGCCGTGGTCGACAATTTCGCCGCCAAACACGGGGTGCCGCCGGGGCGCGGGGCCTGTGTGATCGGCATGGGTAGCCTTGGCGCAGAGCGCCTTGGGCCGCGCAGCGATCTGGACCTGATCGTGATCTATGACCCCGACGGGGCCGAGATGTCAGAGGGCCGCCGCCCCCTGAACGTGCGCAGCTATTACGCGCGCCTGACACAGGCACTGGTCACGGCCCTGACCGCACCGATGGCCGAGGGGCGCCTGTATGAGGTCGATATGCGCCTGCGCCCGTCGGGCAATCAGGGGCCGGTGGCGACCTCGGTTCAGGCGTTTCGCGACTATCAACAGACCCAAGCATGGACGTGGGAGCACCTTGCCCTGACCCGCGCGCGGCCCATCGCAGGCGCGCCCGATCTGATGGCCGAGGTCGAGGCGTTCCGCCGCGATCTGCTGGCGGCCAAGTCTGATCCCGACACAACATTGCAAGGGGTGGCCGAGATGCGCGCGCGTCTGGCCGCCGCCAAACCGCCCAAGGGGCCGTGGGACGTCAAACTTGGCCCCGGTCGGATACAGGACATCGAACTGGTGGCCAGCGCGGCCGCCCTGATCGCGGCCAACCCCGCGACCGAGGTGATCCATCAACTGACCCCCGATGCGCCATGGCCCGACCCCGAACAGGCGCGCGCCTTGAACCACGCCTATTGCCGCTTGCGTCAGGTCGAAACCGCGGCCAAGCTCTTGTCGGACAAACCGCTTGATCCGTCGGCTTTGGGGCAGGGGGGCGGCGCGTTTGTGCTACGCACGACCGAGGCCACGTCGCTGGACGATCTGGCCGCGCGTTTGGCGCAACTTGAACAGGACAGCGCGGCGATCATCGACGCCCTGTTGCCTGCCGTATCAGAGGACGCGGAATGAGCGAGACCAACATCGACCCCAAGGGCCTGATCCGTGAGGCCTATAAGATTGAGGGCATCACACTTGAGGAATGCAAATCCATTTTCCTCGACTGGGCGATGGGGGCGGGGGATGATCCCAAGGGAGAAATCCAGATCCTGTTGGACCGGCACGCCGTGGGCCGCGATGAGCATCCGATGACGCAGGTTTTGCGCGATGGTCTGGTCGAGGGCGACGCCCCGCGCCGCCGTGGTGGTGCGCGGGGACGTCGGGTCTAGGGCCTAGCGGGGCAGGGCCGCGGCCTCGGCCGCAAGGGCGGTGATGGCGGACCAATCGCCTGCATCCACCAGATTGCCGGGTGCAACCCAACTGCCCCCAACGCACAGGGTGTTGGGCAGGGACAGGTAATCGGGCGCGTTTTTCAGGGACACACCGCCGGTCGGGCAGAACCGGATTTGCGGCAGGGGTGAGGCCAACGATTTAAGCGCAGGCGCGCCACCGTTTGCCTCGGCCGGAAAGAACTTTTGCACGGTGAACCCGCGTTCCAGAAGATACATCGCCTCGGACGCCGTCGCCGCACCGGGCAGCAGGGGCAGGTCGGCCTCTAGGCAGGCGTCGATGATGCGGTCGGTCGCACCGGGCGAGACGCCGAATTTCGCGCCCGCATCCTTGGCCGCCTGCACATCGGCGGGGGTCAGCAAGGTGCCCGCACCCACGACGCCGCCCTCGACCGTCGACATCTCGCGGATCACGTCCAGCGCTGCGTCGGTGCGCAACGTCACCTCCAGCGCGGGCAGACCGCCCTTGACCAACGCGCGGGCCAGATCTGCGGCGGAGCTGGCGTCTTTGACCACCAGAACGGGGATCACAGGGGCCAGACGGCAGATGTCTTCGCTTTGGGCAGAGGCCTGTTCGGGGGTCATGTCGGGGCGTCCTATCTGAATTCTGTTAGCGCTCTCATAGCCCAAAAGCAGGGCGCAAAACAAGTCCCCGCAACGGCGCTAGACCGTTTCGCGGCACCGCCACGCCGTGACGCCCATAATCACGGCACCGATCAGGGCCAGCACGCCGAGAACCGGCGCGGCGGTGATGTTATTGGCCGCCACCCCGATCAGGGCCCAAACGATCGCGACCCCATAGGCCGGCGCGCGGCGCAGGCGGGTTTGCACCGTGATCCCGACCGCCAGAACGCCGATCAGGGTGAGGATCGCCCACCCCGTTTCGCCGGTCAGCACGCCCCATCCCGCCCCGATCAGGGCCAACGACACAAAGGACGCCGCCGTTAACCATCCCGCGTACAGGGCGACCGGCACCTGCAACACCCACCGGTCGCGCAGAGGTGTCGCGAACAGGGCGGCAATCGCGGTGGCCAGCATCCAAAAGATCAGAACCGTCGCCCAGACCGGATCGCCCATCGCAATCCCGATCCACAGCGCACCGGGACCAAGCGAGGCAATCAACGCCCACCGCGTCCGCGTCCACCCCCCATCCGCCCCGTGCCGCCACAGGCCAACACCCGCGGACACAGCCAACCACGCATAGATCAGACCCCAGATCGCAAAGGCATACCCGGCGGGCTGTGCCTTTGGCGAATCCTGCGGGATCGGGAACTGCGACGGCTCATACCCGCCGAACTGTCCGAACACGGCGGGCGACAGAACAAACGCAGCGGTGACAAGCGCGGTCAGAATGGCGGGCAATCGGGGCATGGGGAGTCCTTTCCTCAGCAACCCTAGCGCGGATGTGATCAAAGGAAAGAGGGATGTGATTTGTCACCGACCCGCGCGGGTGCGACCCCAAAGGGCATTCTGTTTTACGTTAGAAAGGCGCACAGTCATGATGCCAATTTCCCCGATCAGCCCGTTGATCGTCGTCGTTCCGATCCTTTACATCGCGTTTTTGGTGTTCTTTCTCTGGGCTGTCGTCTCGGTGGTAAAGTCGCTGAAACGTATTGCAGCGGCGGCTGAGATCGTGGCGGGAACTGCTCAGGTGTCGGGTGAGAGAGGTCCTGCAAGTAGCTGATATTATGTGAAAACTGCGCGACCTGTGGCGGCGGTCTGGTCCCGCGTCCGATCCGGCCCAAGACATCGCACCGCCCGGGCGTCGTTGGCACGGGGCGCGACGCCCATCCGTCCGCGACGGCGCGCAAACACTCCCGTTGGACCCGGGGTGAGGTCGATGAGATTTCCGCGCGTTTGCGGGGTATCGCGCCGCAAGACCGCTAACGAAAAGGGCCGCCCAGATCGGACGGCCCTTGCAATTCATGTCGCGGGGATCAGGCCAGTTGCCCGTCCGCCGTGATCCGCGTCTTGCCGCCCAGACGGGCATGCAGAACCTCGGGCAGGGTGACAGAGCCGTCCTCTTGCTGACCGTTTTCCAGAACCGCAATCAGGCACCGCCCAACGGCCAGACCCGACCCGTTCAGCGTATGCAGGAACTCGGGCTTGCCGCCCTCGGCGGGCTTGAACCGTGCGTTCATGCGGCGCGCCTGAAAATCGCCACAGGTCGAGACCGAGCTGATCTCGCGATAGGTGTTCTGACCGGGCAACCAGACCTCAATGTCATGGGTACGGCGCGCGCCAAAGCCCATGTCGCCGGTGCACAGGGCAACCTTGCGGTAGGGCAGGCCCAGACGCTCCAGAATATCCTCGGCACAGCGGGTCATGCGGGTGTGTTCCGCGTCGCTCTCGTCCGGTTTGGTGATCGAGACCATCTCGACCTTTTCGAACTGGTGCTGGCGCAGCATACCGGCGGTGTCGCGCCCCGCGCTGCCCGCCTCGGACCGGAAACACTGGGTGTGGGCGACGTAACGGCGGGGCAGATAGCCCTCTTCGACCATCACATTGTTCACGATGTTGGTCAGCGTCACCTCAGCCGTCGGGATCAACCACCAGCCGTCCTTGGTCTGATAGCTGTCCTCGCCGAACTTGGGCAACTGACCGGTGCCATACATCATGTCTTCGCGCACCAGAACGGGGGTGATCGCCTCGGTCAGGCCGTTTTCGTCCACATGGGTGTCGATCATGAACTGGGCCAGCGCACGGTGCACCCGCGCCACGGCGCCCGACAGAACCACAAAGCGCGATCCGGCCAGTTTCGCCGCGACCTCGAAATCCATGCCGTCCTGAACGGCGGGCAGGTCGTAATGTTCCTTGGGCGCAAAGGTAAACTCGCGCGGTGTGCCCCAGCGGCGGATTTCGACATTGTCGTCCTCATCTGCGCCGTCCGGCACGTCATCCGCAGGGGAATTGGGCAGCGTCATCAACAGGTTGCTCAGTTCCGCGTCCTTGGCCTTGGCGTCCTCGTTCAGGCGGGCGACCTCGGCCTTTTTGTCGGCGACAAGGGCGCGCAGGCGCTCAAACTCGGCCTCATCGCCCGAGGCCTTGGCCGCACCAACCTCTTTGGAGGCCTTGTTCTGCTCGGCCTGCGCGGTCTCGGCGGCAAGGATCATGGCGCGGCGCGCCTCGTCCAGCGACAGGATTTCCGACGACATCGGCGCAGCCCCCCGACGGGCAAGTGCCGCGTCCAGAGCAGCAGGGTTTTCGCGGATGGCTTTGATGTCGTGCATGGGTCTTGTCCCTTGGCGATTCAGTCTGAGTGACCCTTTAGCGTATTTGTGCGCCGATCAAAACCGATCTCGTCCTGCCATGCGTGCCAGGCTTGATCGAACGAGGAAATGTCTTCGGAAAAATACTCGGACCTGAGCTCTTCCTGTGACCAGTGAGCGATATGTTTTTGCATCCCCTCGGTCTTGCGCATGTCGCTCCACGTACCATCGCCCATTTCAGAGGGCTTGCAAGTGGCGTCACAGAAAATGCGTTCCATGTTAACTAATTCAAGTGGAATGGTTTTTGCTGAGAACTGCACATATTTCAATCCGCAACCGATTAGTGAAGCGGCCGTAAAATTTGGCGACCCAAAATCGTTAGATAGTGGAATATGCTCTAGATAAGCGCCGTCTAACTTTGCTACCCTGAAGTCTGAACTTCCGAAGCTGCAGAGCTTGAAGCTGCAACCTCGGCACGAAGAGAGTTGCATTTGCGCGTTGGTGAAATTGCAGCGCTTGAAAACAATGCCGTCGAAGGGCAACGCCATGAGGTCAAGGTTGGTAAAGTCTACTTGCTCCAAGATTGGCGGGTCTAGCTCTTTGTGAGTTATGTCGGAAAAGGTTTTGGGACGCCTCCCGAGCACCCGCAATGCCACCTTTATGTCCTCGCGTAGAGGCACTTTCCAAACGTGTTTTTTGCCTTGTTTGCCTTCGCCGAACTCTTCATCCACGCGGAGTTTTGCCACGCTGTTGCAATTTTTTTTGATGAAGCTGCAAAGGATTTCGACAATTCTTCTCGTTTCGTCAGGATGCGACTTCGCAACACGCTCTAGTGCGAGCAAACCGCTTACCCGGACCTCTATATTTGGTTCACTAACGGTTTCGTAAATTGGATCAGAGTAGTTGGGTTCTGAATCTTTGTCTTTCGCGTCGATCGGTCGATACGCAAGTCTCCCGTTAGCGCGTCTGCGTTGGCGCTTAACTTCGATATTAGCGCTTAGTCTTTCCGCGGCCTCTCGAATTTGCTCAGTGATGTGTGTCTGCTCGGCGACTTCGGTCTGGCGGCGGTTGTAGATGGTTTTGAGAACCGTAAAGGGCAGGGCGACGGCGGCGGAGGTCACGGCGGTCAGGGCGGCGAGGCTGGCCAAGAGCCACCGCGCCTCACTCGGATCATTGGCATAGATCACGTCGTCGATGATGTCCGGCACATGGGTGATCGTCCACATCAATCCACCGACCAGCAAGAGGAAAACGCACACGTAAAGCGCGACGAACCCGTACCCGATGGCATGGCCCAGAAGGCGGGCCTTGGAAAAGTCCGGCTCGGTCGTGAACCCCAGCCATGTGATCAGATTGTGTTTCTCGTCCGCCATGCGTACCCCTCAACCAATGCGCGTATGGTGCGCGATGTTTCGTGTGGGGGAAAGGGGGCAATCTAGGCTGCGGCGCTTTGGGCCCTTGGCGTTTGGGTTTGCGGGCCCATATCGGGCTTATCCGCCTTGCCATCCCTTGGGGGCGTGGCTAGGGTGCGCGCCAAACTGACAGGTGCGGGTCACGGCCCGCCCATTGCAAGGGGATTAACCTATGTTCGTAACGCCCGCATATGCGCAGGCCGCTGGTGGTGCTGGCTCTTCTTTGGCCCAGTTCGTTCCGCTGATCCTGATCTTTGTGATCATGTATTTCCTGATGATCCGTCCTCAGCAGAAAAAGATGAAAGAGCACAAGGCGATGGTCGAGGCGCTGCGCCGTGGTGACCAGATCGTGACCCAAGGCGGTTTGATCGCCAAAGTGGTCAAGGTTAAAGACGACAACGAGGTCGAGGCCGAGATCGCCGATGGTGTCAAAGTGCGCGTTGTGCGTCAGACCATCACGCAGGTCCTGAACAAGACCGAACCCGCAAACGAAGGCTAATTCACGCCAATGCTGTTTATCCCGCTCTGGAAACGGATCGTCATCTGGGGCCTGTGTGCCTTGGGTATTTTGATGGCTATGCCCAACCTGTTCTATGAGCGGGTTGAGAGGCACAACGACGCCGTCGCGGCGATCGAGGCGGGGCAGGACAGCGAGACGCTGAACGCGCAGGCGGCCGGTTGGCCGTCTGTTTTGCCGTCGTCGCTTGTGAACCTCGGGCTGGACCTGCGCGGTGGTGCGCATTTGCTGGCCGAGGTGCAATTGGGCGACGTCTATGCCACGCGCATCGACGGCATGTGGCCCAGTGTGCGCGATGAGCTGCGCGACTTGCGCGCCCAGATCGGCACGATCCGGCGTCAGCCCTCCGCGCCCGATGAGTTGCGGGTGGCCGTGTCGCAGGTTGAGGGCATTCAGGCCGCCTATGACGCCGTGCGCGGCTTGGCCCAGCCGATTGTGTCGCTGACCGGTGCGGGGCAGAACGATATCGAGGTCGCCGTTGACGGGAACGAGATCGTCGTCACCCTGTCCGAGGCCGAAAAGCAGGCGACCGATGACCGGACGTTGCAGCAGACGCTGGAAATCATCCGCCGCCGTGTGGATGAGGTCGGCACGCGTGAACCCACCATCCAACGTCAGGGCGCGGACCGCGTTCTGATCCAGGTGCCCGGTATCGGTTCGGCGGATGAGTTGAAGGCGCTGATCGGGACCACGGCGCGTCTGACGTTCAACCCCGTTGTGGGGCGCACCAACAATCCCGACCAGAACCCGGGCGCACGTAACGTGATCCTGCCGTCGCTGGACGAGGACGGTGTTTACTACATCATCGACCCGACCCCCGTGGTCAGTGGCGAGGACCTGACCGACGCGCAACCCGCGTTTGGCCAGAACGGCGAACCGGTCGTGACCTTCCGCTTTAACGCCAGTGGCGCGCGCCGCTTTGGCGATTACACGGTGGCCAATGTCGGCTCGCCCTTTGCGATCGTTCTGGATGATGAGGTCGTGTCGGCCCCCGTGATCCGCGACGCGATCCAGACCGGCTCGGGTCAAATCTCGGGGAACTTTACCGTTGAGGAGAGCACCAACCTTGCCGTGCTGCTGCGCGCGGGGGCCTTGCCGGCCGAACTGAGCTTTCTTGAAGAACGCACCATCGGGCCGGAACTGGGCGCCGATAGTATTGAGGCCGGTCGTCTGGCCAGCATCGTCGCCTTTGCCGCCGTTCTGGTGTTCATGGTTCTGTCCTATGGGTTCTTTGGCGTGATTGCCAACGTGGCCCTGATCATGAACGTCGCCCTGATCTTCGGGTTCCTGTCCGCCCTTGGCGCGACCCTGACCCTGCCGGGGATTGCGGGGATCGTGCTGACCATCGGTATGGCGGTGGATGCGAACGTTCTGATCTTTGAGCGTATCCGAGAAGAGCTAAAGACCGCACGCGGTCCGGCGCGCGCGATTGAGCTTGGCTATGAAAAGGCGCTGAGCGCGATTATCGACGCCAACATCACCACCTTTATCACCGCTGTGATCCTGTTCATGCTGGGCTCGGGGCCGGTGCGCGGGTTTGCGGTGACGCTGGGGATCGGGATTTTGACCTCGGTCTTTACGGCGATTTTCGTGACGCGCTTGATCATTGTGACGTGGATGGAACGCCGCCGTCCCAAAACCATCGTGGTATAAGAGGCCAATATGCGATTGAAACTTGTACCATCCGAAACGAACTGGCCGTTTTTCAAACGCGCCAAGATGACCTTTGGCCTGTCGGCGGTTCTGTTTGTGGCCTCGATTGTCGTGTTCCTGACCATGGGTCTGAACTTTGGCATCGATTTCCGTGGCGGCACGACCATCCGGTCCGAAAGCAGCCAGCCCGTTGATATCGCGGCCTATCGTGATGCGATGGCGGGACTGGACCTTGGGGATGTGACCATCACCGAGGTGTTCGACCCGTCCTTTGGTCCCGACAAAAACGTGGCCCAGATCCGCATTCAGGCGCAGGATGAGGTCGAGAGCATCACGCCCGAAACCATCGCCGCCGTCGAGGCCGCGTTGCAACGGATTGACCCCGCGATCACATTTCCCAGCGTCGAGAGCGTGGGGCCCAAGGTGTCGGGCGAGTTGATCAAGACCGCCGTTCTGGCCGTGGTTCTGGCGATTGGCGCGGTTCTGTTTTACATCTGGCTGCGGTTTGAATGGCAGTTCGCACTGGGGGCCGTTGCGGCCTTGGTGCATGACGTGATGCTGACCATCGGGATTTTCTCGGTTCTGCAAATCCGGTTCGATCTGGCGACTATTGCGGCCCTGTTGACCATTGTGGGCTATTCTCTGAACGATACGGTGGTGGTGTTTGACCGCGTGCGTGAAAACCTGCGCCGGTACAAAAAGCTGCAATTGGTTGAGGTGTTGAACCAGTCGATCAACGAAACCCTAGGCCGGACCTTGATGACCTCGGTCACGACCCTTGTAGCGCTGATTGCGCTGTTCGTTCTGGGGGGCGATGTGATCCGCGGGTTTGTGTTCGCGATGATTTTCGGCATTCTGGTCGGGACCTATTCGTCGGTGTTCGTGGCGTCTAACGTCTTGCTGTTCCTTGGGGTCAAGCGGGACTGGAGCAAGTCGGACGGCGGCGGGGCAGGGACCAATTTCGGCAACGTCAAAGCCTGAGGCCCCGCGCCGCAGCAGGTCCAATCGAGGAGAGCGCAATGCGTGTAAGCGAGGTTGAATACACTGGTGCGGTGCCGGTCGACGGCTATGGTCCGGGGTTTTTCCGTGTGGGCGGCGAGGTGGTCGAGGGGCCTGTCTTGCTGACGGCGACGGGGCGCAAGCCGTGGGCGGGTCTTGCGGATATTGAGCCGCTGCGCGCGCTGGTTGGGGATGTGGACGTGTTGTTCATCGGCACCGGTGACGCGTTGCGCCCGATTGATCCCGCGCTGCAAAGCGGTCTGGAACAGGCGGGCATGGGGGTTGAATTAATGGCCAGCCCCACCGCCGCGCGGACGTTCAATGTGTTGCTTGGCGAGGGGCGGCGCGTTGCGGTGGCGATGATGCCAGTGGGTGCCGTCGGATCGTGAGTATTTTTTCCAAGATGAAAACAGGGGCGTGAGCCGGACCATGGGATTGCGGGTGGACAATCTGACGGTGGAACGCGGCGGTTTGGCGGTGCTTGAAGGGGTGTCGTTCGAGGTCGCGGCGGGCGAGGCGCTGTTTTTGCGCGGGCCGAACGGGATTGGCAAGACGACCCTGTTGCGGTGTTTGGCGGGGTTGCAGCCGCCCTTGGCCGGTGAGGTTCATGCGGCACCAGACAGCATTGCCTATGGCGCGCATTCGGACGGGTTGAAGGCGACGTTGAGCGTTGAGGAGAACCTGTCGTTCTGGGCCAAAGTGTTCGGGCAGGGCGAGATTGAGGCGGCGTTGGATGCGTTTGAATTGCAGCCCTTGCGCCGCCGTTATGCGCAGGCGCTGAGCGCGGGGCAAAAGCGGCGTCTTGGCCTTGCGCGGATGTTGGTCACGGGGCGGCCCATTTGGGTGTTGGATGAGCCGACCGTGTCCTTGGATGTGGCGTCGGTTGGATTGTTTGCGGATGCGGTACGGCGGCATCTGGATCAGGGCGGGATGGCCGTGATTGCGACCCATATCGATCTGGGGTTTGAGGCGCGCGAGTTGGACGTGTCGGCCTTTCGCGCCAAACCTGCGGCGGTGCAGGATGAATTCGACGAGGCCTTTCTGTGATTGCACTGTTTTGGCGGGATATGCGGTTGGCGATGCGGGCCGGAGGCGGCTTTGGCCTTGGTCTGTCGTTTTTCCTGATCCTGACGGTGTTGGTGCCGTTCGGCGTCGGGCCGCAGAGCGAGATCCTGTCGGTGATTGCGCCGGGGATCCTGTGGGTCGGGGCCTTGTTGGCCTGTCTCTTGTCGCTCGACCGGATTTTCGCGCTGGATTTTGAGGACGGGTCGCTGGACCTTTTGGCGACGGCGCCGATCCCTTTGGAGGGCGTTGTGGCGATGAAGGCCGCCGCCCATTGGGTGACGACCGGTTTGCCTTTGGTGATTGCCGCGCCGGTTCTGGGGGTGCTGTTGCATCTTGAGGGCGGGGCGGTTCGGTGGCTGATCCTGGGTCTGATCATCGGGACGCCGGCCCTGTCGATGATCGGGGCCTTTGGCGCGGGGTTGACCGTGGGGTTGAAGCGCGGCGGGTTGTTGATGTCGCTGTTGGTTCTGCCCCTCTATGTGCCGACCCTGATTTTCGGGGCGGAGGTGGTGAAACGCGGCGCCCTCGGGATGGAGGTTCAGGGCGTGATCCTGATCCTGAGCGCGATTACCTTGGCGGTTTGGGCCCTGCTTCCATTCGCCGCCGCGGCTGCGCTGCGGATCAACTTGCGCTAGGGGGGCGGGATTGTCATGGTCCGGTCCCAGAAACACACGCCAGCAAAGGAATGACGATGGCAAGCCTGTGGCAATATGCGAACCCGCAAAAGTTTCTGGCCGTATCGCGCGCGGTTCTGCCGTTTGTGGCGGGGGGCGCGGCGATCTGTTTAGTGGTCGGTCTGGTCTGGGGGTTCTTTTTCACGCCGGATGACTACAAACAGGGCTCGACCGTCAAGATCATCTATCTGCATGTGCCCGCGGCCCTGATGGCGATTAACGCGTGGCTGATGATGCTGGTGGCGTCGCTGATCTGGTTGGTGCGCCGTCATCACGTGTCGGCCCTTGCGGCCAAGGCGGCGGCCCCAATCGGGATCACCATGACGGTGATTGCGCTGGTGACCGGTGCGATTTGGGGTGAACCCATGTGGGGCACCTATTGGGCGTGGGACCCGCGCCTGACCTCGTTTCTGATCCTGTTTCTGTTCTATCTGGGCTATAGCGCCCTGTGGCAAGCGATCGAGAGCCCTGATGCCGCCGCCGATTTGACCAGTGTTCTGTGCATGGTCGGGTCTGTCTTTGCGATCCTCAGCCGCTATGCGGTGAACTTCTGGAATCAGGGCCTGCATCAGGGGGCGTCGCTGTCGCTTGATAAAGAGGAAAACGTGTCCGACGTGTTCTACCTGCCGCTGTTGGTGTGCATCGCGGGGTTCATCCTGTTGTTCGTCGCGCTGGTCCTCTTGCGCACGCAAACCGAAATCCGTCAGCGTCAGCTTAAGGCGCTGGAAGCACGCGAAAGGATGGCCTGATGCCTGATCTGGGGAAATACGCCGACGCGGTCCTAAGCTCGTACGCGGTCACGATTGTTTTGCTTGTGGCCCTGATCGGTCATTCGGTATGGCGGGGGCGTCGGGTGCGCCGCCAACTGGCCGAAATTCAGGCGCGTAACGGGAAATAGGTGAACCATGTCGAACTCCAAAATCTCGCCTCTGGTCTTTGTGCCGCCCGCGATTTTCGCGCTGCTGGCTGGGCTGTTTTTGTCGGGCATGTTCCGTGACGATCCCGACGGGTTGCCGTCGACGCGGGTCGGGGGCACCGTGCCTGCGCTGGTCCTGACCGAGCTTGGCACAGGGCCGGGGATTGATGATGCGACACTGCGTGGTGACGGGGTCAAGCTGGTGAACTTTTGGGCCAGCTGGTGCGCGCCCTGCCGCGCCGAGCATCCCAATCTGGAACGTCTGGCCGAGGCCGGTATCCCGATTTACGGCATCAACTATAAGGACAAGCCCGCGAACGCGATGGGGTTCTTGGCCGAGCTTGGCGACCCCTACACCGGTATTGCTGCCGATGACACGGGGCGCACGGCGTTGGAATGGGGCGTTTATGGCGTGCCGGAAACCTTTGTGATTGATGGCAATGGCGTGGTGCAGTTCCGGTTCGCCGGTCCGATCACCAGCAGTGTCATTGAAAACCAGATCATGCCCGCGATTGAGGCCGCCCGCGCCGCAGGAAGCTGATCAAAGACACCTATGCGCAAAATTAAACGGGTGCCCCGTGGGGCACCCGTTTTGCGTTTAATATGCGCCAGCCAGCAATAGGATAAAACTGAGCAACGCGAGGACCTCAAACACAGGTCCGGATAGAAGTGTATTGGATACGGTGCGGTACATGCCCTGTGGATAACATTTCAGGCATTAACACGCTCTTATTTTTCGACACATTTCACGCGAACAATCGTTTTCCGCGGGCGAAACAATGCACGCATACCAATAGAAAAAAGGCGAACCGCACATGCGGGCCGCCCTTTTAGGTGCATGGAGGGTTTCCAGACCTGATTAACTTTTAGCCAGATTGCGCAGCACATAGTGCAGCACGCCACCGTTCTCGACGTATTCAATTTCGACTTCGGTATCGATCCGGCATTTCAGGTCGATGGTTTTCTCGGTCCCGTCGGCATAGGTGATCGTGCAGGGCACAATCGACAGCGGTTTCAGATCGCCCGAAAGACCGGCAATCGACACGGTTTCCTCGCCGGTCAAGCCCAGCGTTTTGCGCGTGTCGCCATTCGTGAATTCGAACGGAATGACGCCCATCCCGACGAGGTTCGAGCGGTGGATACGCTCAAAGCTCTCGGCGATGACGGCAGAGACACCCAGCAGGTTCGTGCCCTTGGCCGCCCAGTCACGGGACGAACCCGCGCCGTATTGCTCACCCCCAAAGACGACCAGCGGCGTGCCCGCCTCTTGATAGGCCATCGAGGCCTCATAGATCGAGGTCTGCGCGCCATCGGGACCCTTGGTATAGCCGCCCTCAACCCCGTCCAGCATCTCGTTCTTGATACGGATGTTGGCGAATGTGCCGCGCATCATCACCTCGTGGTTGCCACGACGTGAGCCATAGCTGTTGAATTCGCGCACCGGCACCTGATGCTCGGTCAGGTATTGACCGGCGGGGGTGTCGGGTTTGAACGAACCGGCGGGCGAGATGTGGTCGGTCGTGACCATATCGCCCAGCACGGCCAGAACGCGCGCGCCACTGATGTCTTTGATGGTGCCGGCCTCGGGCGCCATGCCTTGGAAATAGGGCGGGTTCTGGATGTAGGTCGATGCGGGCGGCCAGTCATAGGTTTCGCCACCGTTGACCTCAACCGCCTGCCATTTCTCATCGCCCTTGAACACATCGGCGTATTTCGACTGGAACGCCTCGCGGGTGACGACCTGTTCCACGATCTCGGCGATTTCGGCGTTGGTGGGCCAGATGTCTTTCATAAAGACATCCTTGCCGTCCTTGTCCTGTCCGATCGGATCGCGGGTCAGGTCGATGTTCATGTCACCGGCAATCGCATAGGCCACGACCAACGGCGGCGAGGCCAGATAGTTCGCGCGCACATCGGGCGAAATCCGGCCCTCGAAATTGCGGTTGCCCGACAGGACCGAGGTCGCGATCAAATCGCCCTCGGCAATCGCGTCGGACAGTTCGGGCGCGATGGGCCCCGAGTTGCCGATACAGGTCGTACAGCCATAGCCGACAAGGTTGAACCCAAGCGCGTCGAGGTCCTCTTGCAGACCGGCGGCGTTCAGGTACTCGGTTACCACCTGCGATCCGGGGGCAAGGGATGTCTTGACCCACGGTTTGCGGTTCAGGCCCAGTGCACGGGCCTTGCGCGCGACCAAACCCGCCCCGATCAGGACATAGGGGTTTGATGTGTTGGTGCAGGACGTAATCGACGCAATCACCACGGACCCGTCGCGCAGGGCGTAATCGGTGCCTTTCACCGGTTGGGATTTGCGCGGATCGGCGGATTCGTTGATGGCGGGGGCAGGGCCCTCGGATTCCATTGCCTCGGCGGCGGCACCGGTGTCCACGCCGCGGTATTCGTTGACCACATCCATGAACGCCGCCGCCGCATGATCCAGCGGCGTGTAATCCTGCGGGCGTTTGGGGCCGGAGATCGCAGGCACAATCGTGCCCATATCAAGGCTCAGGGTTGAGCTATAGACCGGCTCATACTCCGCGCCGCGCCAGAACCCATTCTCCTTGGCATAGGCCTCAACCAGTGCGATCCGGTCCTCATCGCGGCCCGTCTGGCGCATATAGCGCAGGGTCTCGTCATCAATCGGGAAGAAGCCACAGGTCGCACCGTATTCGGGCGCCATATTGGCAATCGTCGCCCGTTGCGCCAGCGGCAGGTTATCCAGACCCTCGCCATAGAACTCGACGAACTTGTTGACCACGCCGTGCGCGCGCAGCATTTCAACCACCTTCAGAACAAGGTCGGTGCCGGTCGTGCCCTCAACCATTTCGCCGGTCAGTTTAAAGCCCACGACCTCGGGGATCAGCATCGAAATCGGCTGGCCCAGCATGGCCGCCTCGGCCTCAATCCCGCCAACGCCCCAGCCCAGAACGGCCATGCCGTTGACCATCGTGGTGTGACTGTCCGTCCCGACCAGCGTGTCGGGATAGGCGACCATCTTGCCGTCCTGATCCTCGTCGGACCACACGGCCTTGGCCAGATATTCAAGGTTCACCTGATGGCAAATCCCCGTGCCCGGCGGCACAACGCGGAAATTGTTGAACGCGGTCTGGCCCCATTTCAGGAACTCATAGCGTTCCATGTTACGTTCGTATTCGCGGTCCACGTTCATCTGAAACGCGCGCGGGTTGCCGAACTCGTCGATCATGACCGAGTGGTCGATCACCAGATCGACGGGGTTCAGCGGGTTGATCTTTTGCGCGTCCCCCGCCAGCGCCTTGATCCCGTCGCGCATCGCGGCCAGATCGACCACCGCTGGCACGCCGGTGAAATCCTGCATCAACACGCGGGCGGGGCGATAGGCGATTTCGCGGGGGTTCTTGCCACCCTTGTCGGCCCATTCGGCAAATGCCTTGATGTCGTCGGTGTGGACCGTCTTGCCGTCCTCAAACCGCAGCATGTTTTCCAACACGACCTTAAGCGCGGCGGGAAGGCGGGAAAAATCCCCAAGACCCGCGTCGCTGGCCGCCGAAATCGAATAGTAATCAATCGAAGTGCCCCCAACCGTCAGCGTGCGGCGGGTTTTGGAGGTGTCTTGTCCGACGAAAATGGTCATGGAATGGCTCCCTTTCAGAAATCGCAGGGTTAGGCTGTCCTTTTGATGCCTGATCGCTCAGAGTCGATCAAGGGACGGCATTTTGTATACTAACGTATGCCGCGTGGATTGGTTTCAAAGGGTTTTGGGAAAAATAGTCGGACGACTTGAAATCTTTTCTGACAAATCGTTGATTGGCGCGGTCCTTTGATCTGTCTTAACGTGATCTTTGGGGAAAAGAGCAACGGAAGGTGACTTGCATGCGGCATGTATTTGCGGCTGTGGCTTTGGGGTGTGTGTGTGTTGGTGGTGCGGCCTTGGCCGATGATGTCGCGACCTCGCCCGTTGTGCTTGAGCTTTTTACCTCGCAAGGCTGTTCATCCTGCCCTCCGGCGGATGCGTTGTTGACCGAACTGGCGGACAATGACGATGTGATCGCATTGGCCCTGCATGTGGATTACTGGGATTACATCGGCTGGAAAGACATTTTCGCCAATCCCGCCTTTACCGCCCGCCAGAAACAATACGCCCATTCCGCGGGCAAGCGGATGGTCTATACCCCCCAGATGATCATCGGGGGCGAGGATACCGTCGTCGGCAGCCAGCCGATGGAAGTGGCCGATATGATCAAGACCCATCAGGATAAGGGCATGCCGGTCGACCTGAGCATGACCCGCGATGGGGATCAGGTCACCGTGTCGGCCCCCGCCGCACCCTTGGCCGAACCCGCGATCCTGCAACTGGTGCGCTATATTCCCCAGCGCACGGTCGAGGTGAAACGCGGTGAGAACGCAGGTCGGATCATGACCTATTCCAACATCGCGACCGATTGGACGCCCGTGACCGAATGGGACGGGACCGAGGCGTTCGAGATGTCCTTTGATGTGATCGGTCAAGACCCCGTTGTGGCCATCCTGCAAATGCAAGACGGCGGCCCGATCATTGGCGCGGCGCGGGTGCGCTGATCAGGCCTTGTCGGCGCGGTTTTTCATGATCCGCGCGTATTTCTCCGGCTTCCAGCGGCGGTGAATCCAGAACCATTGGTCCATGTGCTGACGTGTCAGCGCCTCAAGGCTGTCGTTCAGGGCTTGGGTCATTTCCGCGGCGTCAGTGTGCGGGATCGGCGGTTCGACGACGATGTCGAAATTGATCCCGTCTTCGCGCCGGATGCCATAGATCGGCACCAGCAGGGCGTCGTATTTCACCGCCAGTTCCGCCGCCGAGAGGGCGGTCAGGGCGGGTTTGCCAAAAAACGTCAGATCGGCACCGCGCGCCATAAACTGATCGACCAGAAACCCCAACATATGCCCGTCCTTCAGGAACCGCAGCATCTGCCCGTACCCCTTGCGTCCACGCGGGAACAGGGGGCGGCCAATGGTGCCAATCGCGGCCTCGTAATGGGCGTTGAAATAGCTGTTCTTCATCGGGTTATAGAGCGCGCCGACCTGATACCCGCGCCCTGTCAGGGCGGCGCGGGGCACGTCGTAATTGCCGAAATGGCCGGTCACCAGAACCACGGGGCGCTTGGTGCGATGCGCCTCGTCCAACGCCTCGGCACCCGGTCCGGTCAGGGGTACGTCCTTGACGCGGTCGATGAATTCCTGTCCCGAATAGATCTCGATCAAGGTGCGCCCGACGTTGTTCGGCACCGCGCGGATCAGACGGCGTTTTTCCGCCTCGGGCAGGTCGGGACAGACCAGATCAAGGTTCGCGCGCACCCGTTTGGTATAGCCCGCCAGTGGTGCAATTACCCGCGCCGCCAGCCACCCCATCAGCCGCACCCGCGCCCCATAGGGCAGGGCAAGCGCAATCCCCAGCATGGCGCGCACGGCCAGATTGCTCAGCCAAGCGGCAGGGCCGGTTTGCGCGCGGTTTTCTCTGGACATCGGGGTCTGCCGGTTAGTTGTCGATCCGCGTTACATAGAGGTCCAGAGTTCCGATCTCAAGCGGTGATCCCTATGCCGCCGCGGCGGGTTTTGCGATCAGGTTGATTTCCCCGCGATCCATCATGTCGCGCAAGGCGGCAACGATCTGACCCTGTGCGGCCTCTGCCTCTTCGGGGGTGGGGGGCGTTTGGTCCTCAATGTCGGCGCGGATCTGATCGGCCAGACGGCGGGACATGTTTTCCAATAGGAATTCGGCGGCCACGGCGGCGGCGCCGTCGCTGACCCCAAGGGCGCGCAGGATGACATCCTGTTCCACACCGCGCAGGATGCTGGGCACGTCGCGCGGCTCAAGACGGGTGGGCAGGTCCTCAAACGTCAGAATGGATTTGCGCACGTCTTGGGCGAGGGTCGGGTTTTCCTGATCCAGCGCGGCCAGCATATCGTTGCGCGTGCGCGACGGCGCGGCGTTCAGGATCGCGCCGATCCTTTTCGCGGGCGGCTCGGCAAAGGCGGTGTCCGGCGTCGACGCGATCTGATCCATCAGGGCGCGCCCGATCCGCGCCACGGTGTCGGGCGGCACGGACGCGGTGCCCGAAATCGCACAGGCAATACGGCGCGCCCGATCACCGGGCAGTTTGCCCAGAACCTCGGCCGCGCGGGACGTGGGGAGTTTCGACAAAACAACCGCCGCGACCTCAACTGCCTCGCCATCGGTGAGCGCGGCCAGACGATCAACGGGCAGGTCGCAAATATGGCTCCACGGGTCATCGGGGCGGGGACGCCCGCCAAGGCGCAGGCGTTCGGCGGTGTCCTGACTGATATGCCCGTCCAGCAGCGACAGCGCGCCGTCGATCCCGCCGGGAAAGGAAATTCCCGCACGTTCCATCGCGCCAAGGAATTCGCCCGCCACCTCGCGTAGGGTGCCACCGTCCACATAGCGCAACCCGCCCAGTTCCGTGGTCAGGTCCGATTGCACCGCGACCGGCAATTGGTCCAGGGGCAAGGGCACGCCCGCGTCCAACATCATACGCACGACGATCGCGGCCTTGGCGCGGCGGGACAATGTGGCGGCGGGCGGGGAGGCAGGGGCGGTCGCAGGCATCGGTCACATCTTTGACAGGGGTATTTTGGGCAGGGCGTTGCACCGATTTGGCCCCAAAAGCCTTAACAAAAGGTGATGCACCTAAGGCGAAAGTCGCGTGTCAATCTAATGACACGCACAGCCCTATGAAAAAGTATATTCTGCCGCCATGCAGCAGAGCCTGATCATACATCCCGGCGATCCGAACACGTGGCACAGCCGCCGCGCACGGGTGACCTTTGCTATGGCACAGGCGGTTGTTCTGGTCACACTGATCTGGGCGGGCGTTGCGCTGTTCGCGGGTCTTATGAACCTTGTTCTGTTGGCCTTGGCGGTGATGGGATCGGCGTTTGGATCGCTGGTCCTTTATCGCGCCCATTACTATTGTTCGGCGCGGCTGATGCTGTTTTTCGGGGCGGTTATTGGGATCGCCGTTGGGGCCCATATTTTCCCTGCAAACACGGACGTCGGCATCATGCTGATTCCCGCCGCGGCCTTTCCGTTCATGGTGTTCTCGTGGCGCAAGCGGCGGACCCTGATCCTGAGTCTGTCGGTAATCCCGCCCATCCTGTGGATCGGACTGTCCTTTGCGGGGCCTATGGGGCCGGTTCATGAACTAAGTTCACAACAGGCCCATATCCTGTCCTATGTGGCCCATTGCACGGCCTTTGGGGTGGTGATGTTCGAGGTCGGTTTTTTCTCGCGTCTCGTGGCGGGCTATGCGGCGGCGCTTGAGGCGGCGGTGGCGCGGGCCGAAACCGCCAGTCAGGCGAAATCGGTGTTCCTGAGTGCCATCAGCCACGACATGCGCACGCCCCTGACCACAGTGGTCGGCGCGGCAGAGTTGCTGGAGATGGAGGCGCGCAAGGCGGGGTTTGACACCTGTGTGGGGCAGGCGCGGCGCGTCCATATGGCGGCCGATGATATGTTGAACATGGTGGACCGCGCGCTGGCCTTTAGCGAGATCAGCGATGGCGCCCTGTGCACCTCGTGCAGCGCGGTGAATATGCGGGTGATGGTGCAGGGTCTGATCGACCGGATGCGGATCAGCGCGGCCCAGAAGGGCGTGATGATGATGGCCGATCTGCCCGACGATATCTTGGTTGTGGCCGATCCGGTGCGTCTGGAAATGGCGTTGCGCAATCTGTTGGACAATGCTGTGCGCTATAGCCCCCGTGGTGGCAGTGTGCGGGTCTTTAGCACGGTTGAGGACGACATGGTGCGTCTGACCATCGTGGATCAGGGGCAAGGGTTCTCGGCCGATCAGGCGCGTATGGCGTTTGAGCCGTTCGAACGTCTGAACCACCAAAATAGTGCGGTGACGGGGCTGGGCGTCGGTCTGTCGATCGTCAAACGCTATGTCGAAGATATGCAGGGCAGTGTCGGGATCGAGCCGGTCGAGGTCGCCGAGGGCGGCCATGTCTGGGTCCAGTTGCAGCACGCGCCGCCCACCGACCGTCCCCAAGAAAAAAACGCCCGCCTGAGGATCAGACGGGCGTTTGAACGCGGTTCAGATCGGGGTGGCTTAGTACTCGCCAAACACCCGTTTGAAGATCGTGTCGACGTGTTTGGTGTGGTAGTCCATGTCGAATTTGGCGTTGATGCCATCCTCGCCAAGGGCGGCCACCACATCCGCATCCGCGAGCAGCAGTTCACGGAAATCAACGCGGTCTTCCCAGACCTTCAGCGCGTTACGCTGAACCATGGAATAGGCGTCTTCGCGGCTGACACCGGCCTGTGTCAGGGCCAGCAGAACGCGCTGGGACATCACCAGACCCGGGAATTTGTTCATGTTGTCCAGCATGTTATCGGGGAAGATCAGCATCTTGTCGACAACACCGGCCAGACGGTTCAGTGCAAAGTCCAGCGTCACAGTCGCGTCCGGACCGATGCCGCGCTCAACCGAGCTGTGGCTGATGTCACGTTCGTGCCAGAGGGCGACGTTTTCCATCGCGGGCACAACGGCCATGCGCACCAGACGTGCCAGACCGGTCAGGTTCTCGGTCAGAACGGGGTTCTTTTTGTGGGGCATGGCCGAGCTGCCCTTTTGGCCCATCGAGAAGAACTCGGCTCCTTCCAAAACCTCGGTGCGCTGCATGTGGCGGATTTCGATGGCGATGTTCTCGATCGAGCTTGCGATCACGCCCAGCACGGCGAAGAACATGGCGTGACGGTCACGCGGGATGACTTGGGTGCTGATCGGTTCGGGGCGCAGGCCCAGCTTTTCACAGACGTGCTCTTCGACGCGCGGGTCAATGTTGGCGAATGTGCCGACCGCGCCGGAAATCGCGCCGGTGGCGACCTCTTCGCGGGCCTGTTGCAGACGGGTCTTGTTGCGGTCCATCTCGGCATAGAAACGGGCAAAGGTCAGACCCATGGTGGTGGGTTCGGCGTGGATGCCGTGGCTGCGCCCGACGCGCACGGTGTCTTTGTGCTCAACCGCGCGCTTTTTCAGGGCCGCCAGAACCTTGTCCATATCGGCCAGCAGGATGTCCGCCGCGCGCACCAGCTGAACGTTCAGGCAGGTGTCCAGAACGTCGGACGAGGTCATGCCTTGGTGAACGAAACGGGCCTCTTCGGAGCCGACATGTTCGGCCAGATGGGTCAGGAAGGCGATGACGTCGTGTTTGGTGACGGCTTCGATCTCGTCAATGCGGGCCACGTCGAAGTCGACGTCCTTGGCCTTCCACACGGCCTCGGCGTTCTCGCGCGGGATCACGCCCAGATCGGCCTGTGCGTCACAGGCGTGCGCCTCGATTTCATACCAGATGCGGAATTTGGTTTCCGGCGACCAGATAGCCACCATTTCAGGACGGGAATAACGAGGGATCATCGCGGGACCTTGGTTTTCGGTTACGGTTTCGCGCCCTCATACCCGCGCAAAGCCGAACCGGCAAGGGAGGCGGCGCAATACGCCGCCCCTTTGGCCCATTAGCGACATTCTGACAGGTGGGTTTCAATCGTCGAATGTTTTTCCAACGTGTGATGCACGGGACAGCGGTCGGCGATCTCCAGCAGGCGTTCGCGTTGATCCGCGCTCAGCTTGCCCTCGACACAGATGTTGCGCACGAACCGGTCGATCTTGGTCGCGGACGTGCCCGCGTCCTGTGCGTGGACCTTGTCATGGGTGACATCGACGCGCACGTGTTTCAGGGGCCAGCCCTTGCGCCGCGCATACATGCGGATGGTCATCGAGGTACAGGCCCCCAGACCGGCGGCGACCAGACCATAGGGCGACAGACCCTTGTTCGTGCCGCCATAGGCCAGCGGTTCATCGGCCAGCAAGTGATGATGCGGCCCGTTCTGGATATCTTGCAGGAACCCCGCCGGATCGGCCTCAGACACGCGGATCACGCCTTCGGGCGCGCCCGGCGGCGGGGTGGGGGTGCGCAGGCCCAGATAGCGCGTCGCCCATGCGGCAATCACGCTGGCGGCGTATTCGGCGTCCTCGCTGCGGCTGATCAGGTGATCGGCGTCATCAAGGGTGACAAAGCTTTTGGGATGTTTGGCGGCGGCGAAAATCTGGGTCGCGTTTTCCACGCCCACCACGGAATCGCGCGGCGCATGCATGACCAGCAACGCACGCCCCAGACCCGCAATCGCCTCTTGCAGTGACGCGTTTTTCACATCCTCAAGGAACCCCGCCCCAATCGACAGGTCCTGACCGCCAAGGGTCACCCGCATCCCACCATCGTCCAGCGGCTCGGGTCCCGCGCGGGTGATATTGTGCACCACATGTCCCGGATCATACGGCGCGCCCAAGGTCACCACACCCTTGGCCGACGGAATCTCTGCCGCCGCCTTTAGAACCGCCGCCCCGCCCAGCGAATGCCCGATCAACAAATCCGGTGCCAGCCCGCGCGCCTCAAGCGCCTTGGCGGCAAGGACAAGGTCCTCGACGTTGCTGCTAAAGCTGGTGTTGGCAAATTCGCCGCCCGAATGGCCAAGGCCCGTAAAGTCGAACCGTAGCACGGCCAGCCCCGCCATTTGCAGACGTTGCGCAATCCGGCGCGCGGCATGGATATCCTTGCCACAGGTGAAACAGTGGGCGAACAGAACGGTGCCGGTGACCTCACCAGCGGGCGTATCCAGCCGCGCGGCAAGCTTGTCGCCAGCGTGGCCTTCAAAGGAAAATTTTTCGGTAGGCATGGGTGCGAGAGTCTTTTTGAGTGGTGTCAGGATATGCAGGTTGTGATTGTCCTGCGTAACCTGCAAGGTCAAGTCGGGAGGTATAACAGCAAGGTGAGCATACGTGACGAATTTCGCGGCTAAATGGGCGTGTTTTAACGCAAAAATGCACCTTCTCTGTGTGTCGAGGGACCAATGATACTGCAGTCGACGTTGCCCTATACCCCGTGGTCGGATCCGCGGATGACAAGGCTACCGGGGATTCAGCCGCTGGATATGGCGGACTGGTTGGTGGTGGATGAGGTGTTCGCGGGCCAAATGGCCGAACGCGACCGCCTGCTGCGTGAGGAAACCGATCAGGTTTATGCGATTGACGC
>PALT01000024.1 GCA_002706605.1 Rhodovulum sp. | reverse complement strand
CCTTTGATCAGGCGCGGGAGGTGATGGTGTTTGGCGAGAGCGGCATTTTGGCTTGCTCGCCGCCGGATCGTCGCCCGCGCTGGGAAGCCACCCGCCGCCGGTTGGTCTGGCCCAATGGCGCGGTGGCGCAGGTGTTTTCGGCGCATGAGCCAGAGGCGTTGCGCGGGCCGCAATTCGATGCGGCTTGGGTGGATGAACTGGCCAAGTGGAAAAAGGGGCAGGACACGTGGGACATGTTACAGTTCGGTCTGCGTCTTGGGGTGAACCCCCAGCAGGTCGTGACGACAACGCCCAAGAACGTGGGTGTGCTGCGCAACCTATTGGATGCGCCCAGCACGGTGTCGACCCATGCCCCGACCGAAGCCAACCGCGCCTATCTGGCGGCCTCGTTTCTGGAAGAGGTGCGCACGCGCTATGGCGGCACGCGTCAGGGGCGCCAAGAGCTGGACGGGTTGATGTTGGAGGATGCCGAGGGCGCGCTGTGGAGCACGGCGCAGCTTGAGGCCGGTCGGGTGAAAGAGCTGCCGGCGTTTGACCGCGTTGTGGTGGCGGTGGACCCGCCCGTCACGGGGCACGCGGGATCGGATGCCTGCGGGATCGTGGTGGTGGGCGTCACGACCCAAGGCGCACCGCAGGATTGGCGCGCGGTGGTGATCGAGGATGCCTCGGTCGTGGCGTCCTCGCCCAGTGCTTGGGCCGAGGCGGCGATTGATGCGCTGCGCCGGCATGGGGGCGACCGGTTGGTGGCCGAAGTGAACCAAGGCGGGGATCTGGTCGAGAGCGTGTTGCGCCAGATCGATCCGATGATCCCTTATCGCGCCGTGCGGGCCAGTCGGGGCAAGATCGCCCGCGCCGAGCCTGTGGCGGCCCTTTATGAGCAGGGGCGGATCGCCCATGCGGCGGGCTTGGGCGAGTTGGAGGACCAGATGTGCCAGATGACGGCGCAGGGGTTCCAAGGCAAGGGCAGTCCCGACCGCGTGGATGCGTTGGTCTGGGCGATTTTCGACGCGATGATTGCGCCCGCAAGCACGTGGCAGCGGCCGCGCGTCAGGACCCTCTAGGCGCGCCCAGCCCCGGCGGGGGCATGAGTATTTAGACCAAGATGAAGACAGGCCGGTTGCAGGGTCTGGGCCCGTCCAAGGGGTTTTGGGCGGGTTTTATGCTGTGTCGGACGGAAAAGGAGCAAGGACATGGTTTGGACGATGTTTCGGCGCGCGGCGCCGGACGTGCCCGAGAAAAAGGCCAGTGCGACCGGGCCGGTCGTGGCGTGGGGGCAAATGGGGCGTGTGGCATGGAGCCCGCGCGATACGGTGTCTCTGACCAAGAGCGGGTTCAGTTCCAATCCGGTCGGGTTTCGGGCGGTGAAGCTGATTGCCGAGGCGGCGGCGGCTTTGCCTTTGGTGTGTCAGGACGAGATGCGCCGCTATGACATGCATCCCGTTCTGGACCTGATCGCGCGGCCCAACGGGGCGCATGGGCGGGCGGAGTTGTTCGAGGCCCTTTATGGTCAGTTGCTGTTGAGCGGGGACGGGTATTTGGAGGCCGTGGGGGGCGAGGATGTGCTGCCCATGGAGCTACACGTGTTGCGGTCTGACCGGATGTCGGTTGTGCCGGGCGCGGATGGGTGGCCGATTGCCTATGAGTATGCGGTGGGCGGGCGCAAGCACCGGTTCGATCTACGCGATGGGGCCCTGCCGGTCTGTCATATCAAGAGTTTCCACCCGCAGGACGATCATTACGGGTTGTCGCCGATGCAGGCGGCGGCGGTGGCGTTTGACGTGCATAATTCGGCGTCGCGCTGGTCCAAGGCGTTGCTGGACAATGCGGCGCGCCCATCGGGGGCGATTGTCTACCGCGGGCAGGACGGGCAATCGAGCCTGAGCGAGGAGCAATACGCCCGCCTGCAGGACGAGATGGCGTCCTATCATCAGGGGGCGGTGAACGCGGGGCGTCCGATGCTGCTGGAGGGCGGGTTGGACTGGAAACCCATGGGGTTCTCCCCCTCGGATATGGAGTTCCAGAAGACCAAAGAGGCGGCTGCGCGCGAGATTGCAATCGCATTCGGGGTGCCGCCTATGTTGTTGGGCATTCCGGGGGACGCGACCTATGCCAATTACCAAGAGGCCAACCGCGCGTTCTATCGTCTGACGGTTTTGCCGATGGCGGCGCGGGTGACGGCGGCGATTTCCGAGTTCCTGTCGCGTCACAGCGGTGAGCGGGTCGAGCTGCGCCCCGATCTGGATCAGGTGCCCGCGCTGGCGTCTGAGCGTGAGGCGCAGTGGCGGCGCGTGTCGGAGGCGGATTTCCTGACGGTTGGCGAGAAACGGGCGCTGTTGGGGCTGCCGCGACAGCCCGACGAGGAATGAGCGCCGAGCCCGCACGCAGCGGGTCCAAATACCTCTATGCGCCGTTCGAGGTGGCCCATGCACGGATCGACGCCAATGAGCGCGTCGCCGAAGAGCGCTGGGCCGCGCTGGAATATCGGTTGGGGCGCATCGAGGCCAGCCAAGAGCGGGTCGAACGGCGGCTGTGGCTGGCGGTTTACGGGGTCGTAGCGGCGGTTCTGGTGCAGGGGGCGTTGTCCCTTGTGTCGGTGGCGCCCTGATACAGGAGAAGCAGATGAGTTTTGTTGAAACGGGCCTAGAGCGCAAGTTCTGCCAGACTGATTCACAGGTCCGGATGAGCGATGACGTGACGGTCGAGGGCTATGCCAGCCTGTTCGGGATCACCGATCAGGGGGGCGACCGTGTGGAACGTGGCGCCTATGGCCGGAGCCTTGCCGAACTGGCGAAAAAGGGTCGTCCGGTGCGGATGCTGTGGCAGCACGATCCGGCCCAGCCCATCGGCGTATGGGACGAGGTGCGCGAGGATGAGCACGGTCTCTACGTTAAGGGCCGCCTGTTGCCGGATGTCGCCAAAGGGCGCGAGGCAGCGGCATTGATTCAGGCGGGGGCGATTGACGGTCTGTCGATCGGATACCGTACGAAACGGGCGCAAAAGACCGCCGAGGGCGGGCGCCTGTTGCACGATCTGGAGCTTTGGGAGGTGTCCTTGGTGACCTTCCCGATGCTTCCGGAAGCGCGGGTCGGGGCAAAGGCGGACACGCCCGAGGCCGAAACCTTGCGACAGTTGGCAGCGGCCTTTCGGGACGCCTGCCAGAGTGAGGCGGGCTAGGCCCGCGTAACCATCCAGAACCAGACAGGACGTGACTATGAGCGACTGCCAAGAGCAGGCGGTGGGTGCCTCTGTACCCATGGCCGATGTGACCGAAGCAATTGGCGAATTCATCCACGAATTCAAGGGCTTTCGCCGCAACATTGAAAACCGCATTCAAAAACAGGAAGAGCGTATGACCAAGTTTGACCGTAAATCCATGATGGCTGGCCGTCCGGCATTGTCCAACGGCGCTGCCCAAGAGGCCCCCCACCAAAAGGCGTTCGCCGCCTATCTGCGTTCGGGCGATGACGACGCGCTGCGTGGTCTGAACATGGAAGAAAAAGCCCTGTCGACCGCCGTGTCCGCCGAGGGTGGCTATCTGGTCGATCCGCAGACTGCGGACACGATCAAATCGGTTCTGAACAGCACCTCGTCGCTGCGCTCGGTTGCGCAGGTCGTCGCGGTTGAGGCCACGTCCTATGACGTTCTGGTCGATCACAGCGACATCGGTTCGGGCTGGGCGTCGGAAACCGGCACCATCACCGAAACCGACACCCCCCAGATCGAGCGCGTTTCGATCCCGCTGCATGAGCTGTCGGCGATGCCCAAGGCGTCCCAGCGTCTGCTGGATGACAGCGCGTTCGACATTGAGGGCTGGCTGGCCAGCCGTATCGCCGACAAGTTCGCCCGCGCCGAAGCGGCCGCGTTCATCAACGGCGACGGCATCGACAAACCGACCGGCATTCTGAGCCACGCACAGGTTGCCAATGACAGCTGGGCTTGGGGTTCGCTGGGCTATATCGCGACCGGCACCGATGGTGATTTCGACGCGGTTTCGCCCGCCGATGCGGTTCTGGACGTGGTTTATGCGCTGGGTGCGGAATACCGTTCCAACGCGACCTTTGTCATGAACTCGAAAACCGCCGGTGTGGTGCGCAAGATGAAGGACGCCGATGGCCGCTTCTTGTGGACCGACAGCCTTGCCGCGGGTGAGCCTGCGCGTCTGCTGGGCTATCCGGTGATGATCGCCGAAGACATGCCTGACATCGCTTCGGGCAGCGCGGCGCTTGCCTTTGGTGATTTCGCTTCGGGCTATACCGTGGCCGAGCGTCCCGACCTGCGCGTCCTGCGCGACCCGTTCAGCGCCAAGCCGCATGTCCTGTTCTATGCCACCAAACGCGTTGGCGGTGACATCAGCGACTTTGCCGCGATCAAGCTGCTGAAGTTCTCGGTCGCCTAAGCGATCCCGAGTTGCCCCCGCCCCATTAGGGCGGGGGTTCCGGCGCGCGCGATATGTCCCTGTGTTGTCTAGCTGTCTTGTCCGTCCGTCCGAGCGGTGCAGGCGCGCGCGCCACTTCTTGATGGCACCGGAACAATGGAGAAACCCATGATGTTGATCGAGCAGACGACAGTGCCCACCGAGGCATTGCCGGTTGAAGAATTTAGCGCCCATTTGCAACTGGGGACCGGGTTTGCCGATGACGGTGAGCAGGCCCCGTTGCTGGAGGCGCTGTTGCGTGCGGCGATGGCCGCCGTTGAGGGGCGCATTGGCAAGGTGCTGTTGACGCGGGATTTCGTCTGGACCGTCACCGCGTGGCGCGAGGCGGACCGTCAGGCCCTGCCGGTGGCGCCAGTTGTGGATGTGACGCGCCTGACCGTGATTGACCGCGCGGATAATGCGACGGATGCGGACGTGGGGACCTATCGTCTGGAGCCCGACACGCATCGCCCGCATGTGCGCGCCACCGGGTCGGCCCTGCCGACGATTGGCATTGGCGGCACGGCGGAAATCGCATTTCAGGCGGGGTTCGGCGCGACGTGGGATGCGATTCCCGCCGATCTGGCGCAGGCGGTGTTCCTGCTGGCCGCGCATTACTATGAGCATCGCGCCGCCGCCGGTGAGGGCGAAAAGGCGATGCCCTTTGGCGTCAACATGCTGTTGGAACGCTGGCGCACGGTGCGCATTCTGGGCGGGGGGATCTGCTGATGGGCGGTCCTGTGTTGCGCCGCAAGCTGATCCTTGAGGGACCGGTGCGCACCGCCGATGGCGCGGGCGGGTTCAGCGAGAGCTGGGCCGCGCTGGGCGCGCTGTGGGCGGATGTCACGCTGCGTTCGGGGCGCCGGGCCGAGGCGTTCGATGTCGAAACCAGCCTGACCAGCTATCGCATCACGGTGCGCGCGGCCGCGCCCAATGCGCCGTCCCGTCCACGCCCCGGTCAACGGTTTCGCGATGGCAGCCGCCTGTTCGCGATTGATGCCGTGTCCGAGGCCGGTGGTCGTGGGCATTACCTGATCTGTTATGCCACCGAGGAGGGCGCGGTATGAGCTATCAGCACGCGAACGCCCTGCAGGTGGCGGTCTACGGCGCGCTCCAGGCTTCGGCAGCGGTACAGGCAGACGTGGCGGGCGCGGTTTACGACGCCGTCCCCGCAGGGCCTGTGCCGCCGCTCTATGTCATTCTGGGCGAGGAAGAGGCCTTGGCGCGCGACGATATGACGGGCACGGGTGCTTTGCATAAATTCACGGTCTCGGTAGTCGGAACGGTGTCCGGTTTTGCGGATATGAAGGTTCTGGCGGGCGCGATCTGTGACGCCCTGACCCCTGCGACCGTGACCCTGAGCGACGGGCACCTGATCAGCCTGAATTTTGAACGCGCCCGCGCCCGTCGTCTGGACGGGGGTGCGGGGCGTCAGATCGACCTGCGTTTCAACGCACGCATCGAACATTCCTAATTTCTAAACCGGAGTACACGCCATGGTGGCCCAAAACGGCAAAGACCTATTGATCAAGCTCGACCTGACGGGGGACGGGCAGTTTGAAACCATCGCGGGCCTGCGGGCCACGCGCATCAGCTTTAACGCCGAGCAGGTCGATGTGACCTCTCTGGAGAGCCAGGGCGGCTGGCGCGAACTGCTGGCCGGTGCCGGCGTGAAATCGGCGGCGATTTCGGGCTCTGGCGTGTTCAAGGACGCCAACACCGACGAACGCGCGCGCCAGATCTTTTTCGACGGCGAAACCCCCGATTTTCAGGTGATCGTGCCCGATTTCGGCATCGTCACGGGCGCGTTTCAGGTGACGTCGCTGGAATATTCCGGCTCGCACAATGGTGAGGCGACCTACGAAATCTCGCTGGCCTCGGCGGGCGCGATTGCGTTCACGGCGCTCTGATGGCGAACCCCTATGCGGGCGAGGTGGCCCTGATCGTTGATGGGCAGGAACGGGTGCTCAAGCTGACCCTTGGGGCGCTGGCCGAACTCGAAGAGGCGCTGGGCGAGGACACGCTTGTCGCCCTGATCGACCGGTTTGAGGGCGGCGGGTACAGCGCGCGGGATCTGATGGCGCTGGTCCTTGCGGGGCTGCGCGGGGGCGGCTGGTCCGGCACGGGCCGCGATCTGGCCCACGCAACAATCGAGGGTGGCCCGATGGAGGCTGCCCGCGTGGCCGCGCGTCTGTTGGCCGTCGCGTTCAGCGTGCCCGCCTCACCCGCAGGGGGTGCCTATGCGGTTTGACTGGCCCGCGCTGATGCGGGCGGGGCTGATCGGGTTGCACCTGAAACCGGCCGAGTTCTGGGCGCTGAGCCCTGCTGAATTGCTGATGATGCTGGGCCACGGCAGCGGCCCCGCACCGATGGGACGCGCGCGGCTGGACGAGCTGTCGCGCGCCTTTCCTGATGTTCACGAAAGGCAAGAGTGATGGCGGATTTCGACGGGCTGGAGGCCTTTGACGATCAAATCGCGGCGCTGGAGGACACGCTGGGCGGGGCCCAGGGCGTGGCGGCGACGTTTCAGGGTGAGCTGGCCAAGATGCGCGAGAGCGTGACCCTGACCAGTCGCGAGGTCGGCACCCTGTCGCGGGCCGTGGGGCGCGGTTTGCGCGGCGCGTTCGAGGGGCTGGTGTTTGACGGTGCGAAACTGTCCGATGCGCTGCGCGAGGTCAGTTCGGCCATTTCGGTCGCGGCCTATAACGCGGCGATCACACCGGTGCAAAACCACGTCGGCGGCTTGGTCGCGACGGGGATCGAGGCCGTGGTCGGCAGTTTGGTGCCCTTTGCCAATGGGGGCAGTTTTACCTCGGGCCGCGTGGTGCCGTTTGCAACCGGCGGGGTGGTCAGTTCGCCGACCTATTTCCCGATGCGCGGCGCGACGGGCCTGATGGGTGAGGCGGGGCCAGAGGCGATCATGCCCCTGTCACGCGGGGCGGATGGACGTTTGGGCGTGCGTTCGGACGGGGGCGGGGCGCCGGTCCATGTCACCATGAATATTTCAACGCCCGATGTGGGCGGGTTCCGCAAAAGCCAGAGCCAGATCGCCGCCGAAATGGGCCGTGCGCTGGCCCGTGGTCGCCGCAACAGCTAGGGGAGCAAGTCCATGAATTTTCACGACATTCGATTTCCCGCGAACCTGAGTTTCGGGTCCGTCGGCGGGCCAGAGCGGCGCACAGAGATCGTGACGCTGGCCAATGGCTATGAGGAGCGCAACACGCCGTGGGAACACGCGCGCCGCCGCTATGATGCGGGCGTGGGGATGCGGTCGCTGGACGATGTGGAAACCTTGATCGCGTTTTTTGAGGCGCGTCGGGGGCAGCTGTTCGGGTTCCGTTGGAAGGACTGGTCGGATTACAAATCCTGCCTGCCGCTGTCCGATGTGGGGTTTGAGGATCAGATCATCGCGCATGGTGATGGCGAGACGACCGCGTTCCCGTTGCTCAAGACCTATCAATCGGGCGAGTTCAGTTATGCCCGCCCGATCACCAAACCGGTCAAGGCGACGGTGCGGGTTGGCATTTCGGGCGATCCGCTGGTCGAAACGGTGCATTTCTCGGTCGACTATGACACGGGCGTGGTGACGATTTTCGACGCGCCGGACGTGGATACGGTGATCACGGCGGGGTTCGAATTCGACGTGCCGGTGCGGTTTGACACCGATACGATCCTGACCTCGGTCGCCAGTTTCCGCGCAGGTGACGTGCCGCGCGTGCCGGTTGTCGAGGTGCGGGTATGAGCGTGCCACAGGAATTGAACGACCGTTTATTAACCGGCGTCACCACCCTGTGCCGTGCGTGGCGGGTGGATCGTCGGGACGGGACTGTGTTGGGTTTTACCGATCATGACCGCGATCTGGCGTTTGAGGGCGTCACGTATCGCGCGCAATCGGGGATGACTGCGCGGGCGTTGAGCCAGACAAGCGGCTTGGCCGTGGACAACAGCGAGGCGATTGGCGCCCTCAGTGATGCGGGCATCAGTGAGGCCGATATCGAGGCCGGGCGGTACGATGGCGCGGCCCTACGCATCTGGTTGGTGGATTGGTCGAACCCCGATCTGCGGGTGTTGCAGTTTCAGGGCTCGCTCGGTCTGATCACGCGGCGCGACGGGCTGTTTGAGGCCGAATTGCGCGGTCTGACCGAGTTTCTGAACCAACCGCAGGGGCAGGTCTACCAACGTCCCTGTGCCGCCATTCTGGGGGACGCGCGGTGCCGGTTTGACCTCAGCCGCGCGGGATACACGACCGAACAAGTGGTGGGCCGCCATGAGGACGGCCGCCGGTTCTGGTTCGATGGTGTCACGGATTTTGAACCGCGCTGGTTCGAACATGGCCGCATCAAGGTCCATAGCGGGATCAGCGCGGGCCTGATCGGGATCGTGAAAAACGACCGGTTCGAGGATGGTCAGCGGATGATCGAACTGTGGGAACCCCTGCGCGGAGAGATCGCGACAGGGGATCAGCTGTTGATCGAGGCGGGGTGCGATCGGCGCGCCGAGACCTGTCGCGCCAAGTTCGGGAACTTTCTGAACTATCGCGGTTTTCCGCATATTCCGGGTGAGGATTGGCTGATCAGCTATCCGGTTCAGGGCGGGGCCAACACCGGCGGGAGCATGAATTCGTGAGTGTCGCAGATCGCGCTGAGGCGATTGCGCGGTCGTGGATCGGGACGCCCTATGCGCATCAGGCGTCCGTGCGCGGCGCGGGGTCGGATTGTCTGGGCCTGTTTCGGGGGATTTGGCGCGACCTTTATGACGCGGAACCCTGCGCCATTCCCGCCTATACCGCCGATTGGACCGAAAGCGGCACGCAGGAGCCCCTGTGGCGCGGTCTGGCGGCCTTGATGCCGACCCGTCCCGCCGATGCGGCGGGGGTGGGGGATGTGATCCTGTTCCGGATCAAATCGGGTGCGGTGGCCAAGCATTTGGGCATCCGCAGCCGCAATGGACTGATCCATGCCTATTGGGGGCATGGGGTGATTGAAAGCCGCTATGGCATGTCATGGGCCCGTCGGGCCGTGGCCAGCTTTGCGTTTCCAGACAGGAGTGAATGATGGCGACGATTGTTCTGTCGGCTGTGGGTGCGGGGATCGGCTCGGCCCTTGGGGGATCGGTTCTGGGCCTGTCGAGCGTGGTGATCGGGCGCGCGGTGGGCGCGACCATCGGTCAGGTGATCGACCAGCAAATTCTGGGTGTAGGGGCCGAGCCGGTCGAGACGGGCAAGGTCGAGCGGTTCCGCCTGATGGGCGCAAGCGAGGGCGCGCCGGTCAACCGTGTCTACGGGCGCACGCGGATCGCCGGTCAGGTGATTTGGGCCTCGCGCTTTTACGAGAGCACCAAGACCTCGGGTGGGGGCAAGACATCCGGCCCCGAGGTCACGACCTATAGCTATTCGGTCTCTCTGGCGATTGCGCTGTGCGGGGGCGAAATCCTGCGCGTGGGGCGGGTCTGGGCCGACGGGGTTGAGGTGTCGCGCGATCAGGTGAACCTGCGCGTTTACACCGGCACCGAGGAGCAGGAACCCGACCCGTTGATCGAGGCGATTGAGGGCGCGGAAAACGCGCCTGCCTATCGCGGGATCGCCTATGTGGTGCTTGAGGATCTGGAACTGGCGCAATTCGGCAACCGCGTGCCGCAATTGTCCTTTGAGGTGGTGCGCCCCGTGACGTCCGGCGATCCGGCGCAAAAACCGCTGTCCGAGGTGATCGAGGGCGTCGCATTGATCCCCGGAACGGGGGAATTCGCGCTTGGCGTCACGTCGACCTATTACGGCAGCGGGCCGGGCGAAAACAATTCCGCGAATATGAACACGCCCTCGGGCAAAACCGATTTCGAAACCGCGCTAGAGGTTCTGGGCGAGGAACTGCCCAAGGCGGATCATACCCTGTTGATCAGCAGCTGGTTCGGGACCGATTTGCGTGCGGCTGAGTGTGAGATCAAACCGCGCGTCGAACAGAAAGAGACCTATGCGGGCCCGATCCCGTGGATGGTGTCGACCGAGGACCGTTATGCCGCCGAGCGCGTGCCGGTCGATGACGATGGGCTGCTCCTTTATGGGGGGACGCCATCCGATCAGTCGGTGATTGAATCGATTGTCGCGCTCAAGGCTGCGGGGAAACAGATCACGTTCTATCCGTTCATCCTGATGGCGCAGACGGCGGAGAACACCCTGATCAACCCCTATAGCGGTGAGGTCGGGCAACCGGCCCTGCCGTGGCGGGGACGGATTACAACGTCACTGGCCCCCGGTGTGGCGGGCAGCACGGATCAGACCGCCGATGCGCGCGCCGAGGTTGAGGCGTTTTTTGGCGCGGCGGATGGCGCTGATTTCTATGCCGCCTATGATTTCACGCCCCCCACGAACCAGGCCGAGGCCGAGGCGTTGCTGTCCGACATCCGTGGGCAGTATGGCTATCTGTGGTATGACGGTCCGTCGGATGACTGGGGCTATCGGCGGTTCGTTCTGCACTATGCCCATCTGTGCAGGGCGGCGGGCGGGGTCGACGCGTTCTGCATCGGGTCGGAAATGCGCGGGATCACCACGATCCGCGATGACACCGGCGCCTTTCCGGCGGTTGAGGCGATGATCCAGCTGGCCGCCGATGTGCGCGCCATTTTGGGGCCGGATGTCGACATCACCTATGCCGCGGATTGGAGCGAATATTTCGGCTATCACCCGCAGGACGGGTCGGGCGATGTCCTGTTCCATCTGGACCCTTTGTGGGCGGATCAGAACATCGATTTCATCGGGATTGATAACTATATGCCGCTGTCCGATTGGCGGGCGGGCAACGATCATGCTGATGCGGCGTTTGAGGACATCTATAACCTGAGTTACCTGCAATCGAACATCGAGGGCGGTGAGGGCTATGATTGGTATTACGCCAGCGCGTTGGAATCCGAGGCCCAGTTGCGCCGCCCGATCACCGATGGCGCCCATGGTGAGGATTGGGTGTTCCGGTACAAGGATATCCGCAACTGGTGGAGGAACGAGCATTACAACCGTCTGAACGGTGTTCGTGAGGCCGTGCCGACGGGGTGGGTGCCGCAGTCCAAACCGGTTGTGTTCACCGAATACGGCTGTGCCGCGATCGACAAGGGCACGAACCAGCCGAACAAGTTTCTGGACCCGAAATCGTCCGAGAGCAGCCTGCCAGCCTATTCCAACGGGCGGCGTGATGACCTGATACAGGCGCAATATCTGCGCGCGATGACGGATTACTGGGGGGATGCGGCAAACAACCCCCTGTCCGAGGTCTATGGCGGGGCGATGATCGATATGTCGCGCTCGAACGTCTGGGCATGGGACACGCGGCCCTATCCGTATTTCCCTGGCAATACCGAATTGTGGGGGGACGCGGACAATTACGCGCGCGGGCATTGGTTGAACGGGCGTGTGACCGGTCAGGCGCTGGGCGCGGTGGTGGCCGAGATTTGCCGCCGTGCGGGCGTTGAGGATGTCGATACCAGTAGCCTTTATGGCATCGTGCGCGGATATCACGTGGATGACCTGTCGTCAGGGCGGGCGGCGTTGCAGCCGCTGATGCTGGCCTATGGGTTTGACGCGGTGGAGCGTGACGGACAGTTGGTGTTCCGCAATCGTGGGGACGGGGCGGTCTTGGTTCTGTCGTCTGATCAGATGGTGCGACGGGACAATGACGACAGCGCGCTGGAACTGCTGCGCGCGCCCGAGGCCGAGGTGGCGGGGCGTGTGCGTCTGACCTTTACCGAGGCGGATGCGGATTATGAACTGCGTTCAACAGAGGCGATTTTCCCAGACGAGGAAAGCCGCGCGGTGGCGGTGACGCAATTGCCCCTGATCCTGACACAGGCCGAGGGGCGCAAGATCACCGAGCGCTGGTTGGCCGAGGCGCGCCTGTCACGCGATACGGCGCGCTTTGCCCTGCCGATGTCGCATCTGGATGTGGGCGCGGGGGATGTGGTGCAACTGGGCGCGTCGTCCTATCGGGTGGACCGTGTGGAACAGGGCCTGTCGCGGGAAATCGAGGCGGTCAAAATCCACCCCAGCGTCTATGAACCCTCAGACGCGGCCGAGGAAACCGTGACCCTGACGCCGTTTGTGGCACCGGTGCCGGTGTTTCCGTTGTTTATGGACCTGCCCCTGTTGACCGGCGATGAGGTGCCCCATGCGCCCCATATCGCGGTGACGGCCACCCCGTGGCCCGGTACGGTCGCGGTGTTCAGTGCGCCGCAGGACAACGGCTATGTCCTGAACACGACCTTGGTTGAGGGCGCGGTGGTTGGTGTGACGGAAACCGACCTTGGCCGCGCTGCGCCGGGCCTGTGGGATCGCGGGCCGGCCTTGCGGGTGCGGGTCTATGGTGGATCGCTGGCCAGTGGGACGCGGGATGCGATCCTGAACGGGGCCAATGCGGCGGTGATCGGCGATGGCAGTTCGGGCAACTGGGAGGTGTTCCAGTTCCAAGAGGCCCAGTTGGTCGCGCCAGATACCTATGAGCTGCGCCTGCGGTTGCGGGGACAGGCGGGGTCGGACGGGATCATGCCCGATGTCTGGCCAAGCGGCAGCTATATCGTCTTGCTGAACGCGGCGGCGCAACAGATCGCGTTGGACACGTCCGAGCGTAACCTTGCGCGCTATTACCGGATTGGTCCGGCGGGGCGGGCCGTGGATGACGCGTCTTACGTCGAAAAGGTAGAGGCGTTCGCGGGCAACGGGCTGCGCCCCTATGCGCCGGTGCATCTGCGCGAAACGGTTCAGGGGGACGGCGCGCGGGTGTTCAGCTGGACCCGACGAACGCGGATCGACGGAGACACATGGGAAGGGTTCGAGGTGCCTCTGGGCGAGGCGAGTGAGCTTTACTCCATCCGGATCCGCGATGAGAACGGCGCGATTGTGCGACAGGACATGGCGACATCGCCAACCTGGACCTATGGCGCCGCGGATCAGGCCAGCGATACGTTCGGCCAAGGTGCGCAGTTCGAGGTCGCACAGATTTCGGACCGGTTCGGGCCGGGACCCTATAGCGCCGTTGAGATCGCGATCTGACCATGCGCCCCATTGGTCCGGGGGACGTGGCGGCGGCGGCCTGTGCGTTGATGAAGGTACCCGACAGCATGCGCGCGGCGCTGGCCGAGCGGATGCTGACCCATGCACAGGCCGCCGACAAGTATCGCAAACGGTTGGGACGGGCACATCCGCGTTGGGGCTGTGGGAGCCTGATGGACGTGGCGGGAACCTATCCCAGGCGGGCGGAACCGTTCTGGGATGATCCGGAATATTTGCGTTGTGTCATGGTCATATTGAGCGCGATTTGCGCGGTTCGAGGCGCGGAGGTTCGGGAATAAATTCTGGGCCGCCGCGCAATTTTGCGAACGATTGCGCCTTGAAGTCACAATTCTGTGTAACATCTTTCGCTAGGCGTCCCTATGCACACGTTGTATAGAGACACCCAAAGCGAAAGGGGCCGCCATGCGGGAACAGAGTGCAAAACTGACCAAGGTTGATCCGGTTTGGCAACGGCTGCGGGTCGAGGCCGATGAGGTCGTGGCCAAGGAACCCCTGCTGGGTGGGTTGATCCATTCCAGCGTTCTGCACCATCGGTCTTTGTCGGCGGCGCTGTCCTATCGGGTGGCGCTAAAACTGGCTTCGACAGAGATGTCGGATCAGATGCTGCGCGAGATTTGTGATCAGGCGCATGCGGCCGATCCCAGCCTTGCCGATGCTGCGCGTGCCGATTTGGTGGCTGTGTTCGAACGTGACCCCGCCTGTATCCAGTATTTGCAACCCTTGTTGTATTTCAAGGGCTTCCAAGCGATTCAGGCCTATCGGATCGGGCATTGGCTGTGGAAACAGGGGCGGCATGATCTGGCGTATTTCTTTCAGATGCGCGTGTCCGAAGAGTTTGGCGTCGATATCCATCCCGCCTGTGCGGTGGGTAAGGGCATTTTCCTTGATCACGCGCATTCGATCGTGTTTGGCGCGACCGCACGGGTCGGTGACAACGTGTCGATCCTGCATTCGGTGACGCTTGGCGGGACCGGCAAGGAAGAGGGCGACCGCCACCCCAAGATCGGCAACGGTGTTCTGATCGGGGCGGGGGCCAAGGTTCTGGGCAACATCACCGTTGGTCATTGCAGCCGGATCGCCGCCGGTTCCGTGGTGTTGAAAGATGTGCCGCCCTGCACCACAGTTGCGGGTGTTCCTGCGAAAATCGTGGGTGAGGCGGGATGCGATCAGCCGTCGGTCAGCATGGATCAGTTGCTGCACGAAGAGCAGCGTAAGTCGTAAGAGATTTCCTGAACCAAGTTCAGCGCGGCCGTCCGGATGATCCGGACGGTCGTTTCATTTGTTAAAATGAAAAACGCCCGCGCGATGCGCGGGCGTTTTCGGTTTATTATCTGGCGGCTCAGGCGAGCATCGCGACAGGGTTTTCGAGGTTCTCGACAATCGCCGCGAGCAGCTCTGCGCCGAGGGCCCCGTCGATCACGCGGTGATCCACGGACATTGTGACGGACATGACGGTTGCGACACCCAGTTCGCCATCATCGCCAACCACGGGTTTCTTGACGCCGGTACCGACGGCCAGAATGCCCGCATGTGGCGGGTTCACGATGGCGTCGAAGTTGTCGATGCCGAACATGCCGAGGTTCGAGATTGCAAAGCTGCCGCCCTGATATTCATTGGGGGCGAGTTTGCGGTCACGGGCGCGCGCGGCGAGGTCCTTCATCTGGGCCGAGAGGGCCGAGAGGGACTTCATATCCGCGTCTTGCAGGACGGGGGTAAAGAGGCCGCCCTCGATCGCGACGGCGACGGCCACATCCGAGGCCTGCATTTTCAGAACGCGATCACCGGCCCAGACAGCGTTGGCGTCGGGAACCTGTTGCAGGGCGTTGGCGACGGCCTTGATGATGAAGTCGTTGACCGAGAGTTTCACGCCACGCGATTCAAGCTGTTTGTTGAGTTGGCTGCGGAATTTCAGCAGCGCGTCCAGCTTGATATCGCGGCGCAGGTAGAAATGCGGGATGGTCTGTTTGGCCTCGGTCAGGCGGGCGGCGATGGTTTTGCGCATACCGTCCAGTTTGACCTCGGTGAATTCGCGACCCTCATACATGCGGGCGATGGCGTCGGCCGAGGGGGACGCAGGTGCCGGAGCCGCCGCAGGGGCAGAGGCCGCAGCGGGCGTTGCCGCCGGAGCGGGGGCCGGTGCCGAGGCAGAGGCGCCTTCGACGTCGGCCTTGACGATGCGGCCATGCGGGCCCGAGCCGGTCAGCGTGGTCAGATCGACGCCCTTGTCGGCGGCGATGCGACGAGCGAGCGGCGAAGCGAAGACGCGTTTGCCGTCACCGGTTGCCGGAGCGGCGGGCGCAGCGGCGGGGGCGGGTGCATCGGCCTTGGGCGCCTCGGCGGCGCCGGCGTCCGATGCAGCGGCGGCAGGGGCCGCCGCGGGCGCGGACCCGATGTCATCGGCGGTTTCCCCATCGGCCAGAAGGACGGCGATGGCGGTGTTGACCTTGACGCCCTCGGAGCCCTCAGGGATCAGGATTTTACCGATCACGCCCTCATCCACGGCCTCGAATTCCATCGTGGCCTTGTCGGTTTCGATCTCGGCCAGCAAGTCGCCCGAGGATACGGTATCGCCCTCTTTGACGAGCCATTTTGCGAGCGTGCCTTCCTCCATCGTGGGGGACAGGGCGGGCATCAGAATTTCTGTTGGCATGCGCTGAACTCCTTAGCGATAGGTGACGGCTTTGACCGCGTCGATGACCTCTTTGGTGGTCACGAGCGCCAGTTTTTCGAGGTTGGCGGCATAGGGCATCGGGACGTCCTTGCCGGTGCAGTTCAGGACCGGTGCGTCGAGGTAATCAAACGCATTGGTCATGATGTAGGCCGACAGGTGGTTGCCGATCGAGCAGACCGGGAAGCCCTCTTCGACGGTGATACAGCGGTTGGTTTTCATCACCGATTTGATCACCGTGTCATAGTCGATCGGGCGCAGGGTACGCAGATCGATGACCTCGGCGCTGATGCCGTCTTTGGCCAGTTGTTCAGCCGCCTCAAGCGCGTAGGTCATGCCGATGCCGAAGGAGACGATGGTCACGTCCTCACCCGTGCGACAGACTTTGGCCTTGCCGAAGGGAATGGTGAAATCGTCGAGCACGGGGACTTCAAAGCTTTTGCCGTAGAGGATCTCGTTTTCGAGGAAGATCACGGGGTTCGGATCACGGATCGCCTGTTTCAGCAGACCCTTGGCGTCAGCCGCCGAATAGGGCTGAACGACCTTGAGGCCCGGGATTTGGGCGTACCATGCGGCGTAGTCTTGGCTGTGCTGGGCACCCACGCGTGCGGCGGCGCCGTTCGGGCCACGGAACACGATGGGAGAACCCATCTGGCCGCCCGACATATAAAGCGTCTTGGCCGCCGAGTTGATGATGTGGTCAATCGCCTGCATCGCGAAGTTGAAGGTCATGAATTCCACGATGGGACGCAGACCGCCAAAGGCCGCGCCCACGGCGATACCGGCAAAGCCGTGTTCGGTGATCGGGGTGTCGATCACGCGTTTCGCGCCGAATTCATCCAGCAGACCTTGGGAAATCTTGTAGGCGCCTTGGTATTCGGCGACCTCTTCACCCATCAGGAACACGTCGTCGTCGCGGCGCATTTCCTCGGCCATGGCGTCGCGCAGGGCTTCGCGCACGGTGCTGGTTTTCATTTCCGTGCCTTCGGGCCAATCGGGCGTCTCATCGACGACCGGCGCGGCGGGGGCAGCGGCCACAGTGGCAGGCGCGGGGGCCTCGGCCGCAGCGGGGGCAGCGGCGGCAGGCTCTGCGGCGGCGTCATCGACGCTTTCGCCTTCTTCGATGAGAACGGCGATGGGCGTGTTCACGGCGACACCTTCGGTGCCTTCAGCGATCAGGATTTTGCCAACGATCCCTTCATCGACGGCTTCGAATTCCATGGTCGCCTTGTCGGTTTCAATCTCGGCCAGAATGTCACCGGACGATACGGTATCGCCCTCTTTGACCAGCCATTTGGCAAGCGTGCCTTCCTCCATGGTGGGGGACAGGGCGGGCATTAGTACTTGGGTAGCCATTGTTCGTCTCTCTCCCTCGGGTCTCAGGCGTCTTGCGGCACTTCGGTGGCGTAAATGTCGGTCCAGAGTTCCTCGAGCGCCGGTTCGGGGCTGATTTTCGAGAATTCTGCGGACTCGTTGACGATCTCTTTGATCTCTTTGTCGATCGCTTTGAGTTCGTCCTCGGAGGCGTGTTTGCCCGAGAGCAGCATCTCACGCACATGTTCGATCGCGTCGCGCTCTTCGCGCATCTTCTGGACCTCTTCGCGGGTGCGGTATTTCGCGGGGTCCGACATCGAGTGGCCGCGATAACGGTATGTTTTCATTTCCAGAATATAGGGGCCTTTGCCCGCGCGGCAGTGGGCGACGGCCTTTTCACCGGCGGCTTTGACGGCCAGAACGTCCATGCCGTCGACCTCTTCGCCCTTGATGCCGTAGGCGGCACCGCGTTCCCACAGGGACGGGGATTTGGTCGAGCGCTGAACACTGGTGCCCATGGCGTATTGGTTGTTCTCGATCACAAAGATGACCGGCAGGTCCCAAAGCTCGGCCATGTTGTAGGTCTCATAGACCTGACCTTGGTTGGCTGCGCCATCACCGAAATAGGCGAAGGTCACGCGCTTGTTGTCTTTGTATTTGTCGGCAAAGGCGAGGCCCGCGCCAATCGGGACCTGCGCGCCTACGATGCCGTGGCCGCCGTAGAAGTGCTTTTCGCGGCTGAACATGTGCATCGAGCCGCCCTTGCCTTTGGAATAGCCGCCTTCGCGACCGGTCAGCTCGGCCATGACGCCCTTGGGGTCCATCCCACAGGCCAGCATATGGCCGTGGTCACGGTAAGAGGTGACGCGCTTGTCGCCTTCTTCGGCGGCGGCCTCAAGACCGACGACGACGGCCTCTTGGCCGATGTAAAGGTGACAGAAGCCGCCGATCAGGCCCATGCCGTACAATTGGCCTGCCTTTTCCTCGAATCGCCGGATCAACAGCATTTCACGGTAATAGCTAAGCAGTTCTTCTTTGGAAGTATTTGGTTTTGAAGCGGTTTTTCGCGTGGCCATAGGGCGGTCTCCCGTTTGGGGATTGGGATAGTTTAATATTAAACCATTCCTACCAAATCAGGAGACGGATTGCGAGTGTCTTCTTGTGCCACGGGAATGTGGGCGACAGTTTAGCGTTTAACGGATGACGATTTCGTCGCTGCGCAGCAGGCCAAGCACCTTGCGGGCCTGTTCGTCCAGCAGGTCGAGGTCCAGATAGTCGTCGGACAGGCGGCGGGTTTTGTTGCGGATCTGCGCGACCTGATCGGCAAGGCGGTCGCGTTCTACGGTCAGGTCGTCGACCTCGGCCTCTACCTGGATGCGGCTGAACAGGCCGTAATCGCCCTGTACAGCCGCAAAGGTAAAGTACGCCGCAAGCGCAAAGGCCACCGCCGAATAGACGATGACACCGTAGGCTGGTTTACTGCGGGGTCTACTCATGAACACTGCCTCTGATCCGCCTCTGGCGGGCGGTAGGGTGATTCTGACACAGACGATTCGGGAAGGGAATCCCCAATCGACGGATTTCACATGAAAATTTAGGTGAGGCGCGGGCGGAGAGGGCGGGACGCCTGCGGCGCGAGTATTTGGGCCAAGCTGAAGGGGTCAGCGCGGGCAGGTGGTCGGTTGATAGGGGTTGCGGGTCAGGTCGAGCGGGTCAAAGCGGAGTTTGAGTTTGGACCAGTTGTAGACGGTGGGCGTTGGCCCCTCGACGATCAGGAGCGCGTGGTAGGTGAATAGGAGCTTGCGACCGGAGGTGGCGTGAAAAGCGGGCAGGCGCATGTCCCAGAGGGAGGTGAGGGCGCGGGTGTAGCTGTCGGGTGAGGGCGTGGTCGCGGCGAGGATGCAGGTGGGGGCGTCCGTTGGTTCGGCGCCGCGATGTGTCGCCATGGCCAGTGCCGAGCCCCAGGACCAAGCGGTGAGGGCGAGGAGAAGCGTGATGGGGGTGGTGAGGCGCGGTGTCGGGGTCAGGAGACGGGCGAGGAAGAGCGCGTAGGCCGAGAGGTTGGCGCCGGTGAAGAGGATGAGCGTTCCGTAGGGCGTCGGGCCGGACAGGAATGCCGCGGCGGCGAAGAGGGCACATGCGAGGAGCGGCAGAAGGGCGAGGATGCTGAGGAAACGTGCCGTTTTGGGGCGCGGGGCGCCGCGCAAAGCAAGCCACGGTAGGGTGAGCGCGAGGGCGGCAAGTGCAAGGGTCTTGAGGTCAGGTGCGCTCGGCAGCCATGCGGAGATCCATGCGAGCAGAAGCGGGAGCAGGACGGTCGGACGCATGGGGGACCTCATCGGGTGGCATTAGTATTTATGCCAAGATGAAAAGGGCGGCGCAGATGGATGCGCCGCCCGATTTATTTAGCCCGCGATCGAGGCCTGATAGATCGTGTCGATCGTTGCGGCCAGCGTCGCGTCGAATTCGGCGTCGGTTTGCTTGGCGCTGAGGCCTTCGGTGAGGGCGCGCGAGAAGGAGGCGATCATGCCGCTGTTGCGCGAGAGTTTATCGTTGGCCTCTTCGCGGCTGTAACCGCCCGAGAGAGCGACCAGTTTGACCACGCGGGGGTGGTCGACCAGCACTTTGTACTGGTTGTCGTTTTCGGGCAGCGAGAGTTTCAGCATGATGTTCTGATCCTCGGCCAGCGCGTCGAGTTCGGCGAGGATCGCGTCGCGCAGGAGGTCTTCGGCGGCGGCCTTGTCCGCGATGGTGATCGTCACCTCGGGTTCGATGATCGGCACGAGGCCCTTGGCGAGGATCTGTTTGCCGATCTCGAATTGCTGGGCGACGACGGCCTTGACGCCTTCGGGGTTGGCCGCCGAGATGACCGAGCGCATTTTGGTGCCGAAGATGCCTTTGGCGACGGCCTTGTCCAGCAGGGCGTCGAGGTCGGGCATGGGTTTCATGAGTTGAACGCCGCCGTCTTCCTCCGCGAGGCCCTTGTCGACCTTGAGGAAGGGCACGACCTGACATTCGTTCCAGAGGTAGGTGGCGGTCGGGGTGCCGTCGATGTCGCGGTCCATGGTCATTTCGAACAGGATTGCGCCGACCACTTTGTCGCCGTTAAAGGCGGGTGATTTGATGATGCGCGAGCGCATCTGGTGGATCAGGTCGAACATCTCGGCCTCGCCCGAGTATTCGTTTTCCTCAACGCCGTAGAGGCGCAGGGCCTTGGGGGTCGAGCCCCCCGACTGATCAAGGGCGGCGATAAAGCCTTGGCCTGCGGAAACGCGCTTGAACTGGTCTGGGTTGGGCATGTCTATGTCCTGTGTACTGTCGGGGTTTCGTGTTGCCCCGGTTGATATGCGCTCTGAACGGGGGGCGCAAATGTGGTTGCGCTAACTCGTTCATGTGTGGGGTGTTTTGCCGATCAGCCGCCCAAAACAGTGACGCCGGGCAGGTCTTTGCCTTCCATCCATTCAAGGAAAGCACCGCCAGCGGTCGAGATATAGGTGAACTTGTCCGCAGCCCCCGCGACGTTCAACGCGGCGACCGTATCGCCCCCGCCTGCGACGGAAATCAGGGTGCCCTCGGCGGTCAGTTCGGCGGCGGCTGTGGCGGCGGCATTGGTGGCCGCGTCAAACGGCGGGATTTCAAATGCGCCCAGCGGCCCGTTCCAGATCAGCGTTTGCGCACCGGCCAGCGTTTTGGTGATACGTTCGACCGTGGCGGGACCTGCGTCGAGGATCATCGCATCGGCGGGGCAGGCGTCGGCGGCCACGGTTTCGTTCTCGGCGTTCGCCTTGAACTCTCGGGCGACAACAACGTCGCTGGGCAGGATGATTTCGCAGTTCGCGTCGGCGGCCTTGGTCAGGATGTCGCGCGCGGTGTCGGTCATGTCATGTTCGGCCAGCGATTTGCCGACGTCGATGCCTTGGGCCGCGAGGAAGGTGTTGGCCATGCCGCCCCCGATCACCAGATGGTCGACCTTGCTGACGAGGTTGCCCAGAAGGTCCAGTTTGGTGGACACTTTGGCCCCGCCCACAACTGCGACCACGGGGCGTTTGGGCGTGCCAAGGGCGGCGTTCAGCGCCTCAAGCTCGGCCGCCATCAAACGACCCGCGGCGGCGGGCAAAAGGCGCGCAACGCCCTCGGTCGAGGCATGGGCGCGGTGGGCGGCGGAAAAGGCGTCGTTGACATAGATGTCGCCGAGGCTGGCCAGAAATTCGGCCATTTTCGGATCGTTCTTTTCCTCCATCGGGGAAAAGCGGGTGTTCTCAACCAGAACGACCGAGCCCTTGGGCAGGGCGTCCAGCGTGGCGCGGTCGGGCGTTTCGATAAAGGTGACGCTCTGGCCCAGAGCGGCCTCAAGCGCGGGCAGGGTGATGCGCAGCGACATGTCCGGCACGACCTGACCCTTGGGACGACCGAAATGCGCCAGCAGGACCGGCGTGCCACCGGCGGCCAGAATATCGCGCAGGGTGGGGATGATGCGTTGGATGCGGGTGTCGTCGGTCACCTGACCATTGTCGACGGGCACGTTGATATCCACGCGCACCAGAACGATCTTGTCCGCCATATCCATGTCATCAAGGGTTTTCCACGCCATCATCCGCTCCTACCTAAGGCTGTATAGGGTCTTTACACCCTGAGGGGCGGGGCGCGTCAACCTGTCCTCTGCGGTTCGGCCTTTTCTTTGGCTGTGGGGCCAAGTAGGGTTCGGCCAAATCGAACAGGAGGACCGGCAGATGGCCGATATCAAAGATCCCGAAAACACCATCATCATCGAGCTGAAAGACGGCAATGTTGTCATCGAACTGCTGCCCGACGTGGCACCGAAACATTGTGAGCGGATGAAAGAACTGGCCCGCGCCGGGAAATACGACGGCGTTGTGTTTCACCGCGTGATCGACAGCTTTATGGCCCAGACGGGCGATGTCGAGCACGGTGTGCTGGACAAGGGTGGTGATCTGCGCCGTGCAGGCACCGGCGGGTCGGACCTGCCCGATCTGCCCGCCGAGTTCTCGAAACTGCCCCATGATCGTGGTACCCTTGGCGCGGCGCGCTCGGCCAACCCGAACTCGGCCAACAGCCAGTTCTTCATCAACTTCAACGACAACCATTTCCTGAACGGTCAATACACGGTCTATGGCCGCGTGGTTGAGGGCATGGAGCATGTCGATGCGATCACCCGTGGTGAACCGCCGATGTACCCCGATCAGATGATCAGCATGAAAGTCGCCGCCGATGTCTAAGCTTTTGTCCGCGGCGATTGCCGCACTGGGCCTAAGCGCGGGGGCCGCCGCCGCGACCGGTCTGGAGATCACCGTTTCGGGCGAGGCCAATGGCGTCATCACCGTCGATCTGTTCGAGGACCTGGCCCCCCAGCATGTTGAGCAGATCACCGCGCTTGCCGCCGACGGTCAGTATGACGGCGTTGTCTTTCACCGCGTGATCCCCGGGTTCATGGCGCAAACCGGCGATGTTGAGCATGGTCGCATCGGTCAGGACATGCGTCTGGCCGGCACCGGTGGGTCGGACCGCCCCGACCTGCCCGCCGAGTTCAGCGATTTCAACTATGAGCGCGGTGTGGTTGGCATGGCGCGTTCGGCCAACCCGAACTCGGCCAACAGCCAGTTCTTCATCATGTTCGCCCCCGCGCCGCATCTGAACGGGGCCTATACGGTCGTCGGTCAGGTGACCGAGGGCATGGATGTGGTTGACGCCATCAAAAAGGGCGCAGGCCGCAACGGTGAGGTCATCGGCCAGCCCGATGTGATGGAAACGGTGCGCGTGATCGACTGATCCCCGTCGCCGATGAAAGATGTGAAAACCCCGCCGGACGCGTTATCCGGCGGGGTTTTTTGATGTCTGGGTCAGGACGCCTTCGGCGAGAGTATTTTTACCAAGCTGAAGAGGTCAGTCGCCCAGAGTGATCAGGGCGTGACGTTTTTTGCCGGCGCTGAGTTTAACCGGTTCGGCCAGATCGGCGGCGGAGAACAGACGGCCCGGATCGTTGCAGGGGTCGTCGTTCACGCGCAATGCGCCGTCGGTGATCAGGCGTTTGCCGTCCTTGCCGGATTTCGCGAGGCCCGAGCGGACCACGAGTTGCGCCAGCGAGATGCCGTCGCCGATGTCCCCTGCGGGCAGGGTCAGGGTCGGTAGGTCGTCGCCGACGCCGCCCTTTTCAAAGACTTCGCGCGCAGTGGCCTCGGCGGCGGCAGCGGCCTCGGCCCCGTGGCAGAGGGTTGTCACCTCATTGGCGAGGATGATTTTTGCGGCGTTGATCTCGGATCCCTCAAGCGCGCCAAGGCGGTCGCATTCCTCAACCGGCAGTTCGGTGTAGAGTTTCAGGAACCGGCCCACGTCCGCATCCGTCGTGTTGCGCCAGAACTGCCAGAATTCATAGGGCGCGCGCATTTCGGCGTTCAGCCAGACCGCGCCATCGGCGGATTTGCCCATTTTTTTGCCGTCGCTGGTGGTCAAGAGGGGCGAGGTTAGGCCGTAAATCTCGTGATCCAGCACGCGGCGGGTCAGGTCGATGCCGTTGACGATATTGCCCCACTGATCGCTGCCGCCCATTTGCAGCAGACAGCCATAGCGGCGGTTCAGTTCGAGGAAGTCGTAGGCCTGTAGGATCATGTAGTTGAATTCGAGGAAGGACAGCGATTGTTCGCGGTCCAGACGCGATTTCACCGATTCAAACGACAGCATGCGGTTCACACTGAAGTGCCGCCCGATGTCGCGCAGGAATTCGAGGTAGTTCAGACCGTCCAGCCATTCGGCGTTGTTAAGCATCAAGGCGTCGGTCGGCCCGTCACCATAGGTCACGTATTTCGCAAAGACCTGTTTGATGCCGTCGATGTTGTCGTCGATCTGGGCTTCGGTCAGCAGGGGGCGTTCGTCGGCGCGGAAGGACGGATCGCCCACCTTGGTCGTGCCGCCGCCCATCAGGGTGATCGGTTTGTGGCCGGTTTTCTGCAACCAGCGCAGCATCATGATCTGGATCAGGCTGCCGACGTGCAGCGATTTCGCGGTTGCGTCAAAGCCGATATAGGCCGGTACAACCCCGTTGATCAGCGCCTCGTCGAGCGCTTGATAATCGGTGCAGTCGGCGAGAAAGCCGCGTTCGATCATCACACGCAGAAAGTCGGATTTGGGGTGGTAGGTCATCGGGTCTCTTGTCCACGGGTTGTGTTTCGGCCACTTCTATAACGGTGAGTGCTTTGGAGGGGAAGGCCATGTTGAAATCGGCACCGATTCGCGCCTTGGGGGCGATGTCTGGCACGTCGCTGGACGGTGTAGATGCGGCCATTTTGGTGACCGACGGGGTTGAGATCCACGCCTTTGGCGATACGGGCTATCGCGCCTACACAGATAGAGAGCGCGCGGTGTTGCAGGGCGCGCTTGGCCGATGGCCGGGGGAAGACGGTGTTGAGGCCGCCGCAGAGGTGGTCGAGACCGCGCATGCGGCCTTGCTGTGTCGGTTTGACGAGGTCGATCTGGTCGGGTTTCACGGGCAGACCTTGGCGCATGATCCGCGCGGGCGCGGGACGCATCAATGTGGCGATGGTCAGGTGCTGGCCGAGGTGTTGCAGCGTCCTGTGGTTTGGGATTTCCGGTCGGCGGACGTGCGATTGGGCGGGCAGGGTGCGCCCTTGGCGCCGTTTTTCCATTTTGCCTGTGCCAAATGGGTAGGGGCGGCGGGGCCGGTGGTGTTTTTGAACCTTGGCGGCGTCGGGAACATGACGTGGGTCGATCCGTCCTTTGATCGGCCGGATCAAAAGGGCGCGTTGTTGGCGTTTGATACGGGGCCCGCCAATGCGCCTTTGAACGATTTAATGCAGGCGCGGCGCGGGGTTGCGATGGATGAGGACGCGGCGTTGGCGTCCTGCGGAGTGGTGGACGAGGTCATTGTGAACGCCGTTCTGGATCGCGGGTATTTTTATAAGGTGCCGCCGAAATCGCTGGATCGCGACGCGTTTGGCGATGTGTTGGAGATGGTGTCGGGTCTAAGTGACGCGGATGCGGCGGCGACCTTGACGGCGATTGTGGCGGGGTCGGTGGCACGGGGGCTGGACCATTGTCCCGAGCCGCCCGAGCGGTTGCTGGTCACCGGTGGCGGGCGCAAGAACCCGTTGATGATGGAGATGCTGATCGAACGTTGCGGCGTGCCGGCGGTGCAGGTCGAAGAGGTCGGCTTGAACGGTGATATGTTAGAGGCGCAGGCCTTCGCCTATCTGGCGGTGCGCGTGGCGCGGGGATTGCCAACGTCCTGTCCGGGGACCACGGGGGTCAGCGCGTCCGTGGGTGGTGGTCAGGTCAGTCGCCCCTCGGGGGCGGTGGTCGCGTCGAAGGCCTAAGCGACGGTAATCAAAAGGAAAAGGGCACCTGACGGTGCCCTTTGTTGTTTTTGGTTGGTTTGGTATGCCCGATAGGGCGTGCCTGATCCCTTATTCCGCTTTGGCGGTCAGGGCGCCCGCGCCTTTTTCCGAGACAAAGCCGAAGATGTTGCCGATGATCAGCGAGATCACGACGATGATCGCGGCCTTGAACACGGCGGTGATGTCGCCGATGGCCACGCCCGTCAGCAGGGCAAAGGCCGCCGTGCTGGCATAGCCGTAGACCGCGGCGGGGATGGTGGCCAGTGCGGGGATATGCGCGCCCAGAACCAGAACCACCACCGACACGCCGACCAGGATCGAGGTCACGGCGACCGAGCCGCCCACGGTGCCCACGACGAACAGGGCGATGGCCGCAACCAGTGCGCCCCAGACGTGGTTGATGGCGGATTTCGTGACGCCGCCCGTGCCGCCGCCGGTGTGATAGAAGCTCCCCCAGCCGATGAACAGCGCCCAGACCTGTAGGCCGAATTCCGTGCCGAGGCAGAGATAGGTGGCGACTGCGGCCAAGATGCCAATCGAGATCGCCAATGCGTTAATCAAATTCATGTCCGTTCCTCCCATTTCGTGTGCAGGTCGCTTGTTTTTTGTGCGTGACCTGCTGGGCGAAGGTTAGCCACAGACGCGGTTTGGTCGAATTGGACCATGGTGTCTGCGACGAACGTCGGGACATAGGGAAGGGGTGCGGACCGGTCGTACGACGGTCGTAAATTAGGGGATGTCAAAGCCCGCCGGTGCCATTTCGAACCCGTCGAATTGGAACCCCGGACTGACCGTGCAGCCGACCAGTGTATAGGCCCCCGTGGGGCGGGCAGCCTGCCAGAACCCTTTGGGAACAAGGATTTGCGGGGAGTGGCCAGCCATGACATCAGGGCCAAGGGTCCAGTCGCGGCGCGGGCCGGTGTCAGTGGCGGCAATCATCAGGGTCAGGGGATCGCCCGCGTAGAAATGCCAGATTTCGTCGGCGTCCACGCGGTGCCAATGCGACGTTTGTCCCGCCTCAAGCAGGTAATAGATCGCCGTGCCGACGGGACGTTCCCCCACCGGCGCGCTGGCCGCCCATGTTTCGCGGTACCAGCCGCCCTCGGGGTGGGGACGCAGGTCGAGATGGTCGATCAGGGCGGATGCGGATGTCATGGCGGCCTCGGTTGGGTGTGCTTGGGGCCAGTGTGGCGCGCCATGGCGCGAGGTCAAGTGCCGGTGGCCGCGAGTGCCGTTTTCGTAAGTTGCACGCTGAGGGTCGCCCCTTTTCCAGTGACCGTGTAGATCTGCGGATGGTTTTTTAGGTATGTCGACCAGTTCTTGGCGGGCAAGGATTTGATCTGAATGCTGTGCGCTTTGATCATATAATCGCTGAGTATGCTTACGCTCAAACGCCCCTGATCATCGGAAAATTCTTTGATGATCGCCACGATTTTCAGATCGTCCTGCGATAGCTGAAGCTCGGGCTTGGGCGCGGGTTTCGGGGCGTGTAACGGCACAGGGTCGGACGGTGCGGCAGAGAGGGTGAGGTTGATAAACTCACTGCATGCCTTGCTGAACTTGCGGGGCGTTTTGATCTCGCCAATGCCGATGACCTCGGTGCCGTGTTCCCGCAAATAGGTCGCGATATGCGAAAAATCGCCGTCCGAACTGGCGATCACCACCTGCTTGATATTTTGGATCAGGGCTAGATCCACCGCCTCGATACACAGCAACATATCGGTGGCGTTCTTGCCCGAACCGGCATGCACCACTTTCCACCCGGGCATGTCGGACCAGCCGTTCTGCTTGGCCGCGTCTTGGTAGATGCGGCGAATTGTGGCGGTGCCGTAGCGCGCGGCGGCGTTCAGAATTTGCACCGCAAAATCGGCGCGGATATTTTCGCCGTCAACAAGCACGGCAACGGGGGAAGACATGAAACCTCATACACAACGTAAACATCTATAGCGTGTATGATCGACGCATGTGGCCACAATAGGGCGAGATGTAAAAAACACCCGCCACGGGGACGGGTGTTTTCAAAAACTGTCGTCGGGGCGATTAGCCCTTGAGGATCGACGCACCCGCGTATTCGGCGGTTTCGCCCAGCAGTTCTTCGATGCGGATCAGCTGGTTGTATTTGGCCAGACGGTCCGAGCGCGACAGCGAGCCGGTTTTGATCTGACCACAGTTGGTCGCCACGGCCAGATCGGCGATGGTGGCGTCTTCGGTCTCGCCCGAGCGGTGCGACATCACGTTGGTGTAGCGCGCGCGGTGGGCCATATCGACAGCCTTGAGCGTCTCGGTCAGCGAGCCGATCTGGTTCACCTTGACCAGCATCGAGTTGGCGACGCCTTGGGCGATGCCATCGGCCAGACGGACGGGGTTGGTCACGAACAGGTCGTCGCCGACCAGCTGAACCTTGTCGCCCAGTTTCTCGGTCAGCAGTTTCCAACCGGCCCAGTCGTCCTCGGCCATGCCGTCCTCGATCGAGATGATCGGGTGGTCGTCGCAGAGTTTCGCCAGATAGTCGGCGTTTTCCTCGGACGTCAGCGAAACGCCTTCGCCTTTCATCTCATACTTGCCGTCGACGTAATATTCGGTCGAGGCGCAATCGAGAGCCAGATAGATGTCCTGACCCGGTTTGTAGCCTGCTTTTTCGATGGCCTTCAGAACAAAGTCCAGCGCAACGCGGGTCGATTCCAGAGCGGGGGCAAAGCCACCTTCGTCGCCGATACCGGTGTTGTAACCGGCCGAGGACAGCTCTTTTTTCAGGGTGTGGAACACCTCGGCGCCCATGCGGATCGCGTCACGGATGTTGGTGGCGCTGACCGGCATGATCATGAATTCTTGGATGTCGATGGGGTTATCGGCGTGCTCACCACCGTTGATGATGTTCATCATCGGAACGGGCAGAACGCGGGCCGAGGTGCCGCCAACATAGCGGAACAGCGGCTGAGCGGTGAATTCGGCGGCCGCCTTGGCACAGGCCAGCGAGACGCCAAGGATCGCGTTCGCGCCCAGACGACCCTTGTTCGACGTGCCGTCCAGTTCAATCATCATGCCGTCGATGGCGACCTGCTCGGTTACGTCCATGCCGATCAGGGCTTCGGCGATTTCACCGTTCACGGCAGCGACGGCCTCAAGCACGCCTTTGCCCAGATAACGGCCCTTGTCGCCGTCGCGCTTTTCCACGGCTTCGTGTGCACCGGTCGAGGCGCCCGAGGGAACAGCAGCGCGGCCCATGGTGCCGTCTTCGAGGATGACGTCGACCTCAACCGTGGGGTTGCCACGGCTGTCCAGGATTTCGCGTCCGATGATTTCGATGATGGTGCTCATAAGAAAACCTTTGGGTTGTCCAATAAAATTCTGTCGCGTGCTTAATAACAGGGAACGCGTGTCATTCAAGTGAACATTGTTAGCGTTAACGCTACCTGTTGCGGTAACAGGTCAGGTTTTGGGCGCTTTTGCGGCCAGACGCGCGGCGCGTTGTTTGGCCTGACGTTCGCGGGCAAAGGCATAGACGCCCGAGCCGATGATCACCGCCGCCCCGATCAGGGTCAGCGCGTCAGGACGTTCATGGAACACGATGAACCCGATGGCAAGCGCGAACAGCAACCGCGAATAGCGAAACGGCGTGATAACGGAAACATCGCCCGCCCGCGTCGCCTCAACCAGCATATAATAGCCCAGAGCACCCATAAAGGTGGCGGCGATCAGCTGCCCGCCAAGGGTCACATCGACCGGATCGGCACGCCCCTGTAGCCACATCAGGACCAGACCAGCGGGCACCACGGACAGGAATCCATAGGTCGACATCTGCATCGTCTTGACCTCGGGCGGGCAGACGCGGGTGGCCAGATCGCGCACGGTCAGGCCCAGAACCGCCTGCACCGCGAAAAGGGACGTGGGGTCGAAATGCGCCGTGCCCGGACGGATGATCAGCATCACCCCAAAGAACCCCATCAGGATCGCCAGCCACCGCCGCCATCCCACCGCATGCCCAAGGAACAGCGCCGCCCCAAGCGTCACGGTCAGCGGCGTCGCCTGAAAGATCGCGGTGGCCGTGGACAGGTTCGACAGGGTCACCGCCAAGAGAAAGCCGCTGGTCCCGATGATTTCGCCGATGTTGCGCAGTAAAACCGGACCACGCCACAGGGCCCGCGCCAACAGGGGCAGGCCCTGAACCTTGCAGATGATCCCGTAGACCGCGCCGCCCATGATCCCCAGCGAGGCAAGGATCTGACCCACGCCCAGATCGCTGGCCATGATCTTGATGAACATGTCCTCAAGCGCAAAGGCCAGCATGGCCGCAACCATCAGGAAAATACCGCGCCGATTGTCCATGTTGATCCTCCCGTTTACGCGAACGGCCATATCGCGCGGATGCGCGCGCGGGAAGGGGGAATTTGACCGATGGGTCAGTCTTTTTTCTTGATCGGGCTGCCGTAGAGTTCAAGCTTGTGCCCATGCAACCGATACCCCAGACGGCGCGCGATCTTTTCCTGTAACGCCTCAATCTCGGGGTCGCAGAATTCGATCACCTGTCCGGTGGTCATGTCGATCAGATGGTCGTGGTGGTCACGCTCGGCGTCCTCGTAGCGCGCGCGCCCGTCGCCGAATTCCAGCTTTTCCAGAATGCCGGATTCCTCAAGCAGTTTCACCGTGCGATAGACCGTGGCCAGACTGATGCGCGGGTCGATCTTGGACGCGCGGGCATAGAGTTCCTCGGCGTCGGGGTGGTCGTCGCATTCCTCAAGAACCTGCGCAATCGTACGGCGCTGATCCGTCATGCGCAGTTTTTGCGCTTCGCAGCGGGCGATGATGGTGTTGCTCATAGGGTCAGCGCGTCTTGTTCGGGGTCGGCGGGTGGTTCTGTGTACCCGAGGGGCCGCGCCCCGCCAACCGAAAATCGCGTGTGCGCAGGTGCGTCAGGTGCCGCAAAAGGTTTGTCGCACCTCTTGGTCCGCGGTCGGGGCCATGGTCAGATCGCCCATGTCCGGCGCGGGGTCATAGGGCGATTTCAGCGCGCTGTGCAGCCGGTGAAACGGCGCGTAATCCCCCGCGACGGCGGCGGCGATTGCCTCTTCGACACGGTGGTTGCGCGGGATGATCGCGGGGTTCGCGGCGCGCATAATCGCGGTTTGGGTGGCCGCGTCCGTGCCCTCGGTCGCCAGACGGGCGCGCCACGCATCATGCCATTGATCATAGGCGGCAGGATCGGAAAACGCGTCGCGCGCGGTGCCATCGGCCAAGGCGCGAAAGGTGTTGGTGAAATCCGCGCCCAAGGCCCCCATACGGTTCAACAGATCCTGGATCAATTGCGCGTCCTCGGGCGTGGCGTTTTCCAACCCGATCTTGCGCCCGAACCGGCGGGTCCACGCGGCCTGAAACTGGGGCGCGAAGTCGTTCAGCGCGGCGCTTGCCACCTCAACCGCCTGTGCCTCATCCGTGTCGATCAGGGGCAGGATCGCGCTGGCCAGTTGGGCTAGGTTCCAGACCGCGATATCGGCCTGTTGGTTGTAGGCATAGCGCCCGTGCCGGTCGATCGACGAAAACACCTTGGTCGGATGATAGGCGTCCATGAACGCGCAGGGGCCATAGTCGATCGTCTCGCCCGACAGGGTCATGTTATCCGTGTTCATCACACCGTGGATAAAGCCCAGCGACATCCACTGCGCGACCAGTTCGGCCTGTGCGGTGATGACCTGCTCCAGCATATGTAGCGGCGTTTCGGCATCCGGGTAATGGCGCGCGCGGGTGAATTCATACAGGGTGCTCAGGGCGTCGATATCGCGCTGGGACGCGAAATATTGAAACGTGCCGATGCGGATATGGCTGCGCGCGACGCGGGTCAGAACGGCACCGGGCAGGCGGGTTTCGCGATAGACGTCCTCACCCGTCAGAACGGCGGCAAGGGCGCGGGTCGTGGGCACGCCAAGGGCATGCATCGCCTCGGACAACAGGTATTCGCGGATCACCGGCCCGACCCATGCGCGCCCGTCACCGCCCCGCGAATAGGGGGTGCGACCGGACCCTTTGAGTTGGATGTCGACCTGCGGGCCGCCCTCGGGCGTCAGTTCCCCCAGCAGCACCGCGCGCCCGTCGCCCAGACGCGGGTTCCAGCCGCCGAACTGATGGCCCGCATAGACGGCGGCCAGCGGCGTCGCCCCCTCGGGCAGGGCATTGCCCGCCAAAATCGCCACGCCCTCGGGCGATGTCAGATCGTCGGGGTTCAGCCCCAAGTCCCGCGCCAGATCGTCGTTCACCGCAATCAGGGACGGCGCACGCACGGGCGTCGGTCCGATCTTGGTAAAGAACCGGTCAGGCAAGGTGGCGTAGGTGGCAGAGGTCGCGAAATTAAACATGTGCCAGATGTAGAGTGGCGGGCGTCGTTTTACCAGTGCGCCCCCGTTGGGGGCGGCCTGCGGCGCGGATATTTAACCCAAAGCAAAAGATTAAGTTTGGCGTGTAAATATATGATTTTCTGAGGTGAAGTGCAGTCGCGACAGGAGGGGCGCGGCCGGGTGATCGTCCCCCACCGGCACGTCGATTGCCACCACGCCCATCTGGCCCAGCATGGACACCAGTTGCGTCAGGGCCTGTGTTCCCATGCCGCGCGCGCGGATGCGGGGACGGATATAGATGTCCTGTACCACGGCCTCGCGCCCGCCACGCGACAGGGAAAAACCAAACGAGACGAACAGATAACCCACCGGCGCACGCGGAGGCCCGATCAACCAGACCGCCGCCTGAATGTCCTGATCGAACAGGGTCGCCAGCGTCTGTTCAACGTGGTCCTCGGTGGTGGTCAGGCCGGCCTCGGCGTGACAGGCGGTGATCAGGGGGGTCAACCGCGCCGCATCGGCGGGGCCGGCCAGTGTCAACAGGCTCATAGGGTGGCCAAACGCTCGGTCAGCAGGGTGAAAAAGCCCTCATCGTCGATGTCCTTGATGAACAGCGCGTTCGCAGGGCGATCCGTCACGCGCCACCAATCGGCCACCGTCATCCCAAGGGTCAGGTCCGAGCCGGTTTCGATTTCGACGTTGATCTCGCGGCCCTGAAACAGGTCGGGGTTCAGCAGATAGCCGATCACCGTCGGATCATGCAGGGGCGCGCCGGTCGAGCCGTATTTTTCCTTGTCAAAGCGTTCGAAAAAGTCGGTCATCTCGGCCACGGCGATCCCGACCTTGCCCGGCAGGGCGCGGAAGGCGTCGTTGCGCTCTTTCGTGACCAGTGTCTTGTGCGTCACGTCCAGCGGCAGCACCACCAACGGGATGCCCGCGCCGAACACGATCTTGGCGGCCTCGGGGTCGACGTAGATGTTGAATTCGGCGGTCGGGGTGATATTGCCGACCTCGAAATAGGCGCCGCCCATCATGACGATCTGTTTGATCTTGGGGGCGATGTCGGGCGCGCGTTCAAGGGCGGCTGCCACATTGGTCAACGGGCCCAGCGTGCAGAGGCTGATGCTGCCCGCGGGGGCGTTGCGGAAGGTGTCGATGATAAAATCGACCGCGTGCTGGTCCTGTAGCGGCATCACCGGATCGGGCAGGGTCGGACCGTCCAGGCCGGTCTTGCCATGCACATGTTCCGCCGTCACCAGAGGGCGGGCGATCGGCGCGTCACAGCCTGAAAACACGCGGATATCGGGGCGGTTGGCCAGTTCACACACAATGCGTGCGTTCTTTTCCGTCAGGGCAAGCGGTACATTGCCCGCGACGGCGGTAATTCCAAGGATTTCAATCTCTTGCGGGCTGCCAAGTGCCATCAGGATGGCGACGGCATCGTCCTGTCCCGGGTCGGTGTCGATGATGATTTGGTGTGGTGTGGTCAAGGTCTTCTCCTGCCTTTTGGGGGACCGTGCCAAGGGGGGCGAACATTGTCCAGCAACTAGGCGACAGGTGTGACCAAAAAGGCAGAATTCGGCCTGACGCGGTTTCCTCTACCCGTCAAACAGCCCTGAACAGTGCACCAAAAAAGAAAAAGGCGCCGAACCGAGGTTCAGCGCCCATTCCGTCACCTTAAACGGGGGATCAGCCGTCGAAGTTGACTTCTTCCATGATGCGCAGCGCGGTCGGGCGCAGCTTGGCCAGATCCATCAGGTTGGCCGCATCCGGAGCGAAATCGCCCCAGCTCTGGACCAATTCCGAACGTGCGACACCCGGTTTGACGGGGAATTCATAGTTCACTTCGGCATAGATTTCCTGAGCTTCGGGCGAGGCGAGGAATTCCATGAACGCCAGCGCGTCTTCTTTGTGCGGGGCGGCTTTGGTCATGGCGACGCCCGAGACGTTCATGTGGGTGCCTTTGCCGTCGAATTCGGGGAACACGATGCGCACCGAGTTGGCCCATTCGCTCTGCTCTTCGTTCTCCAGCATCTTGCCCATGTAGTAGGTGTTGCCGAGGCTGATGTCGCATTCACCGGCCCAGATTGCCTTGACCTGTGCGCGGTCATTGCCTTGGGGCTTGCGCGCGAGGTTGGCTTTGACGCCTTCGGCCCACTCTTTGGCGTAGTCTTCGCCGTGGTGGTGGATGATGCCCGAGATCAGAGCAAGGTTATAGGGGTGCGTGCCCGAACGGGTACAGATGCGGCCCGCCCATTTCGGATCGGTCAGATCCTCATAGGTGGTGATTTCGCCGTCTGCGACGCGGTCCTTGCTGGCGTAAACGATACGGGCGCGGGTGGTGACGCCGAACCATTCATTGCCGGGGTCGCGGAATTCGGCGGGGATGTTGTCGTTCAGGACGGCGCTCTCGACCGGCTGGGTGACACCAGCCTCGACCGCTTGGCTGAGGCGCGAGATGTCCACGGTCATGATGATGTCGGCGGGGGAGCGGTCGCCCTCGGCCTGCAGGCGCTCGGTCAGGCCTTTGTCCAGATAGGCAACGTTGGTTTCAATGCCGGTGGCCTTGGTGAAGGCCTCGGTGATCGGGGCGATCAGTTCGGGCTGACGCTGGGAATAGATGTTGACCTCTGCAAGTGCAGGGGTGGCCGCCGCGGCGGTTGCCAGTGCGATCGAGACAGTGCGCAGATCAAACGACATTGGATTCTCCTGTTCCGTTGTTGCGCGTTTTAAACCCGACTATTTTGGTCAGGTCAATACCTGAATTTTTTACTCAGGTTACTTTTTCGTGCGTTCCTCAACCTTGACCGCGTCCCACAACGCATCCATTTCCGCCAGATCGCTGTCCTTGGGGGTGCGGCCATCGGCGGCGAGGCGCGCCTCGATCCCCTCAAAGCGGCGGGTGAATTTGGCGTTCGCGCCGCGCAGGGCCTCTTCGGGGTCGATGTCCCAATGGCGCGCCAGATTGGCCATGACGAACAACAGGTCGCCGAATTCATCCTTGATCGCCGCCGGATCGCCGGACTCACGCGCCTCGACCAGTTCACCGATCTCTTCCTGAACCTTGTCCAGAACATGGGAGGTGTCGGGCCAGTCGAACCCGACCCGCGCCGCGCGTTTTTGCAGTTTGACCGCGCGGGTCAGGGCGGGCAGGTGCACCGCAACCCCGTCCAGCGCACCGGACTGGTTCTTGCCCGCGCGCTCGGCCGCCTTGATGGTTTCCCAATCGCGGGTCTGTTGTTCGGCGGATTTCTCGCGGCTCTCGTTCCCGAAGACATGCGGGTGACGGGCGACCATCTTGTCCGACATCGTGTTGGCCACGTCGTCGAAATCGAACATCCCCGCCTCGGACGCCATCTGCGCGTGAAACACCGATTGGAACAGAAGATCGCCCAATTCACCGCGCAATTCGTCCCATGCCTGACGCTCAATCGCATCGGCGACCTCATAGGCCTCTTCGATCGTATAGGGGGCGATGGTGGCAAAGGTTTGTTCGATATCCCACGGGCAACCGGTCTGCGGATCGCGCAGGCGGCGCATGATTTCAAGCAACCGCGCAATCCCGCCATTTGGATCGTGAATAATATCGTTTTCTGCCATTGCACCCGCCCCCGATTTCGCGTTTCGATGAGACCCTGAACCGTTCGGCCCAAGGAGTCCACCCATGCCCGTTCTAAACCGTATCGCTGGGTTTGCAGATGAAATGACGGCATGGCGGCGCCACCTGCATATGCATCCCGAGATCGGGTTTGAGTGCCATGAGACCGCCGCCTATGTGGCCGAGCGTTTGCGCGAATTCGGCGTGGATGAGGTGCATGAGGGGATCGGCAAAACCGGTGTCGTCGCGGTGATCCACGGGCGCGAACCGGGGCCGATGATCGGGCTGCGCTCGGACATGGATGCGCTGGCGATGCAGGAAACCACGGGCAAGGCCTATGCGTCCACCGTCGCGGGCAAGATGCATGCCTGCGGGCATGACGGGCATATGACGATGCTGCTGGGCGCGGCGAAATATCTGGCCGAAACGCGCCGGTTTTCGGGCAGTGTCGCGTTGATCTTTCAACCCGCCGAAGAGGATGGCGGCGGCGGCAAGGCGATGATCGACGACGGGTTGTTCGACCGCTTTCCGGTGACGCAGGTCTATGCGATCCACAACCTGCCGGGGCTGGAGGCGGGGCATATGCAAACCACGCCCGGTCCGATTTTGGCCGCTGTGGACGATTTCGAAATCCATATCACGGGGCAGGGCGGTCATGCGGCCCATCCCGAGGATACACGCGATCCCCTGATTGCCGCCGTGGCGATGGTGCAGATCCTGCAATCGCTGGTCAGCCGCAACACCGGCCCGATGCAACAGGCGGTCCTTTCGGTCACGCAAATCCACGCAGGCACGGCCAGCAACGTCATCCCCGACACGGCCTTTGTCAACGGCACGCTGCGCACGTTCGACCCCGAGCTGCGCGAGACCCTGTTGCGCCGTCTGGATGAGGTGGTTGAGGGCACGGCGTCGGCCCATGGTCTGGCCGCGCGTCTGGATGTGCTCGAAGGCTATCCCGCCACGATCAACGACGCGGACAAGGCCGCGTTTGCGGCCGAGGTGGCCGCCGATCTGGTCGGGGCGGACAATGTGGACCCCGATGTCGAGCGCGGCATGGGGGCCGAGGATTTTTCCTTCATGTTGGAGCGTAAACCCGGGGCGTTCATGTATCTGGGGATTGGTCCCGGCGCGTCGCTGCACAATCCGGGCTATGATTTTAACGATGCGGTCGCCCCTGTCGGCGCGTCCTATTTCGCGCGCCTTGTGGAGACGGCCCAGCCCTTGGCGGATTAGGCGTCCAGTTCGACCCAGACCGGCACGTGATCGGACGGCTTTTCGCGGGCGCGGATGTCCTTGTCGATCTTGCAGTCCATCAACAGATCGGCGCATTGCGGGGTCAGCAGGAAATGGTCGATGCGGATGCCATCGTCACGGTTCCACGCGCCCGCCTGATAGTCCCAGAAACTATAGTGGCCGGGCCCACGGGTGCGGGCGCGAAACGCCTCGGTAAACCCGAGGTTCACGATCCGGCGGAATGCGGCGCGGCTCTCGGGGCGGGCAAGGGCGTCCTCTTGCCAGACCTCGGGGCGTTTGGCGTCCTCGTCCTGCGGGATGATGTTGTAATCCCCCGCCATCAGCGCCGGTTCCTCGGCCGCCAACAGATCGCGCGCGCGCGCCTCAAGACGTTTCATCCACGCGAGTTTGTAATCGTATTTCGGACCCGGACAGGGGTTGCCGTTGGGCAGGTACAGACCGCACAGGCGGATCGCGGTTTTGCCGACCACCGTCGCCTCGATCCAGCGCGCCTGTTCATCCGCGTCATCACCCGGCAATCCGCGCGTGACGTCCTCAAGCGGCAGTTTCGACAGGATCGCCACGCCGTTAAAGCTCTTTTGCCCATGGGTTTCGACGTTATAGCCGCGCTCCTCAAAAGGTTCGTGCGGGAATCCCTCGTCCACCGATTTGATCTCTTGCAACAGGGCGACATCGGGCTGCGCCTCATCCAGCCAGTCCAAAAGGGCGGGCAGGCGGGCCTTGATCCCGTTGATGTTGAACGTCGCGATTTTCATGTGATCCCCCGTCGGCGCATTTGGCGCGACTATCCCTGTCCGTCGGGGGAAAGTCCAGCACTTGCCGCCCGCATCCAGAGCGCGTCTAGCTGGTCCAGCGCGTCCACGTCGATATGGCCCGTGTCCTGCCAATAGCGCCCGTCGGGCGTGGTGTAGTTCAGGGCGCGTTCCAGATCGCGCGCCTGTTCCACCGCACCTGCATCGAACGGGCGGGGCGGGGGCGTGTCATGGGGCGCGGCGCGGGGCAGGATCAGGCGGCTTTGATCCGCGCGGGACAGGTTCACCATGGCGCATCCCCGCTGGGCCCCCGTCACCATCAGGCGCGCGGATTTGGCGGTTAGATCGCGCAGCGTGACATCATCGCGCAACGGGTCCGCCGTACCGGTGCCGTAAAAATGCGTGGCCCCCGTCGCGGCATAGGTCATGTCACAGCCGATAAAGGCGATCAAACGCGGATTGAAATGCCCGAGCGCCCAGTATCCGGCGGTAAAGGCCATTGTCCCGCCCGCATAGACGAACCCGCCGAACCCGTTCTGAATGGGCACGTAATCGCGGTAGGTGACGATGGTCTGGCTCGCGTCCACATGGGGCGGATGGCGGTCGGTCGGGAAATCCTCGGGGTGGATGTGATGCGTCCAATCGGGGCGGATGCGCCACGCGTTGTTGATCGCGACGACCGCATCGAACCCGTCCCAATCGCGGGCTTCCAGGGCGTTCGGGCCGCTGCCGATAATCAAAACACGCATGGGATACCTTCACCGACCACCTCGCGGGTCAGTTTAGGTCGCGCGCAAGGTACGTCCAGTGGGGAAAACCCTAGGCCGCCGCGATAGCGCGTCCCGCCGCCGCGCCCGAGGACCACGCCCATTGGAAATTATACCCGCCCAGCCAGCCGGTGACATCCACGACCTCACCAATGAAATAGAGGTTGGGGATCAGGGTGCTGGACATGTCCTTGGACGACAGGGTGGCGGTATCAACCCCGCCCAATGTGACCTCGGCGGTGCGGTATCCCTCACTGCCCGACGGGGTCAGGGACCATGCGGCGATCTTATCCGTCAGCTCGGTCAGGCGTTTGTCCGACCAATCGGCCAGATTGCCGCTCAGCCCGTTTTGTTCGGTCCAATAGGCGGCCAGACGTCCGGGCAACAGATCGCCCAAAACCGTACCTATGGCCTTGCGCCCATCACTGGCGCGGCGCGCGCGTAGACGGTCGTAACCGGTGCCATCGGGGATCAGGTTCACGGAAATCGCGTCGCCCTCGCGCCAATAGCTGCTGATTTGTAGGATCGCGGGGCCAGACAGACCGCGATGCGTGAACAGGATCGATTCATCAAACGTGGTGCCGTTACAGGTCACCCGCGCGGGCAGGGCGGTGCCGGCCAGCGGCGCAAAGGTATCGCCAAAGGTCAGCGGCACCAATGCGGGGCGCGGATCAATGATGCCATGCCCGAACTGTTCCGCGATCTGATAGCCGAAACCGGTCGCGCCCATTTTCGGGATGGATTTGCCGCCCGTCGCGATCACCAGATGGGCGGCTGGAATGGCGCGCCCGTCCTCTAGGGTGACGATAAACCCGCTGTCGGCCTTGGTGACGCCAGCGATGCCCGTGTTCACGCGGATCTCACCGCTTGCGCGGGCGACCTCATCCAGCAGGACACGCACGATATCCTTGGCCGAGGTGTCGCAGAACAGCTGACCCAATGTCTTTTCGTGCCACGTCACATTGTGTTGGGCCAAGAGGTCGATGAAATCCCATTGGGTATAACGGGCCAGCGCGGATTTGGCGAAATGCGGGTTTTGCGAGATGAAATTCGCCGCCGTCACGTCGAGGTTGGTGAAATTGCACCGCCCCCCGCCCGAGATGCGGATTTTCTCACCTGCGGCGCGGGCGTGGTCCAGAACCAGAACGCGTTTGCCCGTCGCGCCCGCATGGATCGCGCACATCAGACCGGCCGCACCGGCCCCGAAGATTACACAATCATAGGGGCGCGCCGCCATAGGCCATCGTCCTTGGGTTCAGAGGTCCAGAGGCGCGTGGGGGATCAGATCGAGAAACTGGTCCCGCAGCCGCACGAAGCGGTGGCATTGGGGTTCTCGATCACAAAACGCGCGCCGATCAGCTCTTCGGTAAAGTCGATGACGGCATTGGTCAAGAACGGCAAAGAGACGCTATCGACCACGACCTTTTCGCCGCTGCCCTCAAGCACAAGGTCATCGGGCGTCACATCATCCAGAACGATATTGTACTGAAACCCCGAGCATCCGCCGCCCTCAACCGCGATGCGCAGGGCCTTGCCCTGATCGGCGGCACCGATTTCGGACAGGCGATCAAAGGCGCGGTCGGTCACTTTGGGGGGCAGGGTCAGGTCCATTGGTCCAAATCCGTCTCGTAACTGTATCAAAACCAATATAAGTACTCCTCAAGGACCCCACAAGCCGGAGAGAGCATGCTTGCGCCTTTTGCCTGTCACCCCGAAAATACACGGGGGCGTTTGTACCCAGAAGAAGAGAGCGTGTTCCGTTCCTGCTTTCAACGGGATCGCGACCGCATCATCCACGCCTCCAGCTTTCGGCGGTTGAAACACAAGACCCAAGTGTTCATCGAACATGAGGGCGATTATTTCCGTACCCGTCTGACCCATTCGATTGAGGTCGGGCAGGTCGCGCGCACGATTTCCAATGTGCTGGGCCTGAATATCGAACTGACCGAGGCGGTGGCGCTGGCCCATGACCTTGGGCATACGCCGTTCGGTCACACGGGTGAGGACGCGCTGGCCGAACTGATGGCGCCCTATGGCGGGTTTGACCACAACGCCCAAGCGATCCGTATCGTCACCCGACTGGAACGCCATTACGCGGAATTCGACGGTCTGAACCTGACGTGGGAGACGCTTGAGGGGATCGCGAAACACAACGGCCCCGTCACGGGTGATCTGCCCTATGCGTTGGCCGAATATAACGACATCCACGATCTGGAACTGCACACCTATGCCAGTTGCGAGGCACAGGTTGCCGCGCTGGCCGATGATATCGCGTACTCCAACCACGATCTGCACGACGGTCTGCGGGCGGAACTGTTCTCGACGGATGAGCTGGCCGAACTGCCGGTGCTGGACGAATGTTTCGCCGCCGTGGACCGGAAATATCCGGGTCTGAACTATTACCGTCGCCGCCATGAGGCCCTGCGCCGGTTCTTTGGCGTGCTGGTCGATGATGTGATAGACGTGGCCAAGACCCGTCTGGCGGAACTGGACCCGAAAACCTCGGGCGATATCCGTATGGCGGGGCGGCCCATGGTACAGTTCACGCCGGAACTCTGGGAAAAGCTGAAGGTTATTCGCCAGTTCCTGTTCACCCGCATGTACCGCGCACCCAGCGTCGTTGCCATGCGCAAAAAGGTGACGGCCATGGTGCATGAGCTGTTCCCGCTGTTCATGGAGAACCCCGAACTGTTGCCGCGTCAATGGCGCAAGGACGTGGCCGAGGCGGCGGATGAGATCACGCTGGCGCGTATCGTGTCCGATTATATCTCGGGGATGACGGACCGGTTCGCCATGCAGGAATACCAAAGGCTTATAGGCGGAGACCTCGCCAAAGGTCTGTGACGTGCTATGTTCACTCTGATTGACCAAAAACATATTGCGCGGATCAGGGGATACATAGATGGCGACAGGGACTGAGGGGGCGATTGCGCCGGTAATGGCGTTTGCCCTTGTGGGCGCGCTGGGCGTGGGGTCGCAATGGCTGGCGTGGCGGCTGCGCCTTCCGGCGATTGTTCTGATGCTGTTGGCGGGGATCATAATCGGCCCCGTCGCTGGTGTGTTTGATCCCGCCCGCGATGTGGGACCCTTGATGCAGCCCATGATCGCGATTGCCGTGGCGATTATCCTGTTTGAGGGCGGCCTGACCCTGAACCGTGACAGTTTGCGTGACGCCGCCGTCGGTGTGCGGCGGTTGGTGTTTGTCGGCGCGCCCCTTGGGTGGCTGATGTCCACGCTGGCCCTGCATTATGTGGCCGGTCTGGATTGGGGCAGTGCGTCTGTGTTCGGCGGGATCATGATCGTGACAGGGCCGACCGTAATTGCGCCCCTGTTGCGACAGGCGCGTCTAAAACGTCGTCCCGCGCAATTGCTTCAGTGGGAGGCGATCGTCAACGACCCCGTCGGTGCCCTTGCCGCCGTTCTGGCGTTTGAGGTGGTCAGCGTCCTGCAATCGACCACATCCGCGGGCGAGGCGGTTCAGGAACTGATCCTTGGTCTGGTTGTGGCGACCGTTCTGGGCCTCTTGGCCGGTTGGGGCGTGGCCAAGGCGTTCCGTGAGGCCGCCGTGCCCGAATACATGAAGGTGCCAGTCCTGTTCACCGTTCTGCTGGGTGTCTTTGCGCTGGCCGATGGGGTGCTGCACGAAAGCGGCCTTTTGACCGTCACGATTATGGGCGTCTATATCGCCAATGCCGATTTGCCGAGTTACGCCGAGATGCGCCGGTTCAAGGAACACGCGACGATCCTGTTGGTGTCGGGGGTGTTTATCCTGTTGTCGGCGGGTCTGGATTTCGACCGGCTGGCGCTCTTGGACTGGCGGGCGGCGGCACTGGTCGCGGTGGTGATCTTGGTCGCGCGGCCCCTGACGGTGTTTATCTCGCTGGCGTTCAGTGGCGTGCCCATGGCCGAACGGGTTCTGGTGGCGTTCACCGGTCCGCGCGGCGTGGTCTTGGTCGCGGTGGCGGGTCTCTTTGGCGAACGTCTGGTCGATCTCGGTCTGGAACAGGCGCAACTGATCGGACCTTTGGCCTTTGTCCTTGTGGCGGCGACGGTGGTTTTGCATGGCTTTAGCCTGACGCCGTTTGCGCGTGCGCTGGGCCTTGCGGGCGGCGAAACGCCCGGTGTTCTGATCGTCGGTGGCTCGCGCTGGGCGGCGGCCTTCGGCGAGGCCCTGAAAAAGGCCGAGGTGCCGGTCCTGATCACCGACGCGAACCGGTCGCGCCTGCGCACGGCGCGCGAACTGGGCCTGCCGACCTATTTCGGCGATGTCCTGTCCGAGGCGGCGGAACACAACGTCGAGGCGATGAATTTCGGCAAGCTGATCGCGGCCACGGACAACGACGCCTATAACACCCTTGTGGCGACCGACCTTGCGCCGGAATACGGGCGCGAGCATGTCTATCAACTGCGCCCTGCCAAACAGGAAAGCGCGCGCCATGCGCTGCCCGCGACACTGGGGGGACGCGAGATTGCCAAGGGGTCGAGCTATCTTGAACTGGCGTCCCTGATGACCAAGGGCTGGACCTTCCGCGTGACGCGCCTGAGTGAAGAGTTCACGCTAGAGCACTGGGCGGACAAGAACCCCGAGGGCGTGATCGTGGCGACGATTGGACCGAACGGAACCCTGCGCCTGCATGGCGACCGTGAGGGCGTGCGCGATGTGCCGGACACACGCGTGATAGCCATGGTCCCCCCCGAACCCGAGGCCCCCAGCACCCAAAACGGCTAAACGGCGCATTGACGCGGCCCGTACCCGTGGTAAACCCCACGGCAAAGAAACAAAGGGCCTGCTATGAACCTGTTTAGCGAACTGCGTGCACTCGTCGTCGATTGTCTGGATGGCTTGGTGGCCGAGGGCCGCCTGCCGGCGGATCTTGGCTATGACAACGTGGCGGTCGAACCCCCGCGCGATGCGGCCCATGGCGATATGGCGACCAACGCGGCGATGGTTTTGGCCAAGGCCGCCAAGATGAAACCGCGCGACATCGCCGATGCGCTGGCCGACAAGCTGGCCGCGGATGCCCGCATCATCAGTGCCGAGGTCGCAGGCCCCGGGTTCCTGAACCTGCGTCTGGCCCCCGGTCTGTGGCAGGACATCGTGCGCGCGGCCCTTGGGACCGGCACGGATTTCGGGCGCTCGGACATGGGGGCGAACACCAAGGTGAACGTCGAATTCGTCTCGGCCAACCCGACCGGCCCGATGCATGTCGGCCACACGCGCGGCGCGGTGTTCGGCGACGCCCTGAGCAGTCTGCTGGATTTCGCGGGCTATGACGTCACGCGCGAATACTACATCAACGATGGCGGCGCACAGGTCGACGTTTTGGCGCGCTCGGTCTACCTGCGTTACCTTGAGGCGCATGGCGAAACCGTCGAATTCCCCGAAGGCACCTATCCCGGTGACTATCTGGTCGAGGTCGGCGAGGCCCTGAAGGCCAAGGTCGGTGACGCGTTCATCGGCAAGGGCGAGCAGTTCTGGCTGGAAGAGGTGCGGGAATTCGCCACCGACGCGATGATGGACCTGATCCGTGGCGATCTGGCCGCGCTGGGTGTCAAAATGGACGTGTTCTTTAGCGAAAAGTCGCTTTATGGCACGGGTCGGATTGAGGCCGCGATTGAGGACCTGCGCGACAAGGGCCTGATCTATCGCGGTACGCTGGAACCGCCCAAGGGTAAAACCCCCGAGGATTGGGAGCCGCGCGAGCAGACCCTGTTCAAATCGACCGACTATGGCGATGACGTGGACCGTCCGATCATGAAATCCGACGGCGGCTGGACCTATTTCGCGCCCGATATCGCCTATCACTATGACAAGGTCACCCGTGGCTTTGACCAACTGATCGACGTGTTCGGCGCCGATCACGGTGGCTATGTCAAACGGATGAAGGCCGCCGTGGCCGCTTTGTCGGAAAACAAGGTGCCGTTGGACGTCAAACTGATCCAACTGGTGCGCCTGTTCAAAAACGGCGAGCCGTTCAAGATGTCCAAGCGGGCGGGGACCTTTATCACCCTGCGCGACGTGGTCGATCAGGTGGGCGCGGATGTGACCCGTTTCGTGATGCTGACGCGCAAGAACGACGCGCCGCTGGACTTCGATTTCGACAAGGCGCTGGAACAGTCCAAGGACAACCCCGTCTTCTATGTGCAATACGCGCATGCTCGGGTGTGCTCGGTCCTGCGCAAGGCGGCTGAGGCGGGGATCACCGCCGATGACGCCACTTTGTCGGCGGCGGACCTGTCGGGTTTGACCCATGAGGCGGAGCTGACCGTCGCGAAAAAGATCGCCGAATGGCCGCGTCTGGTGGAAATCGCCGCCCGCACGAATGAACCGCACCGCGTGGCGTTCTACCTCTATGAACTGGCGGGGGATTTCCACGGGCTCTGGAACCGTGGCAACGACGATCTGTCGCTGCGCTTTATCCAAGAGGGCGACGCGGCGACGTCTCAGGCGAAAATCGCGCTGGCGCGGGCCGTAGCCGTTGTTATTTCCGCCGGTCTTGGTATTCTCGGCGTAACTCCGGCAGAAGAAATGCGCTGAACCAAACCAAGCGCACCGTCCGGACAGGCAGGCAAGCAAGACCGGGCGGTGCACAGGCACACGCCCCTTTGAGCACAAGAGGCGACAATGGCGGGTGTCGACGATTTCGATTACGACGACGATGAGTATGACTATCAGGCGTCGGATGCGTATGACGATGACTATTCCGAAGACGAAGATGGCTATGACTATGGCTATGAAGACGCGCCGCGTGGTCCCGGTGCGCTGACCACGTTTATGAACTGGACGGGGGCGGTTGTGTCCCTTGGTCTGGTGGTGGGTCTGGGCGTCTGGGGCTATCAATTGGCCGTGCGCGATGTCAGTGGCGTGCCCGTCATTCAGGCGATGGAAGGTCCCGCGCGCGTCACCCCCGATGATCCCGGTGGCCGTCAGGCCGATCACCAAGGTCTGTCCGTGAACCAAGTCGCCGCCGAGGGCAGTGCCGCGCCGCCCGCCGATCAGCTGTTGCTGGCGCCCAAGCCCGTCGATCTGGCCCCCGAGGATAAACCGCAGCCCGACCTGGAACCCCGCAGCAGTCTGGCCAGCCTCACCGCCGAACCTGAGGTGGAGGCGGAAACCGAAGAGGTGGCCGAGGCCCCCGCTCTGGTCGTGCCCGAAGGCGTGCCCGATCCCGCGACCCTGACCGGCACCGATGCCGCCGTCGCCGCCGCGCTGGCCTTGGTTGAGGAAGTCACACGCGACGAGGCCCCGTTCACCGAGCCGCCGCTTGGCGAACAGGCCGCCGCAAGCACCGATGATGGTCTGGCGCGGTCCCTGCGCCCGCGTCCGCGCCCCGTTGCTCTGGAGCTGGCGAATGTCTCGTCCAGTGGCACGCAATTGGCCGCGCTGGACCCCGCCACCGCGCCCGTGTCCGAGGTCGATCCCGCCGCCGTGCCCGTCGGCACCGCGATGGTGCAACTTGGCGCATTCGACAGCGCCGAGGTCGCCCGCGCCGAATGGCAGCGCCTGTCGGGGCGGTTTGACAGTTTCATGGCCGGTAAATCCCGCGTCGTCCAATCGGCGGTGCAGGGCGGTCGGACCTTCTATCGCCTGCGCGCCATTGGCTTTGACGACCTGTCGGATGCGCGCCGGTTCTGTGCCGCTCTGACGGCGGAGAACGCGGATTGCATTCCGGCGGTGGCGCGATGATCCCCGCAACTCTTGGCGCGTTTATTGCCGGTTGCGCGGGCACGATCCTGTTGCCTGAGGAGCGCGCGTTTTTCGCGCGGACCCAGCCGTTCGCCTTTATCCTGTTTGCCCGCAACATCGACACGCCCGATCAAATCCGCGCGCTGTGTTCCGACCTGCGGGAAAGCGTCGGGTGGAACGCGCCGATCCTGATCGACCAAGAGGGCGGGCGCGTTGCCCGTCTGCGCCCGCCGCTGGCGCGCGACTGGTTGCCCCCGCTGGATGAGGCCGCCCGCGCCGGTGATCGTGCGTCCGAGGTGTTCCATCTGCGGTACCGGATCATTGCTGCGGAACTGCGCGCGTTGGGGATCGACGGAAACTGTGCGCCCTGCGCCGATGTGATGCGCCCCGACACGCATGACATCCTGCTGAACCGCTGTTACGGGGATACGCCCGCACGGGTGGGCGACTTGGGCCGCGCGGTGTCGGACGGGTTGCTGGCCGGTGGGGTTCTGCCGGTTCTGAAACATATCCCGGGCCATGGCGCGGCCACGGCGGACAGCCATCTGGAACTGCCCCGCGTCGATCTGGCCGAGGACATCCTGCGCGCCACCGATTTCGCGCCTTTTGCGCAATTGGCCGATATCCCGATGGGGATGACCGCGCATGTGGTTTATTCGGCGATCGATCCGGACTTGTGCGCGACGGTTTCGCCCCGCATGATCGACCTTATGCGCAGTGACCTTGGGTTCAATGGCCTGTTGATGTCCGACGATATCTCGATGCAGGCCCTCAGCGGCACGATCCACAGCCGCAGCCATGCCGCCATAGCGGCGGGTTGTGACGTGGTGTTGCATTGCAATGGCGACATGGCCGAGATGGAAGAGGTGGCCGAGGCCGCCGGTCCCATGATCGCCGCCGCCCATGCCCGCGCGGCCCGTGTCATCGCGATGCGCGCCGAGGATGCGGCGGGCGATCTGGACGCCCTCAGCGCCCAGTGGGAGGCCCTGATCGCGGGCCTGTCCGGGGATGGCTGAGCAAGAGGAATTCAGCGACCTGCACCTTGATGTGCAGGAACGTCTGGCCGCCGAGGCCCTGATCGTTGACGTCGAGGGGTTCGAGGGGCCTTTGGACCTTTTGCTAACCCTGTCGCGGACGCAAAAGGTTGATCTGCTTAAGATTTCCATCCTGAAACTGGCCCAGCAATATCTGGTCTTTGTCGAACGCGCCAAGGAATTGCGCCTTGAACTGGCGGCGGATTATCTGGTGATGGCGGCGTGGTTGGCGTTTCTGAAATCGCGCCTGTTGCTGCCGCCCGATCCCGCCGATGAGGGGCCCAGCGGTGAAGAGCTTGCCGCGCATCTGGCGTTTCAGTTGCAGCGCCTGCAGGCGATGCGCGACGCCGCCGCGCAATTGATGGCGCGGGACCAGTTGGGGCGGGATTTCTTCGCCCGTGGCGTGCCCGAAGGGGTCGAGCGCGTGCGGCGCGTGACCTATACGGCGACCCTGTTGGACCTGATGCAGGCCTATGCGCGCACGCGCACCAAGGATGATTTCCGGCCCTTTGTTCTGGACCGTGAATCGGTCTTTACCATGGAAGAGGCGCTGGACCGGATGCGGGGTCTGATCCATTTTGCGGGCACTTGGACCAGCCTGTCGAGCTATCTGCCCGAGGGCTGGGAGGTGGATCCGGCCAAGCGGCGCAGCGCTACGGCGGCGACCTTTGCCGCGTCTCTGGAGATGGTGAAACAGGGGCAAATCGAAATCCGGCAGGGCGAAACATTCGCCCCGATCGAGATACGTAAGAAAGCGGATGGCAAGGCATGAGCGACACAGACAGCGATCAGGACAACGCCGTAAACGCGCCTGAGGACAGCGAACAGTCCCTGTTCGAGGCCCCGCCATTGGCCGAGCAGGAGCGCATGGTTGAGGCGATCCTGTTTGCCTCGGCCGAACCTGTCGGGGTGGGCGAGTTGAACGGGCGGATGCCGCATGGCTGTGACGCGGGGGCGGCGTTGGATCTGTTGCGCCGCCGCTATGAGGGGCGCGGCGTGCGGGTGGTCAAGGTCGGCGAGGGCTGGGCGATGCGTACCGCGCCCGATCTGGCGTTTCTGATGCAGAAAGAAACCGTTGAAACACGGAAACTTTCCCGTGCGGCTATCGAAACACTGGCCATCATTGCCTATCATCAACCTGTGACGCGGGCCGAGATTGAGGAAATCCGTGGCGTGTCGGTCAGTCGGGGGACGATTGATCAGTTGCTGGAACTGGAGTGGATCCGGTTCGGGCGGCGGCGCATGACCCCGGGGCGACCGGTGACGTTTGTGGTGACGCAGGCGTTTCTGGATCATTTCGGTCTGGAGAGCGCGCGGGACCTGCCGGGTCTGAAAGAGTTGCGCGCCGCCGGATTGTTGGAAAACCGCGTGACGCCAGGGCTGGACGGGCCGCAGGACGATGAAGATGCGACCGGCGACGATCAGGTCGATATGTTTGAAGACGACGCATAGGAGCGGGCGAATGAACACCAATAGGCTGATCAATATGATCATGCGCAAGGCGATCAACATGTTCGTCAGCAAGGGCTTGAACAAGGGCATCGATATGGCGTCGCGCAAGGGCAAGCGCCCCGAGGACATGACGCCCGAAGAACGCCAAGCGGCGCAGCGGTCGAACAAACAGATGAAACAAACCGCCAAACGCGCGCGCCAAGCCCAACGCGCCTTGCGCCGGATGGGCAAGTTCTGACCTAAAGGCGGCCCGCGATGCGGGCCATTTTTATACCTCGCCCGCCGCAGGCGCGGCGGTCTCAGGTTGGGACATGTGATGAGGTTCGGACATGAAAAACGCCGCCCCGTTTGAGGGCGGCGTTTTCGGTTTTTTAGTGTAGGGTCAGGCGATTAGAAGCCGGCCTTGATCTTTTCGAATTCGGCGGCCTGACGTTCACGCTGTTCACCCGAGATCGGCAGCTGGGCCAGAACGGGGGCGTCGATGGGGCCGAGACCGACGGCGATCTGTGCATCAAGGCCAAGCGCCTCCATGCCAGCGTCGTTGGCCTGACCGTAGCCCGCGTCCATCAGGGCGACGGTCGAGTTCGGGGCCAGCATCGCGTTCAGGAAGTCGTATGCCTTATCCTCGGAGCCGGGGGCGTCCTTGAGGTTCACATAGCCGCAGAGCCACAGCGACGAGCCTTCCTCGGGTTCGCGGGCAAAGCCGATCGGGAAGTCCTGTTCGACCATGGTGGGCAGGGTTTCGTTCCACGCCCAGCTGACCAGAACCTCGCCAGTGGCCAGAAGTTGCGCCAGTTCACCGGGATCGACCCAGTAGGTGCGCAGGTTCGGATGTACGGCGCGCAGCCAGTCCGAAGCGGCCTTGAACTGTTCATCCGTTGCGTCGGTCCAGTTGGTGGTGCCCGTCGCCAGATAGGCCAGCGCATAGGCGTCATCGACGTTATCGGGCAGGGTCACGCGGCCCGCATATGCGGGGTTGGTAAAGACGTTCAGGGTGGCGACATCCTCGGCGGGGACCTCATCGGCGTTATAGGCGATGGCGGTCGAGCCGAAATCGGTCGGCACAAAGTAGAGCTCTTCGTTGCCGGCCAGAATGTCCTGACCCACCAGATCGGCGTTCAGGGTTGCAAAGGCGTCGATTTTCGAGCTGTCCCACGGTTCCAGAATGCCGCTGTCGACCCATTTCTTGACCGAACCGGCGCAAACGTGGCTGACGTCGGTTTTAAAGCCCGAGCGCAGTTTCTGGAACGCTTCTTCTTCGTCGCCGAAGAAGGCGAACTCGGGGCTGTCGCCGTGTTTGGCGACGTAATCGGCGTGGAAGGCGGGATCTTCGAACCCGGAATAGTCAAAGACCAGAAGGTCGCTGTCCGCCGCATGGGCGGTGGTTGCCAGTGCGGCGGCGGCCACGGAAACAAGCAGTTTTTTGGTGGGGTTCATGACTGTCCCTATTGGTTGGGCCCGTGAGTGGGCGGTGTGGTTGAAAAGACGCTAGTAGAGGCGTGTTCAACCGGCAAGAGGGATTTGATTGTCGGGTCAACCCTCGGCGTGCTCTCGCCTCTTTGTGAAGCATCTGTGTTCGGATTTTTGACGCTGCGACGTGGGGGTAGGGGTGTTGTTGCGATGCGCGGCCCGTGTCAGGGTGGGCGCGGACAACTGAGGGAGGTCAAGATGTTCAACGCATTGGTGATGGAGCAGGACGCAGACGGCAAGGCGACGCCGCATATCCGGCAGATCGCGGTCGACGACCTGCCGGAGGGGGATGTGGTTGTGGCGGTGGACTATTCCACGCTGAACTACAAGGATGGTCTGTGCCTTAGCCCCAAGGGCGGCGGATTGGTGCGCACATACCCCCATGTGCCGGGGATTGATTTCGCGGGTACGGTCGAGGCGTCCGAGGATGCGCGGTTCGCGCCCGGCGATAAGGTGATCCTGACCGGTTGGCGCGTGGGCGAGGTGCATTGGGGCGGCTATGCGCAAAAGGCGCGGGTGCGCGGCGATTGGCTGGTCCCGCTGCCCGAAGGCCTGAGCGCGCGGCAGGCGATGACGGTGGGCACGGCGGGTCTGACCGCGATGCTGGCCGTTCAGGCGCTTGAGGCGCACGGGATGACACCGGGGCAGGGGCCGGTTCTGGTCACTGGCGCGTCCGGCGGGGTCGGCTCGGTCGCGGTCACGATCCTTGCCCATCTGGGCTATGAGGTTGCGGCGGTCACCGGACGGCCCGACAGCGACGCCTATCTGCGCGATCTGGGCGCGACACGGATTGTCCCGCGTGAGGATCTGGCGGAAACGGTCAAGCGCCCGTTGGAAACCGAAACATGGGCGGGATGCGTCGATGCGGTGGGCGGCGCGATGTTGGCGCGCGTCTTGGGGCAGATGAAATACGGGGCCTCGGTCGCGGCGATTGGTCTGGCGGGTGGGGCGGATTTGCCTGCCTCGGTCATTCCCTTCCTGTTGCGCGGCGTGAACCTCTTGGGGATCGACAGTGTGATGCAGCCGCGGGACACGCGCATCACCGCATGGAACCGGATCGTGTCGGACCTACCGCTCAGCCGTCTGGAACGGATGGAGCGTCTGGTGACCCTGAACGATCTGCCCGCCCTTGGGGCCGATATCCTGCGCGGTCAGGTGCAGGGGCGCGTCGTGGTCGATGTGAACGCTTGACCCTGTGCGGGGCGCGCTAGATCAGGGTCAGATTAAACGAGGACAATCATGACCCAAACGCCCCCCGTCATCATGTGGTTTCGCCGCGATCTGCGCCTGTCGGACAATGCGGCGCTAATGGCGGCGGTGAAGGCCGGTGCGCCGGTGATCCCGCTGTTTATTCTGGACGAAGTGACCGAGGACATGGGCGCCGCGCCGAAATGGCGGTTGGGCCTGTCTGTGGCCGCGCTGGCCCAGCAACTGGCGGACAAGGGCACGCGGTTGATCCTGCGTCGCGGGCGGGCGCTGGACGTGCTGCGCGACGTGATTGCCGAAACGGGCGCGGGCGCGGTGCATTGGTCGCGTCTTTATGATCCCGATAGCCGCAAGCGGGACGAGGGCGTTAAATCCGCGCTCAAGGACGACGGCATTTCGGCCCAGAGCCACGCCGGTCACATCCTGTTCGAGCCATGGACGGTTGAGACCAAGTCGGGCGGCGATTTCTATAAGGTTTACAGCCCCTTCTGGCGCGCGGTTAAAGATCGCCCCGTGGCCGATCTGATCGCCGCGCCCCGTGACCTGAACCCGCCCGCCGATTGGCCCACCTCCGATGATCTGGACGATTGGGGGATGGGCGACGCGATGGTGCGCGGGCGCGATGTGGTCTTGCCCCACACCTGTGTCGGCGAAGAGGCCGCGATCGGTCGCCTTGGCGCGTTCGTGGCGCACAAGATTGACGCCTACAAGGCCGAGCGCGATTATCCGGCGGCCGAGGCGACCTCGCGCCTGTCCGAAAACCTGACCTATGGCGAAATCGCCCCCGCCCGCATCTGGCACACCGGTGCCCGCGCCATGGCCGAGGGCGCGCGCGGGGCCGAACATTTCCTCAAGGAACTGGTCTGGCGCGACTTTGCCTATCACCTGATCTATCACACGCCCCATATCACCACTGATAACTGGCGCGAGGGGTGGGATAATTTCGGCTGGAACACGGATGAAACCCGCGCCGATGTGGTGGCGTGGAAACAGGGGCGCACGGGCAACGAATTCGTCGATGCCGCCATGCGTGAGATGTATGTGACTGGCACGATGCACAACCGGTCGCGCATGATTGTGGGGTCCTATCTGTGCAAGCACCTGCTCAGCCATTGGCGCATCGGGCAGACGTGGTTTGCCGAGTGTCTGATTGACTGGGACCCCGCGTCGAATGCGATGGGCTGGCAATGGATTGCCGGATCGGGCCCCGATGCCGCGCCCTATTTCCGGATTTTCAATCCTGACACACAGTTGGACAAGTTCGACGCCGATCACGCCTATCGCAAGGCATGGATCGCCGAAGAGCGCGCCGCGCCCTCCAAAACCGCGCTGTCCTATTTCGACGCGGTGCCGCGGTCGTGGAACCTGTCGCCGGATGCGGCCTATCCCGATCCGGTCATTGATCTGGCCGAGGGGCGCAAGCGCGCGCTTGAGGCATATGACGTGCGCGACGACTGATCCGCGCCACAGGTCGCCGAAAACTTGTGCCCGCCCACTTGTCACCGCGCGGGCCTCGGGCAAAACTGTCCGTGATGGATTTTGAACGGACCTGAGACACGATGCCCACAGCCGCGAAACTCTTTGCCGCGCTGGCCTTTGCCACGGTGGCCTATTACGCCTCCGAGACGTTTATCCCGCTGTTGCCCGAGGGCACGCAGGTCAAACAGTTCAGCCTGATCAACGCCGTGCTTGGCGGGATCATCGGATGGCGCATTCAGGGGGCGGATGTGGGCAACGGATACCGCATCGGGGCGACCGTAGGTCTGCGGGGCATGGCGGTGTTCCTGTTCTTTGCGGTCGGGGGCTATGCCCTGCGCGAGATGCTCATCCGCGCGACCAAGCTGCGCTATGACGGCCCGGGCGAGGCGATTGTCGGCATGTTCGACCTTTGCGTCGAATACGGGCGGATGACACTTACCTCGCCCGATGTCATGGGAATTTTGATTTTGGGTGCCATTGCCACCGCATGGGGGGCCGAGGCGGTCAACCGGCGCTGGTCATAGGGGCGACATGACATCTGTTTTTCTGTTCGGGCGGTTGCGGGACCGCGATGTGCTGCACGCGGTTCTGGGGGCGGGGGCGGAACCTGTGCCCGCGTCCCTGTCCGGTTTTGACGCGGTGTCGGTCGGGGCTGTGCCGATGGCGGGTCTGTCCGCGCGGACTGGTGGGACGGTTGCGGGCGATGTGCTGATCGATCTGCCGCCCGCGCTGCTCGAACGTCTGCACTATGTGATGACCGCCTTTGGCTCTGCCGCGCAAGAGGTCGATGTGACCTCTGCGGGCGGCACGATCTGGGCGCGGGCCTATGGTCCGCCGGTCGGGGATGTTTCCGACGCGTGGGATTTTCCCGCATGGCAACGGCGGTTTTCCGCGCTGGTCGTGGCCATGGTCGATGAGATCGCCGAAGAGATCGGGCACCGCCCGCCCGAAACGATTGCCGCGCGCATGCGCTCGGTCGAGGCCCGTGCTGCCGCCCGTCTTCGCGCGGCCACCGGTGATCATCCCGCGAAGGTCCGTCACAAGATGGCGCCGGATGACGTTGAAATCATTGCAAAACGCCGCCCTTACGCGCATTTCTTTTCGGTCGAGGAATATGACCTGCGCCACCGCCGGTTCGACGGGACATTCACGCCCGTCATCGAACGTGCCGCGTGGGTGTCGACCGATGCGGTGACCGTTCTGCCCTATGATCCGGTGCGCGACCGCGTGATGCTAGTCGAACAATTCCGCATGGGTCCGTTCGTGCGCGGGGATGCGCAGGTCTGGTCGCTTGAGGCCATCGCCGGGCGCACCGAACCCCATGAACCTCCCGAGACCAGCGCGCGCCGCGAAGCATTAGAAGAGGCGGGCCTGACATTGCGCGAATTGATTCCGGTCGCGAATTACTACCCGTCGCCCGGCGCCAAAACCGAATACCTCTATTCCTATATCGGCCTTGCGGATCTGCCAGACGGGGCGGCAGGTCTGGGCGGACTGGAGGGTGAGGGCGAGGATATCCGCGCCCATGTTCTGCCTTTTTACAAGGCCATGGACCTGTTCCAATCGGGTGAGCTTGAGAACGCCCCCGCGATCCTGTCTCTCCTCTGGCTTGCACGTATTCGCGAGGGGTTGCGTCCCCAAGCTTGAAGTCCGCCCGCGCGACAGATACCTAAGAGGGAACCGCCAAAAGGGAATGGACGAATGAAAAAAGACCTAGCAGCGCTGATCGGCAATACGCCTCTGGTGCGCCTCAATGGCCCGTCGGAGGCCACCGGCTGTGAGATTCTGGGTAAATGTGAATTCATGAACCCCGGTCAATCGGTCAAGGACCGCGCCGCGCTCTACATCATCAAGGACGCGATGGACAAAGGTCTGCTGCGTCCGGGCGGCACGATTGTCGAGGGCACGGCGGGCAACACCGGTATCGGTCTTGCGCTGGTCGGGGCGTCCTTGGGGTTCCGGACCGTGATCGTCATTCCCGAAACCCAGAGCCAAGAGAAAAAGGACATGATCCGCTTGGCCGGTGCGGAATTGGTGCAGGTCCCCGCGAAACCCTATCGCGATCCCAACAACTATGTGCGCTATTCGGGCCGTCTGGCCGCCGAACTGGCGAAGACCGAACCCAATGGCGCGATCTGGGCGAACCAGTTTGACAACGTCGCCAACCGTCAGGCCCATATCGAAACCACCGGCCCCGAGATCTGGGAACAGACCGGCGGCAAGATCGACGGCTTTGCCTGTGCGGTCGGCTCGGGCGGGACGCTGGCCGGTGTTGGCATGGCCCTGCAACCCAAGGGCGTCAAGATCGGTCTTGCCGATCCGATGGGCGCGGCGCTCTATAGCTTTTACACCTCGGGGGAATTCAAGTCCGAAGGCGGCTCGATCACCGAGGGCATCGGGCAGGGGCGTATCACCGCCAACCTCGAAGGGTTCACCCCCGACATGGCCTATCAAATCCCCGACGACGAGGCCCTGCCGATCGTATTCGATCTGCTGGCGGATGAGGGTCTGTGCCTTGGCGGTTCGTCCGGTGTGAACATCGCCGGTGCGATGCGCATGGCCAAGGAAATGGGGCCGGGCCACACGATCGTGACGATCCTGTGCGACTATGGCACGCGCTATCAGTCGAAACTGTTCAACCCCGAATTCCTCAAGGAAAAGGGTCTGCCGGTGCCGGAATGGCTGGACTCTGGCTCGATTGACCTGCCCGAGGTTTACGAGGCTTGATAACCATGCTTCGTCTGCTGACGCTGATTTTCGCGCTGTGGATGGTGGGGCCGACGGTGACGTTGGCCCAGCAAACCACCAGCACCCAAGTCAGCGCCGGCAGTGAGGCACTGGTCCCTGATTACGCCGCGTGGGAGGTGGTCGCCACCCGCGCCGAGGACGCCATCGCCGCAGGGCGCGCGTCCAACGCCGCCTTTGACCAGTTGCGCAGTGAACTGGTGTCGTGGCGCAGTCGGTTCCTGACGGCCCAAGGCATCAACAGCGCGCGGATCAACACCCTGCGCGACCAGATTGAGGCGCTTGGCGATCCGCCCGCCGACGGGCAAACCGAACCCCAAGAAATCACCGACCGGCGCGCGGCCCTGAACGAACAACTGTCGCGGTTGCAGGCCCCCGTTTTGACAGCCGAAGAGGCCTATCGCCGCGCGGATGGGTTGATCGGGGAAATCGACGCCCTGATCCGTGACCGCCAGACGGCGGAGATTCTGGAGCTTGGGCCATCGCCCCTGAACCCTGTGCATTGGACCGCCGGTCTGAACGCGCTGCGGGGCACGGCGCTTAGCCTGTGGACGGAAACACGGTTTGACCTTGGCAGTACGGTGCGCCTGACCCAGTTGCGCAACAACCTGCCCCTCATCATCCTGTGTCTGGCGATTGCGGGTGTGCTGCTGTTGCGTGGCCGGATGTGGATGGAGCGTCTGGTCGAACGCCTGACGCGCGGTCACGCGACGCGCCTGCGCCTGATTGTGGGGCTGCCCGCGTCGCTGGGCCAGATCGCCCTGCCGTTTGCGGGTCTGGTTCTGGTGGTGACGGCGGTGAACCTGACGGGCCTGTTGGGCACGCGCGGCACCCGTCTGATCGCCGCGATCCCCAGCGTCGGTCTGGTGTTTTTCGCCGCGCGCTGGCTGGGCGGTCGGGTGTTTGCGAAACCGGGTCTGGGCAAGTGCCTGTTTGACAACCTGCCAATCGAACGCCAGTCCGAGGGCCGGTGGCTGACCGCCGGAATGGGGTTGATCCTTGCGCTTGCGGCGCTGCTGCGGCGGGTGGGGATGGCCGAGGGCTATTCCGACGCGGCGATGGCGACCCTGTCTTTTCCGCTGGTGGTGCTGGCGGCGGTGATGCTGTTCCGGATGGGGCGGCTGATGCGTCAACATGTTCTGGCCGAACCCGAGGGCGAGGATGAGCGCAAATACCGCAATTCGATCATCCGCCTGATTGCACAGGTGGTGATGGCTCTGGCCGTTGTGGGGACGCTGTTGACCGCGGCGGGATACGCGGCGGCGGCCAATTACCTGACCTATCCGGCGATCCATTCGCTGGCCCTGTTTGCCTTTGTCGCCGTGCTGCAGCGGTTCGTGACCGAAGGCTATGCCCTTGTCATGGGCGATCCCGAAACCGCGACGGACGGGTTGATCCCTGTGTTGCTGGGCTTTGTTCTGGCGGTGCTGGCGATGCCCGTTCTGGCCCTGATCTGGGGCGCGCGGGTGGCCGACCTGACCGAGGTCTGGACGCGCTTTGTCGAGGGCGTCTCGATCGGGGACAGCCGCATCTCGCCCGGCGATTTCCTGACCTTCGCCGCCGTATTTGTGGTCGGCTATATGGTCACACGTCTGGTGCAGGGGGGCTTGCGCACCTCGGTCCTGCCGAAAACCAAGATCGACACCGGCGGGCGCAATGCGATTGTGTCGGGTGTCGGATATCTCGGGATTTTTCTGGCCGCTGTGGTCGCGATCACCTCGGCGGGGATCGACCTGTCGTCGCTGGCGATTGTGGCCGGTGCCCTGTCCGTCGGGATCGGGTTTGGCCTGCAAAACATCGTGTCGAACTTTGTCTCGGGCATTATCCTGTTGATCGAACGCCCCGTGGCCGAAGGCGACTGGATTGAGGTCGGCGGCGTCATGGGCACGGTGCAATCCATCTCGGTCCGCTCGACACGGATTGAGACATTCGACCGCACCGATGTGATTGTCCCCAACGCCGATCTGGTCTCGGGGACCGTGACCAACTGGACCAAGTCCAGCATGACCGGCCGCATCATCCTGAACATTGGCGTGGCCTATGGCACGGACACCGAGCGCGTTCAGGCCATCCTGCAAGAGATCGCCGAGGATCACCCGCTGGTCATCGTGAACCCGCCGCCCTTGGTGACTTTCATGGGGTTTGGCGCGGATTCGCTGGACTTTGAGGTGCGCTGTGTCATCCGCGACGTGACCCAAGGCCTGCCGACGCGGTCCGAACTGAACCACGCCATCGCGCGCCGCTTTACCGATGAAGGGATCGAAATCCCGTTCGCACAGCGCGACATCTGGCTGCGCAACCCCGAGGCCCTGCGCGGTGAGGCCTTGGCTAAACGCGAACCCGACGCCCCGACGCAACAGGCCCCCGAGGCCGTGCCGTCCGAGGACGACAAACCGGTTCAGCGCGACATTGATACAGGCGACGGCGGCGAGCGCTAAGCCGCATAACGGAGGACGCCATGACCCAAGATCTGTTCCGCCAAGACGCATATCTGCGCGAGGCCCCCGCGACCGTCACGGCCCACACGCCCGAGGGCGGGGTGATCTTGGATGCGTCGATCTTTTACCCGACCGGCGGTGGCCAACCGGGTGACAGCGGGACCCTGATCTGGGGCGAGGCGCGTCTGAACATCGCCACGACGATCAAGGGCGAGGGCGACGCGATCATCCTTGTGCCCGCCGAACCCGCGCCCCTGCCGCCCGTCGGGGCCGAGGTCACACAGGTTCTGGATTTCGACCGCCGCTATCGCCACATGCGCGTGCACACGGCGCTGCACCTGTTGTCGGTGGTGATCCCGCTGCCCGTCACCGGCGGGCAGATCGGCACGGAAAAGGGGCGTCTGGATTTCATGATGCCCGAGGCCCCAGCGGACAAAGACGCGCTAGAGGCCGCGCTGAACGCCCTGATCGAACGCGATCTGGCTGTCACGACCGATTGGATCACCGATGATGAGCTGGCCGTGAACCCTGGTCTGGTCAAAACCATGTCCGTGAAGCCGCCTATGGGCGCGGGCCGCGTGCGTCTGGTGCGCATCGGCACCGAGGACGAACAGATCGACCTGCAACCCTGTGGCGGCACCCATGTGGCCCGCACCGGCGAAATCGGCCCCGTGCGCCTTGGCAAGGTGGAAAACAAGGGCAAACAGAACCGCCGCGTGAACCTGTTGCTGGGCGCGTAAAAAATCCGTTTTCAGGGCTTGCACATCATAGGGTTTCCGCATTAAACGGGTCCAACCGGAGAGGTGGCCGAGTGGTCGAAGGCGCACGCCTGGAAAGTGTGTAGGCGGGAGACCGTCTCCAGGGTTCGAATCCCTGTCTCTCCGCCATTTTCCCTAAGCAGTTTTCGCCGGTTCCAGAACGTGATGGCACGGATGGTCCGGACGCCCAAGGGCCTGCATATGCGCCGGATGTGTTGCCCTAGGTTTTTCCGGATTAAAGGGCCTGCTCCGTGAATGGCATGATCTTTATGTACATACGCTCGGATGCGGGCGGCTGTATTGGTTGGGCGGTTCGTTCGCCCGTGCTGTGTGATAGAAAGCACGTAGAGTAGGCCAGATAGCGGGAAAAAATGGGATGACCCGCATGGCCAAGTCAATCCAGCACACCCTTATCCTACTCAAAAGTATAATATTTTGCGCAAAAGTATGGACCCCCTGCGGGATCATTGAAAAAAGTTGATAAGGTCTAACTCCTGTGTAACTAAAGATAGAGATAAATCACATCAACCTGGGGTTGGATCGTAAGTGCCAACGGTAAGCCGATCATACTGGGTGCGACATGATGAAAACGGAACCATCAAAGATGTCAGCCCCGCCCTGTTAGAGCGCATCGGATTTTCCTCCGGTCGTGTTGTCAATAAGTCTTTGGAAACGCTTGTTGTTTCAGGGTCGGCACAGGAGTTCCGCGTCGCGTGGGGCGAACGGTTTTTCAACGATCTGACGGGCGATTTGATTTGGGAGCTAAACACAGCCCCCGGTTGTTCTCCGTTTTTTGTCACTGCGCACCGCGATGGCCCTGATGCGGCGGATGTGGAGAAACTCCTTTTTTACCCGATTGACGCGGAACGTGCGCGCACCGTGATGGCCCAGTTGCCCCATATCATGCATCTGGCACAGCGGTATTTGAACCACGATGTGATCTCGCCGCTGCGGGTTTCGGCCAGCGTCTTAGAGCAGATCAGCCCCACCTGTGACGACAAGACCCGCGGTGTGTTGGCGGCGGTGTCCGACCGTTTGCGGCGGGTGGGCGAGGACGTCGAAAAGTTCTCGCGGATCGGCCTGTTGGCGGTGCCGCGGATGACGGTGCCCGCTGAGCGCCTGCAACGCGCGGCGGAAAAGGTTCTGGCGCTGCATTTCGATGCCGGTTGCGCAAGGGTGGCGATCACTTCGGACGGCAATATCCAAACAGAGGTGTTTGAATGCATCCTTGATAACCTGTTCACGGTCTTGCAGGCCCGCCAGACCTATGAATGCGCCGTGGTGACCTTTGACGGCCAGCGGTTGGGCGTTGAGGTGACCCCGTTCGACGGGCAGAGCGCCCCGCAAGACGGGCTTGAGGCCGCCCGCACCGGATCGTTGCGTGATCGGTTCCTGCTGGACTGGAAGCAGGTCCTTTTGACACGCCACGGGATTGATCTGTCCGTCACGGCAAACCGCGCGCAACAGGAGCGCGCGGTATGAGCGCGGCAGTCAGGCCCCCGTATGACAAGCGCCTATGGCTGGCCATGCTTGCGCTGTTGGTCCTGTCGCAAGTGGCCGAACTGTATCGCCCCGAACTAGAGGCGGCGATTGCCCCGTTTGCCGTCCTGAACCGTACCCAGATCACCACGGCAGTGTTGTTGTCCCTATTGGGAGTGCTGTTCATGATCGTGGACAAACCGCGTCTGGTCGTGGCGGTGGCCGTGTTGCGCGGTGTGCTACAGGTCGTGTCGTTGGCGTTGATCGTGATCTATGTGGGGGTGTTCATCCTGCCCTCGGTGGAACTGATCACCCTGTCCAGTCATCTGCCCGAGGCATTTCCCGGCGTGTCCTCGCTTGAGACCGCTATGGCGGTGTTTTTGGTGACGCAACTTGCGACGGGCGAGACGGATCGCCTGACGTCGTGGCGGTTTTTCATGGTGGTTGGGCTGACATCTTATGGAGTTTACGAGCTGTTCGTCGTGAATGATACGGTCCTGAACCTCACCCATGGCAGTGGCATGGGGCCGATGACGATCCTGTTCTTTGCCGCCTTTTTATTCGATTTCTGGCGGCACGCGCGGGATGGCCGCCTAGACGCGAACTGGCGCCTTGGGTTCTTTCCGGCGGTGTTTGTGTTTCTGCTGCTCAGCTGGTTCGTCAACGTCCCCAAGCCCGACAATTTGGTGTCCTACCTGTTGACCGTTGCGGTGTTTGGCACGGTTCTGGCGGGGATCAGGGCGACGTTGATGTATGGCTTTGACAACGCAAAACTGGCCATTGTGCACAAGGCACAGGCCGACCGGATTGCCCGCCAGAATGCGGATCTGGCCCTCATCGTCAGCTCTCTGTCTCATGATCTGAAATCGCCGGTACGCAATGTGCGTACCCTTGTCACGATGCGCCACGCCCTCAAGGCCCAGCGCGGCATGTCCGACGCGCAGGTGGATCAGGAACAGATAAAGTCGCTAAAGCGCATTGAGGATCTCAGCACCTCTTTCATCCGCTATATCCGCAGTCGCGACGAAGAGCTGGAGACAAAACCGGTGCGGGTCGCCGCAGTGTTGCGTCAGGTGTCCGCGGGGTACGCAGGGCGGGTCGAGATCAGCATTGAGGGGGATGGCGACGCGGTCATTCTGGGGGATCGCGGGGCGTTGATCCGAGTGTTTGAAAACCTGCTTGAAAATTCGATCCAGCACGGGCGCGCGGAACACCCGGAAGCGGTCTTTGTGGTGGACCAGATCGAAGGACGGGTGCGCATCCGCTATGAGGACAACGGCGTCGGCATTCCACCCGCCGTCCGCGAACGCGTGTTCAAACCGTTTCAAACCCAAGAGCCCAAACACCGCTCCGGCGCAAGCGGGCTTGGCCTTGCCATTGTTGAGCGTCTGACCGAACGCATGAACGGCACCATCAAAATTGACGACCCTGTGCGTTTGAGCGGGGCAAGTTTCGAAATGTTATTCCCTTCAGGAGACGTCCAATGACCGAAATGAACCCTATGACCCCTGCGGAAGAGGTTGAGATTCTGGTCGCCGAGGACGAGGACCTAGACCGGTTTCTGATCGAAAGTGCCCTCAAGGCCAAGCGCCTGTCCAACCGTGTGCGATTCTTTGAAAACGGAGAAAGGTTGCTGGACTATCTTTATTCCGAAAGCACCCTGAACGCCCATGAACGGTATGTGGTCCTGACCGATCTGAATATGCCGATCATGAACGGCTTTGAACTGATCACGGCGATGAACAACGACAGTCGTCTGGTCAAGGTTCCGGTGTTTGTCCTGACCTCTTCGGCGGATGATGACGACGTGGCGCGGGCGATGGAATTGGGCGTAACCGGCTATATTACCAAGGAAAATGCGGGGGACGATTTTGTGGATTGTGTTCAGATGATGGGGAAATGGATCAAGGTGTGTTCGATCCTTCCTGTGTAGGGGTGAAATGTATTTGGTTGTGCTGCGTTGAAAATTTATCTGCTTGAAAACGAAGAACTTGACGTCATCCGTGTCTCGCTCTTGCTCCAAGAGCTGGGATTGCCAGAACCTGTGGTCTTTCGTTCGGTCGCCGAGCTGAGCGAGCTGGACCTGACAGAGGTGCCGCCAGAGGCCCTGTTCATCTTTGATTTCGAACTAGGCGATGGGACGGGATCGGACGCGGCGAAATGGTTGCGCAGCAGCAGCGCCACCGCCGCGCAGGCCGGAATTGTGGTGTTGACCGGATCGTTTGATGGGGCCGTTGCGACGGAACTGACGCGCTCGGATGTGGATGAGCTGTGCTATAAATCGACCGTAGATGCCGAGGGTCTGCGCCTTGCGATACAGCGGGCGGATCGGGCGCGGCTGGGGCGGATGTCGCGGTTGCTCTATCGGACGCGGTTGCGCTCGGTCGCGACGATGTTGGCCCATGATCTGCGCTCTCCCTTGTCGGGTGTCCTCTACGGGACCGAGGTCTTGGCAGAAGAGGCGAACCTCAGCGAGAGCGCCGCGCGCGTCGTCGCCCTGATGCACAGCAACGTCCAAGAGGCGCTTGCCATGATCAATGAGCGTTTGCGCTCAATCGCGGTCGAGCCCAGCCGCGATCTGGCGATGCGGTTGGATCAGGTCGTGATGTCGGATTTGGCGACAACCCTGCGGGAAATTTACGGGCTTCAGCTTGAGGCACGCAAAGGGACGATTGATGAACTGATCTCGGAACCCTTTGTCGGCAGCCGCGATGCCATCCTCGAAATTCTGGTCAATCTTGTGGGCAATGCGTTGAAACATGCGGTGGCGCGCGACCTGCTGATCACACTCTGGGCGGATCGCACCCCCGACGGCGTGTCCATCTACGTGCGTGACAATGGCACCAACTCGGACCCTGACCGGATCAACAGGTTTCTCGATGGGACGGACACGCCTTCGGGGCATGGCCTTCTGTATATCATGGAACTGACGCGGGCGATGGGCGGCACGCTGCGCTGTTCGGGGGATGGCGCGTCCTATTTGGAATATTGCCTGCACATCCCGACCCATCCCGAGACAGGTCCGTAGGTTGGCGTAAAACGCCCGTGTCTTTGCCTTTGGGGCATACAAACCCTGCGCGATCTGTATGCTGAGATAAACAGCTTTGGGTGGTGTGTTGATGCAGGGTTTTCCGTTCCGTTTTGCCAAGACCTTTGGAATTTGTGCCATGATAGTGTCTGGGCTGGCGGCCTGTCAGGACGCGCCGGCGACGCCCGCGCCCTTTGCTGATCCCACACCGATTGAGGTGACAGTGCCCGAGGGCCTGCCGCAATCGGGGTTTGAACGGCTGGCGCTGCGGGATTTTCTGCCTGCGGTTGGGCTTGGCGATCTTGGCAATGGGCGGATGCGGGCACAGGTCACGCTGCACAACCCGACGCCGGTGCCTGTATGCCTGACGGATCGGTTTTTGCGGGACGCGGACATTGTACCCGCGACAGGGCCAAAGGGGCGTATGGCGGTTGCTGATTTGGTCGAGGATGATGGAACGGTTCACCCTGCGACCGTACCCAACGACACCATTGAGTTGCTCAGTGCATCGAACACATGGCATTCGGTTGACGACAGTGCGGCAACCGGTTGGCCCGATATCGTGTTATTGCCCGGGACGTCGCGGGTGTTACGCCTGACGCGGGACTATGGGCCCCACGTGGTTTTGGAACGGGCAGACGGCAGGGTGGATTTGCCCGATCCCGACGCGACCTATCGCCTGTCGCTGCCCGCGTTCCGGATTTATAACTGTGTCCTGTTTCACGATCTCGACCGCGACGCGCTGGACCCAGGGTATCAACGGGATTTCGCCGCGTTTTATCGTAACATTCCGCGTGGGCCTGCGGGGGATTATTGGCCTTCCGAGGCCGGGGTTGAGGTGGGCGCGCCAGTCGCCTTGAACTACCGGCCCTTGCCCACGGGGTGGGTGCTTGTGGCGCCGCCCGATCCGGTTCCCATCGACTAACCCGGTCGGACAGGGGCCGTGGTCCCCACCGAAATCGTCACCGGTACGCCGCCCTGAGTGCGGTGAGACCCGCGCGCAGAACCCCGACGTCTGATCCGACGGCGAGGAATTCGACGCCCATCTCTTTGTACTGGGCGGCCAGTGTTTGATCGGATGTCAGGATGCCCGCCGCCTTGCCCGCGGCCCTGATGCGGGTCAGGGTGGACACCACCACCTCTTGCACCTCGGGTGCGCCGGGTTTGCCCAGCATCCCCATATCGGCGGCCAGATCGGCGGGGCCGACAAACACGCCGTCCACACCGTCCACCGACAGGATATCGTCAAGCGCGTCGATGCCCGCGCGGCTCTCGACTTGGACAAGGACACAGACCTCGTCATTGGCGGTCTGCAGGTAATCGGTGATCCCGTTATAGCCCGACGCACGGGCCAAGGCCGCGCCCACGCCGCGTACCCCTTGGGGCGGGTATTTCATCGACCGGACGACCTCGGCGGCCTGCGCCCCGCTCTCGATCATGGGGACCAGCAGGGTCTGCGCGCCGATGTCCAGCATCTGTTTGATGTCGGCGCGGTTGTCGTCGCGGGTGCGCACGACGACCTGTGTCTGGTCACCGATGCCGCGCAATTGATCCAGCACATCGCGCAGGCCGTTGGGACCGTGTTCGCCGTCAATCAGGACCCAGTCGAACCCCGTACCGGCGGCCAGTTCCGCCGCCGACGGATCCCCAAGGCCCAGCCACAGGCCGATCTGCACGTCACCGGTGCCAAGGCGGGCTTTGAACGTGTTTTTGGGTGCAGGCATCGCGGCCTCCTATGCGAAATTCACTGTGACGCGGCCAAAGCTGCCGTAATCGGCGTCGATGCGCGTGCCGGACGGGCATTCGATCGGCGCGATGAACGACCCCGCGAGGACAACCTGACCGGCCTCGATCCGTTGGCCGAATTGGCCCATGCGTTCGGACAGCCAGACAATCCCCATCACCGGATCGTTCAGAACGGCGGCGCCAAGACCGGTCGCGACGACCTCGTCGTTCTTGGTCAAAATCGCCCCGACCCAACGCAGATCGACCGTGTTCGGATCGTGTTTCTGCGGGCCTAAAACGATGCCGCCATTGGCCGCGTTGTCCGAGACCGTGTCGAAAATCTTGCGCGTCTGGCCGGTGTCGGCGTCGGCGCGCAGGATCCGCGTATCAAGGATTTCAATCGACGGAGCGACGTAATCCGTGGCCGCCAGAACCTGTTCGCGCGTGACCTTGCCCGACAGGGGGGCCTTCATCACAAAGGCGATCTCGGCCTCGATCCGCGGCTGGATAAACCGGTCGGCGGGCACGGTGCAGCCATCGGCGAAATCCATGTCGTCATAGATCACGCCACTGTCGGGGGTGGAAATCCCCAATGCGTCCTGCATCACCTTGGACGTCAGGCCGATTTTCCACCCGATGATCCGCCGCCCTTGGGCCAGCTTTTGGTCCATCTGCGCCGACTGGATCGCATAGGCATCGTCTAGCGTGATGTCTGGGTGGCGACGCGACAACAGACCGATCTGTTGCCGTGTCTCTTCGGCCCTGAGCAGGTCGGCGGCGGCGGTGGTGATATCGTCCTTGGACAGCATCATTCGTCCGCCACGCCGTTGCGCAGGATTCCGATGCCTTCGGCCTCGACCTCAACCACGTCACCGGGTTTCAGCCATTTGGGCGGATCGAACCGCGCGCCCGCGCCGGTGGGCGTGCCACAGACGATCACGTCACCGGGCACCAGCGTGCAAAAGGTCGAGACGTAATTCACGATGAACCGGAAATCGAACATCATGTTCGAGGTGCGGTCGTTCTGACGCACCTCGCCGTTCACGCGGGTGGTCAGTTCGATATCGTCCAGCTGATCCGCGCCACGAAACGGGACCAGCCACGGGCCAATCGCGCCGGTGCTGTCCCAGTTCTTGCCTTGGGTCACGTTGAATTTGGCGTGGCGCACCCAATCGCGGATCGTGCCCTCATTGCACAGGGTCAGGGCCGCGATGTGGTCATAGGCGTCTTCGCGCGCGATGCGGCGACCGCCCTTGCCGATGACGATGGTGACCTCACCTTCATAGTCCAACTGTTCGCTCTCGGGGGGGCGGATCATATTGCCGCCGTGACCGGTGAAAGAGCGCGGAAAGCGGATGAACATCGACGGCTTTGTCGGCTGGGCCTGACCGTCTTTGTATTCGGCGTTCCGGTCGGGGAAGTTCACCCCGATACAGATCAGCTTTTCCGGACGCGCAATCGGGATCAGATAGGTCACGTCCTCTTCGCGGTAGGTGGGCGCGCGACCCTCGGCGGCGGCGATCACCTCTTCCAGCGCGCCGGCCTCAACCACGTGCTGAAGGGTCGGGAAACGTGCGCCGTATTCGGGCGTCATGTCGATGATGCCGGCGTCGGTCACAACGCCGTATCGGTCAGCACCATTGGCGTGAAAGGCGGCAATGCGGGCGGGGATGGGTGTCATGATCCGTCTCCTCAGGGGGCGATGATCGGCGTTGCGGCCAGATCGCTGTCCTTGGGGTCTACACCGATAAAGGTCGACCCGTGTTCAAACCAGCTGCGCGGCGCGGGGGCGCCCCAGAGGGTTTGGCGTTGGGGGTCTTTGAGGTCCCATTTGATCGCCTCAAGATCGGGATCGACCGTCTGATAATCCGAGCAATAGATCTCAATCCGGTGCCCGTCGGGGTCGAGGATATAGAGGAAAAACGCGTTCGAAATCCCGTGGCGGCCCGGACCGCGTTCGATGTTGGACACATAGCCGGTGGTCGCCATCAAATCGCACAGGTCGATGATGTTCAGGGGCGTGGGTACCCAGAACGCGGTGTGGTGCAGGCGCGGGCCCAGACCGTTGGTGAACGCGATGTCATGCACGCCGCCCTTGCGGTGGGTCCACGCGGCCCAAAGGCGACCGCTCTCTTCGTCCTCGGTGTATTCCGTCACGCGAAAGCCGATTTCGTTATAGAACGCGACGCTCTCATCCACGGATTGCGAGTAACAGTTGAAATGGTCGATGCGCAGGGGTTTCACGCCTTTGTAGAGCTCGTATTTCTGGTGGATCGGCGCAAGGCGGTCCATTTTGAAATAGAACTCAATCGGCATCCCGTAGTTGTCGGTGGTGGCAAGGGTACGACCCTGATAGGGGCGCTCGACCCACGCGACGGGGTGGCCTTTGGCGGCGAACCAGTCGTGCGCCTTGTCCAACTCGCCCTCGTCAAACACCTTGAAGGATAGCGAGTGCACTTCGCTGGTGTCGGATTTGCACAGAACCATACAGTGATGGCCGCGCTCTTCCATGGCGCGCAGATAGATGGTCTGCTCGTCCTCATCCGTGACCTGCAGCCCAAGGATGTCGACATAGAACTTGCGCGAGGCGGCAAGGTCCTTGACCCCGAACACGACGTGGCTGAGGCGCAGGATGTTGAACGGCGGGTAGAGATTGGGGGCCGGAATGGGCATGTCTCTGTCTCTCTCTTTGTCTGTCTTGTCGGTGGGAAACGGGGCGCTTAGCCGCCCAGTTTCGGAACCTTGTGGTATTGGCGCGGAAAGCTGACGTTGACGGTTTCCATGTAGAAATCGAAGGACCAGTCGCCGCCGTCCCGCCCGATGCCCGATGCCTTGACCCCGCCAAAGGGGCTGGGCAAATGGCGGATGTTTTCCGAATTCACCCACATCATACCGGCCTCAAGGTTGTCGGTCATGTACATCGCGCGGTTCAGGTCGTTGGTCCACAGATAGGCGGCCAGACCGTATTGAACGTCGTTCGCAATGCGCAGGGCGTCCGCGTCATCCTTGAACGGGATCGCGGTCAGGACGGGGCCAAAGATTTCCTCTTGGGCGATGTCCATGTCATTGGTGGCATTGGTGAACAGGGTGGGGCGGACATAGCATCCCGCATCCCCGATCTTTTCCCCACCGGCGGCGATGGTTGCGCCGCTTGCGCGGGCCTTGTCGAAATAGGACAGGACCTTGGCCTCGTGCTCGGGATGGATCAGCGGCCCGACAACGGTTTCAGGATCAAGCGGGTGGCCCACCTTGATGCGGTTGGCGACCTCGGCCACCTTGGCGGTGAACGCGTCATAGATGTTTTCCTGCACCAACAGGCGCGAGGACGACGTGCAGCGCTCGCCGTTCAGCGAATAGATCATGAACGCCGCCGCATCGACCGCGCGTTCCATATCCGCGTCGTCAAACACGATGACGGGGTTCTTGCCGCCCAGTTCAAAATGGAACCGCTTCAGGGTCTCGGCCCCTTGGCGCATGATCATTGACCCTGTGCGGCTCTCACCGACAAAGGCAATCGCTTTGATGTCGGGATGTTCGGTCAGGGCACGGCCTGCGTCCTCACCAAAGCCGTTCACAAGGTTCAGAACCCCCTCGGGCAGACCGGCCTCTTCGGCGATCTCAACCAACAGTTTCGCGGTCATGGGGCTAAATTCCGCGGGTTTGTGCACGACCGTACAACCGGCGGCCAGCGCGGGCGCGATTTTCCACGTCGACAGCATGAACGGCGTGTTCCACGGGGTGATGACGCCCACAGGGCCGATCGGGCGGCGCGAGGTGACGTTCATCTGTGTCGGGTTGCGCAGGGCCTGACCGTCCTCGGCCGTGGGGGCCTGATCCGCGAAAAAGCGGAAGTTGGCGGCGCCACGGATCGCGGCCTTGGACATGAACCGCAGGGCCTGACCCGTGTCCATGCATTCGGTGAACGCGATTTCCTCGGCGCGGGCCTCAATCAACTCGGCGACCTTGATCAGGATGGCGCGGCGTTCCTTGCCCGGCGTTTTCGACCAGGTTTTGAACGCCTCTTTGGCGGCGGCGACGGCGGCGTTGATGTCGCTCTCGTCGCCCTTGGCCACATGGGCCAGAACCTTGCCATCCACGGGCGAGATGGTCTCGAACATCTTGCCCGAGGCGGCGGGCACGCTGGCCCCGTTGATGTGGTTCATCACGCCGGTCTCGGCGAATTTGGCCATATAGGCGGTGGCCTTGCTCAGGTTGTCCTCAAGCGCGCTCATGCGTTTTCCTTCACGTCTGGCCCGACAGGCGGGTGTGAATGGGGGTGTCTTTCCAGCTGAGGTCGGGGTTGATCACCCTGATCTCCAGCGAGAGTGCGAAATGGGTGGTGGCCAGTGGCCCGCTCAGGGCGTCTTGCGCGGCGGCAAAGATCAGATCGCCCGCCGCGCGCAGGTCCTCGGTGCTGCGGCCTGCGCCGACCGACAGGGTCATGGCCATGAAATCGTTCTGGGGCAGGGCGTCGCCCACAATCGCGACATCGGCCTGATAGGCGCGGATCCGAATGCCGGCCTTGGGGAAAATCCCCGCGCGCAGCATGGCGTCATAAAGCGCCTCACAGGTGCTCTTCATGTCGGCACGCGCCGTCAGGCCTGCCGAATATTCAATCGCGAGATGTGGCACGAATCCCTCCTCCGTGTTTCATTAACATGTTAAGCTTAATTTGCCTTGTCAACAGGCCCGTTTTGCCGCCATGGGAAAAGAGACAAGAGGAGAGCCCCATGACACGCCCCAAGGCACAGGACGGTTTTGGCCTTGCGCAGACGCGGCGCACGCTGCCGATTTTGCTGTTGCGCGCGCGTGAGGCGGTGATGGAAAACTTTCGCCCGCTCTTGGCTGCGCATGACATCACTGAACAGCAATGGCGCGTGATCCGTGTTCTGGAAGAGGTGGATCAGGTCGATGCAAGCTACCTTGCCGAACAGGCCTCGATCCTTGCGCCGTCCCTGACGCGCATCATGCGGACGCTGGAAAAACGCGGGTTTATTCAAGGCGTTCGCGACGAAAAGGACGGGCGGCGGACATTGGTTCATCTGACCGATGAGGGGCGCGCCTTTATCCACAAAATCGCCCCCGAAAGCGCGCAGATTTACGCGGATATCGAGGCCAAGATCGGCGTGGACAACATCGAGGCCCTGCTGGATCAGCTAGAGGCGCTGCTGGCCGCGCTGGACGGCTGAGGCCCCGCGCGGGTGGCGCGACATATACGGATGCACGGTTCGGTGCGAAATCGGATGCGCAAATGTTTGCGGTTGATCTCAATAGGATAGGTTCGCCCTCGGCGGCTTGCGCGGTGGGATCAGGGTCGTAATACTAAGGTCCTAATCCAGACCGAGGTGACCGTGACCCAAGCTGCTTTGCTCGTCCATCCCTGTGGGGACCGCGCCCTGTCGCTGCGGGTGGCCGCGAACGGTCCTGCGCCTGCGGAGGACAAGATCATTGCCCTTGCCCAGAGCCTGCGCGAGGAGCCCCTGGACGGTGTTGTCGAAACCGTGCCGACCTGTGATGCGCTCTTGGTGATCTATGATCCGAAAACCGTGCCTTTTGCCCATGTGCGCGCGGGGCTGGAGGACCGGTTTGCCGACCTGCCGGATCAGGCGTTGATCGGGCGGATGTGGGATATTCCGGTGGTCTATGGGGGCGATGTCGGTGTCGATCTGGACGCGCTGGCGCATGCCAAACGCATGTCGCGTGACGCGCTGATCTCCCTGCATGCCAGCGCGACCTACAGCGTTTACATGGCGGGCGGCGCGCCTGGTTTTGCCTATCTCGGCGGTCTGCCCGAGGTTCTGCACACACCGCGTTTGGCGGTGCCCCGTCCGCGGGTTGATGCGGGCGCGGTCGGCATCGGCGGGCGTCAGGCGGCGGTCACATCGGCGGCGGGGCCGTCGGGGTGGCGCTATATCGGGCAGACGCCGGTTTGTCTGCTGGATCAGACCCGCGATGACCCGATCCTGATGCGGGCGGGCGATCGGGTGCGGTTCTATGCGGTCAGTGCCGCCGATGGCCGCCAGATGGCGCGCACCAAATTCGCGCCCAAGCCGCGCCTTTTGTCCGCCCCCTAAGCGGCCCCTTTTCGGGGGCGGGATTGCCCGCTATCATCCCCGAAAGAGGACCGCCATGCAGCCCAAATTCGACAATCCCTTTACCGGCATGACCGGCGATATGGACGACACCGTTTGGGGCGACGTTCTACAGGCCGTGGACAAGACCTATGCCGAACTGGTGGATTATCAGGAACGGCTTGAGGCGCAGAATATCGAATTGCAGGCGCTGCGCACCTTTACTGCGTCGATCATGGGCTCGATCAGCGATTTTCTGGTGGTCGTGGACAAGGACGGGTCGATCGCGGATGCAAGCACCTCGCTGTGCCGTGCGCTGGAACTGGATATCGCGCATCTGACCGGCTGTCCGATATCGGCCTTTTTCGAGGGGGCCGAGCAAGAGCGCCTGATGCAGGCCCTTGGTCGCGCCATCCAGGAACGTCATGAGGTCACGGTTGAGGCCGAGTTAACCACGCCAAACGGCCCCGAGGCGGTGGAAATCCGCGTCTCGCCCCGTCTGGACCGGCGGCGCAAACCAACGGGCGCGGTTCTGACCGGTCGGCCCATGGGGGAATTGCGCCGCGCCTATTCCGAACTGGCCCAAAGCCACGACGCCCTCAAGGCCACGCAAATCCATCTGGTTCGCAACGAGAAACTGGCCTCGCTCGGGCGTCTGTTGGCCGGTGTGGCGCATGAGTTGAACAACCCGATCAGCTTTGTCTACGCCAACGCCCATGCGATGGAAAAATACGCCTCGCGGTTTGAGACCTATTTCGACAAGGTGCAAAAAGGGGCCTCGCGACAGGACCTGATTGAACTGCGTAAGTCGTTGAAACTGGACCGCGAATTGAAAAACATGCGTCTTGCGATTGAGGGCGCGCGCGACGGGGCGGAACGCGTGCGTGATATCGTTGAGGACCTGCGCCGTCTCTCCGCCGAGGGCGCGGGCGAGATGTCGCGCTTTGACATTGCCAAGGTGGCCCAGATCGCGACGAACTGGGTCGCGCGGGGGGAGAAATCAGAATTCGATCTGTCCTATCATGGGGATGCGGAATGCATGGTGTTCGGCCGTCCGGGCCATATTCAACAGGTGATCATGAACCTTGTTCAAAACGCGGTCGACGCGATGCAGGGGCAGGACAGTCCGGCGGTCGATATCACCTTTGAAACAGCGGGTGATCAGGCGATTGTGACGGTCTGCGACAACGGGCCCGGTGTTCCGCCCGAAATCGCGACGACTATCTTTGACCCGTTTTTCACCACCAAAGACGTCGGCAAGGGGACCGGTTTGGGATTGTCCATTTCGTACAAAATCGTTGAAGAGCACGGCGGCACACTGTCACTGGGCGAGGGGGGCCGTTTGGGCGGGGCCTGTTTCCGGATGGTCTTGCCGAATACGGGGCCTGATACCTCCGCTGCGGGAGCTGTGCGATGAATATTCTATGGCTGCAATCGGCGGGCTGTGGCGGGTGTACGATGTCGCTGCTCTGTGCCGAGGACCCGAATGTGATGGACCTGTTGGACGGGGCGGGATTGTCGTTCCTGTGGCACCCGTCGCTCAGCGAAATGACCGGCGCACCGGTGCGCCGGATGCTCGAGGCGATCGAGGCGGGCGAGCAAGAGCTCGACATTCTGTGCATCGAGGGCTCTATCGTGCGCGGGCCGAACGGGACCGGGCGCTATCACATCCTTGCGGGGACCGGACGCTCGATGCTGGATTGGGTGCGTTCCCTATCGGTCAAGGCGAAATATGTGGTGGCCGTGGGTACCTGCGCGACCTACGGCGGCGTGCCCTCGGCGGGGGAAAACCCGTCGGACGCGATTGGCGTGCAATATGATGGCGCGCATCGGGGTGGGGCCTTGCCCGCAGAATTCCTGTCCACAGGTGGAATGCCGGTGATCAACGTCGCGGGCTGTCCCACGCATCCCGATTGGGTGACCGACACGTTGTTGTTGCTGGCCGCCGGTGAGATGACGCCAGAGGCACTGGACGGCTATGGGCGGCCCCGGTTTTACGCCGATCATCTGGTCCATCACGCCTGTCCGAAAAACGAGTTCTATGAATATAAGGCCAGCGCGACCAACCTGTCCGAGATGGGCTGTATGATGGAGCATTTGGGCTGTGTCGGGACCCAAGCCGTGGGCGATTGCAACATCCGCACATGGAACGGCGAGGGCAGTTGCACCCGCGCCGGATACCCCTGCATCAACTGTACCGCGCCCGAATTTGAGGAGCCCGGCCACGGGTTCACCGAAACGCCGAAATTCGCGGGCATCCCCGTGGGTCTGCCATCCGATATGCCCAAGGCGTGGTTCATGACGCTGGCCAGCCTGTCCAAGGCGGCAACGCCCCACCGGATCGGCGTCAACGCCACCGCCGACCGCATCTCGGTGCCCCCCACCTTGCGAAAGCCCAAGTCATGAGCGAAACCCAACTGCTGGTCGGGCCCTTTAACCGTGTTGAGGGCGATCTGGAAATCCGTCTGGATGTGGCGGACGGGCGCGTGTCCTCGGCCTATGTGAATTCGCCCCTGTTTCGCGGGTTTGAGCGGATGTTGCTGGGCAAGGGGCCGCGCGATGCGCTGACCATTACGCCGCGCATCTGCGGGATCTGCTCGATCAGCCAATCTGCCGCCGCCGCGCGTGCCTTGGCCGATGCCGCCGGTGTGATGCCCCCGCCCGATGGGGCGCGGGTGGCGGCCTTGTTGCACGCGGTGGAAAACGTGTCCGACCATCTGGTGCATTTCAACCTGTTCTTCATGCCCGATTTCGCGCGCTTGGGTTATCAGGGGCGCGCGTGGCACGATCAGGTGGTGCGCCGGTTTACAGCATTAGAGGGCTCGGCCCTGCGCCAAGCGACCGAGGCGCGCGCGCAGCTGTTGCATATTGTCGGGATGCTGGGCGGCAAGTGGCCCCATACCCTGGCCATTCAGCCGGGCGGCGTGACCCGCGCCCCAACCGCGCGCGACAAGGTGCGTATAGGGGCCAGCCTGCGCGCGTTTCGCCGGTATTTGGAGGACACGGTGTTTGGCGCGGGGGTTGAGGAATTTGCTGCCCTGAGCTCGGAAGAGGCGTTCCTGAACTGGGATCGCGGCGATGCGGGGCTGTTTACCACGGTCGCGCGGGATTTGGGGCTGGCGGACTATGGGTGCGGGCAGGGGCGGTATCTGTCCTTTGGGGCCTATCCCACCAATGACGGGCCAGTGTTTGCCTCGGGTCAATGGGACAACGGTGTATTGTCGCCGCTGGACCTGTCGGGGATGGTTGAGGATCACAGCCACGCATGGGTTCTAGGCGAGGGTGCCCATCCCGAACGGGGCGAGACCTTGCCCGATGAGGACATGCGCGAACACGCCTATAGCTGGTGCAAGGCGCCGCGCCTGAACGGGCAGGTGTTTGAGACCGGCGCGCTGGCGCGGCAGGTTGTGGTTGGCCATCCCTTGGCCCGCGACCTCGCGCGGCGTGGCGGGGTGGTCGGACGTGTTGGCGGGCGGTTGTTGGAATTGGCCCTGACACAGATCGAGATGGAGCGCCTGCTGGCCGACATCCACCCCGAGGCGCGGTTCATGGATCGGGTCGAATTGCCCCGTGAGGGCGAGGGCGTCGGTCTGGTCGAGGCAGCGCGCGGGGCGCTGGGGCATTGGATCCGGATCGAGGGCGGCGTCATCAGTAGCTATCAGATCGTGGCGCCCACCACATGGAATTTCAGCCCCCGCGATGCGGGTGGCGTGGCAGGGCCGGTCGAGGCGGCCTTGGTCGGCGCGGCGGTGCAAAAGGGCGAAGATACCCCCCTGTCGGTTCAGCATATCGTGCGCAGTTTCGACCCCTGTATGGTCTGTACGGTGCATTGATGGCGGCGTGCGTTTGGCTGGTCGCGCTGGGGGGCGCTGCCCCCCGCCTGCGGCCCCCCCCGGAGTATTTTGACCAAGCTGAAGAGGCGCGCGGATGAGCGGGGCCGTGGAAATCCGTGTGCGCGGGCAGGTGCAGGGCGTGGGCTTTCGTCCCTTTGTTTGGGGGGTTGCGCGTCGGTTCGGGGTTTCCGGTTGGGTCAGGAATGACGCCGAGGGGGTGTTGATCGGGGCCTCGGGCGGGCAGGTTGATGCGTTTGTCGCCGCGATTAGGGGCGAGGCACCACCGTTGGCGCGGGTGGATGCGGTTGAGGTTGTCGAGGTTGAGGGCGCGTTCGCGGGGCCGTTTGAGATTGTCGCCAGTGGCGGTGCGGGGGCAGAGACGCGGGTGACGCCCGATGCGGCGGTGTGTGATGCCTGTTTGGGCGAGGTGATGGATGCGGGGGATCGCCGGTTCGGTTACCCGTTTGCCAATTGCACCCATTGCGGGCCGCGGTTTTCGATCATTTCGGGGCTGCCCTATGATCGGGCGATGACCAGTATGGCGCGTTTTCCCATGTGTGAGGCGTGTCGCGCCGAGTATGAGGATCCCGCCGACCGCCGGTTCCATGCCCAGCCCGTGGCCTGTGCCGACTGTGGTCCGCGTGTCTGGCTTGAGCCCGAGGCGGAGGGGGATCCGATTGCCGAGGCGGCGGCGCGGTTGCGGGCGGGACAGATCTTGGCCGTCAAGGGGATCGGCGGGTTTCATCTGGTCTGTGACGCGTTGAACGCCGAGGCGATTGCCACGTTGCGGGCGCGCAAGCAGCGGCCCGCAAAGCCCTTGGCCGTCATGGCGGAACTGGAGACGATTGAGCGCTATGCGTTGATGAACGACTGGGGCCGCGAGGCGCTTTGCGATCCAGCGGCGCCGATTGTGGTGCTGGAGGAGGGCGAGGCGCGCCTGCCGAGCGGGATCGCGCCGGGGCAGGGGATGGTGGGGTGGATGCTGCCCTATACGCCGCTGCACCATCTGTTGATCCGTGCCGTGGGCGGGCCTTTGGTGATGACCTCGGGCAATTTGTCGGGCGAGCCGCAGGTGATCGGCAACCAAGAGGCGCGCGAAAAACTGGCCCCGATTGTCGACGGGTTTGTCATGCACGACCGCGATATTGCGCGCCGGTTGGATGACAGTGTTGAGGCCCTGACGCCATCGGGGCGGATGGTGCTGCGCCGTGCGCGGGGGCAGGTGCCGGGGACGATCCCGCTGCCCCCGGGGTTTGAGGGCGCGCCGCAGGTGGTGGCCTATGGCGGGCAGATGAAATCGGCGATCTGTCTGATCAAGAACGGGCAGGCGTTGCTGGGCCATCATCTGGGCGAGTTGGATGAGGCCCTGACGTGGGATGCCTTTGTCGAAGCGGATGCGGATTACGCGGCCCTGTTTGATCACCGGCCCGAGGTTGTGGCCGTCGATCTGCACCCCGAATACCGCGCGACCAAGCACGGGAAGGCGCGGGCGGATCGGGAGGGTTTGCGGCTGGAAGAGGTGCAGCATCACCATGCGCATCTGGCGGCCTGTATGGCAGAGAACGGCTGGCCCCTAGACGGCGGCAAGGTGGTCGGGCTGATCTTGGACGGGACCGGATTGGGCGCGGATGGGACCCTGTGGGGGGGCGAGGTTCTGATCGGCGATTACCACGGGTTTGACCGGTTTGCGTATCTGAAACCTGCGCCCCTGATCGGCGGGGATATGGCCGCGCGCGAGCCGTGGCGCAATGCGCTGGTGCGGTTGGATCAGGCGGGTCTGGCGCAGGAGGCGGACCGGTTGTTCGGGGATAAACCGCTGGCCATGGCGCGGATGGCGGCAGAGCGCGGTGTGAACGCCCCGATGTCGTCCAGCATGGGGCGGTTGTTTGATGCGGTCGCGGCGGTCCTCGGGATCTGTCCGGATGGGCAGAGCTTTGAGGGCGAGGCGGCGATGCGTCTGGAGGCGCTGGCGCGTTCGGCCGATGGCGGGCGTGTCGAGATACCGGTTGCAACGGTGGTAGACGGGGCATTGGACCCATCCGCGATGATCCGTGATCTGTGCGCCGAGCGCGCGGCAGGGGCCAAGGTCGCCGATCTGGCCCACGCGTTTCATCAGTGGGTGGCGCGATGTTTTGCGGATGTCGCCCGGACTGCAATGGCCGAGAGCGGGGCCGAGGCCGTGGTCCTGTCGGGCGGGTGTTTCCAGAACAGGGTGCTGTTGGAGATGTTGGTCGATGCCTTGGCAGGCACCACCGTCATGCTCCATGAACAAACGCCGGCCAATGATGGCGGTCTGGCCCTTGGGCAGGCGGTGATTGCGGCGGCGCGGTGCCTTTAGGCGTCGCAAATGAACCATGTGGACCGGCGGCGCAATTGCCGCAGTGCAGTATTTGTCGCAGGTGAAAAGCCATTGACCACAAGGGTGCAAAGCCGGTTGCAACCCATCCGGTCACATCCGCGTCAGGCCGTCCAAAATCCATGTAACAAACTGATTTCACGACGAATTTTAATTTCGCCAAAACTTGCATCATAGTTTTGCGATTCAGGGCGCTCCGGTGGCTTACTGCATCCTGTACGGATGTATGCATTTGCATCCCGAACGGGAAACCGCATTGGGGAGGGCCAGCATTGAGCCAGATTGAAACCTTCTATGATGTCATGCGACGCCAGGGGATCACCCGTCGCAGCTTCATGAAATACTGTTCGCTGACAGCGGCAGCTCTGGGCCTTTCGCCCAGCTTTGTGCCGAAAATTGCCCATGCCATGGAAACCAAGCCGCGTACGCCGGTGATCTGGGTTCATGGTCTGGAATGTACCTGTTGTTCGGAGAGCTTTATCCGCTCGGCCCACCCGCTGGCCAAGGATGTGGTTCTGTCGATGATCAGCCTTGATTACGATGACACTCTGATGGCCGCTGCTGGTCACGCTGCCGAGGCCGCGTTCGAAGAGACCATCGAGAAATACAAAGGCAACTACATTCTCGCCGTTGAGGGCAACCCGCCCCTGAACGAAGACGGGATGTTCTGCATCACCGGCGGTAAGCCCTTTGTCGAAAAGCTGCGCCATGCGGCCAAAGACGCCAAGGCGATCATCAGCTGGGGCGCCTGTGCGTCCTATGGCTGTGTTCAGGCCGCCAAGCCGAACCCGACCCAAGCCACGCCCGTGCACAAGGTCATCACCGACAAACCGATCATCAAGGTGCCCGGCTGTCCGCCGATCGCCGAGGTTATGACCGGCGTGATCACCTATATGCTGACGTTTGACCGTCTGCCCGAACTGGACCGTCAGGGCCGTCCGGCGATGTTCTATTCCCAGCGTATCCACGACAAATGCTATCGCCGTCCGCATTTTGACGCCGGTCAGTTCGTCGAGGCATGGGACGACGAGAACGCGCGCAAGGGCTACTGCCTGTACAAGATGGGCTGTAAGGGCCCGACCACGTACAACGCCTGTTCGACTGTGCGCTGGAACGAAGGCGTGTCCTTCCCCATCCAATCGGGCCACGGCTGTATCGGCTGTTCGGAAGACGGGTTCTGGGATCAGGGCAGCTTCTATGATCGGGTGACCGATCTGACCCAATTCGGGGTCGAGAAAAACGCGGATGAGGTCGGCCTTGCTGCCGCTGGTGTCGTGGGGGCCGGTGTGGCCGCACATGCCGCCGTGTCCGCGCTGAAGGCGGCGCAAAAGAAAACACAATCCGCGCCGAGCAAAGAGGAGGCATAAGCCATGACAGTAACGCCGAACGGCTTTGACCTCGACAACACGGGCCGACGTATCGTCGTTGACCCCGTGACCCGTATCGAGGGGCACATGCGGTGCGAAGTGAACGTTGACGAGAACAACGTGATCCGCAACGCGGTTTCGACCGGCACGATGTGGCGCGGTCTTGAGGTGATCCTCAAGGGTCGTGACCCGCGTGATGCTTGGGCCTTTACGGAACGCATCTGCGGCGTGTGCACCGGTACGCACGCGCTGACCTCGGTTCGTGCGGTTGAGGACGCGTTGGGGATCACCATTCCCGACAACGCCAACAGCATCCGGAACATGATGCAGCTGAACCTCGAAATCCACGACCACGTCGTGCATTTCTATCACCTGCATGCGCTGGACTGGGTGAACCCGGTCAACGCTCTGCGCGCTGACCCCAAGGCGACCTCGGAACTGCAGCAAAAGGTCAGCCCGAGCCACCCGCTCAGCTCGCCGGGCTATTTCCGTGACGTGCAAAACCGTCTGAAGAAATTCGTCGAGAGCGGTCAGCTGGGCCTGTTCAAGAACGGCTATTGGGACAACCCCGCCTATCTGTTGCCGCCCGAGGCGGACCTGATGGCGACGACCCACTATCTTGAGGCGCTGGATCTGCAAAAAGAAATCGTCAAGGTCCACACGATCTTTGGCGGTAAGAACCCGCACCCCAACTGGCTGGTGGGCGGTGTTCCGTGCCCGATCAACGTTCACTCGACCGGTGCGGTTGGCGCGATCAACATGGAACGCCTGAACCTTGTCAGCTCGATCATCGACAAATGTATCGAGTTCAACAAGAACGTGTACCTGCCCGACGTTGCCGCCATCGGCAGCTTCTACAAGAACTGGCTCTATGGGGGCGGTCTGTCGTCCAAGGCCTGTCTTGCCTATGGCGATATTCCCGAGAACCCGAACGACTTTAGCCCCGAGCAGCTGCACCTGCCGCGTGGCGCGATCATCAACGGCAACCTGAACGAAGTTCACGACGTTGATCCGCGCGACCCCGAGCAGGTTCAGGAATTCGTCGATCACTCGTGGTACACCTATGGTGAGGCTGGCAAAGGTCTGCACCCGTGGGATGGCATCACCGAGCCGAACTTTGAACTGGGTCCGAACGCCAAAGGCACCAAGACCAACATCAAAGAGCTGGACGAAGCCGCGAAATACTCGTGGATCAAGGCACCGCGTTGGCGTGGTCACGCGATGGAAGTTGGCCCGCTGGCCCGCTACATCGTCGGCTATGCCAAAGGTCACGAAGACATCAAGGATCAGGTCGACGGCTTCCTTGGCCGCATGAACCTGCCCGTTGATGCGCTGTTCTCGACGCTGGGCCGGACGGCTGCGCGTGCTCTGGAAAGCGAATACTGTGGCCGCTTGCAAAAGCACTTCTTTGACAAGCTGGTGACCAACATCAAGAACGGCGACGAAAGCACCGCCAACATTGAAAAGTGGGATCCCTCGACCTGGCCGAAAGAAGCCAAGGGCGTTGGCATGACCGAGGCACCGCGCGGTGCTCTGGGTCACTGGATCAAGATCAAGGACGGTCGCATTGAGAACTATCAGTGCGTTGTTCCCACCACTTGGAACGGCAGCCCGCGGGACACCAAAGGCAACATCGGTGCGTTTGAGGCCAGCCTGATGAATACCCCGATGGAGCGTCCTGACGAGCCGGTCGAAATCCTGCGCACCCTGCACAGCTTTGACCCCTGCTTGGCCTGTTCGACCCACGTGATGTCGCCGGACGGTGAAGAGCTGTCCAACGTAAAAGTGCGCTAAGGAGGCCACCATGAAGAAACTTGCGTTTGCTGTAACTTTTGCATCGCTGGCCGCCGCTCCCGTATTGGCTCACACCGGACATGATCCGGTGCTGGGCAACGGGGTTGCGCATTGGCTGTTGTCGCCGCTGCACGGCGTTGGCGTTCTGGCCCTTGCGGGCGCTCTCTTTGGGCTGCGCACTCTGCGCCGCAAGGAGTGAGCCATGGCCGAGGACACGATTCACGTTCCAAACCCGGGTGTAGAGCCGCTGCCCTCCGCGCAATTGGCGGGTGACGCAACGGCGGACGATATCGAAAGCATCCGTAAACGGACCTCTGTGTTCGTTTACGAATGGCCGGTCCGTCTGTGGCACTGGGTGAATGCGGCCTGTATTCTGGTCCTGTGTGTAACGGGGTGGTTCATCGCCAGCCCGCTGCCCACCATGAACTTTGCCGAGGCGACCTATCAGTTCGTCATGGGCTATATCCGGTTCGCGCACTTTGCGGCGGCCCAGATCCTGACGGTCGGGTTCTTTGCCCGTATCTATTGGGCCTTTGTCGGCAACCACCACGCGCGCCAGCTGTTCTATGTTCCGATCCTGAACAAACACTGGTGGCAAGAGGTGTTCTTTGAGCTGCGTTGGTACATGTTTATCGAAAAGCAGCCCAAGAAATACGTGGGTCACAACCCGCTGGCACAGATCGCGATGTTCTTCTTTATGACGTTGGGCACCACGTTCATGCTGCTGACCGGTTGGGCGCTCTATGCCGAAGGCGCGGGTCAAGGCTCGTTGCCGGATCAGGTCATGGGCTGGTTGATCGGTTTGGTGGGGAACACGCAGATCCTGCACACCTACCACCATCTGGGCATGTGGTTCATTGTGGTCTTTATGATCGTCCACATCTACGCGGCCATCCGCGAGGACATCATGAGCCGTCAGTCGATGGTCTCGACCATGATTTCGGGGCACCGGACGTTCAAGGACGACAGCCCCGAGTAAGACTGAATCAGTCGCTAAATTAGGCAAAAGGCGCACCGCTTGGTGCGCCTTTTGTCATTTAAGTTTCCGAAAATATGGAAAAGTGGTTACCATGTTTGCACATACCTATGCCCGTATAGGTCGCAAAAGGGGTAAAAACGCATTGTATTCAAAGGCATGCCAAAACTGACTCTCAGGTGTTAATTTTCTGTCATGCCCCAAACTGGCAGGGATATTGTCACTCTGTACCCAATGCGGAAGGCCGCATTCCGAAAAATACGACCGGGTAGGGAGGAAAATATGGCTGAGACACTGATCCTTGGGATCGGCAATGTCCTGTGGGCGGATGAGGGCTTTGGCGTGCGTTGCGTCGAGCGTCTGTCCGAACTGCGCAGTTTCGATGATACCGTGCGTTTGCTGGATGGGGGGACACAGGGGCTGTACCTGCTGCCGTTCCTCGAAGAGGCATCGCGCATGATCGTGTTCGATGCGGTCGATTACGGCCTGCAGCCGGGCGAGATGAAGATCGTGCACAACGACGAGGTGCCCTCGTTCATGGGCGCCAAAAAGATGAGCCTGCACCAGACCGGTTTTCAGGACGTGATCGCGACGGCGCAACTGATGGGCTATTGCCCCGAAACCATGGTCTTGATCGGCTGTCAGCCTGAAGAGCTTGAGGATTACGGCGGGGGCCTGCGCGACATCGTGGCCGCCCAGATCGATCCCGCGATCGAGGTCGCGCTTGGCATTCTCGACGACTGGGGTGTGGCGCATAGCGAAGGCCGCGCCGACCAGAGCCTGCTGGCCGATGCGTCGATCCTGCGCAGCGCCTATGAAGACGGCCGCCCCAGCGAGGAAGAGGCCTGTCGCACGGGCGACGACCGTTTCTTCCCCGAGAGCGCCTGACATGTGCGTTGGGGTTCCGATGCAGATCCTGTCGGTGGACGGGATCGCCGCCCGCGCCACCGATGGCCGGACCGAGGAATTGATCGACCTGTCGCTGACCGGCCCCGTGCCGGTGGGGGCGTGGGTTCTGACGTTCCTTGGGGCCGCGCGCGAAGAGATCACCGAGGCCGAGGCGCAGAACATCAGCAAGGCGCTGGATGGTCTGCGCGCGCTGATGCAGGGCGATGAGCTTGGGGATGCTTTCGCCGATCTTGAGGCCCGCGGGCCGCAACTACCGCCACATCTCGCCGCCGCTGCCGCCGCAGGGCGCAGCACCGGCTGAGCACACAGATTAGGGAGACGCAACCAATGACACACCCATTGATTGACCGACTGACCACCGAATTCGGCTGGCCGGTTCTGGACAACGAAAACGACATCACCGAATTCACCCGCCGCGACGGCGCCCATGTGATTTTCGTGCCCGGCGACGCGGCACGCAATCTGGAAACCGCCGATGTGGCGGTGATCCTGCCGGAACTGAAAATGGCGTTTCAGGGCAAATTCGACTGCGCCGTGGCCGGTGACGCGGTGGAAACCAAGCTGCGCGAAGGGGTCAAGGTTCTGAAAACCCCCAGCCTGCTGTTCTATCGCGATGGCCAGTTCGTCAGCGGCATCGCCAAGGTGCGCGACTGGGACGAATACGTCGCGCGGATCACGCAAATCCTGTCAATGCCCGTCGCCGCCGAATAAGCGCCACATCAGGGAGAGGGAACACAGATGGTAAGCAACTTTCACCTACCGCCCACCGGCTATGGTCCGGGCTCGCAACCGCCCGAAGAGGACGGCGCAGAACTGCAGTATCTGCAAATGCCGCAGGACATGCGGTCCTATTCGCACCACATCCCCGAGGTCGAGGCCTCGCCTGAACTGGCGCCCGCGCTGGGGATGCTGGCCGAGATTTCGGCGGCCTGTCTGTCGGTCGCCCAAGGCATGGCCAACGTGCAATTCGACCTGCGCGATCTGGACGCTGCGAACCGCGCATTGATCGCCGAAACCATGGGGCAGGGCGAGGTGTCGATCCGCATGCACGGCATCCCCGCCGTCGCCGCACAGGAAAGCGTCTTTGCAGGCGTCTGGGTCCTGAGCAGCGCGGACATGGACGCCATTGAGGTCGGTCCGGTGCCACAATTGTCGCGCGACCGCGCCTTTGTTGCCAAACGTGCGGGCCAAGGCCACGATGCCCCCAAGAACCCGCAGGTGGTGAACGCACCGCCCCTGTTGGTCGAAATGCTGGATAAATCCGCGAACTTTGATCCCGCCGCCGAGGCGCATGTGATCAACCTGACCCTGTTGCCCCATACCGAGGCCGATCTGGTCTGGTTGGATCAGGCACTGGGCGAGGGCTCGGTCACGATGCTGTCGCGCGGCTATGGCAACTGCCGTGTGACCGCGACCGCGCTGGATCATGTGTGGCGGGTCCAGTTCTTTAACTCGATGGACACGCTGATTTTGGACACGTTCGAAATCACCACCCTGCCTGCCGTGGTTGAGGCCGCGGGCGAAGACCTGCAAGACAGCGGTGAGCGTCTGGTCGAAGTTCTGGAGGCCATCCGATGAGCGGTTTCGAGGGCTCGTTCCTGGGCGCCAATGACAAGATCAGCGCACAGGCCATCATGGAGTGCAAAATCTGCTGGACGCCCTACGATCCGGCAGAGGGCGATGATACCCGTCAGGTCCTGCCGGGCACCGCGTTTCTGGACCTGCCTGACGATTGGAAATGCCCCAATTGCGATGCGCCCAAGGAACAGTTTCTTGTGTCCGAGGACCCCGGCGCGCAGAGCGTGATTGAGGCCTCGATTATTGAGCGTCGCACCGAATTGCTGGTCTCTGATTTCAATGAGGTCTGGCACGGCAAAATGCGCGATGTTCCCTTGGTGAACAAGCTGTTGCACGTTCAGGCGGTCGGGTTTCAGATGGTCGACGGGCGTCCGTTGGGCGTGCTGATTTCGCCGTGGTTCATGAACCTGATCCAACTGCCCGCCGAGGGTGAGGATTGGTCGGACCTGAAGGCGGGGGAAAAGGAGTACATGTCCTTCCCGTCGGGCGAATATGAGTTCATCCATAATTCGCGTGAAATGGTGGGGGGGTACAAGGCCTGCTCGCTGTTCTCGCCGATGAACGACTTCAAAACCCAAGCGCAGGCCGTGGATGTCGCGGCGGCGGTGATGGTGGCCCTGTTCCAAGAGGAACACCGCGCCGAAACCGACCGCAGCGCCGATATCCGCGCCACGCGTGAGGCCGAGGTCGCCGCCGTCGAAGAGGCCGAAGCTGCCGCTGCTGCTGCTGCTGAGGCAGAGGCCGATGAGGCCCCGATCGACACCACCCCGACGCGCCGTCAGGTGATCACCGGTGGTCTGTCCGAGGGGGCAGAGGCCGCTCCGCAGGGCGAGGCGGGCTAATGACCACGGGGCAGGCCATCGCGATGGACCGTCTGACGGTCACGCGTCCGGCACCGGTGCCGATTGAACGGCTGGTGCTGGGGCGTGACGTGGATGAGGTGATCGCGACCTTGCCCCGTATCTTTAACCTGTGCCGCGCGGCGCAGGAAACCGCGCTGCGTCTGGCGTTTGATCGTCCGGCAAGCATGGACGGCATCGCCGAAGAAATCCTGCGCGAGGGCATGATGCGCCTGTGTGTGATGTGGCCGCAGATGCTGGGCCTGACGCCCGCGCGCCCCAACATGCAGGCCCCGCGCCGTGCCCTGTTCGGCGATGCGGGTGTCTTTCCCGATACGGTCGCAGGGTTTCAGGCGTTTTTGGCGTCAGATCAAGGGGTTGCGCCGGTTTTGCGCGCGATCAATGACCGGTTTGCGCCCGGTGTGGCGGCGGTAAGCGGCCTGCGTGATGTGACCGACGCCACGGTCATGGACACTGGCGCGGTCGAAAATTCCCCCGCGCTGCGTCACGCGGATCATCCGGTCCTGACGCATATTGCGCAGACGCACGGTCGTGCCCCCCTGTGGCGGGCCGTGGCGCGGGTGCTGGACGTGCAATCGGCATTGATTGGCACGGTGCCCGTGGTGCGCATGGGCGCGGATGGCGTGGCAATTGTTCCCGCAGCGCGCGGGGTTTATGCGGTGCGGGCGCGCACCGATGGTGGGCGTGTCACCGCGTTTTCGCGCATCACGCCCACCGATCACATGCTGGCAACGGGCGGTGCGATTGATCAGACCTTGGACAGCCTGTCCAATGGGCAACGTGGACTGGTGCCGCTGGCGCTGGCACTGATGGATCCCTGTGTGCCACTGACGATAAAGGGGTTGGAGGATGCATGAGATGTCCCTGTGCGAGGGTATTCGCACAGTCATCGAGGATCAGGCGGCCAAGCACGAGATCAAGGCGATAAAGACCGTGCGCGTGGAAATCGGCCGGTTCTCGGGCGTGGAAAAACCCGCGCTGGAATTCGCCTTTGACGTCGTCATGCGCGGCAGTGTGGCCGAGGGGGCCAAGCTGATCATGATCGACCTGCCGGGGCGGGCCATGTGCTATGATTGCGTGGCCGAGGTGGAAATTCAGGACAGGTTGGATCCCTGTCCGACCTGCGGCGGGGGCAAGTTGATGCCGACCGCCGGTGATGAAATGCGGATCAAAGATTTGGAGGTGGTCTGATGTGCACTGTATGCGGATGCGGAACCGGAAGCGTCGAGGGCAACGCCCATAGCCATGATCACGGGCACGGGCATGGACACGGGCATCATCATCATCACCATGACCACGATCATGGGCACCACCATCACCACAGCGGTGACATCCATTTCGGCCACGGCCCCGCTGGCACCGAAGTGCCCGGCATGACGCAGGACCGGTTGATCGAGATCGAGACCGACATCTTGGCGAAAAACGACCGCTATGCCGACGTAAACCGCGCGGTTCTGGGTGGGCGCGGCATTCTGGCGGTGAACCTTGTGTCCTCGCCCGGATCGGGGAAAACGACCCTGCTGTGCAAAACGATTGAGGCGCTTGGCGATCAACCGCTGGCCGTGATCGAGGGTGACCAGCAGACCGCCAATGACGCCGACCGCATCCGTGCGACCGGTGCCCCCGCGGTTCAGGTCAATACCGGCAAGGGCTGTCATCTGGACGGCCATATGGTCGGCCACGCGATGGAGCATCTGGACCTTCAGGCGGGCTCGATCCTGTTTATCGAAAACGTCGGCAACCTTGTCTGTCCGGCGGCATTCGATCTGGGTGAGGATTGCAAGATCGCGATCCTGTCGGTGACCGAGGGCGAAGATAAGCCGTTGAAATACCCCGATATGTTCACCGCCGCGCGCGTTGCCCTGTTGAACAAGGTCGATCTGGCGCCGCATTGCGACATTGATCTGGACCTCTATGAAACCAACCTGCGCCGCGTGAACCCCACCATTGAGGTGATCCGCGTTTCGGCCCGCACGGGCGAGGGCATGCAGGATTGGCTGGCGTGGCTGCGCACGAACCTTGCGGCCAAATCGAACGCTGAGGCGGCGGAATAACCATGTCCGACCCGTTGCCAAGCATCCTGTTGGTTGATGACGAGGCGCATTCGCTTCAGGCGATGCGCATGGCGCTGGAGGATGATTTTGACTGTCTGACCGCATTGAACGCGGATGAGGCGACCAAGATCATGGAAGAGCATTTCGTGCAGGTGATCTTTTGCGACCAGCGGATGCCGGGGCGCAGCGGGGTCGAATTCCTGACCGGGGTGCGCGACCGGTGGCCCGAAACCATCCGCGTCATCATCACCGGCTATACCGAGACCAGCGACATGATCGCCGCGATCAATGACGCGGGCATCTATCAGTTCCTGACGAAACCGTGGCATCCCGATCAACTGGTCATGGCGGCGAAAAACGCGGCCGATCTGTTCCGGTTGAACCGCGATCACGAACGGCTGTCGCTGGAAATGCGATACCTGTCGCGCAACGTGGAAACCAAGCTCGAAGAGCAACGTAAGGCGCTGCGCGAGGGGTTGGGGTTCGAAAACGTGCTGCGCGGTCCGAATTCGCCGATGAATGCGGTGATCGCGCAGGCCCGCCAATTCGCAAGCTTTGACGTGCCGGTCCTGATCTCGGGCGAACCGGGGACGGGGAAAACCGCGCTGGCGCGGGCGATGCATTACGGGTCGCTGCGCTCGGACCGGCCGTTTCACGAGATCAACTGTATCGGGGTTGAGGACGAAATCCTTGAACTGGAACTGTTCGGCGCGCGGCGCGGGGCGGTGCAGGGCATCCAGACGAACAAGGTCGGGCTGCTGCAAAAGGCGGATCGCGGAACGCTGTTCATCAACGGGATCGCGGACCTTAGCCCGCGTTTGCAACTGGCGCTGATGCGGTTCGCGCGGGACGGCAGTTTCCGCCCCGTCGGCGGGCATGAGGTACTGCGATCGGACGTGCGCCTGTTGACCGGCTCGTCCAAGGATCTGCGCCTAGAGGTCGCGCGCGGCGCGTTTCGCAGTGATCTTTACTATGCGCTGTCGATGGCGGTTCTGGCGGTGCCTTCGCTGCGGGCGCGGCGGTGCGATGTGCCCCTATTGGCGCAGAGCCTGTTGTTCGACGCGGCCTCGACCCACGGCAAACCCGTGCACGGTCTGTCCGACGATGCGGTCAAGTTTCTGGAGAACTATGACTGGCCCGGCAACCTGCGCGAGTTGGAAAACGAGATGGTGCGCATGTTGATCTTTAGTCAGGCCAGCATTCTGGGGCCCGAACTGATCTCGCGCCACATCTTGCAGGCCGCACCGGGGGATGAGGGGACGGATGAACGTCTGGACACCGTTCTGGTCGGTGAGGGGACCCTTAAGGATCGGGTCGAACAGATCGAGATGCGCATCCTGCGCGAAACCCTGACCCGTCTGAAATGGAACAAAAGCCGCGCGGCCAATGAACTGGGCCTGTCGCGGGTGGGCCTGCGGGCGAAAATCGACCGCTATGGCATTGCGGAACCAAGTCGCGCCTCGGCAGGCGCCGATGATGAGGAGGAATAGGCATGTGTTTGGGCATCCCTGGGCAAATCGTTGAAATCACGGACGAAAGCCGCCTGATGGCCATGGCCGACGTGTCGGGCGTGCGCCGCGAGGTCAGCGTCGCCTGTATCGCCGACGGCCCGCTGAGCGATCTGGTCGGCGCATGGGCGTTGATCCACGTCGGTTTCGCTATGAGCCGCATCGACGAGGACGAGGCGGCCGCGACCCTAGAGGCGCTACATGCCTTGGGCGAGGTGCAAGAAGAGCTTGAGGCGATGGCCGCAGGTCAAGAGGCCATGAAGGAGGGGGCAGAGGCATGAAATACGCAGACGAATTTCGCGATCCCAAGGCTGCCAAGGCCCTGTTGGAGCGCATCGGCGCGGTCGTCGATCAGATCGGCGCGACCAAGGAAAAGCCGGTCTACATCATGGAAATCTGCGGCGGGCATACCCATGCGATTTTCCGCTATGGTCTGGACAAGCTGACGCCCGAAGGCATTGAATTCATTCACGGTCCGGGCTGTCCGGTCTGTGTTCTGCCGATCAGCCGCGTGGATGAATGCGTGCAACTGGCCGAACGCCCCGAGGTGATTTTCACCACCTTCGGCGATGCGATGCGCGTGCCCGGCACCCGCAAGAGCCTGCTGCAGGCCAAGGCGGACGGCGCAGATATCCGCATGGTCTATTCACCGCTGGACGCGCTGGAACTGGCGCGGCGCAATCCCGATCGGGAGGTCGTGTTCTTTGGCCTTGGGTTTGAGACGACAACGCCCTCGACCGCGCTGTCGATCCAACAGGCCGCGCGCGAAGGTCTGACCAATTTCACCGTCTTCTGTAACCACATCACGGTGCCGCCGCCCCTTAAGGCGCTGCTGGACGATCCGCATATGATCCTTGATGGCTTTGTCGGGCCGGGCCACGTGTCGATGGTGATCGGGATCGAACCCTATCAGTTCATCGCGCGCGATTACGGCAAGCCTCTGGTCGTGGCGGGGTTCGAACCGCTGGACCTGTTGCAATCGGTCCTGATGGTGCTGGAGCAAATCCGCGATGGCCGCGCCGAGATTGAAAACCAATATTCCCGCGTGGTGCCCGATCACGGCAACCCCGTGTCTATTGCGGCGATTGACGACGTCTATGAAACCCGCCCGTCGTTTGAATGGCGCGGCTTGGGCGAGATCGACGTCAGCGGCCTGCGCATTCGCGAGAAATACCGCGCCCATGACGCCGAGGAAAAGTTTGGCATCGGCTATGGTGCGGGTCCGCGCCATGTTGAAGAGCCCGAGGGCTGTGCCTGTGGGCAGGTGATGACCGGCCGGATCAAGCCCGTGGCCTGTCCGCAATTCGGCAAGGGCTGTACGCCTGAAATGCCGCTGGGCGCGCTGATGGTCAGTTCCGAGGGCGCCTGTGCCGCATACTATCAATACGGTGGCGCGCGCGTGTCCGAGGTGGCGGAATGAACATGATGTCCCGACCCAAGCTGCGCGATCAACGGGTGACCCTGTCCCATGGGGGCGGGGGCAAGGCGATGCGCGACTTAATTGAACATGTGTTCACTTCCGTGTTCGAACCCGCTTCGATGGAGGATCAGGCGCGTCTGATGAACGACGCCATTCAGGAACCGGGCGCGCGTTTGGCGTTCACCACGGACAGCTTTGTCGTTGATCCGATTGAGTTTCCGGGTGGCGACATCGGCAAGATCGCGGTCTGCGGCACGGTCAACGATCTCGCCGTGGGGGGCGCGAAACCCCTGTGGCTGTCGGCGGCGTTTATCATCGAAGAGGGCACCGAGATCGCCTTGCTGGAACGCATCGTCGCCAGCATGAAGGCAGAGGCCGACAAGGCGGGCGTGCGCATCGTCACCGGCGACACCAAGGTCGTCGGGCGCGGCAGCGCGGATAAGGTGTTCGTGACGACGGCGGGTGTGGGCGTGATTGCGCCCGATGTCCACCTGTCCGCCGACCTGATCCAACCGGGAGATGTGGCGATTGTGAACGGCGTTCTGGGCGATCACGGCGCGGCCATTCTGGCGGCACGGGGCGACATGGCGCTGAGCACCGATATCGTGTCGGATTGTCAGGGTTTGGGCCATCTGATGCAGACGGTTCTGGCCGCCGCACCGAACACCCGTGCGGCGCGTGATGCGACCCGTGGCGGCGTGGCTTCGGCCCTGAACGAAATGGCAGAGGCCGCGAAACTGGCCATCGAGATTGAGGAAACCGCGCTGCCCCTGCGGCCCGAGGTCAAGGGCGTGTGCGAAATTCTGGGCCTTGATCCGCTCTATCTGGCGAATGAGGGCACGTTGGTTGTCTTCGTTCCGGCGGATGAGGCCGACGCCGCACTGGCCGCGATGCGCGCCACGGATGCAGGTCGCGATGCGGTTGTGATCGGGCGCGCCCATGCGGGTGAGGCCGGTCGCGTCACCATGCGCACCCTGTTCGGGGGCGCGCGCATCGTCGATATGCTGGTTGGCGAACAACTGCCGCGTATCTGTTGATCAATTGCGCGCAGGGTGGTTTAACCCCGCCCTGCGCGGATTTGGGTCCGTGACACGTTTGTTTTGCGCCAAGGTTTGATCCTATGACCGACCGTTATGCCGTTTTCGGCAACCCGATTGCCCATTCCAAATCGCCTGCAATCCATCAGGCCTTTGCCGCGCAAACCGGTCAGGACATGAGCTATGAGGCCTTTTCGGCCCCGTTGAACGGCTTTGCCGAGGCGGCGCGCGATTTCTTTGACGCCGGTGGTCTGGGGATCAACATCACCATCCCGTTCAAGGTCGACGCCTATGAAATGGCCGATGAACGACGGGAGGGCGCGGCCCTGACCGGCGCGGCCAATTGCCTGTCGGTGATTGACGGGCGCATCGTGGCCGAGAATTTCGACGGGATCGGGTTGCTGCGCGATATTGAGGTCAACCTGAACACCCCCTTGGCGGGCAAGCGGGTTCTGATCGCCGGTGCGGGCGGTGCGGCGCGTGGCGCGGCGCTTCCCTTGGCGCAGGCGGGGGTGAGTGAACTGGTCATCGCGAACCGATCTGTCGGTAAGGCCCGCGCGATTGCCGAACGTCTGAGCGCGCACGGGCCGATCACCGGCTGTGCCTACGACGATGTGACCGGTGGATTTGACGTCATCATCAACGCCACTTCAACTGGCCTAAGTGGTCATCGTCTGCCCCTGCCGGACAGCGCGTTTGCGGGCGTGACGCTGGCCTATGACATGGTCTATGGCAAGGGTCTGACGCCATTTCTGGCCGCCGCCCGGGATTTGGGCGTAGCGCAGGTTGTCGATGGGGCGGGGATGCTGGTCGAACAGGCGGCCGAGGCGTTTTTGTGGTGGCGCGGTGTGCGACCCGACACGCCGCCGGTGATCAAGGCGATTGAGGTCCCTCTGGACTGATCCCCGTATTGGTCATTTCGGTATACCATTTCCCCGTTTAATCGGCGATACATCGGGCATTGCCGATTTGAACGGGGGGATTTTCGCATGTTGAAACTGGCCGCATCCATGTCGCGTCTGGGCACCGAGAGCGCGTTTGAGGTTCTCGCGCGCGCCAACGCGCTTGCCGCACAGGGGCATGACATCATCAACCTTGGCATCGGTCAGCCGGATTTCAAAACCCCCGATCATATCGTTCAGGCGGGGATCAAGGCGCTGGCCGACGGGCATCACGGCTATACCCCCGCGAACGGTCTGCCCCAGTTGCGTGAGGCGGTCGCGCAGGATCTGGAAACCCGCCACGGCGCGCCGGTCAACCCCGACAATGTCGTTGTCGTACCGGGGGGCAAGCCGACGATGTTCTTTGCGGTTTTGATGTTTGGCGAACCAGGCGCCGAGATCATGTATCCCAACCCCGGCTTTCCGATCTATGAATCGGTGATCAAATACACCGGCGCAACGCCCGTGCCGATTGAGTTGTCCGAGGATCAGGGCTTTGCCTTTTCCGCCGAAAAGGTTCTGTCGCAGATCACCGAAAACACCCGTTTGATCATCATCAACAGCCCCGCCAACCCCACCGGCGGCGTCACGCCAAAGGCCGAGATTGACGCGCTGGTCGCGGGGCTGCAGGACCATCTGCATGTAGCCCTGATGTCGGACGAGATTTATAGCCAGATGCTCTATGGCGGGCGCGAGCATGTCAGCCTGCTGCAATATCCCGAAATCCGCGACCGTCTGATCGTGCTGGACGGGTGGTCGAAAACCTATGCGATGACGGGCTGGCGGTTGGGCTATGCGGTCTGGCCGGATCAACTGGTGGAGCAGGTGACGCGCCTGTGCATCAACGACCATTCCTGTGTGAATGCGTCCGCGCAATTCGCGGGTCTGGCGGCGCTGACGGGATCCAAGGACGCGGTGCATGAAATGGTCGCCGAGTTCGACCGCCGTCGCCAGTTCATCGTCGCGGGTCTGAACGACCTGCCCGGGGTGCGCTGCGCCGATGCGGCGGGGGCGTTTTATGCGTTCCCGAATATTTCCGGCACCGGAATGAACGCGCGTGAGGCACAGGACCTGTTCCTGACCAAAGGCCATGTCGCGACCGTTGCGGGCACCAGTTTCGGTGCCATGGGCGAGGGGTTCGTGCGGTTTTCCTATGCCAATAGCCTAGCCAACATCGAACGCGCGCTGGAGCGGATCGGCGATCTGCTGCGGGCCTGACGGACAGGCCCGCGCAAGGGGTTAGGACGCGTGCACCTCTTGGCGTTGGCGGCCAAGGCCTATAACCTCAAGCTCGACCACATCGCCCGCGCGCAGGAACCGTTGCGGCGACATACCCATGCCCACGCCCGAGGGCGTGCCGGTCGCAATCACGTCACCGGGTTGCAGCAGCATAAACCGCGACATGTAGGAAATGATCTCCGCCACGCCAAAGATCATGTCAGACGTGTTTGAATTCTGCACGACCTCACCGTTCAAGGACAGCGACAGGTCAAGGTTTTGGGGATCACCCACCTCATCCGGCGTGACCAGATAGGGGCCGACGGGGCCATAGGTGGGGGCGGATTTGCCCTTGATCCACTGGCCACCGCGCTCAATCTGGTATTCGCGCTCGGACACGTCGTTGATGGTGCAATAGCCCGCGACATGGGACAGGGCGTCGGCCTCGGACACGTAATGGGCAGGGGCGCCGATAACGATGCCAAGCTCTACCTCCCAATCCGATTTCACCGACCCGCGGGGCAGGATGATCGGGTCATTGGGACCGGACAGGGCCGAGGATGCCTTGGAAAACAGGATCGGTTCGGTGGGCAGGTCCATGCCAGACTCGGCCGCGTGTTTGGCATAGTTCAGACCGACGCAGAAAAAGTTCGGCACGCGGGCAACCGGCGACCCGATCCTGCCCGGATTGTCCACGGCGGGCAGGGTGGTCGGGTCGATCTCGGCCAGTTTGGACAGGGCGGCGGTGGTGGCGGTGTCGCCCGCGAAATCGCTGACATGGGCGGACAGATCACGGACAATCCCGTCCGCGTCCAACAGGGCAGGGCGTTCTTGACCGGCGGGGCCATAGCGGAGAAGTTTCATGCGTTTCCCTCGGGTTAAGTGTCAATGGCCGACATCAGGTCGGACAGATGGGTTTCGATTGTACGGGCGATGGCCTCGGCGTCGCGGGCGCGCAGGGCGGTGACGATTTCGCCATGATGGCCAAGGACGCGTTCACGGTTGCGCCGCGATTGCGCCGCCAGAAACCGCGCCCGCCACATCCGCGCCAGATAGGCCGAATGCGTGTGGATCAGGGCGTCGTTATGCGCCGCCGCCGCGATGGCGCGGTGAAACCGCATGTCCAATTCAAACGCCTCAAGCGGGTCCATATCGTCATAGCCATCGACCAGTTCGTCGTGGATCAGGGCGATGGCGTCGATCTCGTCGCTGCTGGCGCGCGCACAGGCCAGACGGCCCGACAGGATTTCCAGCGCGATCAGCACCTCTAGGTGGTCGCGGATAGCGGCGGCACTGGGCGCGGCGATGACGGGGCTGCGGGCGGGGCGCAGGGTGACCAGACCCTCTTTGGCCAGAATGCGGATCGCCTCGCGCATGGGGGTGCGGCTGACGCCCATTTCGGCGGCGTTGTCGCGTTCCTTGATCGGGTCACCGGGGTTCAGCTTGCCCCGCAGGATGTCGCGGCGCAGTTGATCGGCGATCTGGTCGGCTAGGGTGTGATCGGCCATCGGCACCTCAGGCGACAGGGGGCAGGATCTTGCCCGGGTTCAGGATGTTGGTCGGGTCCATCGCCACCTTGATCGCGCGCATGACATCGACGCCGTGACCGTGCTGGGCCTGCATGTATTTCATCTTGCCAATCCCGATGCCGTGCTCGCCCGTGATGGTGCCGCCAAGGGCGATGGCCTGTTCGTTCAACTGTGCGCTAAACGCCATGGCGCGGGCGCGCTCATCCGCGTTGTCAGGGTCAAACCGGATGCCGGTGTGGAAATTGCCGTCGCCCACATGGCCCAAAATCACACAGGTCAGGCCCATGGCCTTGCTGTCCTCGGCGGCCTTGCCCACGGCCTCGGCCAGACGGGAAATCGGCACGCAGACGTCGGTGGTCAGGGTCCGCTTGCCCGGTTCCAGAGACCCCGCCGCATGGTGCGCCTGATGCCGCATCCGCCAGAGCGCATTGCGGTCCTCGGTCTTGGTGGCCCATTTGAAATCGGTCGCGCCAAAGCCCTCGGCGATCTCGCCAAAGGTTTCGGCCTGTTCCCCCACGCCGGTTTCCGAGCCGTGGAATTCCACAAACAGATGCGGTTTTTCGGGCAGGTCACTGCCGTTATAGACGTTGAACCCGCGCACCATCATCGGGTCGATCAGTTCGATCCGCGCCATGGGAACGCCGGTCTGGATCGTGGCGATCACCGTGTTAACCGCGTCATCCACCGTTTCAAAACAACAGGTTGCGGCCGAGGTCGCCTCGGGCTGACCCTGCAACCGGACGGTCAGTTCGGTGATGATTGCCAGCGTCCCCTCGGACCCGACCAACAGGTGGGTCAGGTCATAGCCCGCGCTGGATTTGCGCGCGCGGGTGCCGGTGCGAATGATGGTGCCGTCCGCCAGAACGGCCTCAAGCGCCAGAACGTTTTCGCGCATCGTGCCGTATCGCACGGCGGTGGTGCCACTGGCCCGCGTTGCGGCCATCCCGCCGATCGACGCGTTCGCGCCCGGATCGACCGGAAAGAACAGACCCGTGGTGCGCAGTTCGGCGTTCAGTTCCTCACGCGTGATGCCCGGTTGGACCACGGCATCCATGTCCTCGGCGTTGATCGCCAGAACCTTGTTCATCTTGGCAAAGTTCAACGCGATCCCACCGTGAATGGCCAGTTGATGCCCCTCAAGCGCCGTCCCCGCGCCGTAGGCCACCACCGGACAGCCGTGTTCGTGGCAGGGGCGCATGATCGCCGAGACCTCATCTGTATTGATCGGATAGGCGACCGCATCCGGGGGCGTGATCGGGAAATAGCCCTCATTCTGGCCGTGTTGCTCACGTAGGGCGGTGCCGGTGTCCAGACGGTCAGACAAAACGGCGGACAAAGCGTCCAGCGCGGCGGGAATGGTCATGGGGGCCTCGGTCGTCAAATGGTATACCATTTGGCCCTAACCGGTCTGACCCCCGATGTGCAAGCCCAAACAGGGGCTTAGAACGCGCCCAAGACGAACTGCATCAGGTAAAGCGTCCCCATCCCCGCGAAAATCGCGCCGTAAACCGAAAAGCGCCAACCGATCAGAAACGCCGCCGCCGCCGCGATCAGGCGGGCAGGGTCAATCGCGCCGCCCGTGGCGTCCGGCCAGATCACCATCGGCGTGATCAGGGCGGGAAACACCGCCACGGCCACGTATTTCAGGTGCAGCATCAGCCACGCGGGCAATTCCCGTCCGCCAAGGATGCCAAGGAACGAAAACCGGATCAAAAACGTGCCAATCGCCATCAGGATGGTGACGGTCCAGAAGGTGGTGGTGTCGATCATACCGTCACCTCTTGGGCGGCGCGTTTGCGGTTGAGGTAGAGTTCGGTCTGCGCCCCCGCGATCATGGCAAGGGCGGCGGCAACCAACAGGCCAAGGTTCCACGGCAACCACGCAAACGCCACAGCCATCACAACCGACACAATCGCCGCGACCACATGCGGCGCGCTGCGCAACAGGGGGGCGGTGAGGGCGATGAAACACACAGGCATGGCAAAATCGAGCGACAGTTCCGCCGGAATCGCCTGACCCACCAAGGCCCCGATCAGGGAAAAGAGATACCACAGCGGTGCCAACATCGACATGCACCCGAAATAATAGGCCAGCTTTTCGGGCAGGGTCATGCTGGGTGTTTCTTCGTATTTCTTCACCGCGACGGCAAAGGCCTGATCGACCATCAGGTATGACATCAATGCGCGGGTGCCGAGGCGGGCCTTGCCCACATGGGGCACCAAGGCCGCCGAATACATCGCCATCCGCAGGTTCACGGCCAATGCCGTTGCCACGGTGATCAGGACAGGCGCCTGATCCTGCATCAGGGCCAGCGCGGTGAATTGGGACGCGCCCGCGATGACAAGGACCGACATGCTCATTGCTTCGAACAGGTTCAGACCCGCGTCGCGCGCGACCACGCCGAACAGGACCGCAAAGGGCACCACGATCAGCAGAAAGGGCAAAACATCAAGCAAGCCGCGCCAGAACGCGGCAGAGGTGGAGCGGTCCATTGGTCTCATCCATGGGTGTTTGGTCTAACGCATTGAAAACCCGTGTCTTTGGCGGATGTGGGTGGTCAGGGTGCGTCAATATGGCCAACCTACCGCCAAGCGCGGTCATGGCCAAGCGCGTTAATGCACAGATCGGTGTGCAGCCGTTTTTCGTGGCACTTGGCCGGAGAGACCTGTGGCAGAAATGCTGCGTCGGCGAAATGTGGCCAAGCGGACAGAGAAACCCGTTTAGGTTTGTCGGTTGATTGACAAAATACGCCCAAAAATCCCGCTATTGTGAGAGAAAGGTCGCACGTTGAGACAGAAAATTCGTTAAACTGTAAAGTTCGTGATACACGGATAAGTGATTGATAGGTCCGCCCGAAAATCTCTGGGCGCTGCCCTTTTCGGGGCGCTCCAAAACGGCGTATGGGCGGCAGGGTACGTAAAACTTGGCCATTCGGCAGGCAGGCGCCCAGTGGGAGGTGCCTCATAATTGGGCGCACCCATGTAAAAAGGGCTCTGCGCCATAAAAAGGCCATACAACTTGTTACACTTCCATGTGATTGCTATGCTAAATATGACTTTGTGGTCTCGTTTAGTTCAAAGTGTGACCGCCACATGGGCAGGGCGGCAAGGTAAAGGTAACAGAAGCAGGGTCTTAGCTGGTCAAAGCTCACAAAACAGTGATCATGAGTTTGACCGGAAAAATGGGGATCACGTCAGGCGTTATCGGGCAGGAAACGGTCATGAATTGGCCGCCCGACACCGTGGTGTGATTGCGTTGTAGGGTTAGAGGTTTTTGCCCGGTTATGCCGCAGGGTTTGCCGGAAAATTGGGCAAGTTCAGGAGTTTATAATGGGTACATCAAGCCGCAGTTTCCGCATTTTCGGAACCAGCCTTGCGAATGATTTGTCTTCGCACGTGGCGATTGCGGCAAGCCGTGCCGGACACACGGGTTTGCTCAATCTGGAATTTTCGTGCGCCTCTGACGGGGCTGTGCGGCGCGAAATCCTTCGTCTTGCAAAACATGCGCGCGGATCGTGGGGCGTCAAGCTGCGGGCCAGTGCGGTTGAGGGTTTGCTGCCCGCCGATCTGACGATTCTGGCAGAATTGCCGGTTGTCGCGCTGATTCTGGATGATGATTCTGCACTGGATGGTGCGGTTGCCCATATTCGCACCCTGAACCCCGATGCCGAGATTTGGGTCGAACTGACCGACGCCACGGCCTTGTCCGCGGTTGAACACGCGGGCGTGAGCGGCGTGATCGCCAAGGGCCATGAGGCGGGCGGGCGCGTCGGTGATGAGACCTCTCTGTTGTTGACCCAGCGCATGGTGCGCGACACGACCCTGCCGGTGATTGCCATGGGCGGTGTTGGCCCGCATTCGGCGTCTGCGCTGCGCGTTGCGGGCGCGCAGGGTGTTGTTCTGGATTGGCAACTGGCCCTGATGCCCGAGGCCGCCACGCCGGCCCCGATTGCCCGCGCGATTTCGCGCATGGACGGGTCCGAAACCAACCTGTTGGGCCATGATGTGGGCGTTGCGACCCGCGTGTTCTGGCGCGCCGATCACAAGGCCGCGCAGGCGTTGCAGGCCCATGATATTCCCGGATCCGATCCGGGGACCTTCCTGCGGGAATTGGACGCCGCCGTTGATCCGACCGCGCCCGAGACCAGCGTCTGGCTGGTCGGGCAGGACGCCGCTTTTGCCGATCGTTTTGCGAAAACCTATGGCCGTGTTGGCGCGGCTCTGGACGCGATTGCGCGCAAGTCGGGTGAACTGGTCGCACTGGCGCAAGAGACAAAACCGCTGGCCGAGAACAGCGCGCTGGCCGCGTCAAACGGCACCCGTTTCCCGATCATTCAGGGGCCGATGACCCGCGTGTCGGACACCGCCGAGTTCGCCAAGGCCGTGGCCGATGGCGGCGCGTTGCCGTTCTTGGCGCTGGCCCTGATGCGCAAGGACGCGGCGTCGGACCTGTTGGCCGCGACCAAGACCAAGGTGGGCGATGCGCCGTGGGGTGTGGGTATCCTCGGGTTCGTGGACGACGACCTGCGCGCCGAACAGACCGATGTCATTCTGGAACACAAACCGGATTTCGCCCTGATCGCGGGCGGACGTCCAGATCAGGCGCTTGCGCTGGAGAAACAGGGCATTCCGACCTATCTGCACGTCCCGTCGCCGGGTCTGGTCAGCCTGTTTTTGGAAAGCGGCACACGCCGGTTCATTTTCGAGGGCCGTGAATGCGGTGGCCATGTGGGTCCGCGCACATCCGCCGTTTTGTGGCAACAGGCGGTTGATGCCATTCTGGATCACTATGGTCCGACGGGCGATATCGACTGTGAAATCCTGTTTGCCGGTGGCGTTCATGACGATGTGTCAGGCGCGATGGTTTCGGCGTTGGGTGCGGAATTGGCCGCGCGTGGGGCCAAGATCGGCGTGGTCGTCGGCACTGCCTATATCCTGACCAAAGAGGCGATTGAGGCGGGCGCGGTTCTGCCGACTTATCAACAGCTTGCGCTGAACTCTTCACGCACGATGCTGCTTGAATCCGGCCCCGGTCACGCGACCCGCGTAGTCGAAAGCCCGATTGTGGATGAGTTTTTCGCGGTCAAGGCCGACCTGCGTGGTCAGGACATGGACCCCGATGCGATCAAGGACGCGCTTGAGGAATTCAACGTGGGCCGGTCGCGTATCGCGTCCAAGGGCATGGATCGCAACCCCGAGTTCGGCAAGGTCGACGGCGCGCCGCGCCTGATCGCCGTGTCGGATGAGGATCAGAAACGTCTGGGCGTTTACATGATCGGGCAGGTGGCGAACCTGCATGATCAGGCGACCACGATTGCCGATCTTCATGACGGAATTTGTGTCGCCTCGGGTGCGGTTCTGGACCGTGCCGTGGCCGAGCCGCGCGTCGCGCCGGTGATTACTGAGGGGCCGGGCGCGAATATCGCCATCACCGGTTTCGGGACCAAACTGCCCAAGGCCGCGAATTTCAACGCCTATTGGGAAAACATTCTGGACCGCATCGACGCGATCGAAGAAGTGCCCGAGCGTCGTTGGGACTGGCGCCGGTATTACGACGAGAACCGTGACGCGCCGGACAAGATTTATTCGCGCTGGGGCTGGTTCCTGGATGAGATGGAATTCGACCCGATCAAATACGGCATTCCGCCCAATTCCATGCCCTCGATTGAGCCGCTGCAACTCTTGGCGCTGGAAACCGTGCGGGAGGCCTTGGAAAACGCGGGGTTCAAGGATGGCCATATCGCCGATCCCGAACTGCGCAAGCGTACCTCGGTGATCATCGGGGTGGGCGGTGGCGCGGGGCCGCTGGGGCAACGCTATGCCGTGCGTTCGTCCATGCCTGCGATCAACGGGGGCATGACCAAAACCGCGGAGGCGCGCCTGCCCGAATGGACCGAGGATAGCTTCCCGGGCATTTTGTTGAACGTCATTGCGGGGCGGGTCGCCAACCGGTTCGACCTTGGCGGGGTGAACTTTACCGTCGATGCGGCCTGTGGCTCGTCCCTTGCCGCCGTCATGATGGCCGCGCGTGAGATCGAAAACGGCACGTCGGACATGGCTGTTGTCGGTGGGGCGGACAGTTTCCAGAACCCGTTCGATTTCTTGGCCTTCTCGAAAACCCGCGCCCTGTCGCAACGGGGCCGTTGCCGCACGTTTGACGCGGGCGCCGACGGGATCGCGATTTCCGAGGGTCTGGCGATGCTGGTCCTGCGCAAGATGGATCAGGCCGAGGCCGATGGCGACCGCATCTACGCCGTGCTGCGCGGGGTCGGGGGATCGTCGGATGGCAAGGACCTGTCGCTGACCGCGCCGCGCCCCGAAGGGCAGGAAACCGCCCTGATCCGTGCCTATCAACGCGCCGGTGTGTCGCCCGCGACCGTCGGTCTGGTTGAGGCACATGGCACCGGCACCGTGGTCGGTGACCGCACTGAAATTCAGAGCCTTTCCAAGACCTTCGCCGATTTCCGCGACGATAAACAGTTCTGCGGCGTGGGCTCGGTCAAGTCGATGATCGGCCATACCAAGGCCGCCGCCGGTTGCGCCGGTATGATCAAGGTCGCGACCGCGCTGCACACCCGTGTGTTGCCCTCGACCTTGCATGTGGAAACGCCGAACCCCGGCGCGAACTTCCCCGAGAGCCCGTTTTACGTGGTGACCGAGGCGCGCCCGTGGATGAATTACGGCCAGACCCCGCGCCGCGCGGGCGTCAGTGCCTTTGGCTTTGGCGGGACGAACTTCCACGCCGTGCTTGAGGAATATGACGGCGGCTATCTGCCCCAGCATCGCAGCCCCCTGCGCAAGAACTGGACGCATGAGCTCTATCTGTTCTCCGCCGCCGATAAGGGCGCGTTGCAGGACGCGTTGCGCGCCGCCGCGACGGCCATGGCGTCCGCGCCGGCATCCGTGCGCGCGGCCGATGTTGCCGCCGCCTTGGCAGAACAATACGACGCCAGTGCCGGTGCCCGTTTCGCGATTGTGGCCCCGTCCATGGGCGATGCCGCATCCCGCATTCTGCGCGCGATTGATATGATCGGGCAGGGGGGCGATGCCCTGTCGCAACTGGACCCGATGGGCGCGTTCTATGCCGGTGAACCGGCGATCAGTGCCGATCAGGTGGCGTTCCTCTTCCCCGGTCAGGGCTCGCAATATCCAGGTATGGCGGGCGATCTGGCGATGCTTTTCCCCGAAGTGCGCGAGGTGATCGAAGACGCCTCTATCGCGCTGATGGACAAAACGCCCGAACCGCTGGGTGATCTGATCTACCCGCGCCCGACGCTGGATGAGGCGGAAAAGGCCCGTCAGGTTGAGGCGCTGAAACGCACGGATGTGGCCCAGCCCGCGATTGGCGCGGTGTCGGTCGCCCTGCATGAATTGCTGCGGGACATGGGCCTGTCGGCCTCGGCCACGATTGGCCATTCCTATGGTGAATACACCGCCCTGCATGCGGCGGGGGCGTTTGATGCCGATACGTTGGTTCATCTGGCCCATGCGCGCGGCGATGCGATCATCCGCGCCGGTGGCGATGACCTTGGCGCGATGGCCGCCGTCAACGCGGGGCCACAGGCGGTTTCCGCCGCGCTGCCCGATAATTCGGGTGTAACGCTGGCCAATATGAACGCGCCGGAACAGACCGTGATTGCCGGACCCACCGATGCGATCATGGCGGTTCTGCCCGTGCTAGAGCTGGCCGGTCTGGCGGCAAAACGTCTGCCGGTGGCCTGTGGGTTCCATTCGGATTGCGTTGCGCCCGCCAAGGACCTGTTGGCCGGTGCTCTGGACGCCGCCGCCATTTCCGCGCCTTCGCTGCCCGTGATCGGCAACGCCACCGCCGCGCCCTATGGCGATAACGCCGACAGCGTGCGCGCCCAACTGGCCAGCCACCTGACCGATCCGGTGAATTTCACCGGCGGGATTGAGGCCCTTTATGAGCGCGGCGTGCGCCTGTTCCTTGAGATCGGGCCGGGGGCCGTTCTGGCGCGCCTGTCCGACCGTATTCTGGGGGATCGCGAACATCTGTCGCTGAGCGCGGATATGAAGGGTCGCCCCGGCGCGCAACAGTTGCTCTGCCTCTTGGGCGGGGCCATGGCGGCGGGTCTGCCGCTGAACCTTGCGCGGGTGTTTGAGGGCCGTGTGGAGGCCAAGATCGACGTGAAAACCTGGGACCTGAGTGAGGCCCCCGATCCGCGTCGTGCGATGAAATGGATGATTGATGCGGCCAACGCCCGCCCGATTGACGGGCAACCGGCGCGCCGTGGTTTTGCTGCCCGAATTGAAGAGGATCCCGTGTCCCAACCCGAACGTCCCGCGCCCGCCGCCCCTGTGGCCCAACCGGCCGCTGCGGCCCCTGCACCGGCTGCATCGGCGGCCCCCGCAACGCCTGTGGCGCGCGCTCAGGGCGCGGCCGTGTCGGGACCCGTGTCCGATGACATCATGCGCCGCCATCAGGAATTGATGGCGCAGTTTCTGGAAAACAACCGCGCGGTGATGATGAATTGGCTGGGGACCAGCGGTCAGGACCTGCCGGCAGGCATGCCGATGCCCGCCGCCGCCCCTGCAACTGCACCTGTTCCGGCGCCGATGCCTGTTGCGGCGGCTCCGGTTGCTGCTCCGGCACCTGTTGCCGCGCCTGCTCCGGCCCCTGCACCTGTGGCGGTGGACCCCGCACCTGCACCGGTCGCGGCCCCGGTGACTGCTCCGGCCCCCGCTGGCCTGTCCGAGGACGGTGTGACCAACGCCTTGCTGGCCCTGATCTCGGATCGTACGGGCTATCCGACCGATATGCTGGACCTCGACCTGAACCTCGAGGCCGACCTTGGCATCGACAGCATCAAGCGCGTTGAAATCCTTGGCGCGCTGCGTGGTGATCTGCTGGCAGACGCGGGTGAGGCCGCGCGCGAACAGATGGGTCCCGTCAGCCGCGAAAAAACCGTGCGCGGGATTGTGGCCAAGTTCATGGAGGTCGCCGAACAATTCGCACCAGCCGCCGCCGCACCGGTTGCTGCGGCCCCCGCCGCAACCTCGGCACCGGCCCCTGTTGGCCTGTCCGAGGATGGCGTGACTTCGGCCTTGCTGACCCTGATCTCGGATCGAACCGGTTATCCGACCGATATGTTGGACCTCGACCTGAACCTTGAGGCCGATTTGGGGATCGACAGCATCAAGCGCGTCGAAATCCTCGGCGCGCTGCGTGGGGATCTGCTGGCCGACGCGGGTGAGGCCGCGCGCGAACAGATGGGCCCCGTCAGCCGCGAAAAAACCGTGCGTGGGATCGTGGCCAAGTTCATGGAGGTCGCCGAACAATTTGCGCCGACCTCCGCCGTTGCGCCGGTTGCTGCGGCCCCCGTTGCAGCCTCGGCACCGGCCCCTGTTGGCCTGAGCGAGGATGGGGTGACATCGGCCCTGTTGACCCTGATCTCGGATCGCACCGGTTATCCGACGGATATGCTGGACCTCGACCTGAACCTTGAGGCAGATCTTGGCATCGACAGTATCAAGCGCGTTGAAATCCTTGGCGCGCTGCGTGGTGATCTGTTGGCCGACGCGGGTGAGGCCGCGCGCGAACAGATGGGCCCCGTTAGCCGCGAGAAAACCGTGCGCGGGATCGTGGCCAAGTTCATGGAGGTCGCCGAACAATTCACCGGCACCACGCATGTGGCGATGACGCCGCTGGCCGCTGTGGACAGCGCGCCCGCCGCCGATCTGCCCGAGTTTGCAGATTGGCCCGCGCGGTTTGTGATGACGCCCCGTGCTCTGGACTATCCCAAGGCACAGGCCTGGGTCACGCCTGGCGCGACCTATGTCCTGAGCGATGATGGGACCGGTGTCGCCACGGGCGTTGCCGACGCCATCACCGCCCAAGGCGGTGAGGTCACCTTGATCCCCACCGCACAGATGGGCGATGACGCGGCCCTGCGCGCGACCGTGGCGCAACTCGGCACGAATGTGGCCGGTCTGATCCACTGTGCGCCCTTGGCCGAAACGACCGATTTCGACGCGATGGAACGGGCCGAATGGACCGCCTCGGTCGATCGGGCAACGCGTGGGTTCTATAGCCTGTTGAACGCGCTGGGTCCGGTGATTTCCGAACGCGGCGATGGCGTGGTGATGTGCGCCACGGCGATGGGCGGGGCGTTTGGCTTTGACGGGGCGGGGGTTCTGAACCCTGCCGATGGCGGCGCGCCCGGTCTGTTGAAAACCGTGGCCAAGGAATGGGAACACGCCCATTGCCGCGCGGTTGATTTCGCGGCCGAGATTACGCCGGCGACGCGGGCCGAAATCCTGATGGCCGAGGGCGGTCGCCGCGATGGCCTGACCGAGATCGGTCATGGCGCGGGCGGTCGTGTGGGGCTGTTTGCCGAACTGATCACCGTTCCGACCGCGGGCGCGGGTGCGCATCCCTTGGTCGATGGCGATGTGGTTCTTGTCACCGGTGGCGCGCGCGGGATCACCGCCAAGATCACCCGTGACATGGCGAAACGCGCGAAACTGCGCTTTGTCCTGCTGGGATCGTCCCCCGTGCCGGTTGGCAGTGAACCCGCCCATATCGCGGGGATCACGGATGAGAAACAGATCAAGGCGGCCTTGATCACCGCAGCCAAGGAAAGCGGTCAGCCCCTGAACCCCAAAGCGGTTGAGGCCGAGTTCTGGGGCGTCATTAAGGCACGCGAAATCCGCGATGCCATGGCGCAACTGACGGCACTCGGTGCCGAGGTCGAGGATCTGCAGTGCGACGTGCGCGATGATGCGGGCTTTGCCGCGCTGATCGGGGATGTCACCACGCGTTATGGCCGGATCGACGGCGTGTTGCACGGCGCGGGCGTGATTGAGGACAAGCTGGTCCTTGACAAAGAGGTCGACAGTTTTGATCGCGTGATGCGCACCAAAACCGAGAGCGCGTTCACGCTGACCCGTGCGCTGAACCCTGAGACGTTGAAATTCGCGGTCTTTTTCACCTCAGTCGCGGGGCGGTTTGGCAACCGTGGACAGGGCGATTACGGCGCGGCGAATGAAACCGTGTCGAAACTGGCGCGCCTCCTGAACGCGCGCTGGCCCGGTGTGATCAAGGCGACAAGCTGGGGTCCGTGGGACAGCGGCGGCATGGTCAATGACGAGATCAAGGCGCAGTTCGCCGAGATGCGGATCGAACCGATCCCGCCGGAACTGGGCGTTCAGGCCTGCACGTTCGAAATCACCCACAGCGACGACACCCAACCCGAGGTCGTTTGGGGCCGTGGCCCGTGGGAAGATGACGATGAACTCTACCGCACCACCTACGCGACTGACCGGTCGCGTGAGGCGGCGGAATGACGGGGTCCATTGGACAGAACGACGAACAGATGACTGCAGACCACGAACCGATTGCCATTGTTGGCATGGCGGGCGTCTATCCCAAGGCGCCCGACAAGGACACGTTTTGGAAAAACATCCTCGATGGGGTGGATGCGGTGGACGAGGCGCCCGCCGATTGGCATGGCGACCTATTTCTGGACCCTGACAGTTCCGAAAACGACCGCGTTTACACGACCAAGGGCGGGTTTCTGGGCGATCTGGCCCAGTTCGATCCGCTGCGCCATGGGGTGATGCCGACCGCGATCAACGGCGGCGAACCGGATCAGTTTCTGGCGCTGGAAATGGCCGCCAACGCGATTGAGGACGCGGGGTTCGATCAACGCCCCGTGCCCGGCGACCGTGTGGCGGTGATCCTTGGGCGTGGGACCTATATCAACCGTGGCTTTACCAGCGTGGTGCAGCACGGGATCATGGTCGACCGGTTCCTGCAAATCCTGAAACAGCTGCACCCCGACACCGCGCCAGAAGAGCTGGCCGAGGTGAAAAAGACCCTCAAGGCGTCGCTGCCGCCGTTCAACGCGGAAATCGCGCCCGCGCTGGTGCCGAACCTTGTGACGGGGCGGATTTCCAACCGTCTGGATTTCCGTGGCACGAATTACATTGTCGATGCGGCCTGTGCCTCGTCCCTGATCGCGCTGGAGCGCGGGGTGGTGGACCTGCGCGACGGGCGGTGCGATATGGCGATTGTGGGGGGCGTGCATGCGTCCACGCCCGCGCCGATCTATCAGATTTTCTGCCAGCTTGAGGCGCTCAGCAAAAAGGGCTCGATCAAGCCGTTTTCCGAAGAGGCCGATGGCACGCTCTTGGGCGAGGGCGTGGGGCTGCTCTGTATCAAGCGTCTGTCGGACGCCGAGGCCGCGGGCGATCGTATCTATGCGCTGGTGCGTGGGGTCGGGGTCGCCTCGGACGGTAAGGGGCTTGGCATTCTTGCCCCACGGATTGAGGGCGAGGGCCTTGCCTTGTCGCGCGCCTATGAGGACGCCAATGTCGACCCGAAAACCGTCGGCTTGATAGAGGCGCATGGCACCGCGACCTCCGTTGGTGACGCGACCGAGGTCGAGGCCCTGTCGGCCCAATTCGGGGGCCGCAGCAGTAGCGCGCCCGATTGCGCCCTTGGGGCGGTGAAATCCATGATCGGGCATTGTTTGCCTGCCTCGGGGTCGGCGGGTCTGATCAAAACCGCGATGGCGCTGTATCACAAGACATTGCCGCCGACGCTGGTCGATACGCCGAACCCGAAACTGGGTCTGGACCAATCGCCGTTCTACCTGAACACCGAGGCGCGCCCGTGGATTCACGGGGCCGACACGCCGCGCCGTGCGGGGGTGAACGCCTTCGGCTTTGGCGGGATCAACGCCCATGCGGTGCTTGAGGAATATACCGGCGCGGCTGAACCCGCGCCCCTGTTGACCCGCAGCAGCGAGGTCATCGCGATTGACGCCGCCGATCAGGCGGGCCTGTTGGCGCGCATCGGCGCGGTCAAGGCGCGTCTCGTTGAGGGGGCCGATCTGTCCGAAATCGCCCGCGCCACCAATGCCGAATTGGGCAACGGGGACCTGCGCGGGGCCGTGGTGGCCACATCCGTGGCGGACGCCGTTGAAAAGCTGGACAAAATCGCCGCTCGTCTGGCCAAGGGCAAGACCAAGCTGCGCGACCGCAAGGGCGTTTACCTGACCGCCGAACCTCTGGCCCGTGAGGGCAAGGTCGCGTTCATGTTCCCCGGTGAGGGCAGCCAACATATCGGGATGCTGCGCGAATTGATGCTGCATTTCCCTGTCATGCGCGGCTGGTTCGATCTGGTCGATGGCGCGTTCAAGGATCACCCGCGCAACCTGTTGCCCAGTCAGGTGTTCTTTCCCCCGCCGACCGAGGCGTCCGAGGGCCAATCGATCTGGCGTATGGACATCGGGCCCGAGGCGATTTTCGCTGCAAATCAGGCGGTTGCGGCGCTTTATGATCAGATCGGCCTGTCGGCGGATATGCTGGTCGGGCATTCGACCGGTGAATACAGTGCGCTTTACGCCGCCGGTGTGACGCGGCGCGCAGATCCCGCGCAACTGCAATCGGAAATGCGCGCGCTGAACGACGCCTATGAGGTCATGTCGGGCGACGGTGTGATCACATGGGGCACCCTGATCGCGATTGGTGCGGTCGATGGGGACAAGCTGAACGAACATCTGTCGACGCGTGACGACGTCTATCTGGCGATGGACAACTGCCCGAACCAAAAGGTCATCGCGGCCTATTCGCCCGAGGCGCGGGACTGGGTACTGAAGATCGCCGGTGAACTGGGCGGTTTTGCCGAGGCCCTGCCGTTTGAGCGCGCCTATCACAGCCCCGCGTTCCAAGGCTTCACCGACCGTCTGAACACCTTCCTGCAGGACATGGAGATCGCCGCGCCCGAGGCACCGGTGTATTCCTGCCTGAGCACCGGCACCTTTGCCGATGCGCCCGACGCGATCCGCAAACTGACCGCCGATCAATGGGCGGGGCGGGTGCGCTTCACCGAAACCATCCGCAAGATGCACGCCGATGGCGCGCGGATTTTCGTCGAATGCGGGCCGCGCAACAATCTGGCATCCTTTGTCGATGACATCCTGCGCCGTGACGCGCATCTGTCGCTGTCCGTTGATACAGCGGGGCGCACGGGTCTGGATCAGTTCAACCATTTCGCCGCCCAACTGGCGGTCGAGGGCGTCGATTTCGACCTGTCGGCCATTGCCGCGCCGCTGGTGGATCGCCCCGAACCCAAGGGCCCGCGCCGTCCGCAGGTGTTGAAAATGGGCATTCAGCCGATGGAGCTGACCGAGCTGCCCAAACGCGCGCCGAAACCGGCCAAGGCCGAGGTGATCACGCCGAAACCCGATCCCGCGCCTGCACCGACACCAGTTCCGGCCCCGACCGGCGTCGAGGCCGTCGTCGCATCTTATTTCGACACGATGGAACGGTTCGTCTCGACCGAGGGCGACATCATGCAGGCCTATTTCGGGGCCTATTCCAGTGACGCCGCCCCCGCACCGGCGGCCCCCGTGGCACCTGCGCCCGTGGCCGCGCCGACGGCGGGCACGCGGTTCCCGCTGCTGGCCTCGGTCGACCGCTCGCCGGATAACGTCAGCCTGACCGCGCAAATCCGGTTCGACACCCAGAGCGCGCCGTTCCTCAAGGACCATTCGTTCGGGCGCGGCATTTCGCAACTGGACCCGAATATTGAGGGCCTTGCGGTCGTGCCGCTGACCTTTTCGATGGAGATTTTGGCTGAGGCGGCGGCGGCATTGCGCCCCGATCTGGTCGTCACCGGCATGCGAGAGGTGCGCGCGTCGCGCTGGCTGGCGCTGGACAAACCGGTTCTGGCGGTTGAGGCCACGGCGGAATTGCAGGGCGAGGGCGATCCGACCGTGATCCGCGTGCGTCTGCGTGACGCCGAGGGGCCGAAACTGCGCCCCATTCTGGTTGAGGCCGATGTGGAATTGCGCCCCGCGCTGCCAACCGCGCCCAAGGCCGACCCGATGTCCTATGGCGCGAAACGCGACTGTCACTGGACGCTGGACGATGTCTATTCGCGCATTATGTTCCACGGGCCCAAGCTGCAAGCCGTTGAAAACATGGACATGGCGGCCACCGACGGGGCCGAGGGCGTGTTGCGCGGGATGCCGTTTCAGGGCCTGTTGACCACCACCAACGCGCCGCGGTTTGAAACCGATGCGATCACGTTGGACGCGGTCGGGCAATTGGTCGGCGTGTGGTCGGCGGAAATGCTGGACGAGGCGTTCCACATCTTCCCGTTCCGCGTCGAACGGGTCGAGATTTTCCGCGCGCCCCTTGGTCCGGGCGAACGGGCGCGGTGCCGTTGCGGCATTGCGCTGATCGGCGAAGACGAGATGCGCAGCTATATCGACGTGGTGACCGAGGACGGGCGCCTGCAATGTCGGATTGAGGGCTGGTGGGACAAACGGTTCAACCTGCCCGATAATTTCTACCGCGCGCGTCTGGATCCCGCGAACAACAGCATGTCCGCCCCGATTGCGCCCTTTGGCGATCTGCCCGAAGGGGTGCGCCTGACGCGTCTGGACGGGATCAGCACGGATTTGCTGGACGGTAGTGGCGGCATCTGGGCCAAGGTTCTGGCGAACCTGACCCTGTCGGCCGAGGAACGCGCCGATTGGGCCGCCCTCAGCGAGGCGACGGCGAAACGCAAATGGGAATGGCTGCGCGGTCGCGTGGCGGCCAAGGACGCGGTCCGGTTCCTGAAGGGCGCGATCCTGCCCGCCGATGTCTCGGTCATCGCCCCGGGCGAGGACGACGGCCCGCGGCTTGGCGCGATCTGGCCTGCGACATGGGGCAGCGCGCCGCATGTGTCGATCACCCATAAGGGCGAGTTTGCCATGGCCGCGGCGGCGGATGCGGACCTGTATGACGGGGTCGGGATCGACGTCGAAACCATCGCCCCGCGCGGCGAGGCGTTCATCACGACCGCCTTTGCGCCCGCCGAACAGGCCCATATCGCCGCCCAGCCTGAGGGCGCGGCGCGGGATCTGTTCATCACGCGGATGTGGTGCGCCAAAGAGGCGGCGGCAAAATCATTTGGTGTGGGTTTGGGCGACTTTGCCCGCTTTGCGGCAGAGCCGTCACAAACCGACCCCGAAACGTTCGTGATCACGGAAAAATCAAGCGGTGCTCTTGTTTTCGTGAACACAGTAGAAAACAGTGGCGAGCAGATGGTCGCCGCTTTGGCAGTACGCCGGAAATCCGGCCGGTGATCACAGAAAGAGGTTTGGGATGGCCATTACATACGACGACGCAATGAGCGTTCTGCAGGAAATTTTCGAAGATCTGGCCGATGATCTGGATCTGGAGGATGAGACCCTCGATCCGAATGCGAAAATTCTGGATCTGGGCATGGAATCGATCAGCTTGGTCTATCTGATCTCCGAGCTGCAACAGCATTACGGTCTGGGCGACGCCCTGTTCCGCAAGGTCCGCGATGAGGACCGTTTGCTCAAAGATATGAGCGTGGATGATATTTTGAAATCGGTTGTTGAGCTGGGCCAAAAGGCTTCGGCTTAATCTGGGATTGGTACTATGGGTAAAACACAAGTCAAAACACTGCTGATCGGGCTGGACGGCGCGACCTATGATATGCTCGACCCGTTGGTTGAGCAGGGGATCATGCCCAATCTGGGGCGCATCATGAAAGAGGGCGCGCGGGGCATTCTGCGGTCCACCATTCACCCGCTGACGCCGCCCGCGTGGACCACGATGACCACGGGCCGCACGCCCGGCGCGCATGGCATTTTTGACTTTATCCGCGTGGATCGCGACGGGTCGAAACCGACCTATACGCTTGCGACGTCGTCGGATGTGATGGTGCCCACGATCTGGCAAATCGCCAGCAACGGCGGGATGCGCGCGACCACGTTGAACTTTCCTGTGACCTTCCCCGCGAAACCGATCGAGGGCGTTGTGATCCCCGGTTACGTGCCGTGGTCCTATCTGGGCCGTGCGATCCACCCGCGCCCCGTGTTCAAGATGCTCAAGGAAAAGGGGGTCTTTAAGGCCTCCGAGATGTCCACCGACTGGCAACACGAACGCAAGGCCGTTCAGGGTCTGTCGGAGAACCAGCTTGAGGATTGGGTCAACTTCCACATCGTGCGCGAGCGTCGTTGGTTCGAAATCCTGATGACCTTGATTGAGGAAGAACCGTCCGAGCTGACCGCCGTTCTGTTTGACGGTGTCGACCGGATTCAGCACCTGTGCTGGCACCTGATCGACCCCGAAACCCGCGATCAATACACCGGCCCCGAGGCGGACAAGACCCGCGAACTGGTGCTGCAATACTATCGCGACGTGGATGATTACGTTCAGAAAATGATCGACAAGGCCGGCCCGCAGGCGCAGGTCATGATCGTGTCCGACCACGGGTTCACCCGTTCGGGCCGTCGGATTTTCTATGCCAACACGTGGCTCGAACATCAGGGCCTGCTGGACTGGGTTGAGGGCACGCCGATGGATGATCAGGGCCGCGTGGCGCTGGACGAAAACACCGAGGCCAGCACGCTGATCAACTGGGACAAGACCAAGGCCTATGCCCTGTCGTCCTCGTCCAACGCGATCTTTATCCGCAAGGCCAATGCACCGGGCGAACCGGGCGTGCCGCCCAGCGAATACGAGGCCTTCCGCGATCAGTTGATCGAGGACCTGCTGGCCGTGACCGACCCCGCCACGGGTCAGCCGGTGATCAAGCACGTGTTCAAACGCGAAGACGCCTTCCCCGGTGCCTATAGCGACCGCGCGCCGGACCTGACGCTGATGCTGCATGATTTCAGCTTCCTCTCGGTGCTGCGTGCGGATCAGCCGATCAAGGACCGTCAGGTGCCCTATGCCACCCACCACCCCGACGGGATTTTCATCGCCACGGGGCCGGGCATGGCCAAGGGCAAGACGCTGGAACCGCTTTATATCGCCGACGTGGCCCCGACCGCGATCTATTCGCTGGGTCTGGACATCCCGTCCGAGATGGAGGGCAAGCTGTGCGAGGCCACGTTTGAGGACAGCTATCTGGCCGAGAACACCCCGCGCTATAGCGACACCGAACAGGCCAGCGGCTCGCAAGACGGCACCGTTTTGGACGCCGAGGCGCAGGCGCAGATCAAAGAGCGTTTGAAATCGCTCGGGTACCTGTAAGGGACGGCGATTATGCCCAGAGCATCCCTGCGCGGGCAGGTGATCCATTTCCAACAGACCGGTCAGGGCCCCGATGTGGTCCTGATCCACGGTCTGTTTTGCAACATCGCGTTCTGGTGGTTCCGCGTGGCGCCCAAGCTTGCGGAAAACCACCGTGTGACGGCGCTGGATCTGCGCGGGCACGGGTTTTCGGCCATGTCCGGCAACGGCTATCGCGCCTGCGATCTGGCCGAGGATGTTGCGGCGTTGATGGAGCATCTTGGCATCGAAAAGGCACATGTCATCGGGCACAGTTTCGGGGGCGCGGTGGCCTTGGCCCTTGCGGTCAAGGCACCGGACAAGATCGAAAACCTGACGCTGGCCGATGCGTGGGTGCCGTCACTACAGGAAATGCCGCCGTTGAACGACAATTCCGCGTGGGAATCCCTGCGCGGGCGTCTGTCCAAGCGTGGCATTCAGGTGCAGGGCGAATTGCCCCGCGTGGCCCAAGGGTTCTTTGAGGAACTTCTGGACGCCGAGGATGACAATCCCGGTGCCATGGGCGGCGCGGCGGCCAGTGCCGGTGCGTTTGCGGGGCTTCAGGCTGGCGGGGGCGGGCGGCAACGTCCGTCGCGGGCCATGCGCCGGTGGCGTGAGTTGATGGAGCGCACCCCCGCACACGCGGAATTCCGCGACCCTGAGGGTCTGACGCGGGATAAGTTGCGTCGCGTCACACGACCGGTAAAGCTGGTCTATGGGGCGCGCTCCCGCTACCTTGAAAGTCGCGATGAGTTGATCAAGGTTTTACCGGACGCGCACCCGTTAGAGGTGCCCAAGGCGGGGCATTATTTCCCGCTGTTGCGGCCGGACGCATTTTTAGGGGCGCTTGAGGCCCCGATTGAGGCGCAGGTGGTAGAATCCCCCGCGCAACGTTTGCCCTGAGGGGCGTGGTAGAGTTTGAGATGATGCCTGAGCGCGGGGCCAAAACCCCGCCATATCGCAGGCAAGAGGTGGAGAGCAGAGCGTGACAGACAAGACAGCGGGACCGGCAATGACCGCCGGAAATTTCCGGCAGTTGGCAAAAAACGGTATCGGCGATCCGGCGAACGCGTATGTCCATGGCATGGGCTGGTACGAGGGGCGTCTCTATTGCGGGATGACCCGTAACTCTTTCAAACTGCTGAAACTTTTCCCGCCGATTGATCCGCCCGCACTGGATCCGTGGCCCGTGGATGTGCCGCCCAAGGTGCAGGATCTGGACATGCAGGGGCAGATCTGGCGCTGGACGCCGGAAACGGATGAATGGGAAATGGCCTACCGCTCGCCCATGATCCCGGGCAAACACGGCGAACCGGCCCCGCGCGATCTGGGCTATCGGGGCATGACCGTGTTTCAGGGCAAATCGGACGAGAAACCGATGCTCTATGCCTCGACCATGTCGACGGTGTTGCGCGGCTGTGCGGCGCATGTGTTGCGGTCCGAGGACGGGTTGAATTTCGAACCGGCATGTGAGCCGGGCATTGGCAACGACAACATCTCGACCTTCCGTGAATTGGTGGCGTTCGACGGCTATCTCTATGCGCCGCCTGCGGGTGAGGGGATTCAGTTCAACTCGAACCGGACGGGCGTTTTGATGCGCTCGAACGATCCCAAGCCCGGCAATTGGGAGGTCGCCTGTGACCTCGGCTTTGGCGATCCGACGAACAACGGCATCTTTATGATGACGGTTGCGAACGGGCAGCTCTATGCCGGCACGTTCAACAACTATGAAGGCTATCAGATCTGGACCACGCCGCCCTGTGGCGACGGCCCGCTGCAATGGCGCAAGGTGATCGACAAGGGGGCCTATCGCGGGCCGCTGTCCGAGATCGCCATGGGCATGGTGGAATTCAACGGTGCCCTATACGTCGGTAGTTCGATCCAGAACGGCGGCTATGATCGCACCAATCTGGTCGGTCCGGCAGCGGGTGAGGTGATCCGCATCTGGCCCGATGGCAGCTGGGACCTGTTGATCGGCAACCCGCGTGAAACCCCCGATGGGATGAAATACCCGCTGTCGGGGATCGGGCCGGGGTTCGATAACATCTTTTCCGGCTATACATGGCGCATGTGCGTGCATGACGGGTGGCTCTACACCACGACCTTCGACTGGTCGGTGTTCCTGCAATACGCCCACCGTCCGTCGCCCACCGCCAAGAAACTGCTGAACGGTCTCAGCTATGAGCATCTGGCCGAAGTCGGCGGCGGGTTCGAGATGTGGCGCACCAAGGACGGCGTCAACTGGATGCCCGTCACGATCAACGGTATGAACAACCCCTATAACTATGGCGGTCGCACGATGGTTTCGACGCCCAAGGGTCTGGCCGTGGGCACCGCCAACGTGTTTGGTGGCAAGTCGCCCGCGAAATTCGCCTCGCGCTGGGAATATGTCGAGAACCCCGACGGCGGGACCGAGGTGTTCCTTGGCGATCCCTCGCACGTGCCCTATGTGCCGCCCGCGCCGGAAAAAGACCCCAACAAAAAGGTCGATATCGCGGCCACCGGTGCCACCGGTTACATCGGTCGCCATCTGGTGCCCGAGTTGTTGAAGGCGGGCTATTCCTTGCGTCTGCTGACCCTGCCCGGAACGACGGGGGATATTCCGCCGCACGAGAACCTTGAGGTGATCGAGGGCACACTTGAGGATGTGGACAAGCTGGAACAGCTGGTCGATGGGGCAGGGATCGTTCTGCACATGGCCGCGCGTCTGGCGGGGGCCTGTACGCTTGAGGAACTGCGCGAAACCAATGTCGAGGGGACGCATGCCCTGATCCGCGCGTGCTCGGGACAAAAGGCGCTGAAGCGGTTTGTCTTCTGTAGCTCGGTCGCGGCCTATCAGAACCAGTTCACCGAAAAGGAATGGCCCATCCACGAGAGTCACGCCCTGCGTGTGGACGGCGGTCACGATCTGGCCGATTACGGGATGACCAAGATCGGCGGCGAGAACCTTGTGCGCCATTATGGCAAAAAGGACGGCTATGATCACGCGATCCTGCGGTTCGCGCTGGTTTACGGGATCGGCGATCCGATGGTCGATCCGATGGTGCGCACCAACGCGCCCGAACCCGATTTCGGCAAAGGCGAGGGCGGGGTGCAGCCGCGCCAGTTCGTCCATATCGACGACACCGTCGAGGCGATCATGCGCGCCTGTTTCCACGAGGGGGCCCGCAACGAGACGTTCAACGTCGCAGGCCCCGACGTGATCACCTATCGCGACATGGGCCGCATGACCCGTATCAACATCGGCAAGGCCTCGCCCGACGACATGGAACCCGAACGCACCCGCGTCTGGCGTCGCTATGTTCAGCAGTATGATGTCAGCAAGGGCAAGAACAAGATGGGCTTCTACCCGTCCGTTCCCTTTGCCGAAGGTCTACGCCAGATTATCGAACAGGCCCAATCCGAAGGCAAACTGCCAATCGCGCCGCAAACGGCGGGGGCGACGACCTTTGGTGCGGATGTCTACCGCGCAGATTTTGCGCAAAAATCTCAACCAGATGTGGTAAATGACGACAGTGCCGAGCAGGATAATTCGGTTGCATCGGTTGGTTAATTGTAAAACGTAACTTTTTACCCGCTGGGATGAGCGGAGTTTACGAGGGAGATAGAGATGGCACATTCGGACGAATGGATCCCCAATGTTGAACAGGTCGGCGGCGAAGATGGCCAGCAGGCCATGAACTATATCCGCAGCTTGATGAACGAGGGTCGCACCGACGAGGCCCGCGGCGAGCTGCAGATGCTGATCGATCAAGACCCGCAAAACAGCCGCGCCATCATGGCCTATGGCATGTCGCTGATGCGCGACAACCGTCTGGAAGAGGCGACGTCGTATTTTGAACAGGCCATGGCGGTTGACCCCGAAAATGGCACGGCGCCCTTGTTGGCGGCGCGCGCCGGTCTGCAAGGCGACAACCCCGAATACGCCGAAACGAACTATCACAAGGCGCTTGAGGCGAACCCGACCTCGATGCAGGCCCTGACCGGTCTGGCCCGCCTGCACCAACGTCAGAACAAACCCGATGAGGCGATCGAGGTTCTGGAGCGTGCTCTGGGCGTTGACCCGCAATCGGACCGCGTCCGCAGCCAGCTGGCCACGATCTATGCCCGCGAAGGTCGCCGCGAAGAGGCCAAGGAGCAGCTGGAGCAGGTTCTGGCGATCAAACCGGGCGATCAGCGCGCGACGGTGATGCTGGCCAATATCTGCACGCAACTGGGCGAAACCGAAGAGGCGACCAAGGTTCTGGACGGCGCGCTGAAAGCGGCCCCGAACGACTTGCGCCTGCTGATGACCAGCGGCCGCGCCAAGCTGGCCAAAGAGGATTACACCGGTGCAGAGAGCCTGTTCCGCCGTGCCCTGACCGCCAAGCGCAGCCGTCCCGAAGGTGGCGCAGGCCCCATGGCCAACCGTCGTGGTGGTCCCGGTGGTGGCAACGGCCCGATGGCCGCGATGCGCCAGAACCGTGGCGACCGTCCGAACGCCATGGCCCAGATCGCTTTGGTTCAGTCGCTGATCCCGCAGAAAAAGCTGAAAGAAGCGCGTGAAATCCTTGGCAAGATGCGCCGCAACGGTCGCCCGAACCCGATGGTTCAGCGCCTGTATGGCGATGCCTACGCGATGGAAGGCAACTATAAGGCCGCTGAAGAGAGCTATCGCGCCGCGATTCAGCGCAACGATAACGGCGAGGATATCCTCAAAGAGATCGACGCCGCCAAGGCCGCGCAGAACCCCGAGGGCGAAGCTCTGGTTCAGCTCTACAAGGACTCGTTCAAGGACCGCCGTGAGAGCCGCCGCGAAAACCGTGGCTCGGGCGGGATGCGCGAACGTCTGCGCGAACGTCGCCAACAGCGCGGTGGCGGCGAAGGCGGTCCCGGCAACGGCAACATGCGTGAACGTCTGCGTCAGCGCATGGCCCAGAACCGTGGCAACATGGGCGGCCAAGGTGGCCCGATGATGCAAGGTGGCGGTGATGGTGACCAGAACCCGCGTGCCGGTTTCATGCGTGCCATGATGGCCCGTCGTCGCGGCGACAACTAAGCCCTGAACGATTGATCTGTCCGGTCCGCGCATCCCCGCGGGCCGGAACTATCGGAGAATTTGCGTGAAAGTACTTGTCACAGGCCCCTCGGGTGCGATCGGTCAATACGTCCTTGAGGTGTTGATGACCACAGACCACGATGTGCGTGTGTTTGCCTTGCCCGACTCTATGCACCGGATCAATTTCCGTGACCGGATCGAAATGGTGCCGGGGCAATTGTCGGACAAAATCGCCTTGGCCGAGGCGGTCGAGGGCGTGGATATCGTCTATCACACCGCTGTGGTCAGCCCGCCCCCCGCGATGAAGCCCGAAACCATGGACGCCATCAACGTTGAGGGCACCCGCAATCTGGTGAACGCCTGTGCGGGGCGTGTGAAACGGTTGGTGATGGCCAGCTCGAACAACGTCTATACGCCGCACCGGTCCTCGGCCCTGTGGCCGGTTCTGGACGATGCGCCGCGCATGGCCCACGGCAACCCGCAACAGGCCGCCCTTGGCGAGAGCCTGATTGCCGCCGAGGACATCGTGTTCGAGGCCGCCGCCAAGGATCAGATCGAATACGCGATCCTGCGTCCCACGGTGGTTGCAGGCCGTAAAAGCCAGTTCATCGAGAACATGGTGATCAGCATCCTGCAAAACCAGCAGAACCTCGATATGCAGCGCCGCATGTGGGACATGATGCAATGGACCCACGGCAGTGACATCGGCCATGCGGCGATGCTGGTCGGTGAGGATGAGCGCGCGCGCAACGAATGTTTCCTTGTCGCGGGCGAGGAACCGATCACGATCTACGATGTGCAAAAGCTGATTTGGGATATCATGAACGTCGGCAAGACCGACAATCCCTATGCAGAGATCGCTGCCCAGAACAACATCGGCATCCCCAAGTTTGAGCCGCGCAAGCTGCGCGCGTTGGGGTGGCGTCCCAAGGTGGGCGTCAAACAGTGCATCGCCGAGGTCTTGGGCCGTCTTGAATTCTACTCCTCGGCGGCGGTGAACATCCCCGCCTATATGCTGGACTAGGGTAACACTAACACCGCGTGAACCCGAACACGGGCGCACGCGTTTACGGAAGGAACTGTCATGCGAGCTGTTGTCAGTGGCGCTGCAGGACATGTCGGCCAGCGGGTGATCGAGCAATTGCTGGATCTGCGTTGGGACGTCTTGGGGATTGTGGGATCGGACGCCGAGGCGACCGCGCTGCCCCGTGGCGTGACGGGAAAGGTCTGGCCGAAACGGGCCGGTGCCTTTGGTAAGGCGCTGGACGGGATCGACGCGCTGTTGCTGTGCGAACCGGTGCAGGGCGACGCGGATTTCGACGTTCAAGTCAAACGTACCACCGGTTTGATCACCGCCGCCGTCAAGGCCGGTGTCGCGCGGATCGTTCTGGTCAGTTCGGCACATGTCTACGCGCCTGAGGCGCTTGCGCGCGGGATGGTGACCGAAACCACGCCGCTGGGCGGGGATGAGGGCGGCAATGTGGCCGTGCGTCAGGCGGCCCTGTCTCTGGAAAGCGCGCTGCGCGATGTGGCCGATCAGGTCGAATGCGTCGTGTTGCGCCCGTTGATGGTGATTGACCGTGATCAGACCCATCTGATCGACCGCGCATGGTCGGTGATGCAGGGGGGCGGGGCCACATGGGATGGCGACCGTCTGCACCCGATTGCGGCCTCTGATCTGGGCGATGCGGTGATGATGGCCCTGCGCACGCCCGGTGCGGCGGGGCACGCGTTCAACGTCGCCTCCGAACAGGCGGTGACTATTGATGTCGCGCTTCAGGAATTCCGCCGTTTGCGTCTGGTCCTGTCCGATTGCGAACAACAGGAAATTCAGGTCCGCCCGCCGTCGCCCCCCGCGCCGCCGGTTCTGTCGTTGGGCAAGGCGCAGACGCTGTTGCATTTCCGCGCGAAACGCCCCGTGTGGGGCCTGTTGTCCACGTTGGCACAGGCCGCCGTGGACAAGGGCCGCGCCGAGGGCAAGGTCGATGCGCGCAAGTTCCAGATGCCTGCCGCATTGTTGGCGATTGAAACGGGGGCAAAGCCGCTGGCCGGTAAGGTCGCCGTCGTCACCGGTGCGACCGCCGGTATTGGCCGGTCTGCCGCCGTGCTGTTGTCGAAACTGGGGGCCAAGGTCGTCGCCGTCGCGCGTAGCGCCGAGGCAGGCAAGGCCCTGATGGAAGAGCTGGCTTCGCACAGCCAGACCACACCGGGCGTCTTTAAACAGGCCGACCTGTCGGAACTCTCTGCCGTGCGCGATCTGGCCGCCGATCTGTGCAAGGAATTCCCGCAGATCGACATCCTGCTGAACAACGCCGGTGCCGTGTTCAATGAGCGTGAGGTGACGTCTGAGGGGATTGAGCGTACGCTGGCCCTGAACCTGATTTCGCCGTTCTATCTGACGCATCTGTTGGCCGATCCGCTGCGCGCGGCCGAGGGGGAGGCGCGGGTGATCAACGTCTCGTCCGAGGCGCACCAGAACTCGGCCCTCGACCTTGCGGATATGCAGTCCGAGCTGAGCTATCGCGCAATCCCCGTCTATGGCAAGGCCAAGTCGGGATTGATCATGGTGACCTACCTGTTCGCCGAATTGATGCAGGGCAGCAACGTCACCATCAACGTCGTCTCGCCGGGCGCGGTGCGCACCGAAATCTGGCGGTTTGAGGATGATCAGGACACGTCGAACCTTGGCCCGCAGCAATTGCAGCGGCGCAATGCGATGCGCGACCGGATGCGGATGAACATGATCTCGCCGCTGGAAAGCGCGGGCTATCTGGTCAACCTCGCCATGGCACCGGACTTCGCGGGCGCGTCGGGGTATTATTTCGACAAGAACGACCGCGCCCAATCGTCCGAGGCAACCTATGACCGTCCGTTGGCCCTGAAACTGTGGCGCTATGTCGAGGGCGTGATCGAACAGACTACCGGCACCAAAATCACCGGCGGACAAGAGGCCGAACCGGCCTGATCCCCGCCCGATCTGGACATTAAAAAACGCGCCCCGATGATGCGTCGGGGCGCGTTTTGTTTTGGTGGTTGAATGGGTTAGAGGCGCATCTTGACGCCGATTTCCGCGCCGAATTGACGCACGGCGGGATAGACGTCTTGGTCGCGCCAATGGATAAACTCACCGCTGACGCCATAGGTCTGGGGCGAGCACAGCCAGAGCGGCAGGACCGCCGCCTCCTCGGGGGACTGGTGCATGTCGCGCATCTGTTGCGGCTGGTTCAGGGAGGTCGTCACGGTCTGATAGGTGGCCGTGTCGATGGGGCCGGGGTTGAACGCGTTGAACGCAATCGGCAGGCCCCCCATTTCCAAGGCCAACGTATGCACCATCCCGTTCACGGCGGCCTTGCTGGCGGCATATGCCCCCGTTTTGGCCACGGGACGCACGGTCGCGGACGAGGACAGGAACAACATCCGCCCGGTTTGCGCCTGCATCATATGGGGCAGGATATGCCGGATCAGGTAAAACGGACCGGTCGAGTTCGCGGCGAGGATGTCGGACCATTGTTCCGGCGTGACCTCCCACAGGTTGGTGCCGATGGCGCCCGCCGATCCGCCGATGTTCAGGACGAAATCAATGCGCCCGAACCGGTCAATCGCGGCCTTGGTCAGGGCGGCGACATCCGCGTCGCTGGACAGGTCGGCGGCGACCGGCAGGGCCTCAACCCCGTCGTTGGCCAGAACGCGCGCCAATGTGTCCAACCGGTCCTGACGGCGTGCGGTCACGACCAGTCGCGCGCCCGCCTTGCCAAACAGCCGCGCCGTCGCCGCGCCCAGACCGTCGCTTGCCCCCGTAATCAGGGCCACGGCCCCGTTCAAAAATGGTGTCATCCCGAACCAATCCCCTTTTACCCCCGGATCAGAATCGCTCCGGGTCACGCCTCTTTCCGTTCTAAAGGGCAGGGGTTTGATGCGTCCAGTCTTTGCCCCCGATTTCCGCACCTTCGGCCCATAAAACATTGGGATACATCACAGTTTTGCCGCGCCGTGAACAATCCAGTGTCGCGTCGGGCACAACTGTCGCCCATATCACGGGGCTGTGAGGCAAAGGCTTGCAGAGACCCCATGCCTGTGGTTGCCTAGGGGCAACTGGCCGCCCCGTTCGGGTGTGGCGCAATGGTATTTTCTCGGCGCCACCGCGCGCCACGGCGATGGGTTTGGGGGTAGCATGAGTGTTGAAATGATTGGCTGGGGCGCCGCGATTGAGCAGGGCAATCCCGATCATCTGGTGGTGTTCATCTCTGGCTTTGGCCGTCCCGAGCATCAGCAGTTCCACTTTGCCGAGTTTTCCCAGCGGTTCCGCCAGACCAAGCTGTTCCTGCGCGACCACACCAGCACCCAGTACATGGACGGGATCAAGGGCGTCACGGACACCCCCGAAGAGAACGTCGAATTCCTGCGCTATATGATCGACAAACTGGCGCCGCAGCGCGTGTCCTTCGTGTCAGGCTCGGTCGGGTCGCACCCGACGGTGCTCTGGGGGTTGGAGCTGGGCGTGACGGATATCCATCTGATCGGGCCGGTGACGGATTTGGGCGCGATGCTTCGGACCGAGCGCGCGACACAGCAGGGGTTCCTGCCGTTGACCGATCACGTGAACAACCTTGTCGCGCAGGGCTATCCGCACCTGTCGCTGCGCCCGTTCATGGAGCAGAACTGGCAAAACACCGACCTGATCGACGTCTATTATGGCCTCGGCGATCACATCGACAGCGCGCAGGCGGGCTATATCGAGGATATCCCGAACGTGCGCTCGACCATCTATCATCAGGGCAACCATTTCCGCGTGCCCGCATGGGTGCAACGCCGTGACCCCGATCTGGAAAACCGGATCAACGGGCCGCTGGTGCGTCCGGCGGATTTGCGGGCCTCGGGGCAGACCGACCCGATTGAGCTGGGCTATGCGGCGGTGCGGTTGAAGTAATGGCCATGGACGCGCTGACCCCCGCCACGGATGCCCCGCAGCCGGTCTTTGTGCTGGCCCTGCCGAAAACCTATACGTCCGTGTTTGGCGGGATGCTGGGCCAGCATCCGGGGATCATGGGCACGCCCGAATTGAACATGTTCGTCGGCGAAACGGTGCATGATTGGGCCTATCAACCGGCCAATGACGTGCTGTTCAACGTGTTTCGCGACGGGTTGCTGCGCACGCTGTCGCAACTGCAATTCGGGGCGCAGACGGTCCAGACCGTGCAGGCCGCCGAGCAATGGTTGGTGGATCGCCAGAACTGGCCGATCCGCGATGTGTTTGAACATCTGCGCGCGCTGAGTGCGCCGAAAATCCTGTTGGATCAGAGCCCGATTTACACGGCCAAGCCCGCGCATATCCTGCGCATCCTTGAGGCCTATCCAAATGCCAAGTTCATCCATCTGGTGCGCAACCCGACGGGGTGGGTGAAATCCATGCTGGGCTGGCAGCGGATCGGGCCGGTCTTGTTGGATATGTATGCCAAGGAAGAGCAAGGCCTGAACCGCAACCCCGATCCCGTCGAAATCTGGCACGCCACGCATGAGGGGATTGCGGGGCTGCTCAGCCAACTGCCCGAGGATCAATGGATTCGCGTGCAGGGCGAAACGGTGATCACAGATACAGTGCCCGCCATGCGCCGCGTGGTTGAATTCCTTGGCCTGTCGATGGGACCGGCCGAGACTGAGGAAATGATGCATCCGGAAAATTCTGTGTTCGCGGGGTGGGGTCCGCCCGGTGCGCGGGGCGGCAACAACCCCGATTTCCTGAGCGATCCGCGTCTTAAACTAAAGACGGTAGAGCAACTGCCGGGACTGCTTAAGATACAGACCGATGCCATGAATGTGCCACCAGAGGCCCTTACATTTGCCCGCGAGTTAGGGTACGAGTAACACGTTCGCGTGACACTGGGGCCTGTTTCGCGATTTGAGCTGACGCAAGGTTGTCACTCGGCTTTGTCGTTATATGTCGTGTATAAAGGCCCGCTCTTTATCACCGATCACTCACTTTCGGGTGAAGCCATAGGCTTTGCTCGCACACAGGCAAATTATGAATTATCAAGTTGGTATGAACCAAATCGAGCCTCAGGCGACTGGCAGTGATGTGCCGGAGCCGCTTTTTATTCTCGCCCTTCCCAAGAGCTTTACCTCCGTGTTCGGCAGCTGTCTTGGCCAACACCCGGGCATTATGGGTGTTCCCGAATTGAACATGTTTGTCGGTGACACGGTCCATGACTGGGCCTATCAGCCGGCGAACCTGCAATTGAATGGCGCGTTTCGTGACGGGTTGTTGCGCACCTTGGCGCAGTTGAAATTCGGCGGGCAGACCGAACAGACCGTGGCGCAGGCCGAACAATGGCTGGTGGACCGCGTCGAGTGGCCGATCCGCGATGTGTTTGAGGAACTGCGACGCCTATCCGCGCCCAGCATCCTGTTGGACCAAAGCCCGCCCTATACCGCCTCGCCGCGCCATATCTTCCGTCTGCTTGAGGCCTATCCGAACGCCAAGTTCATCCACCTGACGCGCAACCCGACGAGCTGGATCAAATCGATTCAGGACTGGCAAAAGTTTGGTGACGTGTTGTTGGGACTGTTCCGGAGCGAAGAAAAAGGGCTGGCGCGCCAACCCGACCCGATCGAAATTTGGCATGCCGCGAATGAGGGCATTGCCGCCGTTCTGGCCGATTTGCCGCCCGAGCAATCGATCCGCGTTCGGGGTGAGGATGTTCTGACCGATTTCGACCCGCAGATGAAGCGGGTGTTGGAGTTTCTGAACCTCGACACGTCCGACGCCTCTATGGCCGAGCTGCACCATCCGGAACGCTCGGTCTATGCCAGCCTTGGTCCGCGGGGCGCACGGTTCGGGAACAACCCGAACTTCCTGAAGGAACCCAAGCTGAAGCTGAAAACGCCTGAGGATCTGGACAAACTGATCACGATGAAACGTGACATGGTCGAGATCCCTGAGGAGACGATCCAGTTCGCGGCGAGCATGGGCTACAAATAACCCCACCGCCGCGCCGGTTGGTAAAATGAAAAACGCCCGCAAGAAGCGGGCGTTTTGCGTTTTTAGTGGCTCTGGCGGTTAGTGTGCCAGAAAGAAGTCGATGATCGCCTCGGTCCCGTTGAGGTCGGGGCGGGTGGGGCCGAACCGGTCGCCCAGTTTCGCCAGCAGGCGGCCCGTGCTTTCCGGTGCGCCGGGCCAGATATGGCCGAGGTTCGGGATCACACAGAACAGGACGTCGTCGTTTCCACAGCTGCTGTAGGATTTACAGTTGGAATCGATGTCCGAGATGCGCAGGGTCGACTGGCTGCTGGAGCAGCCGTTGCGCGATGCGATATCGGCCAGAGCCTCGGTCGGGGGGGTGAGGTAGCTGGAGGTGCTGCCGAATTTGCTTTTGGTTTCACGCTCACCCCCGTTCAGGGACACCGTGTCCTCGGCGCCATTCAGGTGCATGATCGGGACCTGTCCGCTTTTGCAGTTGTCCATCGGGGCGGCACCGGCAAACGGGGCGGCGGCGGCGATCATTTCGGGCACTTCACAGACAAGGCGATAGTTCATCATCGCGCCGTTCGAAAAGCCGGTCACATAGGCCTTGGGCTTGATCGGGGTGACAGTGGCGAGATCGGACATGATCGCGCGGAAGAATTTGATGTCGTCAATGCCGCGTTCCACGGCAAGGCCACAGCAGACCTCGGCGTTAAAGGTGCGGCGGAACCCGTTGGGGTAGACGACGATAAAGTTGTTGCCGCCCGCCTTGGCGTGAAAGAGGCCGTTTTCCTCCATCCATTCCGAGGTCGCGCCGCCGGGGTGCCATGCCATCAGGACGGGCATTTCCTTGCCGCTTGCGCCATCGGGGATAAAGACGGTGTATTCACGTGCGCGCCCGTCGACGCGGATTTTGCGCTCCATCCGTTCGCCGGCGTCCGCGGCACTCGGGGCCACAAGGATCATCCCCGCGATCAGGGCGAGGCCGCTCATCCCAAGGGTCAGGGCCCGTGCAAGGCGTGATGCGATTGGTTTCATTGGACTGGTATCCTGCTCAAACTCTAAAAAACGTGATCGGTATCTTTGGGACAACCCGCCACGCGCCGTATGGTTCCGGTCAGCGTGATACGCGCCGTCGTCCTGTTTCCGTCGCGATCTCTTTTGCCATAGCGCGAAAATGCGTCAAAAACCACGCGGATTAGGGGAAATGGCCGGAATTGTCGGGATTTCGCGGGGCATCGGCAAAAACGCGCCTTTTGCCTGTGCTATGGGCAAACTGTCGCTTGGGCGGTGTTTTCCTGTAACGCCCCTGTGATAAAAGAGGCATATCTGGTGCAACTCATTGCGAAAAAATCAAAATTATGCGATCAAAGCGTATCGGCCCCGTTGGTCGAAAGAGCGAGTGGATTTGATGCAAAAGAGCAATGCCGCAGCCAAAACCGGCGCGTCCCAGTCTGGATCCTATCGTCTGCACCCCAAGGTGACTGTCTCGCGGACGACGGGTGAAGAGAAAAACGCAGGCTGGAGCTTTCTCAAGCATGGGGAAACGGGGCGGTTGTTGCGGATCGGCCCTGAGGACGGCTTTTTGCTGGACCAACTCGACAGCGGTAAATCCCCGCAAGAGATTGCCGCGATCTTTAGCACGAAATTCGGACGCGCGGTGCGTCCCGCCACGGTCGAAAGCTTTGCGCGCCAGATGGTGAGCGCGAATTTCATGCAGGCCGTGGATGAGGCCGAGGTCAAGGACGCCTCTGGCCCCAGTTCGACGTCCCCCGAGCCGGTCAAACCGGCAGTGGCCAAGACGACGCCGGCCAAACCCGCGCGGGCCAAGGCTAAGGCGGAACAGCCCGCCAAGCCCAAGGTCGCCAAACCGGTCCCAAGCGCGCCTGCGCCCGATACGGCCAAATCCGATAAACCGGTCGCAGAAGTTCCGGAGGAGGCCGCGATGTCTAAGCCAGACGCAGGGCAGGGTGATGACACGATGTCGCCCTTTGATGCCGCGCTGGACGATGATCTGGTGGATGAGGATGACGCCGGTGGCGACACCGATCTGAATGAGCTTGAGGGCATGGTGTTCGGCGGTGGTGGTTTCCGTCGCCGTCCGCGCCTGCGTGAGGTGAAATCGACCCCCGCCGCCGCCAAGCCCGCCAAGAAAAGCGCCAAACCCAAGGCCAAAACCAAGGCTGAACCGGAGGCCGCCGCGCCCGAGGCCGTCAAAGATCAGGCCAAGCCGGACAGCACAAAACAGCCCCCCAAGGCCGACGCCTTTGCCCGCTCGGCTACCCCCGACAGCGATGAGGCCAAGGCGGCGCCGGAACCTGATGAGACCGCCACCGAAGAGGCCGCGCGCCTGTCCGATCCGCGCATTGCCAACCGCAAGGTGAAATTCGCGCGCAACCGTGGCGGGGATGAGCACAAAGCCCCCCCGGGCATGATCCGCCTGTTTGACCCGACGGGGATGCTCGAGACGCTGAACGATCTGTTCGGCTGGTATCGTCATGTGCAGTGGCTGCTCTATCCGCTGGTGATCTTTGCGGCCTTGGTCATGTTCAACCGGATGTCCGAATTCGGTCTGGGCGTCTCTGCGGGATTCCAGTCCGTGTCGCGCATCGGGTTTATGCTGATCTCGCTGCTGACGGTGAACTTTTTCGGGCGCCTTGTGGTGGCGACCGTGGCGCATCGCCATGGCGCGAAAATCCATGACGCGGGTCTGACGTTCCTGTTGTTCGTGATCCCGCGCTTTGCCATTGATCTGAGTGGCGTTCAAAAGCTTGAAAAAGAGGGCAAGCTTGCGGTCTATGCGGCCGGTCTCAAGGTCAAGCTGTTCCTGTTTGCCTCGGCCACGGTCGTTTGGGCGATCACCCGCCAGAGCCAGACGATGATCCCCGATATCGCGATTATCGTTGAGAGCTTTGCCCTGTTGACCTTCCTGATCGGGGCGTTCCCGTTGATGCAGGGCGACGGGTATAAATGGATGTCGACCTATTTCGATCAGCCGTTGCTGCGTCAACGCGCCTATAACTACGTGTTTGGCACGAACAAGCAGATTGCCCAGTTCATGCCCGAACCGACCTCACGCGAAAAATGGGCCTTTGCGTTTTATGCGATTGGGTCGGCCTTGGTGACGGCGTTGATTGTTTCGCTGTTGCTTATCCACCTGACCACAGCGCTTGAGGGGCGCTATGGCGGGGCGGGCCTTGTGATCCTTGTGGGGATCGTGGGCGCGATCATGCTGTGGCTGAGCCTGATGAAAAAGGGTCAGAAAGAGGCCCGCAAAGGCAAGATGAAGCAAATGATGACCGAGCGTCTGGCCGAACGCCAAGCCTCGCGCGCCCAAGCCCCCGCCGGAGATGATGACGGTTTTGCCGGCATGATGGGTGGTATGGGCGGCATGGGGGGCATGATGGGCGGCATGGGCGGCGGCGGTATGATGGGCGGCGGCATGGGCGGCATGGGTGGCGGTATGATGGCTGCACGCATGGGGGGCATGGGCGGCGGCGGCATGGGCGGTGCCCTGATGAAGCGCGGCAATTTCGACGTAGACCGCCCGCGCCAGCAACCTTTGGCCGGTGTCTATGCGGGCAATACGGGTGAGCGTCATCGCCGCCGGTGGTTCCCGCGGATGATCATTGTGGCCGCGCTCAGCACCTTGGCCTATCTCGCGTTCCTGCCCTATGGCTATGAGGTAGGCGGCGATTTCACGATCCTGCCCGATCAGCGCACGGCGGTGAACGCCCGCGTTCCGGGGGAATTGATCGAGATTTACGTGGATGAGGGCGATCTGGTCGAGGCTGGTCAACAGGTGGCCAAACTGTCCGACCTGAACGCCAAGCATCAGGTGGCCTCGGTTCAGAACGATCTGGAAAAGGCGCAGGCCCGTCTGGAAAAACTGCTTGCAGGGGCGGCGCCCGAAGATATCGCGCTGGCCCAAGAACAGGTGGCCGGTGCCGCCGCTGACATCCCTTATCGCGAGGCACAGGCAACCCGTGCACTGACCTTGCTGGAGCGTGGCGCGATGTCCGAGGCCGAGGCGGATCGCTATCAAAAGGAATACATGGCGGCCCAGCAGGACCTGAAGACCGCCGAGGCCAATCTGGCCAAGGTCAGCGCGCCCGCGACCGAGGCCGACATTCGCATGGCCGAGGCGGACGTAAAGGGGCTTGAGGCGGATCTGCAATTCGCCGTTGCCTCGCTTGCGGCGACCGAGATCAAAGCGCCCGTCGCGGGCCGCGTAGTGACGGAAAACGTCGCGCTGATCCATGGAAAATACATGGATGCGGGCGATCTGTTCATTGAGATCGAGAACCACGAAACTGCGCGGGCCGAGGTTCTGGTGTCCGAAACCGACATCGGTCTGGTCAATGTGGGCGATCAGGTGCGTCTCAAGGCATGGGCCAATTCCGACATCGAACGGGTCGGCACGGTGATTTCCATTGTGCCCACCGCCGAGACAATGGAATTCGGTCGTGTCGTGCGGGTGAAGACCCAGTTCGAGAACGAAAACGGCTTTTTCCGTCCGGGCATGACCGGTTTTGCCAAGATCGACGGGGATGAGATGTACGCGTGGCAGGCCTTTACCCGCCTGTTCGACCGGTTCTTCCGGATCGAGGTTTGGGGCTGGATCCCCTAAAGGACGCCCGCGCAGTCAAACAAAAACGCCGCGTCCATATGGGCGCGGCGTTTGTCGTTTTGGGGGCAGGGCGTGCTTAGGCGCGATTGCGATAGAGGTCGGGATCGACCACGGACGCCATTGCTTGAATGTCCAGATCTTGGCCCAAGAACTCGGCGATGTGGCGCGACATCTCTTCGGGTTCGTCAATCATACGGCGATAATCGGCATACATGATCTGGATGTTGCCCTGCACCTCGGCCCAGCGGCGGAAGTCCATCACATCGGTCTGGAACAGGTTATAGAGCAGGTCGCGCCCAATGGTGTCGGGATCCAGCCCGTCGCGGCGCATCATCTTTTCTTGCGAGGACAGCACCTCTTCGATGTCGCGCTGCATGAACACGATGCGATAGGGGACGTTGTTGGGCAGATCATAGACCAGCTTGTAGATCACCTTGACCGCCTGACCGGTCGAATCGGCGACCCAGGACGAATCCTCTTTCAACGCTTTGACCGGTTCGAATTCGTAATAGCCCATAGGATTATCGGCATTCGCCTTTCGTTCACCATCTACCACGGGTGAAATCCCGCCTGCCTCTAACATGCGCATCATCATGGACGTGCCCGAGCGCGGCAGACCGGAAACGATCGTAACAAAATTCTTACTAGTGCCCATTAAACGACAGACCTTGTGCTATAATTCTCTCAGAAACGTTATCGCATGTTGCGTTGCATTGCGGAATATGTCGGAATGCATCTGCATAGACCTAGAGCGAAGTGTTGCCTTTTAGTTGGGCGGTTTTGGGTATTCTGGCGATAAAGTTTTTCTATGGTGAATAGGAGTTTGGGGATGGCTGACGATAACAACAAACCTGGTGGCGGTTTCGGTGGCCGGTTTGGTGGCGGCCAAGGGCGTTTTGGCGGCGGTCAGGGCGGTAACTTTGGCGGGGGTCAAGGTGCCGGTGCTGGCGGACAAGGCCGCTTTGGTGGTGGTCAAGGAGGCCAAGGAGGCATGGGCGGCGGCTTTGGCGGCGGTCAGGGTCGCGGCATGGGCGGCGGCATGATGGGCGGTGGCCAAGGCGGCGGCTTTGGCGGCGGCATGATGGGCGGTGGCCAAGGCGGCGGTATGGGCGGCTTTGGCGGTGGTCAGGGTCGCGGCATGGGCGGCGGCATGATGGGCGGCGGCGTCCAAGGTGGTGGCCAAGGCGGCGGTATGATGGGCGGTATGTCCCGTGAACAGATCGGCCGCATGGCATTCATGCGCGCAATGATGCAGAACCGCCAAGGCGGTCAGGGCGGTCAGGGCGGCCAGGGTGGCGGCTTTGGCGGCATGATGGGCGGCATGGGCGGTGGCCAAGGTGGCGGCATGGGCGGCGGCTTTGGCGGCGGGCGCATGGGCGGCATGATGGGTGGCGGCCAAGGCGGCTTTGGCGGTGGTCAAGGTGGCATGGGCGGCGGCTTTGG
>PALT01000023.1 GCA_002706605.1 Rhodovulum sp. | reverse complement strand
GGCGGCGGCATGATGGGCGGTGGCCAAGGCGGCGGCTTTGGCGGCGGCATGATGGGCGGTGGCCAAGGTGGCGGCTTTGGTGGCGGCCAACAAGGCGGCGCAGCGCAGGGCGGCCTCGGTGCCGGTCTGGCCCCGAAAGACCCCGACAACATCGAAGACGCCGAGACGCTGGAGTCCAAGGCACCGGCCGGTGGTTGGGTCAACTGGCGTCAGGATGCCAAAAAGAAAGAAGAATCCTAAGATTTACGGGTACTTGCCCGATCCATCTTACAGGCGGGTCCGACATGGTCGGGCCCGTTTTGCGTTTAGGCCGAGGCGTGAGACAAATAGGCGAAACAGCCGTGCAAGGCCGCGAAGTCGTCGTTGATCACCGAAATGCCGAACTGTTTTAACAGACCGCCAAACCGGCCCTTGTTCTGGAACGCGGCCTCAAACCCGTTGTCCATAAGGTGGGGCGCAACCGCGCGGGCCATGCCGCCACACAGGTAAATCCCGCCATAGGGCAGCACCGTTAGGGCAAGGTTCCCGACCCCGATCCCCAGCAGCCGCGCGAAGCTCGCCATGGCCTTGGCCGCATCCGCGTCGCCATCGGCAAGGCGCGCCATGATGACATCGCTGGGCAGGCGGCTGTGGGTGCCGCTGTGCCAAGCGTGCAGGTTCGACAGGCCGCGACCGGACAATGCGTCCTCAAGCGCGGCGAACCCAAAATGCGCGCGCAGATAGGCCGCCAGTTCCAGATCCTCGGACGTTTCGACGGGCAGGGACACATGCCCCGCCTCGGCCGGTGTCGCGATTGGACCCGTGTCGGTTTCCACGACGGTCGAGATGTTGAACCCCGTTCCAAGACCCACAACCAACCGCGATCCACCGCCATTTTCGGCGCCTTGTCGCAGGGGCGTGAACGCCGTTTTTGGCAGAGTATCAATGGCATAGCCCTGCGCGGGTAGGTCGTTCAGGACCGTGACCGGTCCGCCGGTGATCGGCGCGATCTTGCGCGCATCAATGGTCCAGTTCAGGTTGGTCATCGTGCCCAGATTATCCCGCACGGGGCCCGCCATTGCGATGCAGGTCGCGGCCAATTCGGGCGCGCCCGCGTCATCCAGATAGGCGCGCAGGATGGTTTCCAGATCGGCGTGCTCGGCATTTTTGAACTTGCGAACGCTGTTCAAATCCACGCCATCGCCGGACCCAAGGGCCACGCGGGTGTTGGTTCCCCCGATATCGGCGACAAGAAACAGACGGTCGGTCATGGTGCGCTTTGCCATTCTAGAAACTTCAAATCCCGAGGGGATAGCGCATCATTCATAACAGGAAGTCCGCGCCCGTTGCTAGCGTTAACGGCGCAATAGGCACATATTTACGTCGAGACCCAAAGAAAAAGGGCGGCCCAACCGGACCGCCCCGAGATGTTTAGGCGTCCCACGCCGTATCTTCGCCGTGCAGGCCACCGATGCGTTTGCGGGTGGGCAGGCCGATGCGATCAAGGATGGAGAAGAACGGTTTGGGGTCCAGTTCCTCAACGTTTTTCATCGTTTTGGCGTCCCATTCACCGGTCGCAACCAGCATCGCGGCGGCAACAGGCGGCACGCCTGCGGTGTAGGAAATGCCTTGGCTACCGACCTCTTCGTAGGCCTCTTTGTGATCGGCGACGTTATAGACGAACACCTCGATCTCTTCGCCGTCTTTCACGCCCTTGACTAGATCACCGATGCAGGTTTTCCCAGTATAATTAGGGGCCAGAGAGGCGGGGTCGGGCAAACAGGCCTTGACCACCTTCAGCGGCACAACCTCTTGGCCCTCGGCCGTCATGACGGGTTGTTCGGACAGCAGGCCGATGTTTTTCAGCACGGTGAACACGTTGATATAGTGATCGCCAAAACCCATCCAGAACCGTACGTCGGCCTGCGGATAGTTGGTGGCCAATGAGTGCACCTCATCATGGCCCGACTGATAGGCCTGCGACGGGCCGACGACGGGCAAATCCCAGACGCGGCCGCTCTCGAACATGGAGAGTTCTTTCCATGTCTGGTCTTCCCAGTAATAGACGGTGCCGGTGAATTCGCGGAAATTGATTTCGGGGTCAAAGTTTGTCGCGAAATATTTGCCGTGGCTGCCCGCGTTGATATCGACGATGTCGATCGACTTGACCTCATCCATCATGTCGATGGCAAAGCGCGCATAGGCGTTCACCACGCCCGGATCAAAGCCCGCGCCCAGGATCGCGGTTACGCCTTTCTCGGCACAGAGATCGCGTTTCTTCCACTCATAGTTCGCATACCACGGCGGGGTTTCGCAGATCTTGTCGGGCTCTTCGTGGATGGCCGTGTCGATATAGGCGGCACCGGTTTCGATACAGCCGTCCAGCACATGCATGTTCACAAACGCCGTGCCGACGTTGATCACGATGTCCACGCCGGTCTTGCGGATCAGATCGGCCACAGCGGCGGAATCCGTCGCATCGACCTGATGGGCCTCAAGAACGCCCTCTTGTTTCATCGCGCCCTTTTCACGGACCGACTCAAGGATCGCTTCGCATTTGGCGAGCGTCCGGCTGGCGATATGGATATCCCCAAGCACATCGTTGTTTTGCGCGCATTTATGCGCCACGACCTGAGCGACGCCACCCGCGCCGATGATAAGAACGTTCTGTTTCAACTCAAGAGACCTCCTTGGGTGCTGTTTTCCCGTCAACGTGCGCCCCCATTATGACAGGGCGGCAACGAAATCCTCATAAACAAAGTCACGGACCAACCGTTCGGTTCCATCCGTCTCACGTATGGCAATGGCGGGCATTTTCACGCCATTGAACCAATTCTTTTTCACCATCGTGTATCCGGCGGCGTCCTGCATCGACAGACGATCCCCGACCTGAACGGGTTCGGGAAAGCCGAATTCGCCGAAAATATCACCGGCCAGACAGGATTTTCCGCAGATCATCCAGTTGTGCGGGCCGGTCTGTGCCATCTTGGCGTTTTCGCGATAGATCAGCAGGTCCAGCATATGCGCCTCGATGCTGCTGTCCACGATCGCAAGGTTTTTGCCGTTATAGAGCGTGTCCAGAACGGTGACCTCCAACGTGGTGGAATTCGTGATCGCCGCCTCACCGGGTTCCAGATAGACCTGAACCTCGTTCTCACCGGCGAAACGTTTCAACCGCTCGGCCAGACGGGACAGGGGATAGTCCACACCGGTGAAATGGATGCCGCCGCCAAGGCTGATCCATTTCATCTGGCGGATCAAGTGGCCAAAGCGCGCCTCGATCCCGTTCAGCATCTCGTCGAACCGGTCGAAATCGGCGTTTTCACAGTTGTTGTGGAACATGAACCCGCTGATCCGGTCCAGAACCGGTTCGATATTGGCGGGGTCGTGTTCGCCAAGGCGGCTGAACGGACGGGATGGGTCGGCAAGGTCAAAGCCGCTGGTCGACACACCGGGGTTCACGCGCAGACCGCGGGTGTGGCCCGCGCTGGCGGTCTCAAACCGCGTCAGCTGCCCGACGGTGTTGAAAATCACCTTGTCCGAGTTCGCCAGAACCTCATCAATCTCGTGATCGGCCCACGCCACGGAATAGGCGTGGGTTTCGCCGGGGAATTTTTCGCGGCCCAGCTTGACCTCGAACAGGGAACTGGACGTCGTGCCATCCATGTATTCCGACATCATGTCGAACACCGACCACGTGGCGAAACATTTCAACGCCAGCAAGGCCTTGGCGCCCGACGTGTCGCGCAAGGTCGCGATCTGCTCCATGTTCTGTTGCAGACGGGATTTGTCGATCAGGTAGTAAGGTGTCTGAATCATAGCGCTGCCTTGCCGTTGGCGGTCCCAATGAAAACCCGCCTATAGGGGAAACGTTCCCACCGGACAAGAACCCGTTGGACCCGTAATAAATTGTGAAGTTCCGGACCCGTGATATAGGTCGAAACGGGGAATGCCCCACAAGACAGGAGGACCCGCCATGCCCGCACCCGAGAACCGTTTGAAACAGGACCTGGACGCCGGTCGCAAAAGCATCGGCGCGTGGTTGAACTTGGGCAGTGGTCCGGTGGCCGAAATGGCGGCGGGGTCCGGGTTTGACTGGTGCGTGATTGATGGCGAACACGGGCCCTTTGACGTGACCGTGATCCGGGATCAGCTGATTGCCCTGCGTGCGGGCGGCTGTGACGCGGTGGTGCGGGTGCCGACCGATGCGCGCTGGGTGATCAAGCAGGTGCTGGATCTGGGGGCGCAATCCATTCTGGTGCCGATGGTCGATACCGCTGAACAGGCCCGCGCGGTGGTTGCCGCCACCCGTTATCCGCCCAAGGGCACGCGCGGGGTCGGGGCGAATGTCGCGCGCGCCTCGGGCTATGGGGCCTATGCCGATTACACCCGCACGGCGGATCAACACTCGCGGTGATCGTGCAGGTCGAAACCCGCGAGGCCCTGCGTAACATCGACGCGATTGCCGCCGTGGACGGGGTGGACGCGGTGTTTATCGGTCCTGCCGATCTGGCCGCTGATATGGGCTATCTGGGCCAGAACACCGCGCCTGCGGTGACCGAGGCGATTGATCAGGCCATCAAGCGTATCCATGCGGCGGGCAAGGCATCGGGGTTTATCGGCATGGCGCCGGACAGTTGGGCATGGGCGGCGGCGCGCGATGTAACATTTATGGCCGTGACTTGTGATCTGGTCGCGCTTGCCAACACGCTGCGCCATCAGGCACAACACGCACGCGAGACGATGGGGATCACATCGCGTTAGGGCTGCGACACTTGCGCACGTCGTATTCCGTGGGCCCGCGCGGCACAGTTGCAGAAAAAGGAATATGTTATGCGTCTTGGTCAGCCCCGTGCAGGGTTCGGTGCGCACACACCGCCCGCGATCTTTCCCCCGATGTTTGGCCTGTTCGGCCTTGGCCTTGCGTGGCGGCGCGCCGAACTGGTGTTCAATCTGCCCCAAGGGATTGCTGATCTGATCCTTGGCGCGGTGACGGTTCTGTTCCTGTTTGCCTTTGTGTCCTACGCGGCCAAGGTGGTGCGCCGTCCGGGCGTGGTGGTTGAGGACCTGCGCGTTCTGCCCGGTCGGGCGGGGATCGCGGCAATGATCCTGTCGGTCTATCTGTTGGCGGCGGTCTTGGTCCCGATGGCGCCCGGGGTTGCGCATGTCCTCTATTGGGCGGGTCTGGCGCTGCATGTGGTGTTGGTCGTGCTGATGGCGCGCCTGTTGCTGACCGGTCCGGCCGAGCAACGCGCGATCACGCCCGTGTTCCACCTGCATTTCGTCGGGTTCATCGTGTCGCCGTTGGCCGGTGTGCCTTTGGGCTATGTGACCTTCAGCACGGTGATCCTCTATGCGTCGATCGTCATTGCGGGCCTCATCTGGGCGTTCAGCCTGCGTCAGTTCCTGCGTCAGGATGTGCCGCCGCCGCTGCGCCCGTTGTTGGCGATCCATTTGGCGCCCGCGTGTCTGTTGGGAACGGTGGCCGGACTTCTGGGCCTCTGGAACATCACCGCCGTTTTGTTCTTTGTGGCCAGCGGTCTGTTGATCCTGATGGTGGCCAAGGCGCGGTATCTGACCGCGGCGGGGTTTAGTCCGATGTGGGGCGCGTTCACCTTTCCTCTGGCGGCCTATGCGGGGGTGGCCCTGTTGGTGGCTTCCTCGGGCCATTTCGAGATCTTTCGCGTGATTGGCGGGGTGATGCTGGTCGTCGCGACGATGATCGTGCCGGTGATCGCGGTAAAGGTGTTTCAGGCATGGGCCAAAGGCGGCCTTGCGTTAAAAACCAACGCTGCGCGCGCCTGATCACGCAATCAGGGCTTTTCTTTCTGCCCCAGCCATGAAATAGGGAAGCGCCAAACGAAAACTCCCAAGGAGCGCCCAATGGAGATTCGCGAGGCCCTTACCTTCGACGATGTATTGCTGGTTCCGGCGGCAAGCTCGGTCCTGCCCAGCACGGCGGACACGCGCACCCGTGTGACCAAATCGATCCACCTGAACATCCCGCTGCTGAGCTCGGCGATGGATACCGTCACCGAGGCGCGTATGGCCATCGCCATGGCTCAGGCCGGTGGCATGGGCGTGATCCACAAGAACCTGAGCGTTGATCTTCAGCAGGCCGCTGTGCGTCACGTCAAACGGTTCGAGAGCGGGATCGTCTATAACCCGATCACCCTGCGCCCCGATCAGACGCTGGCCGATGCCAAGGCTTTGGCCGAGCAATATAACGTCACGGGCTTCCCTGTGGTGGATGAGCGCGGTCTGGTCGTCGGGATCGTCACCAACCGCGATATGCGCTTTGCCTCCGAGGACAGCACGCCGGTTCAGGCGATGATGACGCGCGACAACCTTGCCATGCTGACCGAGCCCGCCGATCTGGATCAGGCCAAGTCCCTGATGAAGGAACGCCGCATTGAAAAGCTGCTGGTGACGGACGGGCAGGGCAAGCTGACCGGCCTCCTGACCCTCAAGGACACCGAACAGGCCGTCCTGAACCCCACCGCCTGTAAGGACCAACTGGGCCGTCTGCGCGTTGCGGCGGCGACCTCGGTGGGCGATTCCGGGTTTGAGCGGACCGAGGCCTTGGTCGATGCAGGTGTGGACATCGTGGTGGTCGACACCGCGCATGGTCATTCGGCCGGTGTGATCGAGGCCGTCAAGCGCGCCAAACAGCTGTCCAACGAGTTGCAGGTCATCGCCGGTAACGTTGCCACCGGTGACGCGACCCGTGCCCTGATCGACGCCGGTGCCGACGCGGTCAAGGTCGGGATCGGCCCGGGTTCGATCTGTACGACCCGTATGGTCGCCGGTGTGGGCGTGCCCCAGCTGACGGCGGTGATGGACTGTGCGGCGGCGGCGAACGAACATGACGTGCCGGTCATCGCCGATGGCGGGATCAAGTTCAGCGGCGACTTTGCCAAGGCGATTGCCGCCGGTGCCTCCTGCGCCATGGTGGGCAGCATGATTGCCGGCACGGACGAAAGCCCGGGTGAGGTGATCCTGTACCAAGGCCGCTCGTTCAAATCCTATCGCGGGATGGGCAGCCTTGGCGCGATGGCACGCGGCAGTGCGGATCGTTATTTCCAAAAGGACGCCGCCAGTGACAAGCTGGTCCCCGAAGGGATCGAAGGTCAGGTGCCCTACAAAGGCTCGGCCAACGCGGTTCTGCACCAACTGGTCGGCGGTCTGCGTGCGGCTATGGGCTATACCGGCTGTGCCACCGTCGAAGAGATGCGCAAGAACTGTAGCTTTGTGCGCATCACCGGCGCGGGCCTCAAAGAGAGCCACGTGCACGACGTCCAGATCACCCGCGAAAGCCCTAACTACCGCATCGGGTAAAGATCGCCGGATCACGAACAGGAACGGGGGCCAAACGGTCCCCGTTTTTTGTTGGTAACTGCACATGTGTTCATGATATGTTCCACCTGTCTGAGCAATGGGAGGATGCAGAATGATCAACGGCAGTTGTTGTTGCGGGGCGGTGACGTTTCGCCTGTTGTCAAAGCCGACCATGATGGGCACCTGCCATTGCTCGCGCTGTCGCAAGGCGGGGGCAAGTACGATCGTCTTTGTGAAAAGGCAGGATCTGGAATGGTTAAGCGGGCGGGAGCACGTCCAAACCTACCATCCCCAACCGCCCTTTAAATATGGGCGCTGTTTCTGTGGGACATGCGGCACCTCTCTGGGTGAGATCTTATCGCCGGACGACAGTTTCCCCATCGCGGCAAATGCTCTGGACGGGGACCTCGGTCTGACAAACCAGTTTCATGAGTTCGTTTCGGATAAGCCCACATGGTACGAGATCTGTGATGATGCACCCCAATCTATGGGGCATCCCGCCTGAAAGGGATCATATCTGCGAAGCCGACCCCAACGGGTCGGTTTTTTTGTTTTTCCCCGCATATAATGGCTAAACACCGCGCGCACTCTGCCGTTTGAACCAACGGGGCATAACGTTTTTTAAGAGTGCACGTGGCATGACCAATGATGTCAGCAGTTGGGGGTGGTACGTCCCGTCGAACCCTCCGGGCTATTCCACATTCTCGGACGACAACCTAGATGGGTCGTTGAACGGGCTTGTCGTGGACCCTGCGGGGTATGTCGAGGTCATATTGCGCGATGCCAACCACGACGGCATCATCAATGACGATGACCCCGATGACGGGTACAGGACCGATCCCGGCGAATATATCATCGGCCCCACAGGGACGGTCGTTCCGGACGAGGTTGCCCTTTATACCAACGGGACCATTACGATAGCCGGAACCACCTATACCGATATCGACATGGTGGTGACCCTGTTCACCGATGGCACCTATTCGGTGCGGATCATGGATTACGATATTCCGCCCGGTATCTATTCCGACGTCACCTATATTCAACTCGGCACATGGGACGGTGTCGATTATACCGGCGTGAACCTCTCTGGTGTGGATCAGCCGTTCGTCTGTTTCGCCGCCGGTACGCGCGTCGACACGCCATATGGCCCCAAGCGGGTCGAGCGTTTGCAGGTCGGCGATACGGTACTGACGCGCGATCACGGGCCACAGACCGTCCGCTGGGTCGCAAGCAGCCACGTGCCCGGCCAAGGTCCCAACGCGCCTGTACGTATCCCCGTAGGGGCGCTGGGCAATGATCGGCTGGTCGAACTGTCGCCTCAGCATCGGGTGATGGTCGCCGGTCCCCTGATCGACCTCTATTTCGACGCGCCCGAGGTTCTGGTGCGCGCCAAGGACCTGATCGGGGTGAACGGCATTTCCTATGTCCGACGTCCCGTCGCCCATTACGTTCATTTCGCCTGTGACCGGCATGAGGTCGTCACCGCCCATAACATGGCGGTTGAAACCTTTTACCCCGGACCACAGGCGCGCGACATTCTGGGGCAGGGGGCGTTTGACCGCTTTGCCACTGCGGTTGGAGATATGAAAACCTATGGCCCCATTGCACGTCCGGTTCTGTCGGGGGCCGAGGCGCGGGTGCTGGCGGGGCTGTTGTCACAGGACGGCGGCGCGCTGGGCACAGAGACGCAGGGCCATAAGACGCAGGACTTGCACGCCCCAGCACAATAGAGGACAACCGCGCCAACATTCATGTGGGGGCACGCGATGACACCGGCGGCGCGGATTGCAGTGGCAATCGACATTCTGGATCAGGTTCTGACAGGCGAGAGCGCCGAGCAGGTTCTGACCAACTGGGGCCGGTCGAACCGGTTCGCGGGCTCCAAGGACCGCGCGGCGATCCGCGATCTGGTGTTCGACGGTTTGCGCTGCAAACGCTCTTACGCCGCGCTGGGCGGTGCGATGACGGGGCGGGGCATCATGATCGGCGCCCTGCGCGCCGCGGACACCGATCCCGCAACGGTCTTTACCGGCGAGGGCTACGCGCCCACGGCCCTAAGCGCGGAGGAGGCCGGTTTTCAGCCCCCTAAGTTGAGCGATGGCGAACGTCTGGATGCGCCGGAGTGGCTGCTCGACGATCTGCGCGCCAGCCTTGGCGATAACCTCGACCCTGTGATGGATGCCCTGCGCCACCGTGCGCCAGTGTTTTTGCGAGTGAACCTGCGCAAGGGGACGGTCAACGACGCCCTGCGCAGTCTTGCCCGCGATGAGATCACCGCCGAGCCGTGCGACCTGTCGCCCTCGGCCCTGCGGGTGACGGGCAATCCCCGTCGGGTGCAGAATTCCGCCGCCTATCAGATCGGTCTGGTCGAGCTACAGGATGCCGCGTCACAGGCGGTGGTCGATCTGCTGCCGCTGGTGGATGATTTGCGGGTGCTGGATTATTGCGCCGGTGGCGGGGGCAAAACGCTGGCCATGGCGGGGCGGGTGGCCGCACGGTTTTATGCCTATGATTCCGCGCCGCGCCGACTTGCACCGCTGGCCGATCGCGCCACGCGGGCGGGGTTGGATGTCGCCCTGATGCCGGATCGCGCCGCCGTCTCCAAATCCGCGCCTTATGATGTTGTTCTGTGCGATGTGCCCTGTTCGGGCAGTGGCGCGTGGCGGCGTAGCCCGCAGGGCAAATGGGCCCTCAGCCGTGCCGATCTGGACGGCCTGCTGGGCACACAGGCGGGGATCATGGATGAGGTCGCCGACCTTGTGCGGGCGGGCGGGACACTGGCCTATGCGACGTGTTCGATGCTGAACGCCGAGAATGGCGATCAGGTCCGCGCGTTTATGGATCGTCACCCCGGCGCGTGGCGTTTGGTGCAAGACCGCGCCTTTACCCCGCTTGATGGTGGTGACGGGTTCTATGTGGCGATCTTAACCAAAAATTAACGACCTATATTCAATCCTTTGTCCCAAGCGCACCAGAACGTGAGCAGGTGCTAAAGACAAAGGGCCCCCATGGCGTCGAGCGAGATTTTGACCAGCGGTGTCCGGCGTGAGGCGGATGGCCTGCGCGCCGGTGTGCTGTTGGCTGTGGTCGCGGCCCTTGTGGCGGTGGCGTGGGTGTTGGGCGGTCATGTCGGTCTGTCCTTGATCGCGGGCGCGGGGGCGGTGTTCGTGCTGGCCCTGATCTACCTGTCCAAGGTCGCCGCCCGCCAGATGTCCCGATATTTCCTGCGCCGCATTGTCGAGGGCGATCATGCGCCCTGTCTGCTGACAGATGAGGTGGGCCGCATCGCATGGGGCAATGTCGCGGCGCAAACGCGGTTTTTCACGCAGGGTCCGCTCTCTCTGGTGCGGGCGCTGTCGTCTCTGACGCCTGAACCGCAGGGCATTATCTATCGTTTGCAGACGCGTGCGGCACAGGACGGGTCGGCCATAGACGAATGCCGCCTCGGTCCGCGGACGGCGGTGATGCGGGTGCAATCCGTCGGGCGGGGGCAGTTCCTATGGCGGATTGAAGAGCGGGTTGAGGCCGATACGGCGGAGACACCAACAGACAGCGCCGCTGTCGGTCTGCCCATGTTAACGGTGGGTCGTAAGGGTACGGTTTTATTCATGAATACGGCAGCGCGAAACCTGTTCGGCCAACGTGTCAGTCATCTGCGCGATGTCGGTCTGGGGGAGGTCGCCCGCGCGGTCGCGCGCGTCACAATCGACAGCCCCGCCCAAGGACGGGTCAGCGCCCAGGTCCATGTGGTCTCGGGCGCGGCAGGGCGTCAGGATCTCTATCTGATCCCCGCGCAAATGCCCGAGCAGAGCGCGGGCGCAGAGTCCGTGTTAGAGGGGCTGCCGGTCGGGATCATCACGCTGGACGCCGACGGAGAAATTCAGTCGATCAACAAGCTCGCCCGCGACATGCTGGGTCCGGTTGAGGCGGCGGGCGATCTCTCCGACCTGTTTGAGGGGCTGGGGCGGTCGTTGCAGGATTGGTTTATGGACGTCGCCATGGATACCGTCCCAAATGCGGCCGAGGTTCTGCATGTGCGCCGTCCCGACAAAGAGGTGTTTCTGCGCGTCGCCCTCAGCCGCGTCGCGACGCCCGAGGGGATACAGGTCGTCGCGATCCTGACGGACGCCACCGAACTCAAGACGCTTGAGGCGCAGATCGTCCAAAGCCAAAAGATGCAGGCAATCGGCCAATTGGCCGGTGGTGTGGCGCATGATTTTAACAATCTTTTGACAGCAATATCAGGACATTGCGATTTGTTGTTAATGCGGCACGATAAGGGCGATCCGGACTTTGGCGACATTGATCAGATTGCCCAGAACGCCAACCGCGCGGCCAGTTTGGTCGGGCAACTGCTAGCGTTTTCGCGTAAACAAACCCTGCGTCCCGAGGTGCTTGACCTGCGCGACGCGCTTGGCGAACTCAGCCATCTGTTGAACCGTCTGGTGGGCGAAAAAACCACGCTCAGCGTGCGCCACGATCCTGGCTTGCCTTTGATCCGCGCGGACAAACGGCAGCTGGAACAGGTGATCATGAACCTTGTGGTGAATGCCCGTGATGCCATGCCGAATGGCGGCGAGATTAAGGTCGACACACGGTTCTGTAGCCTGTCCGAACCCCTGCGCCGTGACCGCACACAGGTGCCCGCGGGGGATTATGCCATTGTGAAGGTCGCAGATCAGGGCACGGGCATCCCCAAAGAGTTGCAGCAAAAGATATTTGAGCCCTTCTTTACCACCAAGAAAACCGGCGAGGGCACGGGGCTTGGCCTGTCCACCGCCTATGGGATTGTGAAACAAACGGGGGGCTTTATCTTTTGTGACAGCGCGCCGGATCAGGGAACCTGTTTCACCCTGTACCTGCCGTCCTATCGCGGGGGGCGCCGCGCTTTGGCACCCGATACGACCGCCCCCACGCCGACGCCCATTGCGATGCCGCCCGTTGTTCCGCACCGCCCCAAGATCGACCCCGCGCCCCCCAGACTGCCCGACAGTGACGGTGCGGCTGAAGGGGTTGTTCTCTTGGTTGAGGATGAGGCGCCAGTGCGCGCCTTTGCCTCGCGTGCGCTCAGGATGCGGGGGTTCACGGTGATTGAGGCCGAAAATGCCGAACAGGCGCTGAGCACGCTGGAGGACCCTGAACTGTCGGTGGATGTCTTTGTTACCGACGTCGTGATGCCGGGCAAGGACGGCCCGACTTGGGTGCGCGAGGCTCTGCTGACCCGTCCCGACACCAAGGTTGTGTTCGTGTCAGGCTATGCCGAGGACAGTTTTTCCGACCATCAGGCGAAAATCCCGAATTCGGTGTTCCTGCCGAAACCGTTTTCCCTGTCCGAACTGACCAGCACGGTGCGCGATCAGATCCATTAACCGCCCATGGCCCGCGCATAGACGGCGAAATCCGCTGCGCGTTCCTCCCGCAGGCGCGCCGCCAACTCGGGCGATAGGTCCAAGACCAACTCGGGCGAGACATTGCGCGCGGGCGGGGTGGGAACCGCAAATCCCAGACGCGCAGACAGGAATGCGCGCAGGTCCTCTTGTCGATCATATGCAAACAGGTGGTCCACGATGACCTCACCCTGACCGTTGCTGACGAACCGCGCCTGCGACCCAACCGAGGCCCACGCGGGCGGGTCGTCAGACAGATGCGCCGCGACGAAATCATTAAACGACCGGCCCGCCGTCGAGTTCGGCTTCCCGTTCAAAGCGTCCCGCGACCGGTAGCGATACCAGCTGCCCAGCCAATCCACGGGCTCTCGAATCACGGCCAACGTTTCAAGTGCGCCCGCCTGATCCTGAAACAGAGTGGGCAGGATCTTGTTTCGCATGCGTTGGGCGCTCGTATGTTTCAGATTCTGCGGGTGGCGCAGCACCACATCCGCGCGGTCCCCGAGCGCGGCCATATAGGCATGCGTTCCGGTCTTTGGCACCGAAAGAAACACCAGCTTTGCCGCCCAAAACGCCATCATTGTGTAAAAAAATCCCTTAAAAACGCACAGCCGTGCGCAGTGTAAACCGGTCGTTAACCATTGGCGATAGAACAATGGTTAAGAAATTTATCTTGAAATGTTCTCTTTTTGGTCTCATACAATTCGGAACAGGACGTGAACATCCCCAGCATTGCCGCCTTCGGGCAGTTGTGGAATAAGGAAACAAATTCATGGCGACGGCAGATCTTTTGACTATGGCAGAAAAACGCAATCCCGATAAGCAAAAGGCGCTCGATTCCGCCTTGTCCCAAATCGAACGCCAGTTCGGTAAAGGGTCCATTATGAAACTGGGCGGGGACAACCCGATTGCCGAGATCGAGGCGACCTCGACCGGCTCTCTGGGCCTTGATATTGCGCTGGGGATCGGCGGTCTGCCCAAGGGCCGGATCATCGAAATCTACGGCCCCGAAAGCTCGGGTAAGACGACGCTGACGCTGCATTGCGTGGCCGAGGAACAGAAAAAGGGCGGGATTTGCGCGTTCGTGGACGCCGAACACGCGCTGGACCCGCAATACGCGAAAAAGCTGGGCGTTGATCTGGATGAGTTGCTGATCTCGCAGCCCGACACCGGTGAACAGGCGCTTGAGATTACCGATACGCTGGTGCGTTCGGGCGCGGTCAGCATGGTGATCGTGGACTCGGTGGCCGCGCTGACGCCGAAATCGGAACTTGAGGGCGACATGGGCGACAGCAACGTCGGCGTGCAGGCCCGTTTGATGAGCCAGGCCATGCGGAAGCTGACCGGCTCGATCGCGCGCAGCAATTGTATGGTCATCTTCATTAACCAGATCCGGATGAAGATCGGCGTGATGTTCGGCAGCCCTGAAACGACGACCGGCGGTAACGCCCTGAAATTCTATAGCTCGGTGCGTCTGGACATCCGCCGCATCGGCGCGATCAAGGACCGTGATGAGGTTGTCGGCAACGCCACTCGCGTCAAGGTCGTCAAGAACAAGGTCGCCCCGCCGTTCAAACAGGTGGAATTCGACATCATGTACGGCGAAGGCATCTCGAAAACCGGCGAATTGCTGGACCTCGGGGTCAAGGCCGGCGTGGTTGAGAAATCCGGCGCGTGGTATTCCTACGGGGATGAGCGGATCGGGCAGGGGCGTGAGAACGCCAAGACCTTCCTGAAGGAAAACGCCGATATCGCCAACGATATCGAGGACAAGATTCGCGCCGCCCACGGTTTGGAATTCGACATGCAGGGCGATGCGGGCGAAGACGTCCTAGAGGGCTAAGCCGCCCTACAGAATTGCGAAAAACCGGGGTCCAATCGGGCCCCGGTTTTTTGTTGCGGTGGACAGGGGCGCGCCACGGCGATAAACGAGGTTGATCCGTTTGTTTCGCCACGGAAAGGCCCAGACATATGCCGAGCTTGAACGACATCCGTTCGACCTTTTTGAACTTCTTTGAACGCAATGGTCACCAGGTGGTGGAGAGTTCTCCCCTTGTGCCGCGCAACGACCCCACCTTGATGTTTACGAACTCGGGCATGGTGCAGTTTAAGAACTGTTTCACGGGGGTTGAGACCCGCGACTATGTGCGCGCCACCACGTCCCAGAAATGCGTGCGCGCCGGCGGCAAGCACAACGATCTGGACAACGTCGGCTATACCGCGCGTCACCACACGTTCTTTGAAATGCTCGGCAACTTTAGCTTTGGCGATTATTTCAAACCCGAGGCGATCCCCTTTGCTTGGGAATTGATCACCAAGGATTTCGACATTGATCCCAAGCGGTTGTTGACCACGGTCTATCATACCGATGACGAGGCCTTCGAGATCTGGAAAAAGGTCGGCGTGCCCGAGGATCGCATCATCCGCATCGCCACCTCGGACAACTTCTGGCAGATGGGCCCGACCGGCCCCTGTGGTCCGTGCACCGAGATTTTCTATGACCACGGCGATCACATTTGGGGTGGCCCTCCGGGCTCGCCCGAAGAGGACGGCGACCGGTTCATCGAAATCTGGAACGTCGTTTTCATGCAGAACGAACAGTTCGAAGATGGCTCGATGCGCGCGCTGGACATGCAATCGATCGACACCGGCATGGGGCTGGAGCGGATCGGCGCACTGCTGCAGGGCAAGCACGACAACTATGACACCGACCTAATGCGCAGCCTGATTGAGGCCAGCGCACATGCCACCAGTCAGGACCCCGATGGTCCGGGCAACGTGCATCACCGCGTGATTGCCGACCACTTGCGCTCGACCTCGTTCCTGATTGCCGATGGCGTGATGCCCTCGAATGAGGGGCGCGGTTACGTTCTGCGCCGCATCATGCGCCGCGCTATGCGTCACGCACACCTCTTGGGCGCCAAGGATCCGGTCATGCACCGTCTGGTGCCCGCGCTGGTCCAACAGATGGGCGCGGCCTATCCCGAACTGGGCCGTGCACAGGCGATGATCGAAGAGACCCTGAAACTGGAAGAGACCCGTTTCAAACAGACGCTGGACCGTGGTCTGCGCCTGCTGGATGACGAACTGGCCGGTCTCGACGACGAGGCCCCGCTGCCCGGTGCGGCGGCGTTCAAGCTTTATGATACCTACGGCTTCCCTCTGGACCTGACACAGGACGCCTTGCGCGAAAAGGGCCGCACGGTGGACACCGACGGCTTCGACGCCGCCATGGCCGAGCAAAAGGCCAAGGCCCGCGCCGCATGGTCGGGCACCGGCGAAACCAAGGACGCGGCGATCTGGTTCGATCTGGCCGACGCCCATGGCGCGACCGATTTCTTGGGCTATGACACCGAAGTGGCCGAGGGTCAGGTGGTCGCGCTGGTCCTTGACGGGGCATCCGTCAAAACGCTGGAGGTTGGTCATGAGGGCTGGATGATCGTGAACCAGACGCCGTTTTACGGTGAATCGGGCGGTCAGGTCGGCGATACCGGCACCTTCCTGAAATCGGACGGGTCGGGCACGGTCAGTGACACCCAGAAAATGCCCGGTGGTCTGTTTGCCCACCGCGTCGTGGCGGAAAAATCCGCGCTGAACGTGGGCGATGCGTTGGAACTGCGCGTCGATCACGCCCGCCGCAGCGCCATTCGCGCCAACCACTCGGCCACGCACTTGCTGCATGAGGCGCTGCGCAATGCGCTTGGCGATCACGTGGCACAGCGCGGCTCGCTCAACGCGGCGGATCGTCTGCGGTTCGACTTTAGCCATGCCAAAGCGCTGAGCGCGGAGGAATTGACCCAGGTTGAGGCCGAGATCAACCACTACATCCGTCAGAACACGTCGGTCGAGACCCGTATCATGACCCCCGACGACGCCCGCGCCATCGGTGCGCAGGCCCTGTTTGGCGAGAAATACGGCGATGAGGTCCGCGTGGTGTCGATGGGCGCGGCGGAGACCGGCAAGGGCTCGAACGGCAAGACCTATTCAATCGAACTATGCGGCGGCACCCACGTCAAACAGACCGGCGATATCGGTCTCTGTGTTGTCCTCAGCGATAGCGCGTCCAGCGCGGGCGTGCGCCGGATTGAGGCCCTGACGGGGCAGGCGGCATTGGACCACCTCGCCACGCAAGACGCCCGTTTGAATGCGGTTGCGACCGTCCTCAAGGCCCCCGCGGCCGAGGTTGAGGACCGCGTAAAGGCCCTGATGGATGAGCGTAAATCGCTGGCCAACGAGGTTGCTCAACTCCGCCGTGAACTGGCCATGGCCGGTGGTGCGGCGGGTGGTGCAGGCCCCGAACCGGTTGAGGTCGGCGGCCTGAAACTGTTTGCACAGGTCCTCAGCGGTGTGTCGGGCAAGGACCTGCCGCCCCTGATTGATGAGCACAAGGCGCGCATGGGATCGGGTGCGGTTCTGTTGATCGCGGACACGGGCGGCAAGGCGGCGGTGGCCGCAGGCGTCACCGGCGATCTGACCGACCGTCTGTCCGCCGTGGATATGGTGCGCGCGGCGGTGGCCGAACTGGGCGGCAAGGGCGGCGGTGGCCGTCCCGACATGGCCCAAGGCGGCGGCGCAAGCGCCGAGAACGCAGAGGCGGCCATCGCAGCCGTCAAAACCCTGATCGCAGGAGAGTAACATGCCCGCATTGTGGATCGCACACGTCACCGTCACGGACGCCGACGCCTATGGCAAATACGCCGAACTGGCCGGCCCCGCGATTGCCAAACACGGCGGTGAGTTCATCGCCCGTGGTGGCCGTTTCGTACAGCTTGAGGGCAAAGAGCGCCCGCGCAATGTCGTCGCGCGCTTTCCTTCGGTCGAGGCCGCCGAGACCTGCTATCACAGCGATGAGTATCAGGCCGCATTGGACCACGCACGCGGCGCGTCCGAGCGCGAATTGGTGATCGTCGAGATCACCGAATAATCCAACCGGATTTCAGAAAGCCAAACGGGCCGCATCCCCGCCGGATGCGGCCCTTTTTTGTCAGCGCTCAAATTTCAATTTATGCGGCACACAAAAAAACGGGGCCGCGTGGGCCCCGTTTTGGTGTTTAGCTTGCGGCGCGCGAGGCGCGTTTGCGCTCATGCGGGTCGAGGTGGCGTTTGCGCAGACGGATGACGTTCGGGGTCACTTCGACCAGTTCGTCGTCGTCGATATAGGCAATCGCCTCTTCCAGCGAGAACTCGATATGCGGGGTCAGGCGGACCGCGTCATCCGAGCCCGAGGCGCGCACGTTGGTCAGCTTTTTACCCTTCAGCGGGTTCACCTCAAGGTCGTTGTCGCGGCTGTGCTCACCGATGATCATGCCGGTGTAGACCTTGGCCTGCGGACCGATGAACATGCGGCCACGCTCTTCGAGGTTCCACAGCGCATAGGCTACGGCGTCGCCCGCCTCCATCGAGATCAGAACGCCCGCGCGACGACCGGGGATCGGACCTTTGAACGGGGCCCATTCGTGGAACACACGGTTCAGAACGCCGGTGCCGCGCGTGTCGGTCAGGAATTCGCCGTGATAGCCGATCAGGCCGCGCGACGGAACATGGGCGATGATACGGGTTTTGCCCGCACCGGCCGGTTTCATCTCGACCAGATCGCCCTTGCGTGCGCCGGTGATTTTCTCGATCACGGCACCCGAGTATTCGTCATCCACGTCGATGGTGACTTCTTCGATCGGTTCCATCTTCTGGCCGCCTTCGTCGCGGAACAGAACCTGCGGACGCGAGATCGACAGTTCGAAGCCTTCGCGGCGCATGTTCTCGATCAGAACGCCCATCTGAAGTTCGCCGCGACCGGCAACCTCGAACGCTTCGCCGCCGGGGGTATCGGTGATACGGATGGCGACGTTTTGCTCGGCCTCTTTCATCAGGCGTTCGCGGATCACACGCGACTGGACCTTTTTGCCGTCACGACCGGCAAGGGGGCTGTCGTTGATGCCAAAGGTCACGGTGATGGTGGGCGGGTCGATCGGCTGGGCGGGGATCGCGTCAGTGACTTGGGGCGCACAGATCGTGTCGGCCACGGTCGCCTTGGCCATACCGGCCAGCGAGACGATATCGCCTGCTTCGGCCACATCGATGGGCTGTTGTGCCAGACCGCGGAAGGCCATGATCTTGGTCACGCGGAAGTTTTCGATCAGGCTGCCGTCGCGCGACAGGGCCTTGACCGAGTCACCGGTTTTCAGGGTGCCGGTTTCCACACGACCGGTCAGCAGGCGACCGATAAACGGGTCCGAGCCCAGCGTTGTCGCCAGCATGGTGAAGGGTTCGTCGCGCTTTTCGACCTGCTTGGGGGCAGGGACGTGCTTGACGACCAGATCGAACAGGGCGCTCAGGTCCTTGCGGGGGCCTTCGAGGCTATCGTCGGCCCAACCGGCACGACCCGAGGCGTAGAGATGCGGGAAGTCTAGCTGTTCGTCGTTCGCGCCAAGGTTGGCGAACAGGTCGAACACCTCATCCAGCGCGCGGTCGGGTTCGCCGTCGGGCTTGTCGACCTTATTCACGACCACGATGGGGCGCAGGCCAAGGGCCAAGGCCTTGGAGGTCACGAATTTGGTCTGGGGCATCGGGCCCTCAGCCGCGTCAACCAGCAGGACAACGCCGTCAACCATGCTCAGGATGCGCTCAACCTCGCCACCGAAATCGGCGTGGCCGGGGGTGTCGACGATGTTGATGCGGTGGTTGTTCCACTCCACGCTGGTCGCTTTGGCCAGAATGGTGATGCCGCGTTCACGTTCCAGATCGTTGCTGTCCATGGCGCGTTCTGCCACGGCCTGGTTTTCGCGAAACGCACCGGATTGTTTCAACAGCTCGTCAACCAGCGTCGTTTTGCCGTGGTCAACGTGTGCAATGATTGCGATGTTGCGCAGTTCCATAAGTCATGCCTTTTCAGGAGGGTTGCGCGGGCGATAGCGTGCAACCGCAGAAAAGGCCAGCCTTTAGTGCATCGAAGATGCAGAAAACAGGTGAATCACAAGGATTCCGGCCAGGATCAGGCCAATTCCGGCGATGGCTGGCAGGTCCAGACGCTGCCCGAACGCAAAGAACCCGATGACCGCGATCAGTACGATCCCAAGGCCTGACCAGATTGCATACATGATCCCCACAGGCATCAGTTGCACCGTTTTCGACAGCAGATAGAACGAAATCCCATAGGCCACCGCCACCCCCACCGTGGGGATCCAGCGTGTGAACTGGTTCGTCAGCGGCAACAGGGTCGTGCCGACGGTTTCGGTCAAAATCGCAAAGAAAAGAAAGACATAGTGTTTGGGCATGTGAACCTAGCGCGCGATATAGCGGTCCCGACGATGGTTGGTGGCGATGATGATGTTCAGAACCACCGCGCCGATCAGAGAGTAAAACACCGTTTCGGGATCAAACAAAAGGACGGCGGCCAGAAACACCCCCGCATCAAAGATCAATTGCGTGACACCTGCCCGAATATTGTGCCGATCCTGCAGGTAGAGGGCGACAATGCCGACCCCGCCAAGGCTTGCCCCGTGGCGAAACAGCGCAAGCAGGCCCGCACCGGCGGTCAGACCGCCGAGCACGCCCGCCACAGGCCGTGAAAGATGTTCAAATGTGATCGCCGCAGGCATCAATTCGGTGAACAGCGACAACAGGGCGACCGCGCAGAATGTTTTCACCGTGAACCGCCAGCCCATCCGCACAATGGCCAGCGCGTAGAACGGCAGGTTCAACAGGAAAAACCACGTCCCGAACGACCAATCGCCCACATAGCCAAGGATCAGGGACGCGCCCGCGATCTGGCCGGTGATCAATTCCGCGCCCCGCAACAGGGTCACGGAGAGCGCGACCAATCCGGTGCCGACCAACAGGCCCTGAATGTCGTCAAGGAGCGTGTGCCGCTCGGGTGGGGAGGATAACAGCATGGCCCGACTGTGCCGCCATTTACGCCGATGTCCAGCCGAAATCGCGCGCCCCGAACCGTTTCGTCGGGGCGCGCGGGTGCGGGCTTAACCCACCAAGGCCTTGTTCAGGTTCTCGTCGATCTTTTCGAGGAAGCCCATGGTCGTCAGCCACCCCTGATCGGGACCAACCAGCAGGGCAAGGTCCTTGGTCATGGACCCGCTTTCGACCGTGTCCACGATGACCTTTTCAAGCGTGCTGGCGAAATTCATCAACGGATCGTTCCCGTCCAGTTTCGCGCGGTGCTTTAGCCCGCCGGTCCACGCAAAGATCGACGCGATCGAGTTGGTCGAGGTCGCCTGACCCGCCTGATGCTGGCGATAGTGACGGGTGACGGTGCCGTGGGCGGCCTCGGCCTCCATGATCTTGCCATCAGGGGTCAGCAACTGGGACGTCATCAGACCGAGTGAGCCGAACCCTTGGGCCACGGTGTCCGATTGCACGTCGCCGTCATAGTTCTTACAGGCCCAGACAAACCCGCCGTTCCACTTCATCGCGCAGGCGACCATGTCATCGATCAGGCGGTGTTCGTACCAGATACCGGCGGCCTTGAACCGCTCTGCGAACTCTTCCTCATAAACCTTCTGGAACAGCTCAAGAAAGCGACCGTCGTATTGTTTCAGGATCGTGTTCTTGGTCGACAGATAGACGGGCCAGCCAATCGACAGACCATAGTTCAGCGACGCCCGTGCAAAGTCGATGATCGATTGATCAAGGTTGTACATCGACATGAACACGCCCGCCGACGGGGCCTGATAGACCTCATGCTCGATCTCGGTGCCATCTTCGCCGACGAATTTCATGGTCAGCGTGCCGGGGCCGGGGAATTTCATATCCGTGGCCTTGTACTGATCGCCGAACGCGTGGCGCCCGATCACGATCGGCTTGGTCCAGCCGGGGACAAGACGGGGCACGTTGCGACAGATGATCGGCTGACGGAACACCACACCACCAAGGATGTTGCGGATGGTGCCGTTGGGGCTGCGCCACATCTTTTTCAGGCCGAATTCCTCGACCCGGGCCTCATCGGGGGTGATGGTGGCGCATTTCACCGCCACGCCGACCTCTTTGGTCTTTTCGGCGGCGTCGATGGTGATCTGATCTTCGGTGCGGTCGCGTTCCTCAATCCCGAGGTCGTAATAGAGCAAGTCGATATCGAGGTAGGGCAGGATAAGCTTGTCCTTGATGAACTGCCACATAATGCGGGTCATCTCATCGCCGTCCATCTCGACGATCGGGTTTTCAACTTTGATCTTGGACATCACAACCTCATGTCTCTGGCGTTGAATGCTGAGTCGATGAGGTCTTGTACCAAAGTCGAAGCTTTAGCCCAAGCAAATGTATGCAAATGTATACAGAAAAATCAGAGCGCGTCGGAACCGGCGAAAAATGCGGCGATGCGGGCGCGCATGTGCTCCCACAACCGCGGCGCGCCTTTGGCGACCTTGCTGCCCACACGGGTTGCGATTTGCGCCTCGGAGACGTTGTAGTCGATCCAACTGCCCCCGCCATTGGCAAGGTTCAGCAACAGAGGCTGCACGCGGTCGATGGATTTCGCGAATATGGCATCCGCGCTCTCTGCCGCCTCGAATTCATCCCAGAGGGCGCGCATTTCGGCGGCCTGATCGGCGGGCAGGATATTGAACAGACGTTCGGCGGCGGCCATTTCGGCGGCGGCAAGGGCCTCGGCGTCGTGACTGCCATGGATCGGGGCGTCGCCCGCGTCGATTTCCACGATGTCATGCAGGATCAACATGCGGATTACGCGGTCGATGGACACATCCGGCCCCGCCTGATCGGCCAGAACCAGCGCACAGAGGATCACATGCCAGCTGTGCTCGGCGGAATTTTCGTGGCGGGAATTATCGGCAAGGCGGGAGGCACGCAGGATGGATTTCAACTGATCCACCTCTGTCAGAAACTCCAGTTGGCGGATCAGTCGGTTATCTTGCATGCTCAGGCTTTGTTTTCGAGCTCGGCCGCGGCTTTGCGGATGCGCTCTTCTAGGTATTTGCGCCCGTTGGCGGCGGCGATGCGGATCCGCACCGCCGTCATGAACGCCTCTTCGGCGGTGGTAGAGCGCGCGCCGATCACGTTGGCGACGTCCGCGATGAGGTTGTCATCGCCCATCGCCTCGGCGGCGGCAATCGTGTCTTTGGCCAATGCGTCGGCCAGATCCTCGACAACGCTCATCCGGGATTACCGTGTGTTTTCGGTCATGCGACGACGCACATAGGTGTCGACCGAGTTAATCATCGTGTCCATGTGCGGCTCTTCAAAGAAGTGCCCTGCGCCCTCGACCTCTTCATGGGTGATGGTGATGCCCTTTTGCTCATGCAGCTTGTCGACCAAGGCACGGGTGTCGGCGGGCGGGGCCACGCGGTCGGCCGAGCCGTTGATGATCAGGCCCGAGCTGGGGCAGGGGGCGAGGAAGCTAAAGTCGTACATGTTCGCGGGCGGCGAGACGGAAACGAATCCCGTGATCTCGGGGCGACGCATCAACAGTTGCATCCCGATCCACGCGCCAAAGCTGAACCCCGCGACCCAGCAGTGCTTGGCGTTGTTGTTCATCGACTGCAGGTAATCCAGCGCCGATGCCGCATCCGACAGTTCGCCCACGCCCTGATCGTATTCGCCTTGGCTGCGACCAACCCCGCGAAAGTTAAAGCGCAACACGGTAAAGCCCATGTTATAAAACGCATAATGCAGGTTATAGACGACCTTGTTGTTCATGGTCCCGCCGAATTGCGGGTGGGGATGCAGAACAATGGCGATCGGTGCGTCACGATCTTTTTGCGGATGATAGCGGCCTTCAAGCCGACCTTCGGGGCCTGGAAAAATGACCTCGGGCATAAGCGTCTCTTCGGTTGTGCGGCTTGCAGGGATTTGTTGACTAAATCCCTCGGTTAACCTAGAACAATTCTAAAGTCCGGTTTCGCGCCGGTTTCGGGTGGATTGTTGACTAAGCTGCCACCCGCGTTCAGTCAACCTTTTGCTAGAGGCAAACATATGAAACTCAGTACCAAAGGGCGGTATGCAATGGTTGCGCTGGCAGATCTGGCGTTGCAACCGGCGGGCGCGCTGACCTCTTTGGCCGAGATTTCAAAACGCCAGAGCATTTCACTGCCCTATCTGGAACAGCTGTTCGTGAAACTGCGCCGCGCGGAACTGGTGGAATCGGTGCGTGGTCCGGGGGGCGGCTATCGCCTTGCGCGCAACCCGTCCGAAATCCGTGTAGCCGATATCCTTGGCGCGGTGGATGAGACCGTGTCGGCCATGCACACCGGCGCGGGCGCAAGCGGCGGCATGTCGGGCAGTAAGGCGCAATCCCTGACCAACCGTCTGTGGGAAGGCCTAAGCGCCCATGTCTATGTCTTCCTGCATCAGACCCGCCTGTCGGATGTGATTGAAAACGATCTGGCCCCCTGTCCGGCGGTGCCGACCCTATTCACCGTGGTGGATGAGGCGTAGATGACCCGCACCTATCTGGATCATAACGCCACGACGCCGCTGCGCCCCGAGGCGCGGCAGGCGATGATCGCGGCCATGGATGTGGCGGGCAACCCGTCCAGCGTCCATGCCGAGGGGCGCGCGGCCAAGTCTCTGGTCGAACGCGCCCGTGGTCAGGTCGCGGCGGCCTTGGGTGCGGACGGGGCGGATGTGGTGTTCGTGTCCTCGGCGACCGAGGGCGCGGCGCTCGCCCTGAACGGGCAGGGCATTCACGGTGCGGCGGTCGAACATGATGCGGTCGGCGCATGGATCACGCCCGATTTGCCGGTAGATGGCGAGGGCCGTGTGACCGTGGCCGATCCGGCGACATCGACCCTGCAACTGGCGAATTCCGAAACCGGAGTGATACAGGACCTTCCGCAGGGGCTGTACCTGTCTGACCTGACACAGGCGTTCGGCAAAATTCCCGTCGCGTTCAATTGGACCGGCGCGACCATGGCTTTGGTATCTGCGCATAAACTGGGCGGGCCCAAGGGGATCGGCGCACTGGTCCTGAAACGCGGCACCGATATCGCCGCGCAAATCCGTGGCGGTGGTCAGGAAATGGGACGTCGCTCGGGCACCGAGAACGTCATCGGCATCGCCGGTTTTGGCGCAGCGGCCGAGGCGGCGGCGCGCGATCTGGCCAATGGGGTGTGGGAACCGGTCGCTGCCTTGCGCGATACGCTGGAGCAGATCATTGCAGCGGGCGCACCCGATACTATTTTTGTAGGGACGGGGGCGAACCGCCTGCCCAACACCACCTATTTCACCACCCCGGGGTGGAAGGGCGAAACCCAAGTGATGCAGATGGATCTGGCCGGCTTTGCCGTGTCCGCAGGGTCCGCCTGTTCCTCGGGCAAGGTGCGCAGCAGTGCGGTTTTGCGCGCCATGGGCTTTGACGAGGCGGCGGCGTCCGGCGCGCTGCGCGTGTCTCTGGGCCCCGATACGACCCGCGACGACATCGACCGGTTCGCCAAGGCATGGCTGAGCCAACATCAGAAATTCCGCGCCCGCGCGGCGTGAACGTAACAACGAACAGACGAACAGGCGCCCGAACCACGGGCGGTAGGAAGGAAACGCGAATGGAACCTGTCAAAGAGACCGAAGTGCGCGAAGGCGTCGATCGCGAGACGGTTGAAACCGTCAACGCGATGGCCGGCAAGTACAAGTACGGCTGGGAAACCGAAATCGAGATGGAATATGCCCCCAAGGGCCTGTCCGAAGAAATCGTGCGCCTGATTTCGCAGAAGAACGAAGAACCCGAGTGGATGACCGAATGGCGTCTGCAGGCGTTTCAGCGCTGGCAGTCGATGGAAGAACCCGATTGGGCGATGGTCAACTATCCCGAGATCGATTTTCAGGACCAGTATTACTATGCCCGTCCGAAATCGATGGAGGAAAAGCCCAAGTCGCTGGACGAGGTCGATCCCAAACTGCTGGCGACCTATGAAAAGCTGGGCATCCCTCTCAAGGAACAGATGATCCTTGCCGGTGTTGAGGGCGCCGAGGACATGCCCGCCGAGGGCCGCAAGGTCGCGGTGGACGCGGTGTTTGACTCGGTGTCGGTCGGCACCACGTTTCAGGCCGAGCTGAAAAAGGCCGGTGTGATCTTCTGCTCGATCTCCGAGGCGATCAAAGAGCACCCCGAACTGGTCAAGAAATATCTGGGCAGCGTCGTGCCCCAGTCGGACAACTTCTATGCCACGCTGAACTCGGCTGTGTTCTCGGACGGCTCGTTCGTCTACATCCCGCCGGGGGTGCGTTGCCCGATGGAACTGTCCACATATTTCCGCATCAACGCGGAAAACACCGGCCAGTTTGAGCGCACGCTGATCATCGCGGATAAGGGCTCTTATGTGTCCTATCTTGAGGGCTGTACCGCCCCGCAACGCGACACGGCCCAGCTGCACGCCGCCGTGGTCGAGATCGTGATCGAGGAAGACGCCGAGGTCAAATATTCGACCGTTCAGAACTGGTTCCCCGGTGACGAAGAGGGCAAGGGCGGCATTTATAACTTTGTGACCAAACGTGCCGATTGCCGTGGTGATCGCGCCAAGGTCATGTGGACACAGGTCGAAACCGGCTCGGCGGTGACGTGGAAATACCCGTCCTGCATCCTGCGTGGGGACGACAGTCAGGGTGAGTTCTACTCGATCGCCATCACCAACAACATGCAGCAGGCCGACACCGGCACCAAGATGATCCATCTGGGCAAGAACACCAAATCGCGCATCGTTTCCAAAGGGATCAGCGCGGGTAGGGCCCAGAACACCTATCGTGGTCTCGTGTCCATGCACCCCAAGGCCAAGAACAGCCGCAACTACACCCAGTGTGACAGTTTGCTGATCGGGTCGGAATGCGGGGCGCACACGGTGCCCTATATCGAGGTCAAGAACAACAGCAGCCGCGTCGAACACGAGGCGACCACATCCAAGGTGGATGATGATCAGCTGTTCTATTGCCGCTCGCGCGGGATGGACGAAGAAGAGGCCGTCGCGCTGGTCGTGAACGGGTTCTGTAAAGAGGTCCTGCAGGCGCTGCCGATGGAATTCGCGATGGAAGCACAGCAACTGGTCGCGATCTCGCTGGAAGGGTCGGTTGGCTAAAATTGGCGAACGGCACCTGTGCCGTTCGGCGATTTCTACGCCAACGAAGTCACAACAGTAATCCGAGGAGTTACGGCCATGATCGTCACTACCACTGGCTCGGTCGAGGGCTATCAGATCGCGGACTATAAGGGCATCGTCACCGGCGAGGCCATTATGGGTGCGAATATCGTGCGCGATATCTTTGCCCAGATCACCGATGTGATCGGCGGTCGCGCGGGCAGCTATGAGGCGAAACTGGCCGATGCGCGCGAAACCGCGCTGGGTGAGATGCAGGACCGCGCACAGGCCCTTGGGGCCAATGCGGTCGTGGGCGTCGATCTGGATTACGAAGTGATCAACAACATGCTGATGGTGTCGGCTTCGGGCACGGCGGTGGTATTGGGTTAATGGTCCGTCCCGAGGAGTATAAACGCAGCCGCAAACGTGCGGCTTGGCTGGGAACCCAGCTTGGTCTCGATCGCAAGATCGAGATTTGCGATATCGGTGCGCGTCAAACACAGGGCGGGTTTCCCTATCAGGTGTTGGTCGATCTTGACCTTGTGCACCTGACGGGGTTCGAACCCGATCCCGAAGCCTTTGCCATCCTCGATCAGCAAAAGGGGCAAAATCAACGCTATATTTGTGCCGCTGTGGGCAAGCCGGGGCCGGCGACCTTTTATCTACACGATATGGGGGTTCTCAGTTCGGTCTATAAAATCCGCGCCAAGGCAGCGGCGTTTCTGGACAAGATGTTCTGGGTCAAACACGAAATCCGTGAAATCCCGATGGACCTTGTCGGGTTGGATAGCATCGACAGCCTTCCCAAAATTGATGTCCTGAAGATGGACATTCAAGGCGCCGAGCGTGATGTGTTGCAAAACGGCAAAGAGGCCCTGTCGCAGGCCGTCGTGGTGATCCCCGAGGTTTGTTTTTACCAGATGTATGAGGGTCAACCGATGTTCGCGGATGTCGATGCCGAGATGCGCGCGCAGGGGTTTGTCCTTCACAAGTTTCTGCATCAGAAATCGGTCATGCTGGGCTCGTCCCAGAAAAAGCGCATGGCCGCGCGGCGTCGTGGGTCCCAGTTGCTGGATGGCGATGCGGTGTACATTCGCAATCTCGAAGACCCTGAGGCACTTAGTGACGATCAACTCAAGGTTATGGCGCTTGCCGCCGATAGCGTCTTTGGCAGTTACGACCTCGCCGCCCATTGCCTGACGATCCTATCAAAACGCGCCGCGATCCATCGCAGCGTGGTGCGTAAATATATTGACCGTGTTCCTGCAGACTGGCTTGCGCCGGTTGCAAGCCCGGTTACATCCGAAACCGAAAAACAGGCGCAAGCCTGATCCAAAAACAACGGGCAGAAATGCCCGCCCGAGGAGATAAAAATGCTGGAAATCAAGAACCTGCACGTCAAACTTGAAGAAGAGGATAAGCAAATCCTCAAAGGTGTCGACCTGACCGTCGAGGCCGGCAAGGTGCACGCAATCATGGGCCCGAACGGGTCCGGTAAATCGACCCTGTCCTATGTCCTGTCGGGCAAGGACGGCTATGAGGTCACGGACGGCTCGGCCACGCTGGCCGGTGAGGACCTGCTGGAGATGGAGGCCGAAGAGCGCGCCGCCGCCGGTCTGTTCCTTGCGTTCCAATATCCGGTCGAAATTCCGGGTGTGGGTAACATGACCTTCCTGCGCACCGCCGTGAACGCCCAACGCAAGGCGCGCGGCGAAGAAGAGATGAGCGCGGCGGACTTCCTGAAGGTCGTGCGCGAAAAGGCCAAGACGCTGAAGATCGATGCCGACATGCTGAAACGCCCCGTCAACACCGGTTTCTCGGGCGGTGAGAAAAAGCGCAACGAGATCCTGCAGATGGCGATGCTGGAACCCAAGATGTGTATCTTGGACGAGACGGACTCGGGTCTGGACGTGGATGCGATGAAACTGGTGTCCGAGGGTGTGAACGCCCTGCGTGACGCGGGTCGCGGGTTCCTTGTGATCACCCACTATCAGCGTCTGCTGGACCACATCAAACCCGACGTCGTGCACATCATGGCCAAGGGTCGCATCGTGAAAACCGGTGGCCCCGAACTGGCGCTTGAAGTTGAAAACAACGGCTATGCCGACATTTTGGCGGAGGTCGACTAATGGCGCTGCCCAAGGTAAAGCAAGACGCGACGGATGCCCGTCTGGCGGCGCTTGGCCCGGTGGACGGTGACGGCTGGCTGGGCGCGGCGCGCACGGCGGCTGTGGCCCGCGTGGCCGACATGGGTCTGCCGACCCGCCGTGACGAGTACTGGAAATACACCAACCCTGCCGATCTGGTCGCGGTCGATCCTGCCTCGGCGGCAGTGTTCGATGCGGGCGACGAAACCCCGATCTTCGACGATGTCGATGCGGTCAAGGTCGTTTTTGTCGACGGCGTGTTCGATGCGGATGCCTCGGACGACCTGACGCTGGCCGGTGTGGAAATCGAACGTCTGGCCGGGGCCGGTGCGGCCGATATCCATTGGGCCAAGGACCTCTATGGTGCTCTGGAAACCCGTGGTCAGACGCCGGTGGCCCGTCCTCTGGCCGCGCTGAACACGGCCTATGCGACGGATGGTCTGTTGATCCGTGCGACGGCCAAGGCCGAAAAGCCCGTGCGTCTGGTCTATCTGCATCAGGACACGGCCTCGGACGCGACCCTGCACCATGTGATCAAGGTCGAAGAGGGCGCCGAACTGACCGTTCTGGAAAACGGCCCCGCCGCTGCGCGGTTCAACAAGGTGATGGAGGTCGAGGTCGCAGACCGCGCCGCGTTCCACCATGTCCGTGCCCAAGGCCGTGATCACGAGCGCCGTGCAGTGACGCATATCTTTACGCGTCTGGGCACCGAGAGCCTGTTCAAATCCTTTACCCTGACCGCGAACGGCGTTCTGACCCGCAATGAGGTCGTGATCGAACTGACCGGTGATGACGCAAGCGCCCACGTGGCGGGTGCGGCGATGGGCGATGGCGCGAACTTCCTGCACGACGACACCGTGTTCATCACCCACGACGCCGAGCGCTGTGAAAGCCGTCAGGTGTTCAAAAAGGTGCTGCGCAACGGGGCGACCGGCGTGTTCCAAGGCAAGATCTTGGTCAAAGAGGGCGCACAGAAAACCGACGGGTATCAGATTTCGCAATCCCTGCTGTTGGACGATGACGCCCAGTTTCTGGCCAAGCCCGAACTGGAAATCTACGCCGACGACGTGGCCTGTTCGCATGGCTCGACCTCGGGTGCGATTGACGAAACCGCGCTGTTCTACCTGCGCTCGCGTGGTGTGCCGCAGAAACAGGCGGAAAACCTGCTGACGTTGGCCTTTCTTGCCGAAGCGATTGAGGAAATCGCGGATGAGGCATTGGGCGAACAAATCCGCGACCGTCTGGCGGCGTGGATGGACCGGCGTCTGGGCTGATGTCGGTTTCGCGGGATATTGTCCGCACCTATCTGGCGCCGCGTGAGGTCATGCGGCGCCGGATCGGCGACACGGTGCGCGAGGACCGCGCGCTTGTGATCCTGTATGTCGGATGCCTGTTGGTGTTCGTGTCCCAACTGCCGCGCCTGTCGCGGGAGGCCTATCTGGACCCCAGCATCCCCTATGACGCCCGTGTCAGTGGGGCCCTGTGGGCGTGGATCATCTTTGTGCCGCTGGCATTTTATGCCATTGCCGCCGTGGCCCATATCATCGCCCGTCTCTTTGGCGGTCGCGGAACGTGGTTCACGGCGCGGATGGGTCTGTTCTGGGCCTTTTTGGCGTCGTCGCCTCTGTGGCTGTTGAACGGGCTGGTTCAGGCGTTTATGGGGCAGGGGGCCGAGGCCACGTTTGTCTCGGGTCTGTGTCTGGCGGTGTTTCTGGTGTTCTCGGTCGTCGGTCTGCGTGAGGCCGAGTTCGGCCCAGCGTCACCCGCCCAATAACGCGAAGGTCCGATGCCCGATCTGAAAACCCTGTTCATTGATCTGACCAGTTTAACCCTGCGCGAACCGCGCAAGGCGGCGGCGCGTGTTCTGGCGATAGAGGTCCCACGCCCTGTTCTGTGGCAGGCCTTGGTCCTTGTCGTCGTGCTTGGCGCGATCCAGACAATCATTTCCGATTACATGGTTCTGTTTATGGCGGGGCCGGGGGCGACGTTGCTGTTCGCGGCCAACCCGTTGGTCACGTCGGTGATGGCCCTTGGGGGGACGGTGGTGATGGTCCATGCGATCCACCGCATCGGCGCGATGTTCGGCGGGCGGGGCGATCTGGACGGCGCGCTAAAGATTGCGATCTGGGTTCAAGCGGTTCTGTTGCTGTTTAATACGGCGCAACTGATCCTGATGCTGTTTGCGCCGGTTCTGTCGGCCCTGATGGGCATGGTGAACGTGGGCATCCTATTTTGGCTGATGACAGTGTTCATTGCCGTCCTACATGGGTTTCAATCCTATCCGAAGGTCCTGTTGGGGATCTTTCTGTCGGCCCTCATGCTGGGCATGGCGTTTATTATTCTACTGTCGGTGACGGGCCTGTCGTCGGTCTTGGGGGTTTAACATGTATGATGTCGATAAAATCCGCGCGGATTTCCCGATCCTGTCGCGTGAGGTGAACGGCAAGCCGCTGGTCTATCTGGACAACGGGGCCTCGGCGCAGAAACCGCAGGTGGTGATCGACGCGATCACGCAGGCCTATTCGATGGAATACGCCAACGTGCACCGCGGTCTGCACTATCTGTCGAACCTCGCCACCGAGAAATACGAGGGCGTGCGCGGGATCGTGGCCAAGTTCCTTGGCGCCAAGGACGAGGACGAGATCGTGTTCACCAGCGGCACTACCGAGGGCATCAACCTGATCGCCTATGGCTGGGCCATGCCGCGGTTTGAGGCTGGCGATGAGATCGTCCTGTCGGTGATGGAGCATCACGCCAATATCGTGCCGTGGCATTTCCTGCGCGAACGTCAGGGCGTTGTCCTGAAATGGGTGGACGTGGACGCCACCGGCAACCTTGATCCACAGGCGGTTCTGGACGCCATCGGGCCGCGCACCAAACTGGTTGCAGTGACGCAGATGTCGAACGTTTTGGGCACCATTGTCGACGTCAAAACCATCGTCGACGGCGCGCATGAGCGCGGCGTGCCGGTTCTGGTCGACGGGTCCCAAGGCTCGGTCCATATGCCGGTCAATGTCGATGAGCTGGGCGCGGATTTCTATGCGATCACGGGGCACAAGCTCTATGGTCCGTCGGGCTCGGGCGCGATCCATATCCGCAAGGAACGCATGGCCGAGATGCGTCCGTTCATGGGCGGGGGCGACATGATCCGTGAGGTCACCCGCGACGCGGTGACCTATAACGATCCGCCGATGAAGTTCGAGGCCGGCACCCCCGGTATCGTTCAGACGATCGGGTTGGGCGTTGCGCTGAACTATATGATGGATGTGGGCATGGACAACATCGCCGCGCATGAGCGCGCGTTGACCGACTATGCCCGCGCGCGTCTGGATGGGCTGAACTGGCTGAACGTGCAGGGGAACGCGGCGAACAAGGGCGCGATTTTCTCCTTTACCCTCGAAGGCGCGGCGCATGCGCATGACATCTCGACCGTCCTTGACAAAAAGGGCGTCGCGGTGCGCGCGGGGCATCATTGCGCGGGGCCGTTGATGGAGCATCTGGGCGTCTCGGCCACCTGTCGCGCGTCCTTTGCGATGTACAACACCACCGCCGAGGTCGACGCCTTGGTGGACGCGCTGGAACTCTGCCACGACCTGTTCGCGTAACCGCGCGCACAATACCCGCACAGGACGACAAAGCGTTTGCAGGCCAAATCGCTTTGTCGTATAGCGGGGCCAAGACGCACCCGTAGCTCAGCTGGATAGAGCGCTGCCCTCCGAAGGCAGAGGCCAAAGGTTCGAATCCTTTCGGGTGCGCCACTTTCTCAATCATCTCTGAACGTTGCGGCCCGTTTGCGGGATGGTCTTCTGTGCGGATTTGGTCCTGCGCATGAAAAAGGGGCGCCGAAGCGCCCCTTTGGTGTTCATGTGAGTGGGATTAGCCGAGGAACAGGCTGTCGCTATCCAACAGTTCCTCCAGCGTCGTGCGGAACTCGGTCGACTGGAACCGCGCGACATCCGTAAAGGTGCCGTCGCCGTTGATGCTGACCTCGATCGTTTGCTGGTTGAATTGGTTGACGCCCAGCGTGACATAGTCGGTCAGATCATCGGTGGCCGCATCATAGTTCAACAGCAGGGCGCTGATGTCGATTTGGTCGCCTTGTTCCGCCGAGAAGTCGTTGATCCGGTCGGTGCTGTTGATGTCGTCGATCACGAAGGTATCCGCGCCCGCGCCACCCGTCAGGCTATCGTTGCCGATGCCGCCGTTCAGGGTGTCATCGCCGTCACTGCCGCTCAGGATGTCATTGCCACCTTGGCCCAGCAGGAGTTCATCGCCGGTGTTGCCGTAGATGTCATCGCGGAACTCGGTGCCCGAGATGCCTTCGACATTGGTCACGACATTCCCGAATTGCAGCGCCGTTTCCAGACCCGAGCGCACGACCAATCCGTCGACCGTCACCACCTCGCCGTCGACCTCTCCGGTAAAGCCGCGCGTGTACACGGTGTAGGCATAGGGCGACAGGTCGTCGATGTTGTTGATGGTCTCGAGATCGGTGTAGGTCGCGTTGAACTGGTTCAACGTACCGACATAGCGCCCTTGGCCGTCTTGGGCCGTCAGTTGCAGCAAGTCGTTTCCACCCAGTTCCCCGTTCAGCAACTGACCGGTCTGTGCCTCCTCAACCAGGATGTTGGCGTCGTCCTGCACCTCGATCGTGATGGCGCTCTCGGTGGTGAAGGTGCCATCGGACACCGCAACCGTCAGGTCGAACGTCTCGGCGATCACGGCCGCATCGGGTTTCAGAACGCCGGTCGAGCTGATGACACCGGTTTCCGCATCGATGGTGAACAGGCCGTCGTCATTGCCCCCCACAATCGCATAGCTGAGGGTGTCGCCATCCAGATCGGACGCCTGAACCTGATAGAGCGCTTTGCCAACGCCGCTGTCCTGTGTGAACACCACCAGATGTTCGCTGACCACGTCGGGCGCGTCCAGCTGGTTCACAATGGTGATGGTCGCCGTTGCGGTGGTGGTGTCGTTGCCGTCGGACACGGTGTAGGTGAAGGTATCTGTCCCGACAAAGTCCTCATCCGGGATGTAGAGAACCGTGTTGTCGTTTTGCAGACGGATCACACCGTGTTCCGCGCCTTCGACCGAGACAAGGACAAGGGTGCCACCGTCGGCATCGCTGTCGTTCTGGGTCAGTTCCAGCGTGGTAAAGTTGGTGCGGGCGTCCTCGTTGATGGTCAGTTGATCATCCACCGCGACGGGGCCGATGTTCTGGCTGCCTTCGGGTTTGACCAGATCGTTTGTGGCAAAGACCTCACCGCTCTGGAATTCGACGATTTCGACGTCAACCACACGGTCCAGACCGTCAGGCCCACGGAAGATGACTGTCTCCCCCTCACGGTAGATCGCGTAGTCGGCGCGCGAGCCGCTAAAGATCACGCGGTCCGTGCCCGCGCCACCGTGGATGCCGTCATCCCCCTTGCCGCCGATGATAAAGTCGTTGCCCTCACCACCTGCGAAATGGTCCTCTTGGTTCGTCCCGATCAGAAGATCGTCATCGGCGGTGCCGGTGTCGATGATCCCCTGTTGGAAGTGCTCGCCGCCACGATCTTCCCACCATGCCGGTTGGTTGGCGTTCTGTTCGTACAGGAATTCTGCACGGGGGCTGGTGTCGGCCAGATCCGAGAGGAAGCTGAAGAAGCCATAGATCGACGGTTCGCCCACGCTGCCGTGGTTCATGAATGCGCCATCACCGATTTCACGCCAGACGTCCCAGATTTGTTCAAACAGGACGCGCATAAAGTCGCTGCGATAAAAGCCCTCGTAAAAGTCGACAAGGCTCTCGGCCACGTCTTGCGGCAGATCGGTGTTGTCAAAGTGCAAGAGGTGCGCACCGCCCTCATAATCCGTCAGGTCCAGACCGTATTGGTCGGCCAAACGGCGCTGCTCATAGAGGAATTCAGCGGTGTAGGGGATCGAGAACTCGTATTCTGGGTCCTGTAGCAGGTTAAAGAGATACTCGTTCGCATCGACATTGGGATCGTTGATCGCCTCAATCAGCAGGGCGCGCTCTTCGTCGTCAGTGATCGTGTTGCCGCCAAAGTAGGTGGCAATCGCGATGGAATCGAACGTCTCGTTCACAGGCACATAGCTGTCGGGATCGTTGATCTGCCATGCCTCGGATTCCAGATAGTATTCCGTGATCGCGGGGCGTGCGGCCTGTGATCCCAAGGTGTGATGGAGCAGCGGTTTGTCGCCGTCCTCAACCTTGTCGAACGCGGCGTTGAACCGTTGCGCGACCAACGTGGCCTTATAGGCGATATAGGCCGAATGCGCGGGCTGATCCTCGGGCGAGACACCCCAGACCTCAACCGCTTCGGCGCGCAGGTCGTGGGTGTCCTGATAGCCGTTGTTCCACAGCTCGTTGCCGTATTCGACCGTGACCTTCAGGTTCGGGTCAAGGTTATCACGCACGTATTCGGCATAGTAATCGACGACCTCATCATTGGCCTTGGTCGGGATGGTCAGCCACAGATCGGTGCCTGCCTCATTCGACAATGCGACCAGAACCTCAATCGGCACGCCACTTGTGGTGGCATAGGTCGAGTGGTCCACGCGGGTCAGATCGTCCAGCGTTTCAATCGGGCTTTCGATCGTGCGCTGCCATGCCATGGTGCGGAATTCGCGGAAGTCCTGCAGGCGCTCAAGGCTCTCGGGGTTAAAGATCGCGCCCGAGTCATAGAGGTCGACGTATTCCTCTTTGACGATCGAGATGTTGCGGATGTAATCGCCCGTGTCGTTCGGGTCGGTGTCGGTCAGTTGGACCTCGAACGTGCCGCTGTTGTGGCGGAACACGATTTCGCCCGGCTTTTCGCTGATGACTTCGGCGTCAAGGGCAAGGTTGATCTCGCCTTCGCCCTCATAGCGCAGCACATAGGTGCCTTCGCGCCCGATCACGTCCGAGAAGATAAAGCCAAGGGTCGGCGCATCTTCGGGAATGTCTGTGGGCCAGCCGCTATCGTCGAGATAGCCCATCTCGTCCAACTCATAGTAGTTGTATTTGCCGAACTCACCCGGGGCGTGGGCGTTGACCGGACGGCTGACGTTCATCAGGTTCAGGAAGGGCAGGGCGGACGTATAGTCGTTCGCACCCGTCAAACCGATTGAGCCCGAGCCATCGTCCACACCGAACGCGCGGTCGGTTTGTTGGATCAGCTCCTCCGCCGAGGGGAAGTTCACGCCGCTTTCGGTGACGTCGATGTTCAGGGTCGATACGGTAGTCGCCGCGCCGTCGCTGACCGCGATGTCAATGGCGTAATCCACAGCCGGATCAAGCGCGTCGCCATTGGCCAAGGTGACCGTGCCCGAGTTCTCGTCAATCGCGAACAGGCCGTCGTCATTGCCGCCCACGATGTCAAAGGTCAGGGCGTCGCCCTCAACATCGGTGGCCTCGATTTCGGCCACGGTGATGCCGCCCGGCGTGTTGGCCAGAACGGTGACACCTTGGGGCACGGTAACGACAGGGGCGTCGTTGACCTGTTGGACGGTGACGGTGACGGTGGCGGTTTTCTGGTCGCCGTCATTGTCGCGCGCGGTGTAGGTAAAGGTCTCTGAACCCGAGAAATCGGCGTCGGGACGATAGGTGATCGTGCCGTCCTCGTTCAGGAACACGCTGCCGTTTTCGGGGTCTTCGACCGAGACGATGCTGATGCGGTCGCCGCTGTCGTTGGCCAGAACGTTCAGGGTAACCTCGCCATCCTCCAGAAGGCTGGTGCGGTCATCCTCGACCTCAAGGAACAGAGGTGCGGGCGGCAGGGGGGCGTCCACAACCAGATCGCGCAGGGCGACCGTGGTGCCGTCGTTCAGGCGGGCAAACTCGACGCCCGAAATAGTGCTGCGCGCGCCGATGCTGTCGATGATGGTGACATCGCCCGTGCCGTCGCCGTTGTCGTAGACGGTATAGCTCCCTTCGGCCAAGGTGATGCGCAGGGTATCGGTGCCTTCGCCGCCGATGATGGTCTTCGCGCCGCCCTCAAGGATCAGCGTGTCATTCCCGGCCCCACCGTCCAGCGTGTCATCGCCCAGACGGCCCTGTAGGAAATCGTCGCCGTCGCCGCCTTGGAAATGGTCGTCATAGTTACCGCCGACAAAGGCGTCGTTGAACTTCGTGCCGCGCACCTTTTCAACGTTCAGCGCCAAGTGACCGAATTGCAGTGCCGTATCCACGGCCGAGTCCGACAGTTGCTCACCGGTGGTTTGCGAGGCGTTGTTGTTGATTGTACTGCGGTTGGCCGACACCAGTTCGCCGTTGAATTCGACCTGTCGGGACGAGCTTGCGATCGAATAGGCAAGGTCGTCATTGCCGATGCCCAGCTCGCGCCCCAGCGCGCCGAACACACCGATGTTTTCAATGCGAACGCCCTCTTTCTCACCGGTAAAGTCGGCGAAATCGCTGTCCTCACCGCCGTCGTAATAGGCGCCATAACCGCCGCGGATATAGGCCGTGTCATTGCCGTCTTCGCCAAAGATGGTCTTGTTGCCACCGGTCGAGCGCAGATAATCATCGCCCGCGCCCAGATAGACATCGGCGTCTTCGGTATAGCCGAAATAGCGGTCGTTAAAGGCCGTGGCGCGGATCGCCTCGACGTTCAACAGGACCGAGGCCAGTTGCGTCGTGGTCGCAAGGGCGGTCGAGGACAACAGCTCGCCGCCACGGGTCAGGCTGTTTTCAAACAGGCTAAAGTAGGTCGCGGTGACCTCTTGGCCGTCGATGGTCGCGGTGGCACCACGTTCGTTAATGACGAACCCCGTCTGGTCACTGCTCACGCCCAACTCACGCCCAAGGGCGGAATAGCGCGACAGGCCGCTGATATCGACGCCTTGGTCGTTCTGGACGTTCACGGCATCATAGCCGTCGCCCGCGTCCACGAAAACGCCCGGCGTTTCGACGTCAATGATCGAGTCCTGCGCGTCCAGTTCAAAGCTTGTAAAAGATTGGGTCGCGTCACCAAACAGCGTCTCTTCGCCCGTGACATTCAGGCCTTCGAGGGTCTCAAGAATGTCGGCGTTCAGGTCGGTCGCCGTGGTGACAGAAATCGAAGTGTCTGTGGAATTACTATCCGAGGCCATGGGGTGCCCTCCGTTGAAAATGCTCCGTACAGCCCACGTATCGGTGAGAAATCACCGCAGCCACTCACGGACGCGTGAGTAAACCGCCTGTGAGAATTGGGGGTGTTTTGTCACCGGTGGGAAAATGGAAACGGATTGTTTCCGTGTGGATTTTGTCCATGTGGTAAAGGTGGAAATCTTAAAAAAACTAATTTAAAACAGTTCTTTAACTTGTTCTTCGCGTTGCGCGATCTCACGCCTTCCCCAACGCTGATCGGAATGTGGCGAAAACGTGGCGGGGGTGTGCGCTTGGTATGGCGATCAGGGTCATGTGACCGGATCTGGCTTATTTTCATGGGAAATATCGCCCGACATAAACCGATATCGCGGGCATATATTCACATATCTGTGTGGGGTGATGGAAAGTCTGGACAGACAGTTTTGTCAGGCGACCGACAGAATCGATGTCGAAATGATCGCGCGCGACTCAGTCGCGGCGTCCGTTTCAGGACCCCATGCACAGCCGTGGCAAATCGGCCCACAGGCGCGCAGGACCGCCCGGTGTCCAACCCAGATCGCGCAGGGGGGTGGTGTCCATCGCACTGACCACGTTTGTGGCAGGTGGCGGCGGGGGGTGGGGCAGCCGCTCAATTCGGGCCAGTTCGCTCAACAGATCGTGGTGATCCAGCGTGAAATCCGACACGTTCCACACGCCCGACGCGGCCTCCGCATCCCACAGCAGGCGGATCGCGCGGGACAGGTCGTCCCCGTGCACCTCGGTACCACGACGCGGCGGGATCGGGCGACCCGCGCGGAAATCGTCAAACAGACCGGCCCATTTGTGACGCTGTCCCGTGGCGGGGGGGCCATAGACCCCCGTTGCGCGCAAGGACAGACCGGATAGGGCGGGACCGGTCAGGGAGGCCAGCGCCTGTTCGCCCTGTAATTTCACCTGTCCATACAGGGTATCGGGGCGCGGGGGCAGGGCCGTCGTCAAAACCGTCCCTGCCGGATAATCGCCATAGACCGCACGGGTCGACAGAAACACGATGCGGCCCACGCGGGCATTGCGGGCGGCCTCGAACAACGCGGCGGTCCCGTCGACATTGCGGCGGATAAACCGGCCCGGATCGTCGCCCTCACCCCCGCGATAGCGTCCGGGCACGTGGTCAAAGGCGCAATGGATCAGGGCGTTGACGCCGCTCAGGTCCGGACGATCGCCCAGCTCAAACCGCACATCGCCTGACCGGCCAAGCGTCACCACGCGGTGCCCCGCCGCCACCAGATCGCGGTGGATGAACGCCCCGACAAGGCCGCTTGCCCCCGTCAGCGCGATCAGCATGGGGCGGGCAGGTCGGCCAAATCGGGGATCGGGCCATCGCCGGCATAAGCGCGCCACAGGTCGATCAGAGGGCGCAGCTGATCCGCCTTGGCGTGATCCTGCCACGGCTTTTCGTACTGGAAATGCAGCACGCGGATATGCTCCCACGACCAGAGGTCGGGCATGGCGAACCACACATATTGCAGCATGTTGTCATAGACCGGCAGGCCGTGCCAATCGGGGAAAAACGCCTGTAGAAACGTCTGATCCGTACGCCGCCAGAACACGTCGGGCGTGTCCAGCATGGCCAGCATCCGGTCAAACGTCGCGGGGTTCGGGCGCGCGGTAAAGACGCCGGAATTCATACGGGCGAAATCCGCGACGCTCTCATAGACATTCGGGGCGGCGCAGAATTCGGGATAGTCGAACAACCGGTCAATGGGCCGCAGGACCAGCGTATCGGCATCCAGAAACACCACCCGGTCATAGGGCAATTGCCACAGGCGCAGCTTGGCGAAATTGTCGAGCGGCGTGTGGAAATCGGGCTTGGTCCCCTTGGTGAACGGGGCCGCACCGTGCAGCGCCCCGCGCGCATGGCGGGCGTTGAACGCGTCACTGGTCGGCAACAGGTCCACGGGGTGCAGGATCGCCCCCAGATCGGTCAGCGGGCGCAGGGCCTCAGCCCCGACACCGGCCGTATGCATCACCACAATATCGCCGCCCGTGCCCGAATGGCCGAGCGAGCGCACCAGCGCCCGCGCGCCAAGTGCAAAGTCGTCATTCGTTACAAGTGTCACACAGGCGCGGCGCAGATCATCCGCCATTAGGAAACCGAGCGCAACTGCCGCCCCTCGGGGTCGTGGTTGACCCGTGTGGCGATGTCCTTGGTCCAAGCGCTGACCGCCGGAACGCGGCTGCGGTCGATGCGGTGGGCGTATTTGCGCGCGACCTCAACTACCTCGGACAGCAACCCACCGGCCAGTGTCGTCGGGTTCAGGCCCAGTTCAAGGAAATGGTCGTTCTTAACGATCAGATCGTTCTCGGCGGCCTCTTTGCGCGGGTTGGGCAGGTTCGCAATCTCCGCGCCGGTCAGATCCGCGATCATGTTCGCCAGATCGCGCACGCGGTGCGTTTCCGTCATCTGGTTGAAGATCTTGACACGATCACCTGCGCTCGGCGCATCCGACAGGGCCAGTTCGATACAACGCACCGTGTCCTGCAGGTGGATGAACGCGCGGGTCTGCCCGCCGGTGCCATGCACGGTCAGGGGATAGTTGATCGCCGCTTGGATCAGGAACCGGTTCAGAACCGTGCCGTAGTCGCCGTCATAATCGAACCGGTTGATCAGCTGCTCATGCCGACGCGTCTGTTCGGTATGCGTGCCCCAGACGATGCCCTGATGCAGGTCCGTGATCCGCAGCCCGTCGTTTTGTGCGTAGAACTGAAACAGGATCTGATCCAGCGATTTGGTCATGTGATAGACGCTGCCCGGACGGGTGGGATAGAGGATTTCCATCCCCTTCTTTTCGCCCTGCAGGTTCTCGATCTCGACGTCCAGATAGCCCTCGGGGATGGCGGCGCCGACGCTGCTGTAGCCATAGACGCCCATGGTGCCCAAATGCACCAGATGCGCGTCGATGCCGGTCTCGACCAGCGCGGTCAACAGGTTATGCGTCGCCGAGACGTTGTTGTTGACCGTATAGACCTTGTGGTGGTCCGATTTCATCGAATAGGGCGCGGCGCGCTGTTCGGCGAAGTGGATGATCGCATCGGGGCGATACTCGGCCAGCCAGTGACGCAGGCGGTCGTAATCCTTGGCCAGATCCAGCAGGTGAAAGCGGATGCTCTCGCCGCTGATCTCTTTCCAGATGCGACAGCGCTCTTGAATGGAATCCATCGGGGTCAGGGATTGCACACCCAGTTCCGTATCGATCCAGCGCCGCGACAGGTTGTCGATGATATGGACCTCATGTCCCTGATCGGACAGATGCAGCGACGTTGGCCAACCACAAAACCCGTCCCCACCCAATACTGCGATTTTCATTGGACACCCCAATCTGATCTGTTGTTTGGATCGTCCTAGCGGGGCTGTGATGGGGGCAGTGTGACGGTTTGATAAAAGTTTTATGTCGGTGGGTGGGGCGGCGGGGATTGGCCCAGTTTTACGTTTTGTCGGGGCAGGCTATGAATGTCAGAGATGCGGGACAAAGTGAGCTTTCGCCCAAAGCCCACTTTTGGTCTGCCATCAAACTCTTCTACTTGAAACGCAACCCAAAGTAGTGTTCCCTCGCTCAAAATAGATTAGGTTTCCCAATGATCATAATCAAAGCATTTTTTCGGATCCTTGTAGGTGTCTTGTTCGGTATAGGATCAGCAATTGCGCTGACGCCTGCCTTTGCCGCCTTCACAACAGATCAGGACACCATTACGCCAATTATTATGATGTCCTTTGTTCTTCTCTGCGGCGTTTTGAGTTTTTTTGCACCAACCATTCGCAGAGCGCTCGGACGTGGCTTTCTCGTGCTGGGTGCTTCAGTTTTTGCGCTCCCAATCTCAGCGTTTTTACTATCTGGCCGCGCCGCCTCCGAAGTAGTTGGCACCGCTGAAGAAGGGACTGAAGCCTTTGCTGCAGTAGGCGCAGGTCTTGCAGGCATTGCGGTCACAGGAGTAGCGACATTCATCGGTGTCATTATTGGCGCTATCCTTCTACTCATTGGCCTCATACTCAGCCTTGGGGGGCGCAGAGAAGTAATAGTCATAGAGAGGAGCAGCGGTCATGAACCAACTGCTTAAAAGTAATCTCCTGATGCGTTTTATGAGATCTACACTCACCAAGATTGCTTTTCCAACTTGCGTTTTGTTCGCGTCGCCAGTGCTTGCCGACACGGTGCCAATCAATGATTATCTCAAAACCATGGATCGAACAGAAGTAAGTTTTTCTGGACGGATAAAGTACAATAGCAGCGAAGATAGTTTCACGTTCTACAATGAGAACCGCGACCCGTTTGGTGTAACCATAGATGCTGGTAGAGACGCGCGTGAACAGATCGAGACAGAATGCGACAACCCTAGCTTCATGGTTTCTTATTCTGATCTTTGCACGATATCTGGGAGCGGTACTGTCGAAATCCGAGGGTCGCGAATTTACATCAGTATCGAAGCGGTTAATCAACTCAGCAAATAGGCAAAAGGGTTTCTCCCATCTACTTACGTCTAATTTTTCCAACATGAAACTGCCCAGACAGGACGTTCGCTGCGCCCTGACTAATTTACACAATGGGCTCTGTCCTGCCCTTCGCCGCAGGCGCTCAAAATGAGAGCCACCCAAGCAAACCCCACAAAAACAAAAGACGTCGGGAACCCCGACGTCTTTTGTGCGTTCTGTGAGTGAACTGTTGTGGATTAGCTGCCCCAAGTGCGAATGACGCCGCAATCCATGTGGACGAAATTGGAACCGCTGTATTTGCCGACGCCGCCACTGTTGCAGGCTGCGGCGGCCTTGAACATCTGGTTGACCGAGCGGCTCTTGAGGCGCAGGTCGGCTGCTTTGCCTTGCATGTGCAGGGAATTCTTGGCGACCCCGCGCGAGCGTGAGCGCAGCATCGCGTTGGTCTGGGGGCTGCGATAACCGGAGAGCATCATATAGGGCTCATCCGTGTCCATCAGGTTGCGCGAGGCGGCCATGATGTCGATGGTGCGCAGGTCGATGTTCTTGATCCCGTCCGTGCGCCAGTCGCGCATGAAGTGGTTGATCTCGTTCCACGCCTCTTTGATGTACTCGCCCTCGATCCAGTAAACCGTGTTGATCGATTCACCGGTTCGGCCGGAATACATGCTGATGGTGCGGATGTCGCCCGCGCCGCGCAGAAAGCCGAATGCGTTTGAATAGGTCGGGGCGGCTGCAACTGTTGTTGCTGCAAAAGCGCCCAAAAGGCCGCGCCGCGTAATCCCCACGTTGGATGTCGTCATGAACCTGCGCCTGTCCCGTCGCTGCTCCGCCACATTACCGTGGCTTGTATCGTTAATAACCCCAAGTGCAGGGACTCTATGCCACGAATCGAATCGTGAACCAAGTTTTCATTTGTCATCGAAACCTCATTTCAAGGGGAATCGGCAGAAATTTGCTCAATTTCCAATCTTGTTGCGTGGTGATACTGTCTGTGGCTGTGCAACACCTGTGCCAGCCGCTTTGGCGGGACTGGTGCGTTTGTGATTGGACTTTGGGGAACGGGTTCGATCAGGTTAGAGTTAAGAGGGTGACCGATATCATGTGTGGAGAGACCGCGATGTACGCCAAAGCAGGAATTGGATTTAAAAACCGGGCCTTGGCCGCGGTTCTGGCAGGGATGACGGTGATTGCCTCCGCCGCTCCGGGTCTGGCCCAGCAGGTCACCGCCTTTAAACAAGCCATCGCCGAAGGGGCGTCGCGCGATGATGCCTTGGCCGAATTTTACCGCGCGCGCGACTATGAACCCCTGTGGACGGGCAAGTCGGACCGCGCGCGTCGCTCTGCGCTGATCAAGGCGCTGGCCGATGCCGAGGTGCATGGCCTGCCTGCCACGCGCTATGACGATGAGGTTCTGAAGGATCTGTTTAAACAGGCCAAAACCCAGCGCGCCCTTGGTGTGGCCGAGGTCGAGGCCAGCAAGATGTTCCTGCAATACGCGCAGGACCTGCAATCGGGCATCCTTGAGCCGAACAAGGTCGTGTCGGACATCAAACGCACCGCACCGCGTCGCGACCGTCTGGCCCAGCTTGAGGCGTTTTCCAAAAGCAGCCCGCGCGCCTATCTGAAAAATCTGGTGCCCGACAGCGCCGAGTACAACCGCCTGTTGGCCGCCAAGATGGAATACGAACGTCTGCTTGGCAAAGGCGGGTGGGGCGCCACCGTGCCCGGCAAAAAGCTGGAACCCGGTGATAGCGGGAATTCGGTTGTGGCCCTGCGCAACCGTCTGATCGCGATGGGCTATCTGCGCCGCACCGCGACGACGACCTATGACGCCGACATCCAAAAGGCCGTTCAGGCGTTCCAACTGGACCATGGTCTGTTGGCCGATGGTGTGGCCGGTGACAGCACGCTCAGCGAAATCAACCAGCCGGTCGAGGCCCGCCTGCAATCGATCATCGTCGCGATGGAGCGCGAACGCTGGGTCGGGGGCGACCGTGGCAAGCGTCATGTTCTGGTGAACATCGCCGACTTCCACGCGCGCATCATGGAAAACGGCAAGGTCGCGTTCAAGACCCGCTCGGTCGTGGGCAAGAACACCGGTGACCGCCGCACGCCCGAATTTTCGGACGTGATGGAGCATATGGTCATCAACCCGACGTGGAACGTGCCGCGTTCGATCGCGACCAAGGAATACCTGCCGCTGTTGAAAAAGAACCCCAATGCGGTCTCGCATCTGCGTCTGATCAACAGTCGTGGTCAGGTGGTCAGCCGCGATAGCGTGGATTTCTCGGAGTTCACCACGCGCAACTTCCCGTTCGACATCAAACAGCCCCCGTCGAACAACAACGCGCTGGGTCTGGTCAAGTTCATGTTCCCGAACAAATACAACATCTACCTGCACGACACGCCCGCGAAATCGCTGTTCTCGCGTGAGAGCCGCGCGTTCAGCCACGGCTGTGTGCGTCTGAACGACCCGTTCGATTTCGCCTATGAACTGTTGTCCAAACAGGAAGCCAACCCCGAGGCCTATTTCCAGAACATTCTGGCCACCCGTCGTGAGACGACCGTGCCGCTGGAAACGCCGCTGCCGGTACACCTGATCTACCGCACGGCAATGACCGAGGCCAAAGGCAAGGCGCAGTTCCGTCGCGACGTTTATGGCCGTGACGCGCAGATTTTCAAAGCCTTGGCCAACGCTGGGGTGGTACTGCGTGCGGTTCAAAGCTAAATCGAACCACACACCCGAATAATCGCATTGGGCCTCGGGTGAACCCCGTGGCCCTTTTGCGTTTCCAGAGCCCGAGAGGACATCAAAATGGCAATCACCGTAGGCGATATCGCAACCGCACTGGACGCGGCGGCGGAAGGGGATTTGACCCTGCCGATCTCGGGCGCGGCGGAACCGGCGGCGGCCAAGGCGGGCGAACTGGCCATGGCGATGTCGCCGAAATACGCCGAGGCCCTGCCGCAGGGCGCGGCCACGGCGGCGTTGCTGTGGGACGGCGCGGATTGGCAGGCGATGGGTCTCAAGGCCGCGATCTTTGTCACGCGTCCGCGTCTGGCCATGGCGGGCCTGACCAAGGCCTTTGATCCAGGCCCCGCGATTGCGGATGGCATTCACCCCAGTGCCGTGATTGATCCGACCGCCACCATTGGCGCGAACCCCGCGATTGGTCCGCTGGTCGTGGTAGGTCCCGGCGCGGTGATTGGCGACAACGCCCGCTTGGCCGCGCATGTGGTTGTGGGCGAACAGGCCCGTATCGGGGATAATGCGATGATCCTCTCCGGTGTGCGCATCGGGTCGCGCGTCACCATCGGCGACCGGTTCATCGCGCAATCCGGCGCGGTAATCGGCGCGGACGGGATGTCGTTCGTGACGCCCGACAAGTCCAACGTCGAAAAGGTCCGCGAAAACGTCGGTCAGGCCGATGATCTGGGCCAAGAGCCGTGGGTGCGCATCCATTCCCTTGGCGCGGTTACGGTTGGCAATGACGTCGAAATCGGCGCAAACGCCTGTATCGACAAGGGCACGATCCGCGACACGCGCATCGGCAACGGCACTAAGATCGATAACCTTGTGCACATCGCCCATAACGTGGTGATTGGCGAAAACTGTCTGTTCGCGGCACAGGTCGGCATCGCCGGGTCCACGAAAATTGGCGACCGTGTGGTCTTTGGCGGGCAATGCGGGGTGGGCGACAACCTGTCGATTGGCAGTGACGTTGTCGCCGGTGGCGCGTCGAAAATGCTGTCCAATGTGCCCTCGGGGCGCGCGGTTCTGGGCTATCCTGCGGTCAAGATGGAAACCCATGTCGAGACCTATAAGGCCCTGCGCCGTTTGCCGCGGTTGTTTACGCAGGTGGCGAAACTGCAAAAATCTGTTTCAAACACCGGCGATAAGCACTAAATGACCGCCAACAGGATGCGAGGGGGAAAATCCATGACGCAGAACGTTCAAGACACTGTATTGCAAATCATCGCCGATCAGGCGCTGATGGATGTGTCCGATATCAAGATGGACAACACGCTTGAGGATCTCGGCGTCGACAGCATGGGCCTTGTCGAGGCGATCTTTGCCATCGAAGAGGCGTTCGATATTCAGGTGCCCTTTAACGCCAACGAACCCGAAGACAGCGATTTCGACATCTCGTCGGTCGCGTCGATCATTGAGGCGGTTCAGGGCCTGGTGGCCGAACAGACCGCATGAAACGGGTCGTCATCACAGGGCAGGGCACTATCAATGCCCTTGGCGGGGATGTCGCCACAACCCTAGAGGCCATGCGCGAAGGGCGCTGTGGCATCGGGCAACTCGACATTCGCGACATCGACCGGTTGGCGATCAAGATCGGCGGGCAGGTTCAGGACTATGCCGCCGAGGATCATTTCAACCGCCAGCAGATCGCCCTTTACGACCGGTTTACCCAATTTGCCCTCTTGGCCGCGCGCGAGGCGATTGCGCAATCGGGCCTCCGGTTCGCCGGTGATCTGGCCGCGACATCGGGCGTTGTTCTTGGCACCTCGGGTGGCGGGATGCAGACGCTGGATGAGAATTACCGCACCGTCTATGAGGACGGCAAAAACCGCGTCCACCCGTTCGTCGTGCCCAAGCTGATGAACAACGCCGCCGCCAGCCACCTGTCGATGGAACTGAACCTCAAGGGGCCCAGCTTTACCGTCGCCACCGCCTGTGCGTCGTCGAACCACGCGATGGGGCAGGCGTTCCAACTGGTGCGCAGCGGCATGTGCCCCGTGATGGTCACGGGCGGCTCGGAATCCATGCTGTGCTTTGGCGGGATCAAGGCGTGGGAAGGTCTGCGCGTCATGTCCAAAGACGCCTGCCGCCCGTTCTCGGCCAACCGCAACGGGATGGTTCAGGGAGAGGGCGCCGCGATCTTTGTGTTCGAGGAATACGAACACGCCCGCGCCCGTGGGGCGGATATCCTGGCCGAGGTGGTCGGGTTCGCCATGACCTCGGACGCCTCTGACATCGTGATGCCCAGCAAACAGGGCGCGGCCCGCGCGATTTCCGGCGCGCTGCGCGATGGGGGGATCAACCCGTCCGAGGTCGGCTATATCAACGCCCATGGGACCGGCACGGCGGCGAATGACAAAACCGAATGCGCGGCGGTGGCCGATGCGTTTGGCGCCCATGCGGACAAGTTGATGATGTCCTCCACCAAATCCATGCACGGCCACCTGATCGGGGCGACGGGCGCGGTGGAGCTTTTGGCCTGCATCATGGCGTTGCGGGATGGCGTGATTGCCCCCACGATTGGGTATGAGGAATTCGATCCGGAATGTTCGCTGGACGTTGTTCCCAACGAGGCGCGCGAGGCCGAGGTGAACGTGGTTCTATCGAACGCCTTTGCCTTTGGCGGGTTGAACGCGGTTCTGGCCCTGCGCAAGGTCTGATCTACCCCATCCAGTCATGAAAAACGCCCGCGCAGAGGTTTCTGGCGGGCGTTTTCGTGTCTATGGGCGCGATCAGTTTTCGGTCAGCGCGGTGAACGCGGCGGTAAAGCCGGTCAGCGACACGGGGATCGCCACGTCGGTTTCCGGCGCGACCAGAGGGTTGATCGTGACCGTCGCGGCCGAACCGGCCTTGAACGCGTCGACGTCCCCTTGGGTCAGGCCGATACGGGCGTGACAGCCCACGTCGCTGCACCATGTAAAGTCGTATTGCTTGGCCGCGCTGCCATCCACCGACAGGCGCAGTTTGCGCGTCAGCAGGGTTTCCAGCGGGGTGATGATGGTGGCACCGGCCGCGACCTGCGGGTTGCCCTCAAGGTTGAACACGGTGATTTCGGCCACCGGATTGCCCTGTGTGTCCTTCAACAGCTGGTACAGCTGGCAGGGGTCTTGCTGGCCTTCGGGCGCATGCACACAGCGCAGTTCCCAATCGCCCTCTTTGACCTTGAGATAGGGTTGGCCGACCTTGTTCTCGACCACCTCTTCGCCCAGCGACAGGGTCGGGTCGCCCGCAGGCGCCTCGGCACCGGTGTCGGCCTCTTGGGCCGCGGCGGGCAGGGCGATCGCCATGGCGGCAATCAGGGCGGTAGATTTCAGCAGTTCACGCATGTCTGTCCTTTGGATTGTCTTTGCGTCTTTAGGCGGGTCTAACACGCGCACCGGATGATGTCAGGGGAAAAACCGCGCGCAGACATCCCGTTGGCGGAAATGTGCGAGCCTATGATTTAAAACGAAAAAAGGGCAGCGAGTGGCGGCCCTTTTTCCGTTTTTTTATCTCCCCGTCGGACTGGCCGACTTATATTGACCCGAACGCTACGGCGATTTTTCAAAGGCGTCAACACGGAAAAATCACGCTTTTGAAAAATGCTATTTCGGGCAGGCAGGGCGTTAAAAAAAGGCCGCCCGAAGGCGGCCAGTTCGACAGGGAGGAAGTCAATATCTAATGGCAAAATGCATGCCACCCGATAGGGATCAACTATGGCACAGGGTGGTTAACAATGTATTGTGACGGCGAACATCTGGTTAAACAGGGCAGGTTGCGGTGGAAAACGGGATTTTTATCGGCGGTGGCGGGGATGACTATGGTGTGGGGCAATACCTGCGTCTGGATTACGCCAACCGTCACGGGTTGATTGCAGGGGCGACGGGCACGGGGAAAACCGTGACGCTGCAAATTCTGGCCGAGGGGTTTTCGGCGGCGGGCGTGCCGGTGTTTGTCTCGGACATCAAGGGCGATCTGTCAGGTCTGGCGGCCTCGGGATCGACCGAGGCGGAACTGCACGGCGCGTTTACCAAACGCGCAGGCACCATCGGGTTGGACCTGCAATACACTGCCTTTCCCGTGACCTTCTGGGACCTGTTTGGCGATCAGGGCCACCCGATCCGCACCACCGTGGCCGAGATGGGTCCGTTGTTGCTGGCCCGTTTGATGGAGCTCAGCGAGGCGCAAGAGGGCATTCTGAACATCGCCTTTCGCGTCGCGGATGAACAGGGGATGGCGCTGCTGGATCTGAAGGATTTGCAGGCGTTGTTGGTCTGGGTGGGGGAAAACCGCGTCGACCTGTCCCTGCGCTATGGCAATGTCTCCACGGCCTCGATCGGGGCGATCCAACGCCGGTTGCTGGTCCTTGAAAATCAGGGCGGCACGCGGTTGTTCGGCGAACCCGCGCTCAGCCTGGGGGACATCATGCAATGCGACGCGGACGGGCGCGGGCGGATCAATATTCTGGCGGCGGATAAGCTGATGGCCTCGCCGCGTCTCTATGCGACCTTCCTGTTGTGGCTGTTGTCCGAGTTGTTCGAAACCCTGCCCGAGGTCGGCGATCCCGACAAACCCAAGCTGGTGTTCTTTTTCGACGAGGCGCATTTGCTGTTTGATGATGCGCCCAAGGCCCTTGTCGATAAGGTGGAGCAGGTCGCGCGTCTGATCCGGTCCAAAGGTGTGGGCGTCTATTTCTGCACCCAGAACCCTGCCGACGTGCCCGAGGACATCTTGGGGCAGCTGGGGAACCGTGTTCAACATGCCCTGCGCGCGTTCACGGCGCGCGATCAAAAAGAGCTGCGCATGGCCGCCGACACCTATCGCCCGAACCCGCGGTTTGAGACCGAGGTCGCCATCCGTGAGGTCGGCGTGGGTGAGGCGGTGACCTCCATGCTGGAGCGCAAGGGCATTCCGGGCGTGGTTGAACGCACGCTGATCCGTCCGCCGTCCTCGCAACTGGGGCCGCTGGATGATGCGGCGCGGGCGGCTGTGATTGCCGCGTCCCCGTTTGCGGGCAAATACGACACCGTTCAGGACCGCCATTCGGCCTATGAAATCCTGCGCGACCGTGCGGCGACGGCGGCGGCCGAGGCCGAGGCGGCGGAGGAGGCCGAAGAACAGGCCGAGATGGCCGAGCGCGAATACCGCGCCGCGCGCCGTTACACCGGCGGGCGCGTCAGCCGGTCCACTTCCCGCGCCAAGTCCTCGCGCGACGAGAGCGTAGGTTCGGCGATTGGTCAGGCGCTGGTCAAAGAGCTTAAGGGCACCACGGGACGGCGCATTGTGCGCGGCATTCTGGGTGGGTTGTTCAAAGGCCGTTGATGCGTGAACGGCGTTCGCCCCCGATTATAGGGGGCGAATTTTCAGCTGGGTAATGCGGTTGGCCTCGCGCGCGCAGACCTCAAACCGAAAGCCGTGGAACGAAAACACCTGACCCGGCGACGGGATCAACTGGGCCTCGTGGATGACCAGACCGGCGATCGTGTTGGCCTCATCATCGGGCAGGGCCCAGTCGGTTGCGCGGTTCAAATCGCGGATCGTCATGCCCCCATCGACAAGGTAATGCCCGTCATCCGTCTGGGTCAGGCCGACGTCCTCTTCGATGTCGAATTCATCGGTGATTTCGCCCACGATTTCCTCAAGGATGTCTTCCAGCGTGATCAACCCCTGCAGCGCGCCGTATTCATCCACGACCAGCGCAAAATGCGTGTGACGGCGCAGAAACTCGCGCATCTGATCGTCAAGGGACGTGGTTTCGGGCACGAAATAGGGTTCCTTGGCGACGTCCATGATGTCGAACTTGGCCAAGGCATCAGGCGCACCGCCCGCATCGCGCACCTGACGGTTAATGGCGCGCAACAGGTCCTTGGCGTGGATCACACCGACCACGTTTTCCGGTTCGTCCTTGAACACGGGTAGACGCGTGTGCGGGCTCTCAAGGCATTGAGACAACAGGGTTTCGGTGTCATTTGCCGCATCCAGCATCTCGATGTTGGACCGGTGCAGCATGATTTCCTCGACCGTGCGCTCGGCCAGATCCAGCGCGCCAAGGATCCGGTCGCGGTCCTCTTTTTCGACAACGCCTTCGGAATGGCCCAACTGCAGGGCACCGGCGATTTCCTCGCGCACAGCAAGGATATGATCGTCGGGATCGGTTTTCACCCCGAATAGGGCCAGAACCGCCCGCACCAGCGTGCGCACGGCGGCCACGATGGGCGAAAACACCAAGATCACCACGCGGATCACCGGCGACACCCGCGCGGCGGCGGTTTCGGCATTGGTGATCGCATAGGTCTTGGGCAGAACCTCGGCAAAGATCAGCACCAGAAGGGTCATCACCAGCGTCGCAAGTGCCACGCCGCCATCGCCAAACGCCCGCGTGAACAGGGCCGTCGCCAGAGACGTCGCCAGAATGTTCACAAGGTTATTGCCCAGCAGGACTGAGCCGATCAGACGCTCGTTATCCTCGGTGATCTCCAGCGCCCGTTCCGCCCCGCGCGATCCCTTGTCCGCCTGCGCGCGCAGCTTGCCCCGTGACGCGGCGGTCAATGCCGTTTCCGAGCCCGAGAAAAACGCCGACAGGATCAGCAACAGGAAAATCCCTGCCGCCGTGGAATAAAACGCGGTGTCGTAAATCGCTGTGCCGTCCATTGGGATGCCCTAGGTTGCCGTTGATGTCGTTATGGGGGGGCGGGCGCGCCCGTTCAAGTGTCTTGGCCGTCGCGCGCCAAGGGATGATTGTCCAGAACCAGCTGTTTCAGGCGATCGTCCAACACATGGGTATAGATTTCCGTGGTCGACACGTCCGAATGGCCCAACAACGTCTGGATCACCCGCAAATCCGCGCCCCCCGCCAACAGATGCGTGGCAAAAGCGTGGCGCATGGTGTGGGGCGTGACCTTGGTCGGGTCGATGCCTGCGGCGACGGCCAGATCCTTGATCAACCCGTGAAACCGGACGCGGGTCAAATGCCCCGATTTGCCGGTCGAGGGGAACAAAAACGCGCTGACCTTGCCGGTCTTTTCGCGCACCTTTTCCTGTGCCGCGTCCCGTTCGGCCAGCCATTCCTCCAACGCATCGCGGGCGGGCGGCGACAGGGGGACCAGACGTTCCTTGCCGCCCTTGCCGGTGACCATGATCATGCTGGGATTGCCGCGCGCCGCCGAGACGGGCAGGGACACCAATTCGGTCACCCGCATCCCCGTGGCATAGAGCATCTGCATCAAACAGGTGTTGCGCACCGCCCCCGTGCCATGTTCGGCGGCGGCCAACAGGCGGTCAACCTCGTCATGGGTCAGGGTCTTGGGCAGGCGGCGCGATTGGCCGGGACCCTTGATTTGCAGCGCGGGGTTGGTCGCGCGCCAGTCCTCTTCGTAGGCAAAGCGGAACATCTGCCGGATCGCAGACAGACGGCGCGCACGGGTCGCCTTGGCCAGACCCAGAGCGTCGCAATGGATCAAATAGGCCTCGATCTCGTCCCGCTCAACCGTGTCGAGGGCATGGTTGTGACCCTCACACCAATCCGCGAAATCCCGCAGGTCGCGCGCATAGGACTCGATGGTGTTTTGCGACGCGTCCAGTTCGGCGCGGTGCGCCTCAAGAAAGGTGGTGATCCAGCGCGCGGCCTCGGGGGTCATCCGCGCCGCTCCAGTATCAACAATTCAAGCGCCGCGCGCCGCGCTGTGTCCTCAAGACCCAATTGGCGCAGCACGGCCAGACCTTGGGTGATGTCGGCCAGATCGCCGCGTGCCCCGTCGGTGACCATGTCGATGGCCAAGAGGATCGCCTCACCCACCTGACCGTTGTTCAGACGCTGGCGCATGGCCTCGTTGATCTCGGGACCGCGAAAGGCCGCCAAAACCGCGTCGGTGATGCCGGTGGCGTTCAGGTCATCGGGGATGAACCCGCGCGCAATCGCGATCAGGGTGCGTTCGCGCGGACCGGCGGGGGTGTGACCGGCGGCGATGGTTTCGTAATCGGGTGACAGCATCCCGATCTGAAAGGCCAGCGATTTGATGTCCTCGCTTAGGGGCGCATCCCACAGGCGCGCGGCATACAGCTCGGCAAAGGGGCGTTCGATCTCGGCCTTGCGGGCGGCGGCCCATGCGGGGGGCAGGGCTTTGGCGATCATATCCGCATCGCGCGACAACAGGGCGACATCGAACGCCTGAATGGCGGCGACACGGTCCCAGACGCCGCCCGACGCCGCAGGGCGCCCCGCCGTCATCACGCCTAGCAACCGGTTCGGCGAAATCGCCGAGGCCCGCGCCAAACGCTCGGCGGCCTCGATCTGGGCCTTCCAGCCGCTATTGCTGCGCAAATCCGCAACGGCAAAGGCGCGGGGCAGGCCGGTGGTCGACATCGGCTGGCCGATGGCCTCCATCATCCGGAACACAAGGGGCGAGGGGCGCACGGGAAACGGCAAGGGGTCTTCGGGATCGGCAAATTCGGGATCAAGAAAGCGCAGCAACAGCGGTTCCATCGTGTCGCTGATAAACCCAAGCGCCGTGCCGGTCTCAAATGTCAGGGCCGCCGCATTCCAATCCCCGTCGCGGGCAAGGCAAAAGATACGCGCGGGAAAGGTCGGGGCGATTTCGGGCGTGGCCAACATCGCCGCACAGGCGTGATCCTCATGCCCCGTCAGCAGGGACACATCGAACCACCGGCGAAACAGGGCGGGATCGGTCGGACCCGCGCGTTCCAACAGCGCCTGCGCCTGATCCAGCGCGCCCAGTTCCAGCAGCTTGTCCAGACGGGCAAGGAACACCGCCTTGTCCGGATCGGGCGATGTGGGCGGCGATACCTCGGCCAAGAGGATCGTGTACAAAAGCGCCTGTAGCGCGGGCAGGGTGTCCACCCGTTCACGGCGGATCAGACGCGCGATGTTCTCCGCGTCACTGGTCCCCCACAGGTTTTTGGGCAGGCCGGTCACGGCCACGGACAAGAGACCCACCGCATTCACATCCGGCCCGTCCAGCGGCGTCACCGTAATCGGCGTGTCGGGCACGCCCGTGACGGGCGGATCAACCGGTGTCGGGTCGGGGCGTTTGGCGACACTGTCCGACAGCCAGTCAATCGCCGACAGGGGGGCGTTCGCCGTGCCCTCTTGGGCCAATGCGGCGGACGCCGTGCCCGCCAGCAACAGGGCGATCAGCCCGCCCTTAATTGACATCAAGCTGGACCGGTTCATTTCGCATTTCCCGCTCAGGGGTCAGATCACCCACATAGGCAAAGCCCACGAGGCCGATAAACCCCAGCAAAACAAGGAAAAACAGTGCTTTGATCAGACGCCCCATGAATGCTGCCCTTATGATTTGTTGCGCATAGTTTGCGATTTTCTCTGATTATATATGGAATTCCGGCCAAGTTCACGTCATTGAGGGAAAGAATTTGTGAATATGGCGGGAGGTTGCCCATCGTGGGCTGGCAGCTTGGAAAAACGGTTGTAATGGTCGGCATGATGGGGGCGGGCAAGACGGCGATCGGGACCGCTCTGGCCCGCGCGTTGAACGTGCCGTTTCTAGACAGTGACGAGGAAATCGTCAAAGCCGCCAACATGTCGATTGCCGAGATATTTGAGCGCGATGGCGAACCGTTCTTCCGCCGCAAGGAAAGTCAGGTGATTGAACGCCTGCTCGAGACTGAGCGCTGTGTCCTGTCGACCGGTGGGGGCGCGTTCCTGTCGCCCGAGAACCGTCAGATGATTTCCGAAAAGGGCGTGTCGGTTTGGCTGCGCGCTGATCTGGATTTACTGTGGTCGCGTGTCAAACACAAAGACACGCGCCCCTTGCTGCGCACGCCCGATCCCTATGGCACGCTCAAGGCGCTTTATGAGGCGCGGGTGCCGTTCTATGAACAGGCCGATCTGCATGTCCGTGCGCACGCCGAATTCAGTGTCGATGATATGACCGCGCAGGTGATTGAAGCGTTGAAGACGCGCCCCGATGTCCTGCGCCCCGTTTCGGAACACGTCAAAGAGGTCCGCCAATGAAAACCGTTCACGTCCCCTTGCCCGGTCGGGCCTATGACATCCTGATCGGTCAGGGTTTGCTGGGGCAGGCGGGGGCGCATATCGCGCCGTTGTTGCGCCGTCCGCGTGTGGCGGTTCTGACGGATGAGAACGTTGCGGCCCTGCATCTGGACACATTGCGCGAAGGTCTGGCCGCCTAGGGGATCGAGATGGTCGCCCTTGCCCTGCCGGCGGGCGAAAGCACCAAGGGCTGGGAGCAATTCAGCCGCGCGGTGGAATGGCTGATCGAACAAAAGGTCGAACGCCGTGATGTGGTCGTTGCCCTTGGTGGTGGTGTGATCGGCGATCTGGCCGGATTCGCGGCGGCGGTTCTGCGCCGTGGGGTCCGGTTTGTGCAAATCCCGACGTCCCTGTTGGCGCAGGTCGACAGTTCCGTAGGCGGCAAGACCGGCATCAATTCGACCCAAGGCAAGAACCTGATCGGCGCGTTTCATCAGCCCAGTCTGGTTCTGGCCGATATTGACGTGTTGAACACGCTGACGGGGCGCGATTTTCTGGCCGGATACGGCGAGGTCGTGAAATACGGCCTGTTGGGCGATGCGGCGTTTTTCGACTGGCTCGAGGTCGAGGGACCCGCGCTGGCCCGTGGTGATGTGGCGGCGCGCATCCGTGCGGTCGAGCGGTCCTGTCAGATGAAGGCCGATATCGTGGTGCGCGATGAGACCGAGCAGGGCGACCGCGCGCTGTTGAACCTTGGGCATACATTTGGCCATGCGTTGGAAAGCGCGACGGGCTATAGCGACCGGTTACTGCATGGCGAGGGCGTCGCGATTGGCTGTGCGCTGGCGTTTGAGCTGTCGCAACGGATGGGTCTGTGCAGTCAGGAAGAGCCGAGCCGCATTCGCGCGCATCTGGACGCGATGGGGATGAAGAAAGACATCGCCGATATTGCGGGCGATTTGCCGGATGCCGATGGTCTGCTGGATCTGATGGCGCAGGACAAAAAGGTTCTGGACGGCAAGCTGCGGTTCATTTTGGCGCGCGGGATAGGACAGGCGTTCGTGACGGCGGATGTCGATGCCGCGCTGGTGCGGGCGGTGTTGCAGGATGCGCTGGCCGCCAAGGTCGCCGCGTAAATCAAAGGTGGCGCTGACCTAATTGAAAAGGCCCGGACATGTCCGGGCCTTTGTTGTTTTAGCTGATTTGGCGCGGGATCAGAACGGGATTTCGTCGTCCAGATCGTTTGCGGGTGCACCGCCGCCTTGGCCGCCGCCGTAGCTACCGCCACCTTGGTTGCCGCCGCCATAGCCGCCGCCTTGGTCATAGCCGCCGCCGTAACCGCCGCCGCCGCCTTGGCCACCGCCGTAGCCGCCACCGCCGCCTTGGCCGCCACCTTCGCCACGGCCATCCAGCAGGGTCAGTTCCCCACGGTAGGGGCGCAGGACGATCTCGGTCGTATAGCGGTCCTGACCCGACTGGTCCTGCCATTTGCGGGTTTCCAGTTGGCCCTCGATATAGACTTTGGAGCCTTTGCGCAGGTATTGCTCGGCGATGCGGGCCAGAGGTTCGGAAAAGATCGCGACGCTGTGCCACTCGGTGCGCTCACGGCGTTCGCCGGTGTTGCGGTCTTTCCAGTTCTCGGACGTGGCAATACGCAGGTTGCAGACTTTGCCGCCGTTCTGAAAGCTGCGCACCTCGGGGTCGCGGCCCAGATTGCCCACCAGAATTACCTTGTTTACCGAACCCGCCATCAGTTGCTCCCGTCGATTCCGTTATCCGTTTCGGCGCAGGTTACACCATTGTGAGGCGGTCAATGAAAGGGGAAAAGCACGGCGGGTGCGAAATGGGCCAAACTGCACCTGATCGGGCTGACCCAACGTCAACCTGGGGCATTGTGTCATCCTTTTGGGTAGAGGTGGTTGATTTCACGCGCGTGCAATGTTCTGTTTGCGACATAAGGGGCAAAAAGCGTCGTTTTTCGGCATGGTCGGGTCGGCGCACTTTGCACAATAAAAGCAAATGGGGAGATAAGATTTGCACAAGACCACACGGACCACGATGACCGCCCTTGGCCTGCTGACGGCGATGGCCGCACCTGCGCTGGCTGATTGCGGTGAGATTACCATGGCTGAAATGAACTGGGCCTCGGCCGAGTTGATGGCCAATGTCGACAAGATCATCCTTGAGGCCGGTTTGGGCTGTGACGTGGAACTGATCCCTGGCGCGACCACGACGACATTTGCCTCGATGAACGAAAAGGGCGAACCCGATGTTGCGGGTGAGCTGTGGATCAACGCGGTGCGCGATCCTCTGACGGCTGCGATCGAAGAGGGGCGTCTGCATTCGGTTCTGTCCGGTCCGATCACGGGTCTGGGCGAAGGTTGGTGGGTGACCGAGGCATTCGCCGAAGCGCACCCCGAACTGGACACCGTTGAAAAGCTGCTCGAGCATCCCGAGATGTTCCCCTATGCCGAAGACGAGAGCAAAGGCGCCTTCATGGGCTGTCCTGCCGGTTGGGGCTGTCAGCTGTCGAACGCCAACCTGTTCCGTGCCTTTGACATGGAAGAAAAGGGCTGGGTTCTGGTTGATCCGGGTTCGGCCGCGGGTCTGGACGGCGCGATTGCCAAAGCATCCGAGCGCGGTGAGCCGTGGTTCGGCTATTACTGGGCCCCGACCGCGATCATCGGCAAGTACAAGCTGCAGATGCTGGATTGGGAAACCGAATGGGCCGGGTCCGAGAACTGGGACGGCTGTATCGTGAAGGCCGAACAGGATTGTCTGGATCCCCAGCCCACGTCCTACACCGAGTCCGAGGTGCACACCGTTGTCACCGACCGTCTGGTCCAAGAGGGCGGCGTTGCCGTTGATTACCTGAAAACCCGCGTTTTCCCGGGTGAGGTGATGAACGAGATGCTGGTCTACATGAACGACCAACAGGCCACTGGCGAAGATGCGGCGTACTATTTCCTTGAGACCTATGAGGACATCTGGTCCGCTTGGGTCGGCGCTGAGGAAGCCGAAGCGATCAAGTCGGAACTGTAAGACGATAAACAACGTGGGCAAGCGGGGAACGATCCCCGCTTGTTTCGCATCTGGGGGGTGCCGCAGTGGCACCGAACCGCGCAGAGGCGCGGCAATGGGGACAGAGAGTATATGGAATTTCTGACCGAATTTCCGGCCCTTGGGCGCAAGACGCTAAGTGGTCTGAAACGCGGGGTCGATGAGGCATTCAAAGGGTTCTCGCGCACCTATGGAGAAGCGCTTGAGAACTTTTTCGACCCGCTTTTGCAATTTCTGATCTGGTTTGAAAAGCTGCTGTTGGCGACGCCATGGCCGATCATCCTGCTGGTGATTGGGGGCCTGTCGTGGGCCGGATCGCGGTCGTGGAAGATCACAACCGGCGCAGTCGTCGCGTTCATCGTGATCGGCATTTTCGACATGTGGGAAGACACTATGGCGACGCTTGCGATCATTTCGGTCGCGACGTTCCTGTGTATCGCCGTGGGCATTCCGATCGGCATTCTGATGGCGCGCTCCAACCGGATGCAGTCGCTGATCACACCGGTTCTGGACGTGATGCAGACGATCCCGTCCTTTGTGTATCTGATCCCTGTGGTGATGCTGCTCGGGATCGGCAAGGTGCCGGGTCTGTTGGCCGTTTGTATCTATGCGATCCCGCCGATTGTGCGCCTGACGAACCTCGGTATCCGCTTGGTGGACGCCGATGTGCTTGAGGCCGCCGATGCCTTCGGGGCCAGCCCGCGGCAAAAGCTGATGGGCGTTCAGGTGCCTCTGGCCTTGCCCAACATTTTCGCAGGCATCAACCAAACGATCATGATGGCCCTGTCGATGGTGGTGATCGCCTCGATGATCGGGGTGAAAGGTTTGGGCGTGCCGGTTCTGCGCGCAATTTCGAACCAGTATCTGGCGCTTGGCTTGATGAACGGTCTGGCCATTGTGGCGCTGGCCATCATCTTTGACCGTGTGTCGCAATCCTATGGCAAGCGTTTGCAGGCCCACCGCCATGGAGGTCACCGATGAGCGACGCTAAGGTACAGATCAAGAACCTGTATAAGATCTTTGGCCGTCACCCCGCGCGGGTTCTGCCGCTGGTCAAAAAGGGTCTGAGCAAGCCCGACCTGCTGGATCAGCACAATCATGTGCTGGGCCTACAGGACGTATCGCTGGACATCCCTGAGAAGAAAATTCAGGTGGTGATGGGCCTGTCGGGGTCGGGGAAATCGACCCTGATCCGGCACATCAACCGTCTGATCGAACCGACGGACGGGCAGATCCTGATCGACGGGCAGGATGTTTTGGGGATGAACGACGCCGACCTACGTGAGGTGCGCCGCCGCAAAACGTCGATGGTGTTCCAAAAGTTCGGCCTGTTGCCGCACCGCAAGGTCAAGGAAAACGTCGGATACGGTTTGGAAATCCAAGGCGTGGCCGACGGGGAAATCGCCACCCGCGCCCAGCACTGGATCGACCGTGTGGGCCTGACGGGCTATGAGGATCACTATCCCGGGCAACTGTCGGGGGGTATGCAGCAACGGGTCGGTCTGGCCCGCGCCTTGGCCACCGATAGCGAAATCCTGTTGATGGATGAGGCGTTCTCGGCGCTTGACCCGCTGATCCGGTACGACATGCAATCTATCCTGCTGGAACTGCAAGAAGAGCTGCACAAGACCATCATCTTTATCACCCACGATCTGGATGAGGCCCTGCGCCTTGGCGATAACATCGCGATCCTGCGCGACGGGGCGATGGTGCAAAAGGGCACGGCGCAGGACATCGTCCTGAAACCCGCCGATGACTATATTGCCGACTTCACCAAGGACATTAACCGTGGTCGCGTGATCCGTCTGGACGCACTGGCCGCGGGAACCGCGCCAAGTGATGCGCCGGTGCTTGAGGGCAAGGCGGTGCTTGAGGATGCGCTGCCCGCCTTTGTGCAGGCCCCCGCGCAGGTCATCGGGGTCAAGATGCCGGGTGGCGGTGTCGGTCAGGTCACTTTGGCACAGGTGGTTGAGGCCCTGCGGGGCGATCACTAAATCGGGGCGGGGCGCAGTGGCGCCCCGTTTCAATTTGGGCGGGATTCTGCCTGTTTGGTAAAAATTGTAGAAATTTGGGGTTAGATCGCTAAACTCCCCCAGAATTCTAAGGGGCAAGGCATGAAATACGTCTTGATGAGGGCAATCGGTGTGGGCGTCTGCGCGGGCATTTTCGCAGGCGCCCCTGCCGTGGCCGAAGTCACCGCAAGCAGTAAATCGCGTCTGTTGCTGTTCCAATCGCAGACACAGCTGTTGGATGGCCGCGCGGCCCAGCAATACAACAACTCGGTCCGTCTGCAGCCGACGGCGGTGATCACCCCGTCCCAGTTCAACGTGCCGAAATTCACCGGCTCCTATCGCGGTGAATACCTTGATCACGCGAAAACTGCCGCGCGCCGCCACAACATTCCCGAGGACCTGTTCCTGCGCCTGATCCAACAGGAAAGCGGTTGGAACGCCAACGCGGTCAGCCACAAGGGCGCGCGCGGTCTGGCGCAATTGATGCCCGCGACGGCGCGTCTGTTGGGGGTGGATGCGGATGATCCGCGTCAGAACCTTGATGGCGGGGCGAAATACCTGCGCCAGCAATACGACACCTTCCGCAGTTGGCCCTTGGCCCTTGCCGCCTATAACGCAGGCCCCAAGGCGGTTGAGAAATACAACGGTATCCCGCCCTATAAAGAGACCCAGAACTACGTCAAAGTGATCTGGGGCCGCTAAGCGCGGTTAATGGTGGCGGGGCGCGGTGCTTTCGCGAAATAGGCTGGGCGGATTGCCAGTGTGGGCCTGAAAGCTGCGGGTGAAATAGGCCGCCGAGGCAAAGCCCAGACCCGACGCGATATCCTTGATCGGCAGGCCGGTATCGGCCAGCAGGCGGCGCGCCTCTGAAATCTTGCGATCTGACAGGAATTCGGACGCGGTGCGGCCACAGGTTTCCTTGCACACGCGGGTCAGGTGGGTCGAAGTGACGCCCAGTGCCTTGGCATAATCGCTGACGCTATCGCCGGTGTGAAACCGTGTTTCGACCAGCGCACTGAACCGGCGGACCAGACGGCGGGCGGCGTCGCTTGCCGCCAAGGCATCGTCGTGGTCCAGACGTTGCCGTTCCAACCACACGCTTAGCAAGCCCGCATGATGGGTCAGGGCCTGACGGCGGGCAGGGCGGTCGCCCTCGATCTCACGTTGCAGATTGTCGAGGATCAGGTTGATCTCGGCCTGATCGCGGGCGTCACGGATGCGCAGGTGCAGAGACTTCTCAGGCACCTCCAACCCGTGGTTCGTCGGAAAGAACACAGCCGTGCCATAGACCTGCGGGCCAAGCTCGAACGCGTGCATCGTTCCGGCGGGCAGAAAGATGACGTTATGTGCGCCATAGCCACGGGTGATCCCGTCCGCAATCAGGCGGCCCTGACCACGGGTGAACCACAGCAGTTGATCGACCGAATAGCTGCGCATGGCCTCAACCCGCCAGCGCCCGCCCTTGGCCAAGCTTTGCATCGGTACCAGTCGCAGATCGGATGCCTGTTCCATCATGCCCTAAACCCGTGTGTTGTCGTTACATAAGCGTAGGGCGGTAAGATGCGGCCTTGCAAAGGAAAAATGTTGAAAAAATCTAGGCACACAGTCTTTTGCGCAAAAACCTAGCCCAAAGAGATCGGGGTCCAGTCACGCATGCGGGCGCGAAACCATGTGCGTTGCCGTTTGGCGAATTGGCGCGTGGCGGTCACGGCGGCGTCAATCGCGGTGGTAAGGTCCATGTCGCCCTGTAGATGCGCGATCAATTCCGGTGCCCCGATGGCGCGTGCAGACAAGGCGCCGGGGTCCCAATCGGGCAGGATCGCGCGTGCCTCGTCCAACGCGCCCTCATCCATCATCATCCCGAACCGGCGTTCAATCCGTTCGTTCAGCCAATCGCGGTCCGGCACCAGGACAAAGGCCTGCGCATCGCAGAGCGGCAACAGGGGCGGGGGCGTGTCGTCCTGCCACGCGGCGATCCCGCGCCCCGTGGCCTGCAACACCTCCCACGCGCGTTGCACCCGCATCGGGTTTTGCTGGTCGATGCGCGCGGCACTTGCGGCGTCCAACTCGGCCAGCATCCCGCCGTGCCCTTCGGCGGCGCGGCGCGCGTTGGCCTGTGTGCGCAATTCGGGCGGTGTCGCGGGGATTTCGGCCAAGCCGTTGGTCAGCGACGTGAAATAGAGCCCCGTCCCCCCGACAATGATCGGCCGTTTTCCGCCCGTCAAAAACGGCGCCACCTCGCGCAGCCAATGCCCCACCGAATAATCATCGTTCAACCCGACATGCCCGTATAGGGCGTGGGGCGCGGCGGCCTCATCCGCGTCTGACGGGCGGGCGGTCAAAATACGCCACCTTTCAAATACTTGCAGGGCGTCTGCGTTGATGATCACACCGCCCTGACGTGCAGCAAGGTCCAGCGCAAGCGCGGACTTGCCGCTTGCGGTGGGGCCCGCGATCAGAACGGGGCGGTCAGGATCGGTAAAAGGCAATTGCATGGGCTGTTATCCGTTGAACCTTTTGTCGTTTTCCGACATTTTGCCGCAAACGCCAAGCCCACCCGCAGGAGAACGAGTCTATGACCGATGTAAGCGTCCCCGAGAAACCCGCCTATAAACGTGTCCTGCTGAAAATCTCGGGTGAGGCCCTGATGGGCGATCAGGGGTTCGGCCTGCATCCGCCGACCGTGCAACGCATCGCCAATGAGGTCAAATCGGTCCACGATCTGGGCGTCGAAATCTGTATGGTCATTGGCGGGGGCAACATCTTCCGCGGCCTTCAGGGCAGCGCGCAGGGGATGGAACGCACCACCGCCGACTATATGGGGATGCTGGCGACCGTCATGAACGCGCTGGCCATGCAATCGGCATTGGAGAGCCTCGGCGTCTACACCCGCGTCATCAGCGCGATCCCGATGGATCAGGTGTGTGAACCCTACATCCGCCGCCGCGCCGTGCGTCACCTTGAAAAGAAACGGGTCTGCATCTTTGCAGCAGGCACCGGCAACCCCTATTTCACCACCGACACCGCCGCGACCCTGCGCGCCAACGAAATGGCGTGTGAGGCGATCTTTAAGGGCACCAAGGTCGATGGCGTCTATGACAAAGATCCCGCCAAACATGATGACGCGGTGCGCTATGACGACATCACTTATGACGATGTCCTGATCAAGAACCTGCAGGTGATGGATGCCTCGGCGATTGCGCTGGCGCGGGACAATGACCTGCCGATCATCGTGTTTTCGCTGGACGAGCCGGGTGGCTTCTGTGGCATCCTGCGGGGCGAAGGCACCTATACAAGCGTGCACGGTTAACGCTATAGCGATAGCAACACGACATAAAAGAACACAAATATCAGTGGGGATAGCATGTCCGACGAAGGTCTGGAAATCGATCTGGATGATCTGGAACGCCGCATGGACGGCGCAATGGGTGCGCTGAAAACGGAATTTGCCTCGTTGCGCACGGGCCGTGCCTCGGCCTCGATGCTGGAACCGGTGATGGTCAGCGCCTATGGCTCGCCGACGCCGATCAACCAGGTGGGTACTGTCAACGTGCCCGAGCCGCGCATGGTCACCATCAACGTCTGGGACAAGAGCATGGTCGGCGCTGTGGAAAAAGCCATCCGCGAAAGCGGTCTGGGCATCAACCCGCAGACCAATGGCACCATCATCATGCTGCCGATCCCCGAGCTGAACGAGGAACGCCGCCGCGAACTGACCAAGGTCGCCGCCCAATACGCCGAGAGCGCCCGTGTCGCCGTGCGTAACGTGCGCCGCGACGGCATGGATCAGCTGAAAAAGGCGAAAAACGCCGGGATGAGCGAAGACGATCAGAAAATCTGGGCCGACGAGATTCAGGAACTGACCGACCGCCACATCGCCAGCATCGATAAGGCGCTGGAGACCAAGCAAGAAGAAATCATGCAGGTTTAACCTGCACCGGAGATCAACGTGACCGCCACCGAAAGTGCCACCAGCGGCCCCCAGCATGTTGCCATCATCATGGATGGCAATGGCCGTTGGGCCCAGCAACGGGGGCGGCCACGTTTGTTCGGGCATCAGGCCGGTGCCCGACGTATCCGCGAAATCGTCAATGCCTGCCCCGATCTGGGGGTCAAGTATCTGACGATCTTCGCCTTCTCGACCGAGAACTGGAAACGGACCCAGACCGAAGTGTCGGGCCTGATGTCCTTGTTCCGCCGCTATATCCAGAAAGAAGCGCAGGATCTGCATGATGAGGGCGTGCGCGTCCGGTTCATCGGCGATCGTGTCCGTCTGGAACCCAAGCTGGTCAAGCTGATGGATGAGCTTGAGGAACTGACCGAGGGCAACGATCTGGTCCATCTGACCATCGCGCTGAACTATGGCGGGCGGGACGAGGTGGCGCGCGCCACCAAACGTCTGGCCCAAGAGGTGGCGGCGGGCCGTCTGGACCCCGACACGGTCGATAGCGAGACGCTTGCGCGGTTCCTTGATACCTGTGTGCTGCCCGATCCCGATCTGGTCATCCGCACCAGTGGCGAGGCGCGCATTTCGAACTTTCTGCTCTGGCAATCGGCCTATGCGGAATATGAATTCATCGAAACCCTGTGGCCCGATTTCACCAAGGACATCTTTGGCGAGATCATCGCGCGCTATGGCGGACGGGAACGCCGCTTTGGGGCGGTGCCGGTCTGATGGCGGCGCAGGGGGGGAACTGGGACGATCTGGCGGTGCGCCTTGGATCGGCGGTGGCGATGGTCATCGGCGGCGGCGCGGCTATTGTCGCGGGCGGTCTGTGGTTCATGGTGCTCTCGGCCATCGTTGCGGGCCTGATGGTGTGGGAACTGTGCCGGATGCTGTTCCCGATGTCGGGGCCCTTTGCGGTGCAGATGGCGATCCTGTCGGCCTTTGCCGTGATGGCCGCGCTGGTGCTGCCGGGGTTTTATACCGCGCCGATCCTGATTGCGCCGTCCCTTGTGGCGGTCAGCCGCGTCTCGGCGCGCCGCGTGGTTCTGTTTGCCTATATGACCGGCGTTTTGTTCGCCGGTTTCGGCTTGGCCTATTTCCGTGACACCCTCGGGATTGTCTGGCTGCTGTGGCTGGTTGCGGTGGTCGTTGGCACCGATATCTTGGGCTATTTCGCGGGGCGTCTGATGGGCGGTCCGAAATTCTGGCCCCGCATCAGCCCCAAAAAGACATGGTCGGGCACCGTTGCCGGATGGATCGCCGCCGCGATCATCGGTCTGGTGTTTGGTCTGACCTCGGGGGCAGGGGCCGGTTTGGCGGTGCTATCGGTCGCATTGTCCTTTGCCAGCCAGATGGGCGATATCGCCGAAAGCGCGATCAAGCGGCGCTGTCAGGTCAAGGACAGCTCGCGTTTGATCCCCGGTCATGGCGGGGTTCTGGATCGCTTTGACGGGCTGTTGGGGGCGGGGTTGCTGATGCTTGTGTTGCAATTCATCTATCTGCCGGTCATCGGGGGCTAGTCATCCATGCGGCGGATTTCGATTTTTGGCGCCACCGGCTCGATTGGCGAGAATACGGTCGACCTGATCACCCGTGCAGGCGGGGCCGAGGCGTTCGATGTCGTCGCGCTCAGCGGCGGGCGCAATGTGGCGCGATTGGCCGAACAGGCGCAGGCGTTGCGCGCCGATCTGGCCGTCACGGCGTTTGACGACTGTTACGCGGACCTGCGCGAGGCGCTGGCCGGAACGGGGATTGAGGTCGCCGCCGGTGCCGATGCCGTGACCGAGGCCGCGACGCGGTCCGCCGATTGGGTGATGTCGTCCATCGTCGGCGCGGCGGGTCTTTTGCCGGGGCTCAAGGCGCTGGAGCAGGGCGCGACCCTTGCCCTTGCCAACAAAGAGAGCCTTGTGACCGCCGGTCCCCTGTTGATGCAGACCGCCGCCGATCACAACGCCACCGTCCTGCCGGTCGATAGCGAGCATTCCGCGATCTTTCAGGGCCTTGTGGGCGAAGACCCTGCCGCCGTGGAACGGATCGTCATCACGGCCTCGGGCGGGGCGTTTCGCGATTGGCCGATTGACGATCTGGCGAACGCGACACTGGCACAGGCGTCCAGTCACCCGAACTGGGACATGGGCCAACGGATCACCATCGACAGTGCGTCCATGTTCAACAAGGCGCTTGAAGTCATTGAGGTCAAAGAGTTCTTTGGCGTCCGCCCCGATCAGATTGAGGTGCTGGTGCACCCTGAATCCATCGTCCATGCGATTGTCGGGTTCAACGACGGGGCGATGATGGCCCATATGGGCGCGCCCGATATGCGCCATGCGATTGGCTATGCCCTGAACTGGCCCGACCGGCGCGATCTGCCGGTGGAAAGGCTGGACCTTGCGCGGATCGGCACGTTGAACTTTCGCGCGCCGGACATGCGCCGCTATCCCGCGCTGCGCCTTGCCACTGAGGTGATGGCGACCGGCGGTTTGGCCGGTGCGGCGTTCAACGCGGCCAAGGAACGCGCGCTTGACGGGTTCATCGACGGGCACATTGGGTTCATGGATATGGCCGTGGTGGTTGAACGCGTTCTGGACATGCTTTCGTCGGACACGGGCCTTAACAATGTCGATATCACCCTTGATAACGTCCTGAGCATGGACCAAATCGCCCGAAAGCACGCGGGTGACGCGATAAAAACACTGATGGCATAGAGGCGAGCGTTTTGGATATCACTGGACTTATCTCTTCCTTCGGCGGGGTGGCCTACACCTTCGTGGCGTTTATCGTCGCGCTCAGCATCATCGTCGCCGTGCATGAATACGGCCATTACATCGTCGGACGCTGGTGCGGGATCAAGGCGCTGGTGTTTTCCATCGGGTTTGGTCCGGTCCTGTTTTCGCGCACCGACAAACGCGGTACGGTTTGGCAGATCGCGGCGCTGCCCTTTGGTGGATACGTCAAGTTTCTGGGCGACGCGAATGCCGCAAGTGGCAAGGACGCCGAGGGCGTCGCCGAGATGGATGAGGCGACCTTGCGCCAATCCATGCATGGCGCGCCGGTCTGGGCGCGTGCGGCCACGGCTGCGGCGGGGCCTGTGTTCAACTTTATCATGTCCATTCTGGTTTTTGGCGCGGTGATCATGGCGCGCGGTCAGGCGATTGATCCGCCCACCATCGCGTCGATCAAACCGCTGCCCGCTGCGATTGGCGAACTGCGCGATGGCGACGCGATCCTGTCGATTGCGGGCGTAGACGTCGGCGATTTCGAACAGTTCTACGAGGCGATCGAGGACATGCCGGTGCGCGCGCCGCTGGATTACCGCGTGTTGCGCGATGGCCAAGAGGTCGTCGTCGATGGCCCGTACCCGTTCCCCGCCTTGGTCGCGGGGGTCCAGCCGGATTCCGCCGCACTGGACGTCGGGATTGAGGTCGGCGATGTCATCGTGTCCGCCGATGGGCAGCCGATTGCCGCCTTTAGCCAGCTTCAGGACATCGTCATGGCCTCTGAGGGCAAGCCGATCGTGACCGAGGTCTGGCGCAATGGCGAGCTGTTGGAATTCGTTCTGGTCCCGCGCAAGCGCGACCTGCCGCTGGGGGATGGCGGGTTTGAAACGCGCTGGCTGATCGGGGCGACGGGTGGTCTGTTCTTTGAGGCCGAAACCGCCTCGCCGGGTCCTTTGGGCGCGCTGCAATTCGGCGTGTCGCAGACGGGCTATATCATTCAGTCCAGCCTGTCGGGCCTTTACCACATGGTTGCGGGCGCGATCAGCACCTGTAACCTGCGTGGCCCCTTGGGGATCGCGGAAACCTCGGCCGTGGCGGCAAGTCAGGGGATCAGCACCTTTGTCTGGTTCGTGGCGGTTCTGTCGACGGCGGTGGGTCTGTTGAACCTGTTCCCGATCCCGATCCTTGATGGTGGGCATCTGGTGTTCCACGCCTATGAGGCCGTTCGCGGGAAACCGCCCAGCGACCGCGCGATGCAATTCCTGATGACGCTTGGTCTGGCGCTGATGCTGATGGTGATGCTGTTCTCCATCAGCAACGATCTCTTCTGCCAATAAAGCGCCCCTGTGGTGCCCCAATTGCGCCACAATTCGCCCATAGGTTTAACCGGTAACCCGAAAACCGTTTAACCCTATGGGCCAAACCATGACGACCTTGACCAACGGATATCGCAGCCTCAGCCTGATCGTGAACCTGAACTGGGACCGCCTGTTCTATCTCGCCGCGATTTTCGGCGCGCTGATGGGCGGGGCATTGATCGGGTCCCTGATCAGCTAAATCTGGATCGGCAGACCTCTGCCGACCGCTATATATGTGTGAAACGGTCCGCTTGCGGGCCGTTTATGCGTTTTGACATTAGACGTCTTTCCCGATACTCAGGAAGCAATTTGCTGCCAAAAATATAACGGGACAGTCTGATGACCAGAGTAACAGGCAACGCCCTTGGGGGGATGGAACGTCTGAAGGGGTTTGCCGCGCGCGCTGTTTTCCTGATTTTGTTCGTAACTTCAATGGCTTTTGCTGTTTTGCCGACGCAGGCAAACGCGCAGAGCTATCGCTTTACCCAAGTTGAAATTACCGGCAACCAGCGGGTCGATGGCGCCACCATCCTGACCTATGCCGGAATCAACCGCGGCGAAACGGTCTCGGCCGCCGCCCTGAACCAAGCCTATCAGAACATCATCAACTCGGGTCTGTTCGAGAATGTGCTGATCACGCCGCGTGGTAACACATTGGTGATCGAGGTCGAAGAATACCCGACCATCAACGTCATCAACTTTGAGGGCAACCGCCGGATCGGGGACGATGTTCTGTCCACGATCGTGCAGTCCCAATCGCGCCGCGTCTACAGCCCGACCTTGGCCGAACAGGATGCCGCCACCCTTGTGCAGGCCTATCAGCAAGAGGGCCGTCTGGCCGCCACGGTCGCGCCCAAGATCATCCGCCGCTCAAACAACCGTGTCGATCTGGTGTTTGAGATCGTCGAGGGCGACGTGATCGAGATTGAGCGCCTGTCGTTCATCGGCAACCGCGCCTATTCCGAGCGCCGCCTGCGCCGCGTTCTGGAAACCAAACAGGCGGGTCTGTTGCGTCGCCTTGTGCGCGCCGACACCTTCATCGCCGACCGCGTCGAGTTCGACAAACAGGTCCTGCGCGATTTCTACATGTCGCGCGGCTATATCGATTTTCAGGTCCTGTCGGTCACATCTGAACTGACCCGTAGCCGCGATGCGTTTCTGATTGCCTTTAACATTCAAGAGGGCCAGCAGTTCACATTCGGTGAGGTCATGGTCAGCAGCGACCTGCCCCAAATCGACCCCGACGTCTATCTGGACGCTTTGGACATCAAATCCGGCAAGGCCTATTCGCCGTCCATCGTGGAAAATAACCTTGCCCGTCTGGAACGTCTGGCCGTGCAACAGGGCGTCGATTTCGTCCGTGTTGATCCGCGCGTGTCCCGCAACGACCGCGACCTGACGCTGGACGTCGAATTCGTCGTGTCGCGCGGCGAGCGTATTTTTGTCGAACGTATCGACATCGAGGGCAACTCGACCACGCTGGACCGCGTGATCCGCCGTCAGTTCGACACGGTCGAGGGCGACCCGTTCAACGCGCGTCAAATCCGCGAAACCGCCGAACGTATCCGCGCGCTTGGCTTCTTTAGCAACGTCAGTGTCGAGGCCCGCGAGGGCAGCACCCCCAGCGACGTGATCGTCGATGTGGACGTCGAAGAGCAACCGACCGGTTCTCTGTCCTTTGGTCTGTCCTACTCGGTCACCAACGGCGCGGGTCTGACCGCCGGTTTCACCGAGCGTAACTTCCTTGGCCGTGGTCAGTTCCTGAGCTTTCAGATCGGGACGGCGTCGGACAACGCGAACTCGGAAATCGTCTTTGCCGAACCCGCGTTCTTGGGCCGCGATGTACGGTTCCGGTTTGCGGCGCGCTATGCCGTGTCCGACAACCAGGACAGTTTCCAGTTCCAGACGCGCAACATTTCGATTTCGCCCTCGCTGGAATTCCCGACCGGTGAATATGGCCGCGTTGGGGTGCGCTATACGCTGGGGCAGGACGATGTGTTCAACTACACCGGTGCGTCCACCATCATTGCCGCCGATGTAGCAAACGACACCCGCACCCGCAGCGCGCTTGGCTATAGCCTGATCCATGACACGCGCGGTCGTGGCCTTGATCCGAACTCAGGCATTTTGCTGCGGTTCAATCAGGACTTTGGCGTGGGCGGCGATGTGGATTACATCGAGACCACCGCGCTGTTGGCCGCGGAAACCAAGGTCCTGAACGAAGAGGTGACCCTGCGGGCCGAGTTCGAGGGCGGGTTGCTGCACATGCTGAACGGCGACAGCCGGATCACCGACCGCTACTTCCTGAACGGCAAAATCCGTGGGTTTGAAAACAACGGGATTGGCCCGCGGGACCTGAGCACTCCGTCGCAAGAGGCCCTCGGCGGCAACATGTTCGCAGTTGCGCGGTTCGAGGCGGAATTCCCGATCGGTGTGGTCGAGGAATACGGTATCTCGGGCGGTGTATTCGCCGATTTCGGCACGGTCTGGAGCCTCGACAACGACGGTGGCTTTGTCGACGACAGCTTGAATCTGCGCTCGTCCGTTGGTGTGTCGGTGTTCTGGGATACGGCCCTTGGTCCGTTGCGCTTTAACTTCTCGCGCGCCTTGGCCAAGCAGAGCTATGACCGCACGCAGAACTTTGACCTGACCATCTCGACCCGGTTCTAAACATGGGGCGTTTTGGCCTAGTAAAATGGATTGGCGCCATGTCCCTCTGGGGCATGGCGTCTGTTGTTTCGGCGCAGGACGCGACCTTGCAAACGGGTCAGATCGTGTCGCCGATCCTGACCGTTGATCAAGAGATCCTATTGGCCCGCTCGCAATATGGCGCGGCCAAACTGTCGGAGATTGAAGACGCGACCGAGTCTCTGGCCGAGGAAAACCGCCAGATCGAGGCCGATCTCGTCGCGCGTGAGGCCGAGTTGACCGAGCTGCGCCCGACAATTCCCGCCGATCAGTTCCGCGCGCTGGCCGCCGAATTTGACGCCGAGGTGCGTCAGATCCGCGCCACACAGGACGAAAAACAGCGCGACTTGTTGCGCCGTCGCGAGACCTTGCAAAAGTCCTTTTTCTCCGAGGCCCTGCCGGTTCTGGCCCAGATCGCACGCGAACGCGGCGCGGTTGCGGTCATGGACAAGGGCGCGTTTTTGATCGCCGCCGATCAGATTGACGTCACCGCCGATCTGATCAACCGCCTTGATCAACGCTACGCGGGCGCGGACGAGGGCGCCCAAACCCAACCCGCACAGGACTAGCGGCGCTTGTTTCCAGCGCCCGCGCTTGGTACTGCAATTTAAACCTGCGCCTTGGGCGCATCCCTGACATGAACACAACATCTGAGAGCATCGCCATGACGGATCAGAAACCGACCACCGCCGACATCCAACTGATCCAGAAGATCCTGCCGCACCGCTATCCGTTCCTGTTGGTGGACAAGGTGCGCGACATCGTCCCCGACACCAGTGCGGTCGGCATCAAGAACGTCACCATGAACGAGCCGCATTTCACCGGCCACTTCCCCGGCAACCCGATCATGCCCGGCGTCACGATTGTTGAGGCCATGGCGCAGACTGCCGGTGTCATGGCGGGGATTTCTCTGGACCTCGAGGACCGCGAGTTGCTGGTCTATTTCATGACCATCGACAACTGCAAATTCCGCCGCATGGTGGTGCCGGGCGACGTTCTGGAAATGCATGTCGAGGTTCTGAAAAAGCGTTCCAAGATGTGGCGCTTTAAAGGTGTGGCCAAGGTCGACGGCGAAGTCGCCGCCGAGGCCGAATTCGCCGCGATGATTGACCTGAAGGACTAAGCGCGCATGTCGATTGATCCCACGGCACAGATTCACCCCTCGGCCATCGTCGAGGAAGGCGCGACCATCGGTGCGGGCACCAAGGTCGGCCCGTTCTGCCTGATCGGGGCCGAGGTCACGCTGGGCGCTGATGTCGATCTGAAAAGCCACGTGGTGGTGACGGGCGAAACCGAGATTGGCGATGAGACGGTCATCTTTCCCTTCTCCAACATCGGCGACATCCCGCAGGATTTGAAATTCCGTGGCGAAAAGACCCGTCTGGTCGTGGGCAAACGTAACCGCATCCGCGAAAACGTCACCATGAACGCGGGCACCGAGGGCGGTGGCGGCGTGACCAAGGTGGGCGATGACGGTCTGTTCATGGCTGGCAGCCACGTCGCGCATGACGTGATCATTGGCGATCGGGTGATCCTCGTAAACAACGCCTCGGTCGCGGGGCATTGTGTGCTTGAGGATGATGTGATCGTGGGCGGTCTGTCGGGTGTGCACCAATGGGTGCGCATCGGGCGCGGCGCGATCATCGGCGCGGTGACCATGGTGACCGCCGATGTGATCCCCTATGGTCTGGTGCAGGGGCCGCGCGGCGTTCTGGACGGTCTGAACCTTGTCGGGCTGAAGCGCAAAGGCGTTGCGCGCTCGGACATCACGGCATTGCGCGCCGCGTTTCAGACACTGGCACAGGGCGAGGGCACCTTCCTTGAGCGTGCCAAGCGTCTAAAGGACGAAGGCGAGAGCGATTATGTCACCGAACTGGCCGAATTTGTTTTGGGCAAATCCGACCGGTCGTTCCTGACCCCGAACTGAGGTCCGCATGAGCACCGGTAAAACCGCGATCATCGCTGGATCGGGCGGCTTGCCCGCGCTGTTGGCGGCGGGGCTGGACGCGGTGGGCGTGCCCTTCGTCATCGCGCAACTTGACGGCTATGCCATGGACAATCCCGCCGGTTGGCCGGTGGAACCGTTTGTGGTCGAACGCCTTGCCCTGCTGTTTGACCGGCTGGACGATCTGGGGGTCGAACGGGTGGTGTTTGCCGGTGCCGTTCAACGTCCCGCCATTGATCCCGAACGCATTGATCCGCGCACCGCGGCGCTGTTGCCGCGTCTCTTGCCCGCGTTTCAGGCCGGCGATGACGCGTTGCTGCGCGCGGTGATCGGGTTGTTTGAGGACGCGGGTTTCGCCGTGGTCGGTGCCGCCGATCTGATCCCGTCCCTGACGGCCAGCGCCGGTGTGATCGGCGCGGTTGCGCCACGCGATCAGGACATTGCCGACGCCGCCCGCGCGTCCGAGATCGTCGCGCATATGGGGCCGCTCGATGTAGGGCAGGGCGCGGTTGTCGCCCGTGGTCTGTGCCTTGCGATTGAGACCCTGCCGGGGACGGCGGCGATGATCGACTTCGTGCGCGCCGCGCGCACCCGTTTCCCCGCGCCCGAGGGCGGCGAGGGCGTGTTGTTCAAGGCCCCCAAGCCGACGCAGGATCTGCGCGTCGATATGCCCGCCATCGGGCCGGACACGATCACGGCGGCCCAGGCGGCGGGCCTGTCGGGCATCGCGATTGCCGCCGGTGGGGTGATGATTATCGAGCGCGCCCGCACCGTGGAGCTGGCCGATGCGGCGGGCATTGCCCTTTGGGCCGTCGCGCCATGAGGCGCGTGTTCCTCATCGCGGGTGAGGCATCTGGCGACGCGCTTGGCGCGGCCTTGATGCAGGGGCTAAAATCCCTGTGCCCCGAGGGGATCGAATTCAACGGTGTCGGGGGCGAGTTGATGCAGGCCGAGGGGCTACACAGCCTCTTCCCCATGCGCGAACTCTCCGTCATGGGGATTGCCGAGGTCCTGCCGAAATACCGCGCCCTGATGCGCCGGATCAACCAATGCGCCGATCAGATCGTTGCGGACAGGCCCGACGTTCTGATCACCATCGACAGCCCCGATTTCTCCCTACGCGTCGCGCGGCGGGTCAAGGAGCGCTCGGACATCCGCACAGTGCATTACGTTGCGCCGACGGTTTGGGCGTGGCGCTCGGGTCGGGCCAAAAAGATGGCCCCGATCATTGATCAGGTCCTTGCGCTGTTGCCGTTTGAACCACCCTATATGCAGGCCGAGGGGATGCGCTGCGATTTCGTCGGGCATCCGATCGTCGCGGCCCCGACCGTCACCGATCAGGACGCCGCCGATTTCCGCGCCCGCCACGGGATTGCGGGGGATGACCGGCTGCTGCTTGTCCTACCCGGATCGCGTCAGGGCGAAGTCAGCCGCCTTTGCCCGATCTTTGGCGACACGGTCGCACGTCTGGCGAAAACCCATCCCGATCTGCGCATCGTTCTGCCCGTCGCGCCCGCCGTCACCGATGATGTGCGCCGCCTGACCGCGAACTGGGCCATTGCGCCGGTTCTGATCGACACGGCGGCCGAGGGCGGGATCGATGAAAAACGCGCAGCATTTCGCGCCGCCGATCTGGCCCTTGCGGCCTCGGGGACGGTCTCGCTTGAGCTTGCCGCAGCCGAGACGCCCATGGTGGTGGCCTATGACATGAACTGGATCAGTTTCCAGATCATTAAGGCCATGGCCAAGATCGACACGGTCACCTTGGTCAACATCATCACGGGGCAAAAGGTTGTGCCGGAATACCTTGGCAATGCCTGTAAACCCGACGCAATTGCCGCGGCCCTGACGGCGCTGATGGACGATCCAGCCGCGATTGCGCGCCAAAAACAGGCGGCGCGCGATGTGATGGCGCAATTGGGCGCGGGCGGTGAGGCGCCCGGATTGCGGGCCGCACGCGCGGTTCTGGACGGGCTGAACGCCTAAACCGCTTGGCAGGGCGGGCCCACAATGCTAGAGCACGCTCATGACCCAGATTTGCCGCATCATTATCTGCTGCATTACCCGCTGACATTCGTTGCGCGGGCCTGTCTGACGGTCGATCCCCGACCCATCCCAAACTTGGCCCGTGCGACACCGCACGAAGGACATGGCTATGGCCGTTGAGATTTATCTGCGGAACACCAAGACCCGCTCGGTCGATGTGTTCACCCCGATCGACCCTGAAAACGTGCGCATGTATGTCTGTGGGCCGACGGTCTATGACCGCGCGCATCTGGGCAACGCGCGTCCCGTGGTGGTGTTTGACGTGCTCTATCGTTTGCTGCGCCATGTGTATGGCGCCGATCACGTGACCTATGTGCGCAATTTCACCGATGTGGATGACAAGATCATCGCGCGGGCCGAGGAAAGTGGCCGCGAGATCGCCCAGATCACCGGCGAAACGACCCAATGGTTTCTGGACGACATGGGGGCGCTTGGCGCGTTGGAGCCCAACCAGATGCCGCGCGCGACCGATTACATTCCCCAGATGGTGGCGATGATCGAACGTCTGGTTGAAACCGGCCATGCCTATCCCGATGGGGCGGGACATGTGTTGTTTGCGGTCAAAAGCTATGACGATTACGGCGCGCTGTCTGGTCGGTCGGTCGATGACATGATCGCCGGTGCGCGGGTTGAGGTTGCCGACAACAAGCGCGACCCGATGGATTTCGTCCTGTGGAAGCCGTCGGACGCCGATCAACCCGGTTGGCCGAGCCCGTGGGGCCGTGGGCGTCCGGGCTGGCATATCGAATGTTCGGCCATGGCGGACGATCTGTTGGGCGATCATTTCGATATCCACGGCGGCGGCAACGACCTGATGTTCCCGCACCACGAAAACGAAATCGCGCAAAGCTGCTGTGCCCATCCGGGGTCCGGTTTTGCGAATTTCTGGGTGCATAACGAGATGCTGCAGGTCGAGGGCAAGAAGATGTCCAAGAGCCTTGGCAACTTTTTCACCGTCCGCGACCTGCTGGACCAGGGCATCCCGGGTGAGGTGGTCCGGTTCGTCTTTCTGTCCACCCATTACCGCAAGCCGATGGACTGGACCGCCGACAAGGCGCGCGAGGCCGAGGCGCATCTGCGCAAGTGGCGCAAGATGGTTGATGGCGTGACCGCCGGTGCCCCATCCCACGCGGTGGTTGCGGCGATCGCCGATGACCTGAATACGGCCGGCGCGATTGCCGAGTTGCACAAACTGGCTGCTGCGGGGGATGTGGAAACCCTGCTGGGCTCGGCGCAGATGCTGGGCCTTCTGGATCCGGCGATGGGCGATTGGGCCAAGGGCGCGGATGTCGACCTGTCGGCCTATGCAGATGCCCTGAGCGCCGCGCGCGAGGCCGCCATGGCGACCAAGGATTTCGCCGAAGTGGACCGCCTGAAAACCGCGCTGATCGAGGCGGGGGTCGAGGTCCGGATGAGCAAGGCAGGCGTCGAACTGTCGCCCAAGCCCGAGTTTGACGTGGCGAAACTGGACGGGCTGCTGTGATGGCGCGCCCTGAACATACGGCCTGCGCCGGTCCATGGGGGCGGGTCGGGGGCGATCAGGATCGCGGCGCGATCCTGAAACCGGCACCTGACACAGTGATGTAGGTATAAGGACCAATCAGATGACCAAAGACCGCCTCTATATCTACGACACCACGCTGCGCGACGGACAACAGACGCAGGGTGTGCAATTCTCGACCGCTGAAAAGGTCAAGATCGCCGAAACGCTGGACACACTGGGCGTCGATTATATCGAGGGCGGCTGGCCCGGGGCGAACCCGACCGATAGCGCCTTTTTCGACGCCGCGCCGCACACCCGCGCCCGTATGACCGCCTTTGGCATGACGAAACGCGCGGGCCGCTCGGCCGAGAACGACGATGTTCTGGCCGCTGTGATGAACGCGGGCACGCCGTCGGTCTGTATCGTCGGCAAGACGCATGATTTCCACGTGACGACCGCGCTTGGGATCACGCTGGACGAAAACATTGAGGTGATTGAGCACTCCATCGCCCATATCGTGGGGCAGGGGCGTGAGGCCCTGTTTGACGCCGAGCATTTCTTTGACGGCTACCGCGCCAACCCCGATTACGCGATTGCCTGTGTGCGGGCGGCCTACGGGGCTGGTGCGCGCTGGATCGTTCTGTGCGACACCAATGGCGGCACCTTGCCGGATATGATCGGCGACATCACCGCCGCCGTCATCGCCGCCGGTATTCCGGGCGATCACCTTGGCATCCACACCCATAACGACACCGGCAATGCGGTGGCCGCATCTCTGGCGGCCGTTGACGCGGGCGCGCGCCAGATCCAAGGCACGCTGAACGGTCTGGGCGAACGCTGTGGCAACGCCAACCTATCGACCCTGATCCCGACGCTGCTCCTGAAATCGCCCTATGCCGAAACGTTTGAGACGGGGATCACCCACGACGCGCTGGCCGGTCTGACCCGCGCCTCGCGCCTGCTGGACGACATCCTGAACCGTGTTCCGGTGAAATCCGCGCCCTATGTCGGGGCCTCTGCCTTTGCACATAAGGCGGGCCTGCACGCCAGCGCGATCCTCAAGGACCCCAGCACCTATGAACATATCGACCCCGCCGTGGTCGGCAATTCGCGCATCATCCCGATGTCGAACCAAGCGGGCCAATCGAACCTGCGTCGCCGTCTGGCCGAGGCAGGTCTTGAGATCGAAAAGGGCGATCCGCGTCTGGCCCAAATCCTTGACGACATCAAAGAGCGCGAGGCGCAGGGCTATAGCTATGACACCGCACAGGCCAGCTTTGAGCTGATCGCGCGCCGCGCTTTGGGCCTCGCCCCGCGGTTCTTTGACGTCAAACGCTATAAGGTCACGGTGGAGCGGCGCAAAAACAAATACGACCGCATGGTCAGCCTGTCCGAGGCCGTCGTCGTCGTCAAAATCGGCGATGAGAAAAAGCTGAGCGTCTCCGAAAGCATGGATGAGGCCGGCAATGACCGCGGCCCCGTCAACGCCCTGTCCAAGGCACTGGCCAAGGATCTCGGCCCCTATCAGGACCTGATCGACGACGTGCGCCTTGTGGACTTCAAGGTCCGCATCACCCAAGGCGGGACCGAGGCCGTCACCCGCGTCATCATCGACAGCGAAGACGGCAAAGGCCGCCGCTGGTCCACCGTGGGGGTCAGCCCGAACATCGTCGACGCCAGTTTCGAGGCCTTGCTTGATGCCATCAACTGGAAACTGATCCGCGACGGGGCAAAAGCACCATGAGCATTCAGGCCTGCGCCGATCTGGTCCATCGCGGCGATCCCGACCGGTTCGCGGCGATCATGGCGGCACCGGTTGGCGCGCGCGAACGCCTGTTCCCGATCTTTGCCTTTAATCTAGAGGTCGCCCGCGCCCCTTGGGTCACGGCTGAGGCGATGATCGCCGAAATGCGCCTGCAATGGTGGCGCGACGCGCTCGAGGAAATCGCGAACGGCGCGGAGGTACGCCGCCATGAGGTCACAACGCCCTTGTCCACCGCCATCGACGCCGAAACCGCAACCCTGCTCGACACGCTGGTGATCGCGCGCCAATGGGACATCTACACCGACCCGTTCGACGATCAGGCGGCGTTTGACCGCTATATCAACGCGACCTCCGGCCATCTCCTCTGGGCGGCCGCGCGCGCGACGGGCACCACGACCGGTGAACAGACGGTGCGCGATGCGGCCTACGGGATTGGCGTGGCGAATTGGCTGCTGGCGATCCCGGGACTGGTCGAACGCGGGAAAATCCCGCTGCTCGACGGCACGCCCGACGGTGTCAAAGCCCTCGCCACCACGGCCCTGACACGCCTCAAATCCGCACAGAAACAGGCCCCCAAATCCGCCGCGCCCGTCCTGCGCACCGGCTGGATGGCCGAAACCACCCTGCGCCGCGCGATCCAAAACCCGGCCCTTGTGGTCGACGGCCAACTGGCCCGCCCCGACGGGATCAAACGCGCCTCTCTCCTTTGGAAATCCTTGCGCGGCACATGGTAAAGGGCAGATCGCTCTGCCCCTTCACCTTGTCCAAATACTCAAAATCCGACGCGCGCCAAACGGCGCTCAGTCCTCCGCTGGGCGCAGCGTCAGCCAGATCAACGCCCCACCGGCCAGCATGATGAACGGCGCCATCGCCATGTTGACGGCGTTCCAGCCCTCTTGCACCGTCCCACCGGAACAGTTCATCAACCCGCCCGAGGCTAGCGACGCCAGCGTCACCCCGCCAAACACGATCAGATCGTTCAGACCCTGAACACGGCCGCGCTCTTCGACAGTATGGGCGCCCGCCAACATGCTCGTCGCGCCGATGAACCCGAAATTCCACCCGACACCCAACAGGATCAGCGCGATAAAGAACTGCTCCAGTTCAACCCCGCTCAGCGCGACCGCACCGGCCCCCGTCAGGATCAACAGGCCCAGCCCCACAACCTTTTCCACGCCGAACCGCGCGATCATGTGACCGGTGAAAAACGACGGCACAAACATCGCCAGCACGTGCGCCATCACCACATCGGCGGCATCGTTGGTCTCGTACCCACAGCCGACAACCGCCAAGGGGGTCGAGGTCATCACAAGGTTCATCAACGCATAGGACACAAGGGCACAGATCATCGCCACGGCCACACGCGGCGTGCGCAACAATTCCATCCGGCTGCGCCCCTTGGGGGCGTCTGCGGCGGCCTTTTCGGGGCGCGGAATGTCGAGACCCAGGAAAATCAGCGCCCCAAACAGGTTCAACGCGATCACCGCCATATAGGTCCCCATGAACGGCACGACAAAGGCGTCCGAGGTCGCCTTGACGATCTGCGGACCGATGACGGCCGACACCAGACCACCCGCCATGACATAGGAAATCGCCTTGGGGCGAAAGGCGTCACTGGCCGTATCGGCGGCGGCAAAGCGGTAAAACCCCTGCGCCGACATATAAATGCCGGTGAACAGCGACCCCAACAAAAAGATCGGAAAGGACGCAACATAGAGCCCATAAGACCCGATGGCCGCGCCCAGCATCCCGCCTGTCACCCCGATCAGGAACCCGACCCGACGCCCGAATTTCTGCATGATGCCCGAAATCGGCGTCGCGCTCAGCATTGAGCCCAGCACGATCATCGAAATCGGCAAGGTCGCCCAGCAGGCATTCGACGCCAAGGATTGCCCCGCCAGACCGCCAATGGTGAAAATCATCGGCATCTGCGCGCCAAGGAACGCTTGGGCCAGAACCAGAACGATCACATTTCGTTTAGCGCGCCCGTCTTGGGTGGGGGCGGTCATGGTGTCGCTCATGGCGGAAACCTCTGCAAATCTCTACACTTGCTGCATACAGATTTAATAATACGAATGCGAGAGGGCCGTTCGCGCGGTCCGATGTGCAGGATTGCACAGGGCTATGCATAAAGTGCAGGGCAGGGCGGCCTTGTGATACGCGCGCAATTGCTTAGATTTTTGCCAACCCATTTTTGATTGATTTGACACAGGATGACCCATGGCTGATCTGACTTACACCCCGCCCAAAGTCTGGACTTGGGAAGATGAGAGCGGCGGCCAGTTCGCCAGTATCAACCGCCCCATCGCCGGCCCCACCCACGACAAGGAATTGCCCAAGGGCGAACACGACCTGCAACTCTACTCGCTGGCCACTCCGAACGGGGTCAAGGTGACGATCCTGCTTGAGGAGATGCTTGAGGCCGGTATCGACGCCGAATACGACGCGTGGCTGATCAAGATCGGTGACGGCGACCAGTTCGGCAGCGGCTTTGTCGACGCGAACCCGAACTCGAAAATCCCTGCGCTGCTAGACCATTCGGGCGACAGCCCCGTGCGCGTGTTCGAAAGCGGCTCAATCCTGCTCTATCTGGCGGAAAAATTCGGGGCCTTTATCCCCGACGCCCCCGCAGATCGCACGCAGACCCTGAACTGGCTGTTCTGGCAGATGGGCAGCGCCCCCTATCTGGGTGGTGGCTTTGGCCATTTCTATGTTTATGCGCCGGAGAAATTCCAATACCCGATCGACCGCTTTACGATGGAGGCCAAGCGTCAGTTGGACGTGCTGGAACGTCATCTGGCGGAAAACGAATGGATGGCGGGTGATCAATATTCCATCGCCGATATCGCGATCTGGTCGTGGTATGGTCAGGTTCTGCTGGGCCGTGTCTATGATGCACAGGAATTCCTCGACGCCGAAAGCTATACCAACGCGATGGCATGGGCGAAAAAGATCCTTGAACGTCCCGCCGTCCAACGCGGCATCAAGGTCAACCGCACGTGGGGTGAGCTCAGCGATCAGCTGTTGGAGCGCCACAGCGCGGCGGATTTCGACACCGCAACCGAAGACAAAGTCCAAGCGGCCGAGTAACATCGCACGCACGACATCAGGGCCCTCGCGATCGTCGCGGGGGCCTTTGTCATAGGGGAGGGGCCATGCGCATCATTCACAGCGACGCCTGTATCGCCGAGGGCGCGGCGCATCTGGCGGCGGTTGAGCCACGGTTCGCCATGGCCTTGGACACGGTCGGCACCTTGCCCCTGCGCCGCCGCAAAGACGGGTTTGCCGCCCTTGTCGATGCGATTGTCAGTCAACAGGTCTCGGTCGCGGCCGCCGATGCGATTTACGGACGCCTGAAGGACGCCAACCTGATCGGCCCGCGCAAGATCATGTGGGCCACAGACGAGGACCTGCGCGCCTGCGGCCTGAGCCGTCAGAAAATCCGATATGTGCGCGCGCTGGCCGAGGCGCGGATCGATTTCAAGGCCCTGCGCAGCGCGCCGACCGAGCAGGTGATTGCCGAACTGACCGCCGTTTCGGGCATCGGCGTCTGGACGGCCGAGATTTACGCGATGTTCAGCCTTGGCCACGCCGATGTCTTTGCGCCCGGCGATCTGGCGCTTCAGGAAAGTGCCCGCATTCTGTTCGATCTGAATGAGCGCCCCCGCGAAAAGGCATTTCGCACCCTCGCCGAACCTTGGTCCCCGTGGAGAAGCGTTGCAGCGCGCCTGCTTTGGGCCTACTACCATGTTGCAAAAGACAGAGAGGGTATTCGCTGATGACACGTGTTCTGACCGCTGGCCGAAAAGAGCCGGTATCCGGGGAAACGCGCTCGGTTGTGGTGTTTCTGCACGGGTTCGGGGCCAATGGCGCGGATCTGTTGGGGATTGCGGACACGATTGGCGAACACCTGCCCGATACCCTGTTTGTGGCGCCCGATGCGCCTGAACGCTGTGCCGGGTCGCCGTTTGGTTATCAGTGGTTCCCGATCCCGCATTTTGACGGGTCGTCCGAGGAAGAAAAAGAGCGCTCCATGGCCCAGTCGGTCGAGGATCTGAACGCGTTTCTGGATGCTCTGATGGTGGATGAGGACGTTCTGCCCGAGCAGGTCCTGTTGTTCGGGTTCAGCCAAGGCACGATGATGAGCCTGCACGTCGCCCCCCGCCGCGAAGACCCCGTTGCGGGCATCGTCGCGTTTTCGGGCCGGTTGTTGAAACCCGAGCTGCTGGCCGATGAGGTCGTCAGCCGCCCGCCGGTTCTGTTGATCCATGGCGATGTGGACGACGTCGTGCCGCCCCAATCCATGCCCGAGGCCGCCGAGGCCCTGCAGGATGCCGGTTGGAAAGACATCTATGGCCACGTCATGAAGGGCACCGCGCACGGGATTTCCCCCGATGGGCTCAGTGTCGCATTGGCCTTTATGCGGGATCGTCTGGGCGAATCCTGATTTCGCCGCGCGATTTGCCTGAATATTAGGCGTCACTTGTCATTCTCTCGTTACTTCGCGGACCTATCCCTTTGATGGGCCGCGCGGGTAAATCGTGGGGCTTGTCAGGTTTAACGCCCGATATATAGTGGTAGTCATATATTGGGGCGGGCCGCGTCCCGCCCTGACCGGTTACCGGCAGACAGGGCGAAGGCGGAGTCACACCAATGGACGGCGATTTCAGGACGAGTTTCGTAAGAGAACCACAGGCGCTAAAGCAGTTTCCCGCTTTGGTTCTGAATGCGGATTACCGACCACTTTCTTACTACCCTCTGTCGCTGTGGCCATGGCAAGAAGCGGTCAAGGCAGCGTGGCTGGATCGGGTCGACATCGTCGCCGAATACGATCAAGTGGTCCACAGCCCTTCGACCGAAATTCGAATACCGTCGGTCGTCGTCCTCAAAGATTTTGTCAAACCTCAAAAGCGCGTGGCCTTCACGCGCTTTAATTTGTTTTTGAGGGACGGTTTTTGCTGTCAATACTGTGGCAGCCGCGGAGATTTGACGTTCGATCACGTTGTGCCGCGGGCCTCGGGCGGGATCACCAGTTGGGAAAACGTGGTGGCCGCCTGTTCCAAGTGTAATCTAAAGAAGGGCTCGAAAAGCCTGCGCAATGCGGGTATGGCTCTGCGCAAGGCCCCGCGTCCCCCAAGTGCCGAGGAATTGCGCAACCAAGGGCGCCGCTTCCCGCCCAACCATCTGCACCAAAGCTGGATGGATTTCCTGTATTGGGACGCCGAATTGGACGAATAAATCCATTTTCGGTATAAATTCACTGGGTGAACTGGACAGCGGTTTGATTGATCGTTAAATAGGCCTTGTTTGCGCTAACACGAACTTTGCGATGAGGGCGAAATGGTTTCACGCGTCATTCCGGTGGATCTCTTTGATCTGGTTATCTTTGGGGGGACCGGAGATCTGGCCCGCCGCAAAATCCTGCCGGGGCTGTATCGCCGGTTTTTGGACGGCCAAATCCCCGAGGACTCGCGCATTATCGCCGCCGCGCGCTCGGAAATGGACGATGCGGGCTATCGCGATATGATCCGCGAGGCGATCGTCGAATTCGTCTCCAAGGACAAGCAGGACAAGACCTGTATCGAAAAATTCCTGTCGCGCCTTGCTTATGTGCAGGTGGATGCGACGGGCACGGACGGCTGGGACGAACTGGCCGAAAAGATGCGCGATGGCGTGATCGCGATACAACGCTTTCGGAAGCGCATAAAGATACGCCTTTTCAGGCATCTTTTGAAAAAAGGAGGTATCGAAAACCACCACATG
>PALT01000022.1 GCA_002706605.1 Rhodovulum sp. | reverse complement strand
GCGCGAGCAGTCAGAGCCGGAAACGCTCGAGCGGGAAGCAGCGGTGCCGAAGGAATGGGAGGCGGCGCTCGACCGGCAGGAGGATTTTATTGAGGAGTTGCTGGGTGGGTGAAACTGGCGGAGTCGTGAACTGCAAAAAACGGGCCTTTGCGTTCCCTGCGGCGAAAGTTTCTAGCGAGCCTAGGTTCACTAATGCCGCGCTTTTGTTGAAGGTCTTAATTCGGAAATGCAAAAGCAAAAATTGGCGTGTTTGTTCCAGAGGAATCCAGCAAAGGACTTGGAAGTCCCCGGGCCAACCGCTAAATGCGCAAACTGCTCCGTCAGCACGAATCTCTACGCGTCATAGTGGCGGATAAATAACGATCATTTGACGGGGCGAACCAGAAGGTCATGCCTGGCGTTGAATGTCGATCGTATAAAGGCTTAAAAAAACCGATCCGAGAGTTTTCGTTTGCCCGTCCGAAGACGAGAGAAGATCATGCTACGCTTCAAGTAAACGAGGTATTGTAGTGTTTATCTCGATCCGCGAACAGACAGCCAAACTGTATCACCTGCCGCGCCAAGAATTGCCAGCATTTGACTTTTTCGAGATGCGCGCGCTGGCCAATCAGACGTGGTGCGAAGTCGCTGAGGTGTCGAACGACTGAACTTAAGGCTAGGGCAATCTAGCAAATTTGAGAAGTTAAGATTTCTGTACCTCATTTTCAGTTTCTGCCTTAGAAACTGTGGAAAATACCATGATTTGTGATGTCTCGCTTTTAATGGCGCGCGGGTTTAATCCTCCGTATCGTCGATCGGTCCCTCACCCGGCCCGGGGGTGCCGGTATCGGGTTTTTGCCATTCGGTCACCAGGTCGGCGGGCAACCAGGCGGCCCCGGCCAGGTTGCGTTTCAGAACCGCATAGGTGCCTTCGAACTGCCCGCCGGGGGCCGGGGTGAAGTCGTACCAGTAGAACATCGCCCGTCGCCGCAGCACGCCCGAGATCATTTCCGCCGGGTCCACGGCCTCTACATGGGTCGGTGTGGAGCGACCGGGGCAGAGCGGTGCCGACAGGGTCGGTGGATCCGTTTCCGGCTTCAAATGCAGCTTCTGATACAGCGCGCTGTTGCCCGGCAGGTTGGGCGTGTCCACCACGTCGAAATCCAGCGTTGCCCAGGGGTCGGCCACCTGATCAGCGCTTTCATACAGGGTGACCCGCAGCCGGTCCTCGGGCAGCAGGGTCGGGCCGCCGCTGCCATCCGCCGGTTCCAGCAGGCTCAGCATCTGCGAGAAGGCGGCAAAGCTCTGGTTCTTCTTTGCGGTGACGGGCAGGCGCGGGTTGCCTGGTCCCTTGAGTTTGAGCTCAACCGCCCCTGGCGTGCCGGGGCGGCGGCGTTCAAAGCCAAGCCCGAAAGTCACGTCGTCCCTGAAGACCGGCGGGTCATCCTGCGCCGAGGCGGGCTGCAACCCGACCCCCATTTCAAGGAAATCGCCCGAGGTCACCTGGTTGCGGTCGGCGACCATGACCAGGCTTCCCTTGCCGTCCGTGACCATGGGCCTGTTGGCCAGGCTCTCGCGCGACAACTTTGGTTGATCGGTCAACTGGTCGTTATAGGCCGGGTCGTCGAATCGCAGGAACAGGGGACGATCCGGCATCGCCAGGCCCGCGCCCGGACCGAAAAGGCGGAAGCTGACCAGGCGGCTCAACGTGCCTGAGGCCCCGTCCGACAGCAGCAGGCGCAGCGTGGCCGGGGTTCCGGGGCGTGCGCTGAGCAGGGCATCGTGGGCGGTCGTGCCCTCCTTGGCCCCATCGCGGGTAAAGTCCCGCAGCTCCAGCGGGCTGCCGGGGCTGAGCATCGGTGGTTCGGTGGGCTTCAGAATGGGATAGGACAGGTAGAGCGCATCGCCGATTTCCAGCACGGCGGTTTGCACGGTCCAGTCAAAGGCAGTCCAGGTATCGCCCAGAAGGCGCAGCGACAGGGTCAGGCGCCCGGTCCAATCCGGTGGCGCGATGCCATCGGCGGGATAGGTCAGGGTGACCAACCCGGCCCGCGCCGAGCGCGGGCGCCGGTCCAGGCCGCCGTCGCCGGTCGCCTGCAGCGCGTCGCGCGGGGCGGCCTTGCCATGCAGAAGCACGCTTTGCCGGGTCGACAGGTCGAAACTGCGCCCTTCGTGCGACGAGGCCCGGGTGCGATCATGCACGCCCAGTTCAACCGGGCGCGGGTGGATGGCCCAGTTGGGCATTTGTCCGGACAGGTGCAGCCGCCCGTTGCCGGTCAGCTGTTCGATCCCGGTGCGCGCCACTGACCAACCGCCGGCACGACCCGATATCGTGGTCTGGGTCTGACGCGCGGGCACGATGAACCAGGACAGGTCATCATCGGGGCGTTCGGCCTCGGCGGGGACCTGCGCGGCGCTGGCGGCAGGGGCCAGGCTGTGCGACAGGGCGGCCCGATTGGCCGGGGGCAGGGCGTGGCTGGGCTTGCCGCCGTCGCCGCCAAAGCGCCGGAAGGGCACGGTTTCGTGATCGACGATCCAGGGGTCAGGGGCGGCCTGGCGGGTTCCGGCGCCGCTCAGCACCCATTCGCGGGTTGATCCGGAAGCGGTCAGACGGACTTCGGTCTGGCCGCTGGCGGGCAGGTCAAGATCGTCGCTGAGCAGCGTCGCGGGGTGCTGGCCACGCACCGTGAACCCGGCGGTCAGCGCGGGCGAGGCCTGGGTCATTTCCAGACCGGGCCGCATCTGGGGCTGGGCATGGGCCGGGGCGAAGGCCGACCGGGATGGTCGCACCGGGCGCTCACCGCGCGGGTGGCTGGGGGTCACGATGGCCCGGGCGCGGCTGTGGAAATCGCCGTTGCGCTGTTCCTGGTACAGAACCAGCCCGGCCGGAACCTGCCAGGCGCGCCCGTCCAGAACCCGCCGCGCCCATCGATCAAGCAGCGCCATCAGGGCCTGTTCGCGTTCTGCGTCCTCGGGCGATGTTTCCCCGGTCTCGGGGGGGATCTCGGACAGGCCGCCGGTCAGTGGCAGGGTGGCGACCTCGGACAGGGTGCCAAGGCGGCGATGCGGGGCAAACAGGCGCAACCGCGCGGCCCGCACCCGGGCAGGCTTGGGCGCCGGTGACGGGGATGTGGCATCGGCCATGACAGGACCGGGCAGCAAGAGCGCGTCCTGGACATCGTCAAGCGCGTCCCAGGCCTTTTGGTAATGACCGACATTCAGATCGGGCGACAAGAGGTCGAACTCTGGCTGGATGTCCTGGTGGTCGACCCTTCCGTGGCGTGCAAGGCTCAACACGGTTTGCGGAGCGGCCACTGCCTGCAGGACGGTGCTGAGCGTCCAGCCGATATCGGCGGATTGCAGGACCTGGCTGCCGGCGGTCTCACCGTCGATCCGAGTGGTGACCTGGAACAGGGCGCGGTTGTCGCGCGGAGGATCTGCGGGCGGGCCGATCAGCGCACTGACCGCGTCTGCGCTGCGCCCAGCCTCCTGCAGGCGGTCGCGCAGCCGGGCGCGCTGTTGCGGCGTGAGGGCGGGCAGGGTTCCGTGCCAATCAGCATTGGGGCGGTGCAGGGTCGGCGGCGTGGCGGGAACGGGGTTCAGCCTTTCGGAAAACCGCGCCTTGATCTCGGCCAGCGCCATGGCGCCTGCCTCCTGCCGGGTATCGCCAAGCACGGCCAGGACCGGCAGCGGGGCATGAAGAAGCGCGCCCGTCGTGTCGTTGCCCAACCAGTGATGCCCTGAGGCGTCGATGAACAGGCCCGTGTTCGCGATCAGCTCAACCCGCCCGATGCCGCCGGGATAGGACAGGATTGATCTCAGAAGGTGCGGCTGGGCCGCGTCAGCCTTGGGCCTGCCATCCAGTGCGCGGACCGAGAGTGGTGCCTTGCGCAGGGTTTTTTCGGTGCTCAGCAGGTCACCGCGAGTTCGCGAGAATGCCCCGGCGGGCTGTAACGCGACGCTTTGGTAGCTGTCCCATGTCAGCGGATCGGCCCCCGGGCGTTGCAATCTGTGGGACGCATGTGCCGGCAGATAAAGCGGGTATCGGTCCAGATCGGTGTCTACCCGGAACCGGGCGTCGTCGAAGTGCAGCGTGACGTGGTGGCTGATGCGCTGGTCGGGGTCGGTGGGCCAGGTGGCCTGCTCTGTCGACATGTTGTCCGGCACGGGCCAGGACATCAGGTTGTCCAGGTCAAACGACCCTCTCAGCCGGGCGTGATCCGGGTCATCCATGCTGTCGTAGCGGACGCTTGCCCCGCCGTGCAGGTCCAGCTGCACCGACTGGCTCCAGTCGCGCAGCTTGTAGAACAGGGCGCTGTCACCCCGTGTGGCGGGCGTGTCCAGCATGGCCAGGACGCTGCCGCGGGTGCCGGTTACGGCAAGCCCGCCGAAAAGGGGAAACCCCTCGGTCGCGCCGGAGGTCCAGTCGAGCGCAAGCGTCTCGCCGGTGAACGGGCGTTTGGAGTTTGCGGACAGGTGGACCAGGCTGTCGACCAGCCGGAAGGAGGAGCCGGTGGGGAACAGCTCTCCACTCAACAGATCCAGGTGCAGCAAAGGCGTCATCCGCGCGCCCGGAGTGCCGATCCGCCCGCTGAGCTCGGCTTCGGCCTCGACCTTGGATGGGGCCGTGTCGGCGGTGTCGCTGACCCAGGGCAGCCTGACGTGGAAGGCGTGCATCCAGACGCCGGGATCCGGATCCTGACCCAGCTCCAGCGGTGCGGTTGGGCCAAACAGCAACTCGTGGGTGCGCTGCATGGGCACCTTGATTCGGAACGGCGCGCCGCCGCTGTCCAGCAGCAACCAGGCGGAGGGTTTGGTGGCCTCGGTACAGGGCCAGGTGCCGGTTTCGATCTGCAACCGGGGCACAGGGTGCAACGCTGTCTCCGGGTCGGCCAGGGGAATATCGACGCCTTTCAGATCCAGGACGGCACTGTCCGGGGTCAGGCTCAATGTCACCATGCCGCCGCAGGGCAGCAGGCGGCGGTCGGGCAGGGCGATCTTGATCCGGCCCGAGATCTCGACCCGGGTCAGTGTGCCCCCGCCCGTCCCGGTCTGGTCACGCTCCAGCGCGACCAGCGCTTGCGGTTCGAAGGGCAGGCCATCCACGACCACATGACCGTCGAGCCAGGTGGGCAACCGGTCCTTGCGCAGCGCCCAGGCGAACCCGGCAAGGTGGTTGCTGTCGATCCCGGGGGCGTCGATGATCTGCGCGGGCCAGGCGCCGGTTTCGGGATCGCGCCAGAAGGCGTCAAGCCGGGCCGCGTTGCCCTGGAAGGGCACGTCATGGCAGATGAATTGCCCAATTGGCGTGGGCCAGCCCTGCTGCAACGAAACAAGGGTGACGGTTTCGGAGTTGTCCTCGCCCGGCAAATGCCGGGTCAGCGGGCGGGTCAACAGCACATCCCCGGCGGCGGCGGAGGCGGCGGCGGCCTGGAACCCCATCTGGTCACGGTGCGGAGTGGTCGAGGCGCCCGTCATCGGATCGTCCAGCGCATTGCGCGTGATCTGGCCGCTGACCGCCGTACCGTTGGAGGGCGGGCGCTCGAAACTGGCGCTGACCCCTTCCATGTCGCCGGTGGCGGGCAGGCCGGGGTAAGGTGTCTGATCCACGGTGATTTGGCCGGCATGGGTCAGCACCGTGCCACCCTCCAACCCAAGCGAAAGGTCGATGCCCGGCGCGTCCACCGGTGCGTTCACATCGCCCAGCAGGTTGGGCATGGTCCATGTCTCCGTGTCCTCCGCTTCGACCCAGTTGCGGTGGTCCAGCGTGGCCAGGATCAGCGAACGGTTGCGGTCCCGGAACACGGGCAGCCAGCTGGAGCTGTCGCCGGTTCCGCCGGGTCCGTTGTCCGGTTGCGGATCGAAGTTGAGCGGGGGCAGGAAGGGTGGCTCGGGCGTCTTGTCCTGCTGGGAAGCGCCATCCGTGCCGTCCTTTGCAGGAGCGGGGGGCGGGGGCGGCAGGGTCATCATGGCATAGGCCGCATCACTGGCGGGCACGTCCAGGCGCAGTTCGGCCTGCACCCCCGCATCGGACAGGTTCACACCGCCCCAGCGCGATGCCACGGTCGGGCCAACGGGTTTCGCGGCCGAAGATCCGTGCCCCGCGAACAGGGTCAGCGAGGTCAGGGTCGAGGGGATCATGCCGATCTCGTCCTGCCAGGGCAGGACGGCGGTGGGGCGTTCAAACCTGGCCTCGGTCCGGTAGGTCACATCCGGGCGCGCCATGTCGAATGCGCCTGCGAAGGCGAGCGTCGTGCGTGGGCTCGAGGCCACCAGCGGGGTCAGCTCGCGGCTGCCCGAAGGCTGGTCCATCGCGGCGCCGGTCACGGCGAGGGGCAGGCTCTGGATCGTGGCGATCCCGTCATGGCGCAGCCAGGCCCAGGGCAGAAGGTTCGCAGAGAGGACCTTCCAGGTGTCGCCCTCCAGCCGGGTGGCAAGGTTCAGACCCGCATCCGGGCTGGTGCGGGGGCGGCCGTCTGCCTGACGTGAGATCGACAGTTTTCGCACCGTCGCGGTAACGGCGACCGCGCCCCTGGCCTGCTGTTCGATCCCCGACAGGCCGCGTTCGGTCACCGCAGTCAGCGCAGCCGCGCGCAGGGCGCGGTCGGCGCGTTCGGGCAGAAGCCGGGTGTCGCTTTGCCGAAACGTGGTCAGCGGCAAAAGCCCGTCGATGGCGATGATTGGCTGGTCCAGGGTCACCGTGGCCCGAGTGATGCCGCCGCCCCCGTCCGGGTCAAGCGTGGCCGTGACGTTGTAGGCCTGCGGGTCGCTGAGGGCGACGGACCATTCGCGCTGAAACCGGTCGAACCCGTCGGTGCCCGGGTGGTTGGCCAGCTGAAACCGCCCCACGACCCTTGCGGTCTCGGGCGGGTTGGCCTCTGCGCTGTCCTGCGCCTCGGCGGGGGGCTCCCCAGGCCCATCCTCGATGGCGGCGACAGCCGCCGAATTGGCGGATGTGGCAAAGGGAAACGGCCAGTGTAGCCAGCCATTGGTCAGTGGCGTGAACAGCCAGACGAAACCGGTCTGCGCCCCGCCGGGGGGGCGGATGCCTGTCTGTTCGGCCAGCCGGACCGCCGTGTCCAGCACCGGCACAGCCAGTTCGGTCTTGTCCGCAAGGCGCAGGGTCTCGCGCAGCGAGGGGTCGCTTTGGCCGGGGTCGAACCGGTAAGTGACCGGGGCGTCATCCCGAAACGTTCCTTCGGTCGCGGTCAGCACCGCGACATCGCCCTGGCGTGATACGGCAAATCCGGGCGGGTTCAGCACCATTTGGCTGGTGCCACTGCGCCTTGCGTCCGGGCTGAGGCGCAAGACCAGGGCGTCGCTGCCGATATGCACCTCGTGGTCGCGGCCTGGGCGTTCCTGCAGGATCAGCTCGTCGGATGTCCGGCAGGGCCAAAACAGGTCCTCGGGCCGGAGCGTTCGATTGGCGCCGAGGTCGAGCCAACCCGGCCCGGTGCCCGAGGCCGTGCCGGCCAGGATCCGTTCGAACCTTTGCAACAGCCCCTGGGTGGCCCGCGCCATGGCGCCTGTGTCATCTGGCCCGAACCACAGGCGCAGTTGACCGGGCAGGGGCGTGCCCTGCGGGCCGGTGGTCAGTTTGAACCAGGCGTCCAGCGGCGTGTCCATGTCCCACGGCAGATGGACCCGCCCGGCCAGGGCGAACCCGTCGGGCAGGAGCGCGATCCGGTCCCGGTTGGGCCCCGCGCCGGGGTCTTCCAGCGACAGGATCGCACGCAGTTTTCTCAGGTAGTCCTCTTGCGGGCGGAACCAGATCTGACCCGCGGCCAGCTGCATTGCCGTCAGGTCGCGCGCCGTGCTGTTGGACGCGGATTGCACCGGCAGGTCCCCCAACGGGCGCAGCAGCACTTCGGTCGACAGGGCCGCGTCGAACCCGCCCGTATCGCTGATTGGTGCGGGCAGAAGCAGTTCGGGCCCATCGACCAACGCCACCGCCAGGGCGCTGATCCGGCTGTTCTTCTTGTCGGGGCTGGTGGTTTGAAACTTGGTTTCGTTGGTGCTCCAGATCCCATCGAACCGGGCACGATAGGCGGTGGGGGTGTGGAAGGCGTTGAGGCCCTTCGGCGTCGCCACGGCGCGTTCCACCTCGGTCAGGGTGGCCAGTTGCACCGCCGGGGGTTCGCTGTCGGCCACCTCCATCGCGGCGGCTTTCATCACGAAGGACCAGAAGGGGCCGACAACGCGCACATTGGGCAGGCGCAGGGTGCGCCAGTTGCGGGCGGCCTCGCCGGTCTCGCCGCGGCGCGAGAAATGGGTCGGGAAGAGGGCGCGCAGATTGTGGTTGGTCAGAGCCATGGTCAGCTCTCCTTCTTCCAGGGGACGGGCTGGGCATTGCCCCAATGGGCCATCACGGACAGGTCTTCGGCCGTGGTCACACCGATTGCGGTTGCGCCCATGGCAGAACACGCCTGGCTGAGCGCGAGGATAAGCTGCGGTTCGGGCAGCGGTTTGGTCGGGGTGGCGGGGCAGCTGCGCATCTCGTTCACCACGGCATCCGCGACCCAGTCTGGCGAGAAATCGTCGGTGAAGCCGGTGGCGATGAACACCAGCCGGTCCCCGGCCTGGGCCGTCATGCCGGGCCAGTCGGGATAGAGCTGGATCCATTCCACCCGGGTGTCCCCATCCGGCCGCAACAGGTAAAGGCGGCCCAGGGCGTCGCCATTCAGTTTGCCCTGAAGGTTCGAGGCGATGCCCTCCGTACAGTCGGAGGGGCCCGAGAACCCCGCGCCCACGGCGACATAGGCGGCGGTGGTGATCAGCTGGGTCAGTTCGACGGTCTGCGCCGTGGCCAGGGTGGCAAAGGCGGCGGCCTGGCGGCGGTTCACGTCCAGGATCAGGCGCAGGCCAAGGGCTGCGTCCGTGGCGTCCATGGGCACCTGGGCATCCAGCGGCAGATGTGGCTGCATCAGGCCTTTCGGACCGGACAGGGGCAGGTGCAGTTGCGGTTTGGTCCCGACCCGTTCCAGGCGGCACAAGAGCGGCAACAACCGGTCCAGAGTGCCATTGATCGGCCAGGTCAGGGCATCGACCGGGGTTGCCGCCTCTGCCTGTACCAAGGTGTCGGGAATGCGCACCAGTGCCGGTGGGCCGACGGGCAGCACCACGGGCTGCGGCGGGTGATCGCGTGCCACCAGAAGCTGGGTGTGAATGCCCGTTTCCCACTGGCTCGCATCGACCTCCAGCGCGCCCAGCACGTGGGATTTGGAGACGGCCAGCCGGTCGAACCCGGCCGTGCCATCTTCGCGCTCGCGCGGCTCGACAAAGCCCACGGTGGAGCGGCTGCCGGCGCGGTGTTCGACCAGCTCCAGGCGCAGGCTCGGGTCGGGCAGGCGGCCCAGGCTGCCGGGTGCATCTTCGCCGGCGAAATGGCTGTCCAGCGCGGTGGGCGGCAGGCTTTCCATCAGGCGCGGGAAGCGCATCCGGTAGGCGGTGACCCGTGGCAGGGACCAATCGCGGATCTCGGCGGCCAGCGCATGGCCGGTGACCAGCCGGGTCCAGCGGGTCTTGACCGCAAGGAAGTTGGCCGGGAACTGGTCGTCATTGGCATCGGGGATCGGCCCGTTGCTCTGCCCGACCGGATCGGGCTCGGCCGGGGCGGGGCGCGTGGGGGCCGGGGCCGGCGGCGGCAGGGTGGCCGAGACCATGGGCGAGCGGCGCTGCCCGGCCTGGGCCAAGACATCCACGCGATGGTTGAAATAGAACGGTTCGGCCGGGACCTGCAGGCGCGTGGCGCCGAACCGGGCCATCGGCACCTTGGCAAGGTAATCCGCGTCCTGGTCGCGTAGCCCGGTGGCGCCGGTTTCGGCAGGGGTCACCGCATGGCCCAACGTGGGTGTCTGATCAATCAGCTCGGCCGTCCTGAGCCCGGCCAACCAGCTGGCATGGCGGAACTGCAGGTGGTGGCGGTGGCGCAGGCTGTCGAATTCGACCTTGCGGGCCAGCGCGCTGCTGACGCGCGAAAGCTTGCGGCCCGCCGGTTCGGCCAGGGTGACCTCGTGGAACTGCCGGTCCTGCGCGCCGGTCAGCAGGCGCGCGGCCAGGATCTTGGGCGGATCGACCGCCCGCACGCGCGGCAGGTAAGCATCGGCCTTGCCGAACCCATCGCCAAAGTCGATCCGGTCCGGCGCGGACTCGGGGTCGAAGGCGTGATAGCGCGGCACCGCCTTGATCGCAAAGGCGCGCTGGGTGGCCCAGTCTTCCTGGACCTCATGGGTATAGGTGAACCGCCCCTGCCCATCGGGCGCCATGCGTTGCGGGTCGTCACGCTCCGGCGCGGCCAGCCCCAGGCGCAGCGGGTGGAACAGGTGGTCCGCCGCACCCTGCAGCGTGATCGGTGCGGTGCGGAAGAACCGCGCGCCCCAGGTGCGATAGGTCAGGGGCAGGTTTGGATCGTCCAGGATTTGCTCCCGCAGCTCTTCCAGCTGCGTGTCCACCGGTTTGAGGTTTCCATTGGCATCCGGCGTCTGGTCCTCGACCAGGAAACCGCGGGCCAGATAAGAGGCAAAGCGCTCCATATGCGCGGCCCAGCCGGGGGCGGCTTGGGTGGTTTTCCATTCCTCGTCGGACATCGGGAATCGCTGGAAGGGCGACTGGGCGGCGGGCAGCGTGACCGAGGTCAGCGGCACCGGGCGCAGGCCGCGCGGGGTCAGGGCATCATCCAAGGTGAACACATCCAGTGTGGTCAGATCCAGGGGCGCCCCCCGGTAGCGCAGCAGCATCACATCCCCGGGCGCGCCGAGGTTGCGCAGCGGGTCCTGCGGGCCGAAGTGACGGCTGATCCGTCCCCGGCTCGCGTTGATCACATCGAGCGGCGCCGGAGGAGCAGACCCTTCGGCCTTGGCCAGCCGGACCACGGCATAACGTACCGGGTCCTCGGGCAGGGCAACGGGTTGTGGGCGCAGGGTCATCTGCACCATGGCCATGTCCCCGCCATCCAAGGGCGCCGGGGCTGCGATGGTGCGGTGGGTCATCACGGTCTGAACCGGCAGGTCGAAGCCCAGGTGACGGGCACGCATGGCCCGCAGGTCGGTCAGGTCGGCCCGAACCTCTGGCTCAAGCGCCTGGCCCGGTTCCGAATCGGGATCCGGCCAGGCCTGGCCCAGCAACGCCTCGACACTGTCGACGGCACGGCCAATCCAGATCCGCAGCTGCTTTTGTGACAGGTGCAGCCCGGTCAGCGGATCGCGCAGGGCGATGCTGGTGGCCAGGCCGATTTGCGACAGGGCGGTCCAGCCGACCGGGTCGGTCTCGGCGGTGTTCTGCTGCAGCCAATCGAGCGGGTCGGGCGGGGTGCCTGGTGTATCGCCACCAGTAACAGGGGGTTGAGAGATTTCGACCTCGAACAGGCCGGGACCGGCGTCGGCGTCATCGGCGTCATCGGCGAACGAGCCCTGTTTCTGCGGCGCGCCCATGATGCCCAGGTAGCCCACGACCAGGCTCAGATAGGGATGCAGGCGGCGGCGCGCAAAGAATTGGCCCAGACTGCGGCAGGCGGCCAGCTGGGCCAGGGCCTGTTCCGCGGTGGGTGGGGGCGGCGTGGTGTCACCGCCGTCGCCATCCTCACCCGGATCCGGTGCGACCTGCGGCCGGTTCTCGCGGAACAGGTCAAAGGGTGGCTGGCCCGCTGCGGCCATGCGATCCGACAGGGCCTGGTCCAGGGTTGTGACCAAGCCGGGCCAGTCCAGCACGCTTTCGTCCCAGGAATACCAGCCGATTCCGTCGGACGACCCATTGTCGCGCGGGGCATCGGGCTGCACCTGGTGCAGGCGGGACCAGACCGCCTGGGCCGTGTCGGCCGGGCTGCGGGTCCACCAGGTTTCGGGTTTGCTGAACGCGGTCACGCTGCGTCGGGCCAGCGCCGGGTCGATCGGGCGGATTTCGCGCAGGAAGGACCATTTGGGCGCAAAGCCGGTTTCGGGTTTCGCATCCAGCGACAACAGCCGGTCCATGCGGGCCTCGTGCAGGCGATAGGCGCTCCAGCTTTCATAAGGCTGGGGCTGGTCGGAGGTCTCGGGGATGGCGCTCCAGCGCAGGGTCACGCCGCGCTTCGGCTGGGTGCCCGCAAGATATGTCAGCCGTGGGTCGTCGCCATGTGTGGCCCCCGCGCTCCAGTCGATCAAGCCGTCCTCCAAGGTTTCGCCCAGGTCAAAGGCGGCCTCCAGGATCGGGCCGGTGGTGGCCTCGATCAGGTCGCTGTCCAGCTGGACGGAGGCCTGCCCGCGCCGGATCCATTCGAGGTGGTCGAGCTCCTGCATATGGGCCGGATCGCTTGGCGCGATCGCGGGGTCGGCGGGCAAGTGCTCGGCGTCCATTTCCGCAGGGGTGGTCAGCACCAGGCGCAGGGCGACACGGCTGAGGCTGGAATAGCCCCGGGTCGGCAGGGTCACGCCCTCCAGCGGCTGTGCGGCGGCGCGCAGGAACAGTTTCCACCCGGCGCCATCCGTGGCGGTGGCGGCGCGGCGGGCAAAGAACCCCTGGGCCAGGGCATATCGCGGATCGCCGTCGGTGATTTCCCGGCCGGTGTGGTCAAAAAGTATCCCCAGCGTCGCCAGGTCGTCCGTGCCATCCGGCCCCAGGTCCAGCCGGATGATCTGCAGCGCCGGGTCGCGCGGGTCGTCTTCATCCGGCGGTGCGGTGTCGGGCCCGCTCTGATAGGCACCGGAGCGGTGCAGCGCGAGGATCAGGTCGCCTTCGCGCGGCTGGTCGCCCGAGATGCTCATCAGCCCGGTATCGCTGCGGTCCACCGCCTCGTCCGGGTAAGCGCCCAGGGGCAGGTCGGTCAGCGGGCGCAGCACCAGTTCCCAGCGGGCGGCGGGCACGACGCCGGGGCGGGTTGGCGGTGCCAGCACGCGCCAGGACAGCTGGCCGGTCAGGGCGCTGTCTCCGGCAGAAGGCGTGTCGGAAAAGCGCAGATCCAGCCGCGCATCATCGGCGGGCAGGGGGGTCAGGCTGGGTTCATAGGTCAGGCGGACGACGATGGGTTTGGCCGCCTCGCCGGTCTGGGCGACCGGGCGCACATGAACATTGACGTCCCCGCGCCGCGTCTGGGTCAGGGTGCGCAGCTGTGGCAGTTCGGCCAGCGGCAGGTTGAACTGATACCGCAGCTTGATGCGCTTGCGGCTGGCATCGTCGTCGGTCACGACAAGATCCCCGGGCGTGGCCTTGCCCTGGTGGATCGGGTCATGTTCCCCGGCCACGAAGATATCGATCTGATAGTGGTCCAGCATGTCCTCGGGGTCGATCAGGGCTCCTTCGGCCTGGCCGTGCGCATGGGGCAGATCAGCGGCAGGCGGCTGGCCGCGCCAGGCCAGGTTCCAACCGACATTCAGCGTGTCATCATCGAAATGGCCGACCTCGTCACGGGCGGTAACGTTCCGGGTGAAATCGGCGGCGGCGAAGTCGATACAGGGCAGCAGCAGCGGGTCGACCTGTGCTTCGACCGGCGAGATGGCCCGGCTGGTCAGGGCGAACTTGGGATAGGCCTTGCGCACCGCGTCCTGGTCCAGCGTGTCGGGGGCGGGCCGGGATTTGATCCAGTCCGGGCAGTCCTCGGCCTGCACACAGATCACCATGCCAAGGTCCGCCAGGGTCGGGCGGGCGGCCTGGATCCGGTCGGTGCGCAGTTTGCCGTCCTCGATCCGCGCCGACCCCGCCATGGCCTTGAGGTCATCCATGAAGCCGGTCATCAGGAAGGCCTCGTTCCCGGCGGCCTGTTCGGCGGGGGAGGGGGCATCCTCGTCCACGTTGCGGATCGCCCGCATCAGGCGGCGGTCATAGGGATCTTCGGGATCCAGTTGGCGCTGGCTGCGCCGGGCGCCGGATTGCGGGTCAAGCAGCCGGTCGTCCGTCACCACCTGATCTGCGGCATAGCTTTCCGGAACCTTGTAGCTGAGCTTTACCGAGCCGTCCTTGGGCTCAGGCAGGTTCAGCGGGAAAGTCTTGGCGACCTCCGGTTCGGCTTCTTCAAGGATGTAGCATCCCGCCAGAAGGTCGCGCAGGGTCACGGGCTGCGCGCTGCCGCCTCCATCGGTCGCCTGTGCGCTGGCCTGTGCATGGGCGCGCAGTTTGAGGGTAATCGGGTCGGATCCCTCGTGCTTGACCCAGGTCAGGTGGGGCGCTTCGGCATCGCCCGCCGTGGCCAGGTCAAGGGCGTAGACCTCGCCGCCCGGGGACTCGGGCAGGGTCAGCTTGCCGTAATCCAACAGGCCAATCTTGGTCTCGGGCACCGGGTAGAACAGGGGCTCGGTCGCATTGGGCGTGATCCAGACGAACCAGAGCCGCTTGCCGTCCTTGTCTGCCGCGCTGGCCGCAAGGGCGGTGTTGAACAGGCGCGGGTCTGGCGTGTTCTGGGGCGGGAGTTCAGCGGGGTCGGGTGCCGGGTCGAGGGCAGGACCGGGCGCCACGGCAAAGGGCGTGCCCGACTGCGGTGCACCACCCGGCCCGCCTCCGGGTTCAAGATTGGCGGTGCGCTCGGCCCCAACCATCTCGACCCCAGGCACGGGCGGAATCGCGCCCGGCTCCAGGTAGGAGCTCATATAGGGCGCCAGGGCCACCTTGGCCCGGTCCACATTGCTGCCCCCCAGGTTCGCAGAGACCCGCGCGCTGAGCGACCGGCCGAACACGCCGATCACGATCTGCGCCTGCGCCTTGAACCCCATGGCGCTTTCGCCGGCCCAGCCGACCTCCAGCGCGACAAGGATCTGCAGGTCGAGCGAGAACCGGATGTCCAGGTGGATCTTGAAGAACTTGGCGTCGATGCGCAGCCAGGCCTCGACGCTGAAACGCACCGAGATATCCAGCCCCACCGCCGCGTAGATCTTGGAGCTCAGCGGGCGCGACAGGTAGAGGCTGGCCATCAGCCGGACCGAACAGGTGAACGAGGCCCGCGCCGTCACGCGCATGCCGACAATGCCCAGGTTGACCCCGCCGCCCAGGTTCATGCCCGCGCGGAACGAGAAATAGAAGCCCATCACCAGCACGTCGCGTTCCAGCCGGAACAGCACCCCGCCGCGACATTCCCCCTTGAGCGGTCCGATCTCCATCGGGAAGACCAGCCGGTCGACCCAGCCCAGTTCGGAATGGATCAAGCCGGGTTCGGACAGGAAGGTCATCTCGAAATGGGTCGAGTTCAGCGCCTGTTTCATCTGCGGCGGCAGCGGATCGTTGTCGTCGCCCAGGTAGGGGTCCTTGCCCTTGGCGGCGTGGATCAGAAGGCGGCTCTTGGGGGCGGAATAGCCCATGAACCCCAGGGCCAGCGGGCGGCGACGCATGTTCTTTTTGTCGGTAAAGAAGTCATCCATGCTGACCGGGAACCAGACCTTGGCCGCCGCCATGAAGGTGAAATCCGACCGCACGAAGGCCAGCACCTGGGCAATGGCGGATTTCAGCGGCTTTTCGGCCTCGGCGTCGTAATTGCCAAACCCCTGGTGGCCCGAGGCCATGCTGAACACGGTTTCGAACCCGATCGAGAAGCGCGGGCGTTGGTTTTTGCCTTCGGGGTCTTCGGCCCAGCTGTCGATCCGGGCCAGCGAATGATGCGCGCTGACCGCCGCCAGCATCTTGCGGATCAGCTCCGGCAGGTCATCGGTGCTTTCGAACTCCTTGATCAGGGTCGAGGTATAGCGATAGCCGAAGCCCAGGCCGATCTGGCGCAGGTACAGGGGCAGGGTGCCCATCTGCAGGCTCATGCGCGCGGCCTCGACCGCGATGAACCAGGCGCGTTTCCAGCTGTCGCCGGTATTGGCGCGGATCTTGGTAAAGGCAAAGGCGGCCGAGATTTCCGGGAACCCCGGGATCAGCACCGTGCCCTCGCCCTTGAAACCGGTGATGCGCTCGTCATCATATTCGTCCAGACGGCCGGCAATGCGCACCCCCTGGGTCGAGATGTCGACGCGCAGCCCCTTGCAATGCACCTGCGGCAGCACCTCGCCGCTTTTGGCGCAGCCCAGGTAGATCTTGTGGAACTCGATATCCGTCTTGATCACGTCGCCCAGTTCCGCGAACTTGCATTGCCCGCCGATGATCAGCGCGCCGCAGGGCTCGTCGAAACCCTGGAAGTTTGGGTGGAAGCCGATCGACCGGATTTCCATGTCGAACAGGTTGAACACCTTGAACTCGGCAGGTTCGGTCAGGGTGACCATCAGCTCGACATGGTCGAAGAATTCGTCGCCCAGGGGGGCGTCGGTGAACTCGATGCGGATGTCCTTGAAATCCTCCAGCAGCTTGCCGGCAAACTCGCTGCCTTCGGGCTTGAAGGTCAAAGAACCGGAGATCTTGAAGAAGAACACCTGTTCCTGGCCATTGCTGTCGTCGGTGGCGCCGATGTTGACCTCGGTCAGTTCAAAGCGCAGGCGCGTGCCCTTCGAGATGATCGCGGTGGTGCCATCGCCAATGGTGCATTCGAAATTGTCGATCCGCAGGTCTCGGGTGGCCTTGTCCTGGGTCATGCGGAAGCTGACCTTGGCGGGTGTGTTGTTCAGCAGTTCGGGCATGCGGCCCGACCCGTGGACCGTGACCTCCTGCACCTCGTCATTGCGGATGCTGAGCGTGGCGCGTTCCAGTGTGAACGGCTTTTGCAACCCGCGCAGCTTCAGCGTGCTGCCCAGCATTTCGGCGTCCAGATCCACCCCGCCGGGGCCCAGGGTCAGTGAACTGACAAGGAAGTTCAGCCCTTCTTCGGACAGGCGGTCATAGCGCAGAAGGAGGTTGGTGCCTTCGGGCGTTTCCAGGGTAAAGCGGCCATCCTTTATTGTGGCGCGGAACAGGGCGATAGTCGGGTTGTTCGGTTCGCCGTCGGTCTTCCGGCGCAGGGCGCTCATGTGGAAGCCGAAGAAGGACTTGTCGTCCTCCATGTAGATGTATTTGTCCGCGCCATCCTCCAACTGCATCTGGCGGGCCCAGCCCGGAATGGTCGCCGTGGCGGGCACCTCCATCGCCAGCTGCGCGCCGTCGGCCACGGACAGGGCCATGTCGTCCAGGTCCAGACGGAAGGTCACATTGCCCGTGGCGGTAAAGCCTTCGACCAGGGCCACGGTCAGGCTGGTCTTGATCAACAGGTCCTGGCCGCCGTCGTCGTCATCCACAAGGCAGAGCTCGGTGATCTCAAAATCGACCTTGCGGTTCTCCTCGCCGCCGAACAGGCCCAGAAGGGCCTTCTGCGCGCCGAACTTCAGGCCCAGGCGCCAGGTGTCCTGGTCGCTGTCCAGCCGGGGCGTTTCAAAGGCGTCGAAGGGCAGCGCCAGTGGCGGCAGGGGGGTGGCGGCGCGCGGCGGGCAGTCATGCGGACCCGGTGCCGTGCGGGCCGGTGGGATCAGCGACAGCATCGGGCGGCTGATCGACCGGTGCACCTGCAGGAACTTCGGCGCGCCATCCTCGCGTTTGCCAAGGATGCGCAGCGCCTGCGGGGTCTTCTGCGCCACCCCCAGGCCGAGGGTCAGGAAACTGTCCCCCTGGTCGTTGTCGATCACCTGGCGTTCCCCGGCGTCGCCCTCCGGTGCCATTAAAAACCCCAGTCGCGCCGAGGCCAGCGCCTGCGGCACCTTGGGCAGGTGCTCCGGGCGCCAACCCAGCACATAGGCCGCGTCAAAGCTGCCCGCGCCATCGCGGCGCAGGATCAGGCTGTGGAAACTGGGCTGGGTCAGCTGCAGGCGCAGCCCGGGCAGGGACAGGGGCATCGGGTTGGGCACTTCGAGCACATCCAGGTCCACGCCGTCCTTGCCCAGAGGCAGATGCAGCCCGGCCGTCAGCTGGTCCCAGGCGATGCAATCGTTTCCGGTTGGGCTTGTCGTCGAACTGCCCATGGGCGCGCCGATCTTGGCCGGTTCCTGCTGCTGCCAGTCCAGCCGCAGCTGGGTATCGTCGCCGAACCAGGCCAGTTCGATCGCGGCGCGCAGGGTGTCGGCATCCTCGGGAATGGCGCCTGCGGCCTCGGTGCCCAGCAGCGTGTGGGCCAGGGATTTCAACAGCTGGTTGCCGCGCTGCTCCCAGGCGATGAAGACCCTTTCCCCCTTGCGGAAATCACCGTCAAGCAGGGTCAGCCCGCTGTCATTGGCCGGGTCGGTCGGCGGTTTGGACAGGTCCGTGGCAAAGGACTGCCGCGGCGCGGCGTGCTTCTGGTACTCGGCGATCGCATTGATCGCATCGGCCCCCTCAAAGAAGCCGACACCGGTCAGCTCTGCCGACATGACCGACAGGTCCCGCAGCTGCAGGCGCAGGTCGGTTTCATATAGATGCGTGTCCGACAGGGAGGAACTGATTTTCAGCCCGCCCACTTCCAGCAGCGCGTCGAAACAGAAATGCTTGGTGCCGGAGCTGGTGACATGAAGCCCCAGGCGGAGGAACCAGCAATCGGCCTTGGCCCGCAGCAGCCCGCCGGGCAGGGCGAACCCATAGGGATCGGTGTCGGAGGTCTTGGCCGGGTATTGCAGGCTGGTCAGGGTCGTTTCCACCCGGTAGGCGCCGCCCTGCCAGATCAGCGCCATTTTGAAGCTGTCCCAGTCAAGCTCGCTGTCGTTCCAGGACAGGATCAGCCCGTCGACCAGGACCGTCACGCGATAGGTGGTCCCGGACTTCGCCAGGCTGACGCTGGCCTCCCTCGCGCGCAGGCCCAGGGGGAAGGACAGGTCGAAGGGAAAATCGCGATCCCAGTCGAACGCGTCCATCTCCTGTGTTTCGTCCGGTTCGAATTCCACCAGTTCCCGGAACCAGCGGGCCAGTGGCTCCCACAGTTTGCCGGGGTCGAAGGTGCCGGGTTCGTGTTGGTTCGGGTCGAATTTGGGCAGGAACAGCGGCAGGGGCATCCAGCCGGTGGTCAGGCCGAAACTGTCCACATCCAGACGCATGGCCAGGTCATGGGGCTGCATGTCCTGGTCCGGCGGGAGGAGTGCTGCAAAGCCGGTGGTGACCTGTACCATGGCGGTTGTTGTGGAGGATACTTCGCCGCCCTCCAGCAGGTATTTCCCGGTGCTGCTCGCCTCCAGATCCCAGTCGAAATAAAAGGCCAGGAAGGGGGCGTCGTCGCTCCAACCACCCTGGGCCGATTGCGGGCGCAGCACGATGCGCACCCCGGTCAGCGTGCCGTCCAGGCCAAGCCCGCCGAACCCTGCCGCGAGCGTGCCCAGATTGCCCGTGCTGATGCTGAGGTTCACCACCCGGTCCGGGTCGGTCGGATCGAAGCCGGTCAGATCGGGCAAGGCGTCCAGGGGATAGGCGGCCTCCTCTGTCTGCCCCGCTGCCGCGACCGAAACCACCAGGTTCGTCGCTGCGGTGTCGAGCCGGATCGACAGGAGGGTCTCTGTGCCATTGACGGAAACACTCTGCTTGAAAAGGTCCATGGCTTACGTCTCCTCGGTCTTTCCGGCCTGCAGCGTCCATAGGGACGGCATCGCCGGACGGGTGTGAGAGACGGTCTTGGTGCCGTCCTTCACCGACACGGTTTCCGATTTCCGCGACACCTCCACCGCCTTGGTGAAGGCGGTGATATTGGCCTTCACCATGGCCTGCAGGACCTCACGGCGCAGCCTTTCGTTGCCCAGGTCGGTTCCGTCCGTGCCCTTCCAGGTCAGGGTGGTCAGCTTGTCCTGCGCCGCCTCGATCAGGCTGATGTGATAGGTCACGCCCCCTGTGAACTGCGTCCAGAGCGTGGTGTCCAATTCCCCCTCTTCGGGCGCGGTTTCGGGGTTTGTCAGGCGCTTGTGGATGGAAATGGTCGTGGTGTGCAGGAAGGCGAGGTAGTCGAAGGCCCGGGCAATCTGGTGCGAGATCTGCTTGAGCGTCTTTCCGTTCTCTCCGGCTTCGTCGCTGCCGGTGTTCTCGCAAAACGTCGCGTGACGCAGGCCCCCGGTGCCGTAGCTGGTCGAATAGACCCAGTCGGTTGGCAGGGCGGCCGAGGGCAGGGCGGGGCGCGTCTGGTGCATGCCGATGACGCCGCTGGCCGCCCCGTCGTGATAGGCCAGCGCCAAGAGACGCCCCTGCACCCCGATGCCGCAGGAGATCCGGATCGGTGGGACGGTGACGCTTACATTGCTTGGAAAGCTGATCCAGGTGCCGGTGTTGTTCGCATTGGCGGTCGCCTCCCAATCCGACTTGTAGGTGGTGACATAATGTTCGCCCGCCGCCGCCAGGGCCGGGCCAGCGATCAGCGTGTGCAGCGCCTGGGTCAGGTGCATCATGGCCAGCACCGCGCGGGCGCCTCGGTCGTCGGAGCCGACATGGTCCTTGGCCGCCACCTGTCGGGCGCGGTGCAAGTGGTCGCCCACCGTGTGGCCGATGCGCTTTTTGAACGCGGCGGCGTTGTAGGCAGCCAGATCCTGCTTCCAGTGTTTCATGGCCAGCTTGCGGATGATCCCGTCCTCGGCCAGCTGCCGGTCCAGCTCCTGATAGGCGGCCAGCGTGCGGTTCAGCAGACGGGTATTGTCGAACTCCAGCTCGTGGAAGGGCGGGTTGGCGACCTGGCGGCTGGAGCCGCCCTTCTTGCGCCGCCGCCGGGTCACGGCGCGGATGTGAAAACTTTTCACCTTGCCCAGGCCACCCGAGCTGAGGGCCTTGCCGGCGATTGTCGGGTCCGGGATCTTGGGATCCGTTTCCTGTGTTTTCCACTTGGACGCAGCGGGGCGTTTGTCAGCGGTCAGGGGGTCGGGCGGGGTGTAGTTCTCCAATGCGACCTCATCCAGCGTATCCGGCAGGATGCGCGCGGGATCATAGGCGCTTGCCCCCCGTTTCAGCACCAGATGCAGGTGGGCCGAACCGACCCCCGCCGGGCTTTCCAGCGTTGTCGCCTCGCCCCGGGTGTCCACGTTGCCACTGATGCCGATATAGCCGATCACCTGCCCCTTCGTGACCTTCAGCCGCCCCTGGCTGTCGTAGGTCTTTCCATCCCCGGGCACGCGGGTGGTCGGGATCACACGGCTGAGGTGGGCGTAGAGCAGGCGCCAGTTGGTCAGCTCCAGCCCCTCGACTCCGGTGATGTAGAGGTTCAGCTGGTTGCCGACCGCATTGCCATGCAGCACCCAGGGGGCCGATTGGATATGACCATCGAACAGGGCCAGCACCGGCACTTCATGCGGGAAATGGTGATAGGGCGCATAGAGGTCCACGCCGATGTGGCGACGATGGTAGGGCGCCAGTTGTTTCTGGGGATGAAACCGGCTGTTTTCCGGGTGCCAGAACCCGTGTTTGATCGGGTCCGTGGCGCCGTACTTGGGGTAAAAGCCGCGCAACTCTCCGATCCCGGTCTGCGCGGGGTGGTCGGATCCGCGCTGGGTCGGCACCGGGTCGCGAAACAGCGCCTGATCCTCGGCAGCCGCCCTCAGCTTTTCGATATCCGCGTCGGTCGTATTGCTCATCCGGCCGTCCCCCGATTGTCGGCCCTGACGGAACAGCCCCGTATGGGAGGGCGCGCGCCGTAGGAAAATGGCGCCGGCGCCGGGTGGCCGGTCACAGTGCGAAAACAACGTCGCCCGAGGCTAGTCGTGCTAGTTGATTGGGGTGCGCGGGCGTTTGGTCCGCAATTCGGCCCTTGAGCATTGGCGATCAATAATTCCCATTGCCCCCCGGAAAACACATCTCAACATCAAAAATAGACAGGCGATAGAATCGTTAAGAGTGTGGCAGGGTGGCGCAGGATCAGTCAATTTCTAGTTGCCTGTAAGTTGAGCATTCTTGGCTTGGCTCCCCGCCGAAACTACCAAAACCACGTCCAGCGAGTGCTGGCTGTCTAAACCTGGCTGGAAAGAAAAATCTCTTGAAGCCCCTATATCCCTCTTTGTCATGATCTCGGCACTCTTCGTCGTCCTCGCCGAACCAGAACTCGCGCGAAGTATGGACCTCTCTCCTATCCAGAGCCCGTTGCAAGGGGGGTGAACGCGCTCACCGGTCACTTGGCTGTCGTCATCCCGACACTGGTTTTGCCCGGAGTCTTGCCGGAGTCAAAATCTGTATCGCAATTAAAACTACGACCGTTGGAATAGGGATTATAGGTTTCTCAATTGTTCTTGTGCCCAGTAGTCATATTGGCGGTCAGACCGCCAACGATCTCGTCAAAAATGCTCGGAGTAATTCCTGAGGACTATGCGGTTTTGAACACCTTACTGAGTTGATTGAACGCATAGGGCGCAAACAGTGCTGCACCACCCAGGAAATATGTCGATAGCTTTGAGAGTCTGTCGATCATCGTGGCGTCTTGATCACTGATGGCGAAGAAAACCCATAAACCAAGTCCTGCCATGAATGCCGCAAGCGAAACCGCACCGATAGCGCCAGCCACGCGACTGAAGCTCGTTGGTTCATTTTCGGCACTCTTTTCGGTCAGGGCACTGGCTATTAGTGACGTGTCGTCAGTTGGCTGGCGAGTCTCAAACAGCACCCGCGAAAGCATCCGCAATCCCCAAATCAATACAGCAATCATACCGATAATTGGCACCCAGGTCTCAGCTCCATAGTCCATTAAAATCTCTCTTCTCTATGCTCACAGAAATTTCGAACACCTAAAACTAGGTATTTCAACTTTGGCCTGTAGCACATTTTGCGTAAAGTTTCATGCCTTTAAACGACGCATATCAGGTAATCTACTGTATTAGCGGATGATGACGGCACTTTTCCCTACATCGTCGAAGATTGCCATCAGTCCGGCAGATAGAACTCCGTAATCCCCCGCTTCCCCTCAGCTCGCCCGAGCTGCACGATCACGTCAATGGACTTCCGGATGTATTCCCGCACCTCGGCAAAGGTCAGCGGTGTACCGGCTTGCAACACCATGATCGCCAGCCGATCGACGGCGAGTTCCGCGGTTTCCGCGTGGACGGTCGAGACCGATCCACCATGGCCGGTGTTGATGGCTTCGAGATAGGTCAGGGCCTCGGCGCCGCGCAGCTCGCCGACGATGATGCGGTCGGGGCGCATGCGGAGGGAGGCCTGCAGGAGAGCGTTGGCGCTACGTTGTGAACCGGCACTGCGGTCGGCCAGGAGGGCGACCGTGTTCGGCTGGCCGGGGAAGAGTTCGAAGGCGTCCTCAATGGTGATCAGCCGTTCGTGCTCACTGACATGAGTCAGAAGATGGCGGGCGAAGGTGGTTTTGCCGGTCGAGGTTCCGCCACTGATCAGGACGTTGAGCCGTGCCTCGACCAGGGTTTGAAGTGCTGCCTCGAGGTTCTCTTCTGCGAGGCTGGCGATGTTTTTCATCTTCTCGGCGCGGAGCGCGTCGAGCGAGACGGCCTTTCCGAAGAGATAGGTGGGCGCGTAGTCCCGGACGCTGCCCAAGGCGAAGAGGCGGATGGTGATCGAGGCCCCGCGATCGATGGCGGGTGGGACGGCGACCTGGACCCGGAGGGGACGGCCCGCATATTCCACCTTGCCGGACACGAGCGGGTTCTTTTCAGAGACGCGGGCCTTGGCGTCGCCGACGATGGTCTGGGCCATGTTGAGGGCTGTGGTGCGATCCACGGTCTGGCCCTCGTGGCGCATGGTTGCGTCACCCGCGACCTCGAGCCAGACTTTGCCGTCCGGATTGATCGCGATCTCGACCACGTCGTCACGCCGCAGAAGGTCGCGGAACGGGTCGAGATAACGCTCGAGGTAGGAGGCTGGGCTTTCTGTCCGGGTCAATAGATCACCACATCCCGGTCCACGAGCACGGTAACCGAGGCACCCTGATCGACATAGATCGTGGGCGCGATCGACACCTGATCGGCGATGACCGAACCGACCGCGTCCTGAAGGTCGCTGCCCACATCGCCAAGGACGATGCTGGTCGTTTCATTGTTGGCACTCTCGGCCGCGACGGCTGGCGCCGCCCCGATTACGGAAATCAACGCCGCCCCGCCGAAGCGCTCGGCGAACTTGGTATCGACGAGACCGGTGAGGCCCGAGCGGCCAAGCTGGTCCCCGCCCACGGCGGCGATTTCCATCGAGGTGCCGTCCGGGGTCAGGACACGAGTCCAGAGGATCAGGATACGCTTTTGGTGCATCTCGATGCCCGAGCGGTATTGCCCAAAAAGGCGGGAGCCCCGGGGGATCAGGATCCGGTCCCCGGAAAACGCCGGAACCGGCTCGGAGACGACCGCGACCACGGAGCCCGGCAGATCGCTGTTGATGGCGGTCTGGAGGGCGGCCTGGATGACGGACCCTTGGGTCAGCGTGCGTTCAGGATGGGTGAGGCGGGCGGCCTCCTGCACCTCGAGCGGTCGGGCGTTTTGCAGGAACGCCTCATTGCCCGAGAGCACCGGCCCCCCGGTTCCAGCGGTCGCCGGATCGGCCACCGCCGCGCCACTTTGGCCAACCCGCGGACCGTCGGCATAGACTACTGCGGGGGATTTGATCTGCGCGGTCAGAAGCTTCTCAGCGGCCCGCTCGGCCTCGCGCAGGCGTTGCTCCTCTTCCTGACGGCGGCGTTCTTCGAGAAGGCGCTGGTCAGCGATCAACCCTTCGCGGTCGAGCTCGGCCTCGAGCCCCTCGCGCTGCGCTCGTTCGGCATCGAGCATGGCCTGAAGCCCTTCGATGCGGGTCTCGGTCTGGCGCTGCAAGTTCGCCAGCTCGGTTTCCTTGGCGGCAAGCGTCGTTTCGAGCGCGGCCTTCTGTTCGTCAAAGGCCTCGCGCAGGTCCGCGACGGCGGACTGGATTTCCGAGTTGCGCGCGGCCTGGCTGGCGGCAAGGGCCTCGCGGAGCTTGGCGATCTCGGCCAATACTTCGGCGCTCGGCTCAGGTGCCGGCGCCGCAGGCACTTCCAGCGCTTCCTCGACGGCGATCAGCGCGTCGTTGACCCTTTGCTCGGTCTCGTCAGGCGGAAACTCCAGCCGCCCGCCGGTGCCGGGACGGCGGTCCTGAAAGGTCTCGACATCTGAGGTCTCAAGCGCGCTATCGCCCTTTTGCAGGCTAGTGGCCAGGAAATACGCGGTCCCGGCGCCGCCAAGGGCGAGGGCGGCGGCGAGGGCACCAACCCCGAGGCTGGTACCGCGGCGCTTGGACTTGCCGCGCTGGCTGAACTGGTCGAGACGGTCCTGCAGATCGGGAGGGGTTTGATCGGCCATGGTTAGTTGCTCACATAGATCGCGCTCTCGTCGCGCCAGGCACAGATCGCCTCGTCGCCGATGCGCAGCGTCCAGTATGTGTTCACCCCGAGCACCCGGACGGTGTTGCCTTGTTGGGTCCAGTTGACGGTGCGCTCACGGCCCTGGTCATCGGCCTTGAAGAGGGCGGGTTGGCGACCGTTCTCCGGGAAGACGAAATACGTGTAGCGCCCATCGTCATAGATATGGCTGGGGCGGAAATCCCCCTCGCCCGAGACGCGGTAATTGTAGTTCCGTGGCGCCTCAAATCCCTTCGGCTGGGTTGCACCTGCCGAGCGGCGTTCTTCGTCGGGGTAACGAAAGCGGACTTCGAAGAACATGCCGGTGCGGTTTGGGATCGAACCTTCGCGCAAGTGGAAGGAATAGGTGCGTCGGTTGGTGATGACCGTCATGTTGGTCGAGGCATTGGCCACATGTGGTTTGATCGTGAGCACATTGCCAAGCTCGGGGATCGGGTCGACCTGGAAGCTTTCGGTGTCGCCGACGATCACCGCCTCGAAGCGCTCGCCCGCCCCGAAATGAATCGTCGTCGAATGCCGAAGATCCGTTTCGATCCGGTAGACCTGGTTCTCATTGTAGACGGCGGTGCGGATACGGATGTCGAGTGGGCCCCCTTGCGGCGTGGCCTCGGCAACAGCGGCAACAGGGAGGGCAAGCGCCAAGAGAAGCGTGGTGAGGAGCGCGGGCAGGGATTTCATGTCAGTTCTCCAGGGTCTCGGCGTCGACGCGGTAGGCGGTCACCACGAAGCCCAAGGGGTTGGCCCAGACATCCTGAAGGCGCTGGCGGGTTTCGGGTTGGAAGTCGTAGCCGACGGTGGCCACGTAAGACCGGGTGACGGTGCGCGTGTCGCGCGGCCGGCGCAGCGTGCGGGTGAAACGGACCTGGGCCACGCCACGCTCGATCTGGTTCACGGACTTGATCACCACCTCGATCTTGGCGTCGCGGCCATAAACGGTGATCGGATAGTCCTCATTGGTAGAGGACCAGAGATCGCGCAATGTGCGGGCGGCATCGCCATCCGAGCGGTCGAGGACCGAGTTGATGCGCTGCTCGCCATCGGTCAGGTCATAGGTCTCTCGATCATCCACATAGGCCACGAGATTGGCCTGGATGATGGCATCGCTTTCCGAGAGTGTCAGAGCCTGGACGGCGGCGACCCGGTCCATCTCGCCGGTTTCCTTGTCCACGACGACCACGAAGGTCTCGGTCGTTTTGAGCGGAAAGAGGCTCGCGCCCGCGACCATGCCTGCCACGCCGACCAGCACGCCTGTCGCTGCAACGAACCAAGCAAAGCGCTCGCGCCGTCTTGGCCCGTAAATGAAATCCGCCTCGAAAGCGTCGCGGTCAGGCGCGGAGGAACTGGTTACAGTCTTCTTCAAAGTCGTCGTCTTTCACATCAGGGTTTGCGGAAGGCCTTGGCGGCCGAGAGCAGCGCGCCGGGGCTTTGCCGGATCATCTCGCCGGTCTTCACCACACCCGCGTTCGCCATCTGGTTCAGCTCATGGGGAGACTTGCCGGTGACGAGGCGCGAGGTCGCGCCGGTGCCATACTGGCGCGTGTTCACGAAGCCCTGACGTGCAAGCCCGGTCAGGCCCACGGCATTGGACGCAATGCCCACCACGCCGGTGAGGTTGGACGCGATGTAGGGGACCGAGGCCATGATTCCGGCGCTGAGGATCAGGATGACGAGGAAGGGCAGGATGAGGCTGACGGTCTCGACATCGCCCGGATCGGCGGAGGCGTCGCCGATCGCTTCGGCGATGGCGACGATGATGCCTGCGGCGCCTGCGGCGGCGACCGGCATGAGCGCGTAGCCGATGATGGCGCGGGTCCAGGCCTCGAAGAGGGATTGGGTCGGTTTGAAGAGCGAGGTCACGATCATGAAGGGGGCGATCACGATCATCAGCGCGAAGACGATGCGGGCGAAGGCGATGATTCCGGCGGTGACAGCGGCGAAAACGGCGGAAAGGACGAAGAAGATCGCGCCCAGGACCGCGCCGAAGACCCAGCCCGCGCGATCGCCGATCGTGTCGCCATAGGCGGTGATGCGGGCGACCATGTTGTCGAGGCTCTCATAGACCCCGGCCTCGTCGCCCGACCCGGTGAGCGCCAGGATCGAAGCGCCGACGGAGTCGGGCACGCGCGTGACGATGTCATAGATGACGCTGAAATTATCCCAACTCTGCGCGAAGATGCCCACGAGCGCCACCTTCATCCCGAAAGCAAAGCCGGTACCGAAGGGCAGGGGGCGGAGCTGCATCACCGCGTTGATCCCGAGCAGCACGACAAGGAGCGCGGCCCCTGCCGAGATCACGTCACCGACCGCGCCAGCGGAGGAGACAAAGCCGTCCTGCGCCACGGTATCCACCGCGGCGTCGACCTGGCTCAGGATGTCGCGAATGACCCCCATCTACTGCGCACAGGCCTCCACAACTTGCGCCTCGAGCGCATCGGCCTGCGCGTAAAGATCGAGCACCTTGAAGGGCAGGCGTGGGTTGTCAGAGGTCTGGAACCGGGGCAGGGCGTCAAGCGCCTGAACCCAGGTGAACTGATCCAGCAGGCAGGTGCAGGTTTCCGAGGCGAGCGCCTCCTCGGCAATCAGGATGCGCAGGATCGCGCGGTAGCCGTTGCGGAGATAGGCTGTCTCCGCCAGATCGGCGGGCGGTTTCGGGACTCGGCAGGCGTCGGCCTCGTCCCGCGCGATGGCCATCGAGCTGAAAGGCGTGTCACCGGATGGCTGCGTGGTCGGAGTTTGGGCCGACGCAGCATTGGGCAGGATGCTCAGGACAAGGGCGGCGAGACCAAGCGCCCGGATTGGAGCCAAGCTGTGGGTCATGGACTTCCTCATGGATCCACCGCCATCGAACGGAACTTGCGCTCATCCGCGAGGGTCGCGGCATCGACAACGCCGAGTTGGCCGACGCTGACGCCTTGCGCCGCTTCCAGCCGCCAGATCTGGGTCAGGATGATGCCGAGCTCGGCGGTGACGCGGGTGTTGAGATCGACGGCGGCTTTCAGCCCGTCCTGATCGTCAATGAGCCCGACCATGGTCTCGAGCCGCTCGAGGCTTTGACCGGCCTCTTCATGGCTTTCCTGCGCGGCGACGGACAGCATGGCACTGGCCCCGGCCGAGACGGCGATGCGGTTGTCTGCGGGCTGATCGGAGCCCGAAAGCGTGCTCAGTCGTTCCGAGGTGAAGCCGCTGCCCGACAGAACCCGCTCGACCGAGGACGAGAGTTCCGCGCCGGGATTGAAGCCGCTCAGGAAATCGCCGCTCGCCAGAGACTGCGCGGTGTTGAGGGGGGCGACCAGTTTGCCACGCAGCGCGCGGAATTCTTCGACCGTGGCGAAGAGTTCCCCGAGCCCGCTGCCCTCAATGAGCGAGGTCAGTTGCGCCTCGAGGTTGGTGAGCTGCGACAGTTGGGTTTCCAGTTCCAATCGCATGGTGGCCAGCTGTTGCATCTGGACGTTTAGGTCCTCGGCCATGTGCTCGAGCTGCGCCACGAGTTGGCCAAGCTGCGATCCATCGAATGTCGGGACGCCCTGGGCCGCGGCAGGTTCGCCAAATCCGAGCAAGAGGGCTGCGGTTGTTACCAGAAAAAATCGTCTCATTCGGGAACTCCCATCTGCATGAAGTCGCGCTCGGCGAGCCGGTCGGCGACGATGTGCTGTGCGTAGGCCGCCTCGCGCTGCTGGTTCGCCGCCATCAGCCGGACGCGGAGGTTGAGGATGCGGCCGATTTCGGCCTTGGCGTAGGTGTTGAGCTCCCAGGCCGCCTTGGCATTGGGTTGCACATCGATCTGCAGGATGATCGCGCGCAGGCGATTGATCACCTGCTCGGTCGTGGCCGAACTGTCGGCGGCATAATAGACGCCCGCCTCGGAGATGCTGGCATATTCGGCGAGCGCAAAATCCGAAGGCGAGAGCGTGCCGAGCGCGTCGGCACCGCCCACGACAGCCAGGTATTCGTTGTAGAATTTCGAGATGTTGCGCACATAGCCTTGCGTCTCGGCAAAGGGCGGCACGCCACCATACTCGATCACCCGGCCCGGCCCCGCGTTATAGGCCGCGAGCGCATGGGGGATGTTGCCGAAGCGATTGAGCTGGGTGGTGATGTAACGCGCGCCGCCGCGCAGGTTGTCTTTCACGTTATAGCGGTCGACTCCAAGATCGGAGGCGGTGCCGGGCATGAGCTGGGTCAGACCATAGGCTCCGACCGGGCTTTGTGCCGCGACGTTGAACCGGCTCTCCTGCTTGATCAGGGCCTGGAAGAGGCAGCGCCACTGGGTGGCCGAGAGACCCGCGCGGGCCACGCCGGGGGCGCTTGCGAACTCGCCCGCGACCTCGACGATCATCATCTCGACGGTCTCACGGCCTTCGCCGAAAAGGCGGCTGTTCATGGGGCTAGGGTCGGTATTGGGATAGACCGCCGCCACGCCAAAATCCGCATTGCCTTCGAGGGCGCGGATATCAAATCCGGGGCCGGTGATGGCCGCCGTCATCTCTTCGAGAACGCGCAGCTGGTCGGCCTGGACATCGGCTAGCGTGGACTCGGTCCGATCCTTGTCCTGCTGGACGCCCAGATCTTCGGCGAGAGCTGTCACCCGTGCAATGGCGCGACCGATCGCGGAATTGTCCTGCGTCGGCACGCCCTGGGCATGCGCGGGCAGCGTACCGAGGCCAAGGCAGAGCCCGGCGGATATGATCGCGGCGCGGCTCATTCCGGACGGGGCAGGGGCTCGAAGCTGCAGTCGGGTTTGGCCGTTGCGTGAGCCGGTGCACCCATGGTCGAGAAGGAAAGCGCGGACCGGGTCATCTGCGGCGCGCCATTGCGTCCGAAGCAGGGCGAGGTTTTCTCGGTGTAGTTTTCGCAAGCGGCGAGCAGGCTTGCGGCGGCGCAAAGCGCGAGGATTGGTTTTGAACTCATATCACATGTCTCCAGAAATCGGGATTGGCGCGCCAATCGGCGGGCACGTGGGCCTCGCCGGTGGCGCCGCCGCCAAGGATGGGAAGGAGATCGCCAAGCGCGGAAAGGTCCGCATCGACGAAGACGCTGTCGCCCGCCGAGCGCACAAGCGCGATGCGCTGGCCGATCGTGGGCTGGACGAGAAGGGCTGCCTCCTTGGCGTTCACGCGCAGGAAGTCGTAATCCGAGACGGTGGCACGGTCGTTCGGGAAAAGGATCTGGGTCGGCACCGTCTCGACAATGGTCTTGCCGACGCGGCTGTCGCGGAGCTGGCTCGGATACTGCGTCATCATGATCACGACGCAGTTCATCTTGCGAAGCGTCACCAGCCAGTTTTCCAGCCGCGCCCCGAAGTAGGGATCGTCGAGAAGCTTCCAGGCCTCGTCGAGGACGATGATGGTGGGGCGGCGATCCTCGACCACGCGTTCGATCTGACGGAAGATATAGGAGAGCACCGCCATCCGCTCGGTGGTCATGTCGAGGATTTCGGTCATGTCGAAGCCGATGATGTCGGAGGCCAGTTCAAGCCCGGCACCCTGTTCCGGCTCATCGAAGACCCAGCCGTAGCGCCCACCCGGCGCCCATTCGGCGATGCGGCTTTGCAACTCGCCATCGTCATCGAGCGACTGGAACAGGGTCTCGAAACTCGCGAAGCGCCGGAGCGAGCCCTCGGCATGGGCATTTTGCGAGACCGCGCTCTGGATGTGTCGTGACTGCTCGCCTGTGAGGGTTCCATTTCGTGTGAGAAGCGTCGCCAGCCAATCCGAGAGCCAGGCGCGGCCACGTTCGTCGATTTCGGTATCGAGGGGGTTCAAGCCAGACGGCACCCCGGCGCGGATTTCGTTATAGCGGCCACCAAGGGCGCGCACGGCCATCTCAAGCCCGCGATCCTTGTCGAAGAAGAAAAGCCGCGCGCCGACCCGTTGCGCTTGGGCTGCCAGAAAGGCGGTGGTCAGCGTCTTGCCGGTCCCGGTGCGCCCCAGAACCAGCGTATGGCCGACCGTTGGTTCCTTGCCGGGGCTGCCCGACTCGTGGAAATTGAAGCGGTATCCCGATGTGCCGACCGTCGGCAACACAGAGATCGTCTGGCCCCAGGGCGACTGGTCAGGTCCACGCCCCTCGACACTGCCATGGAGGGCCGCGAAGTCGGCGAAATTGATCGAGGAGATCGGCGTCTTGCGGGCGCGATAGCCGAAGTTACCTGGGGATTGCGCGAAGTAGGTGGCTTTCAGCGCCATGTTTTCGCGCACGATGACGGACATGATTTCCTGGCCGACGCGCTTGATCTGGGCCGCGGCCCGTTCGAGTGTGTCGCGGTCTGGCGCATAGACCGCGATCGAGAGGTGATGGTCGCCAAAGGCGATGCGCCCCGCCTCCTGATCGTCGGCGGCTTGGCCGAGCTGTTCGCGCAAGGAGACGGCGGCATCGTCGGACGCGTGCATCTGGCGGATGATCCGCTGGATGCGTTCGGCCATGATGTTGTTCGGGATCGGGCTGAAGGAGTTTGTCAGCACGATGTCGAGCGGCAGGTCGAGCGCGTCGAGAAGCGTGACGTCTGTCAGTGCCGGATAGGTCTTCATCGAGAAGATCGCACCGTATTTGACCTGACCGGTCACGGCGTCAGTCAGTGTGACGACGTCGCCGTCGAAGGTCGCGCGGCAGTTGCTTAAGGTATGTGAAAGGGGCAGGGCGCTATGTCCGAAGGCAATGGGGGAGAAGCTGCCCGCGTTCAGTGTGTTGAGATAGCCCAGCCATTCACCGCCCGACTTCGTGAGCCTCACAGGATTGGCCGACGCCAGCGCCACCTCGAAGAAGCCCATGACCTCGTTCAGTTCCTGCAGGCGCGTCGCGCGGTCCTTGACCCAGGCCTTGCGGGCCAGCGCGCGCAGAAGCGGAATGCGCGCGGAGATATCGGGGCGCCGGATGACGCTGAGATAGAGCTGGCGCTTGGCGGGGCGGAGGTCTTTGACATGGGCCTGCCAGCGCGCGTCGATCGCGGCGGCGAAACTGTTGCCCTCGATGGGGCGCATCCCGAGATCCTGCGGCACGGATATGCGGTGGATGTAGAAGCCGAAGGCATTGCCGGTCTGGGCGACGATAGCCGCGACCGCGCGTTTGAGCGCGTCGAGCCGGGCGTCCTCAGTGGTCATCGGGTTCAGACCATCAAGGCGCAGGGTCGCCAAGAGATCGCCCTCGCGCAGGACCATGACATCGTCGTCGGCGAGGGCAAAATACGGCAGGTGTTCGGCGAGATAACACTCCCGCGCGAACGCCCCGCCGCCGGCTTGAAGCAGAGCGGTTCCGTGAGTGGAAAGAGTGCCCGCATCAAGCGCCAAAGCTGTCGCCTCCGTGTCGGGCCCGGTTCTTCGTCGGGCGCACCGATCCATAGGAGACCCGCAGCACTTCGAAGAAATGCGGCTCGCGGTCGGCGACGAACCAGAGGATTGGATAGGCGACAAGGCCGATCAGGAAGAAGACCATCGACTTCGTCCAGATGAACGGCAGAACGACCCCGGTTGCCAGCACCACCAGGTATCCGACAGGGAGACCCAGATACTTGGGCGGACGGGCGAGGCCCAAAAAGAGGGGGGATCGTTCTGCCATCTAGTGACTTTCCCGCTCAGCAAAAGACGGGCGTCCGGAGGGCAACTCGAGGCAGCGTTTGCGCAGCACAACGCGTTCGAGTTGACCGCAGGATTCCGTTTTGCGGGAAAGACACAGTGCTTTCCGGCTCATCAGGAGAACCCATCAACAATCGTCCCGGCCGAGAAGATCAGCACGATCCCGATGATGACCGAGGCGAACCAGCCCCAGTTCAGCCGCCCCATCATGCACATGAAACCGGTGCCGATGACAGCGAGCGTGGCGACAGCGATGCCGATGGGACCGGTCAGCGCGGCCTCAACGGTTTCCAGCATGGTCTGGATCGGCGACAAGTCTTGCGCGAGGGCTGGCGTTGCGAAAGCCGCCAGGGTTGTGGCGGCGGGCAAGAGGCGGCTGAGGCGATGTCGAAGCATGCGAAGTCCCTTTGTTTTACTGAAGTTCGATGAGGACCGGCGTGCGGGTAGGCACGCGGGTTGCGACACGGATGTCCTGCGCGGAAACAGGTGTGCCCGCCAGCTGGGACCGGATCCGGTGGATGCGCGTGATGTAGTTGCGGGTCTCGGCGAAAGGCGGAATGCCGGAATATTCGACCACCCTGTGCGGCCCGGCATTGTAGGCCGCAAGCGCCAGGTCGATGTCCTTGAAGGTCGCAAGCTGCGCCAGCAGATAGCGCGCGGCCCCATCGAGGTTCTGGGACGGATCGCGTGGATCAACCCCGAGAGCACGGGCGGTATCCGGCATCAGTTGGCCCAATCCATAAGCGCCCTTGGGGCTGACGGCGGTCGGGTTATAGCTGCTTTCAGCTTCGACCAGGGCGCGGAAGAGGATCTGCCAGTCGTCGGCACTCAGACCAGCTATGCGCAGGGCACGGTTCCCCTGGTGGCGGACGGCAGTCGTCCGGATCAGGGAGAGGATGCCGTCGCGACTGGAAGGCGGCGTGGCGTCCAGCGAGGCCAGAACGACTTCGGCCTCAGTGCTATCATTCAGCCCTGCCCAGGCAGGTCGTTCGCCATGAAAGGTCCAGCCGGATGCCCGCGCCGTGCCGTCGCGACCGAAGGCGATGACGTCAGCCGCGCTCCTCGAGGGTGATGCTGTAGTCAGGACCAAAGCGCAGATCGCGCCCGTCACCGAACTCGAGATG
>PALT01000021.1 GCA_002706605.1 Rhodovulum sp. | reverse complement strand
TGCTCGTCGGTCAGCCAGAAAAGGTCGCCCATGTCACCGCTCCGTTTTCCGAGCCGTGAATCACGCAGCGCGTCGAAAATCAATGCATCCTGACCCTAGAGGCGCGGTTGGCCAAATGGGTCCCGAACCACCCTGCCCCCGATGGCGGGTATGAATGGCTGCACCAAGCGCATGTCGAAGGGGCCGACACCGGCGCCGATCTCGATTTCCTCAAAGGGTGCCGTGGCGCAGCCGTTGGAAAGGATTCACATTGATGCAGGTCGCCCTCGTTGGAATTGGAAAAATCGCGACCGACCAACATGTCCCCGCGATCAACGCCAGCGCGGACTGGGAACTGTCCGCGACGGTCTCGCGCCACGGATCGGTCGAAGGCGTCCCTGCCTACGACGATTTCGACGCCATGCTGGCCGAGCGCACGGATATCCGCGTGGTGTCCCTGTGCCTGCCGCCCGTGCCGCGGTTTGATTATGCGGCGCGCGCGATCGCGGCGGGTCGTCATGTGATGCTGGAAAAACCGCCGGGCGCGACCCTGTCGGAATGCCATACCTTGGCCGATATGGCACGCGATGCGGGCGTCGCCCTCTACGCCACATGGCATTCGCGGCAGGCGGACAAGGTGCCAGCGGCCAAGGCATGGTTGCGGGACAAGCGCCTGATCAGCCTGACCATCACATGGCGCGAGAACGTGCGCCAATGGCACCCCGGTCAGGACTGGGTGTTTGAGGCGGGTGGCCTTGGTGTCTTTGACCCCGGTATCAACGCCCTGTCGATTCTGACCGAAATCCTGCCCGATCCGGTACACCTGACGTCGGCAGAGCTACAGTTCCCCGAAAACCGCGACACGCCGATTGCGGCGACATGCCGGTTTCACCACCCCCACGGCGCGGATGTGTCGATGGACCTCGATTGGCTTGAGCCCGGTGATCCGACTTGGTCGATTGAGGCCGTGACCGATCAGGGCCGTATGCGGATGGAAAACGGTGGCGGCCACCTGATCATCGACGATATGCCTGATGACAGCCTGCCGGGCCTGACGGGGGAATACCCCCGCCTCTATGCCCAGATGGCCAAGCTGGTCGAAACCGGCGCGGTGGACATGGACCTTGCCCCGATGCGGCATGTCGCCGACGCCTTTACATTGGGAAGGCGCGTCAGTGTCGCGCCGTTTGAATGGTAATGCAAAACTCCACGATTACATCCGTCGCCACCGCCCGTGATGGCAGTGACATCCAACAGGTCACCATTGCGCGCGGCGATGTCACCGCCACCCTGATCACATGGGGGGCCAGCCTGCAGGACCTGCGCCTGTCGGGTGTGGCGCACGGGTTTGCGTTGGGGTCGCCCGATGCGCTGGATTACACCGGACCGATGCGCCATTTCGGGTCGATCGTCGGCCCCGTCGCCAACCGGATTGCGGGCGGGCGTTTGGTTCTGAACGGCCAGGAGATCCAGCTGGAGCAGAGCGAAGCGGCGACCGGCAACTGTCTGCACGGCGGATCGACGGGGTTCAGCAAACGCAACTGGACCTTGGTTGAGGCCGATGCGCAGGCGGCGACCTTTGCCATTACGCACGACGACGGGCTGGGCAATTTCCCCGGCACGATTGAGGCCCGCGCGCGGTATGAGATTGCCGAGGACGGCGCGCTTGTTCTGGAACTGACCGGCACGGCAGATCGCCAGACATGGTTCGCGCCCGCGTTTCACGGCTATTGGAACCTTGACGGATCGGACGATTTGTCGGGGCATCGGTTGACCGTCATGGCCGACACGTACCTGCCTGTGGATGCGGCGCAAATCCCGCTGGGCGCGCCGGAACCTGTGGCCGAGACCGCATTTGACTACCGCACGCCCCGCGCCCCCGAACCCGATCTGGACCACAACTTTTGCCTGTCTCGTGAACAGGGTTCAATGCGCACCGCCTGTGTGGTTGCGGCAGGTGAATTCCGCCTGACAGTCCAGACGACCGAGGTCGGCCTGCAGGTCTATTCCGGCGGCAACCTGAACACCACGCCAACCACTGGCCACCACGGCAAACCCTACGCCGCGAACGCCGGTATCGCGATTGAGCCACAGTTCTGGCCCGACACCCCGAACCACCCCGATTACCCGTCCGCCGCCATCGCGCCCGGACAGCCCTATAGACAGGTGTCGCGCTTCCACGTGACCCGCACCCCATAAGAGAAAGACGATGAAACAGCCATTGACCGGAATCCTGCCCGTCGCGCCAACGCCCTTTCATGCGGATGGCACCATTGACCCCGACGGGATGCGCCGCGTTCTGGATTGCATGATCGACCAAGGGGTCGATGCGATCTGTATCCTTGCGAACTATTCCGAACAGTTCCTTCTGTCGGATGAGGAGCGCGCGACGCTGACCCGTGTCAGCCTAGAGCACGTCGCGGGCCGCGTTCCGGTCATTGTCACCATCAGCCATTTCGCAACCGACATCGTGGTGGCGCGGGCACGCGAGGCACAGTCGCTTGGCGCGGCGATGCTGATGATGATGCCGCCCTATCACGGCGTGGGTCTGGTCCCGGCTGAGGCAGGCATTTTCGAACATTTCGCCGCCGTCTCGGACGCGGTGTCGATCCCGATCATGGTGCAGGACGCGCCGCTATCTGGCGTCACCCTGTCCGTGCCGTTGTTGGTCCGCATGGCGCGCGAAATCGAAAATGTCTCCTATTTCAAAATGGAAACGCCTTTTGCGGCGGACAAGCTGTCCGCGCTGATCGAGATGGGCGGCGATGACATCGTCTGCCCGTTTGACGGCGAAGAGGCGGTGACCCTTTTGGCCGATCTGGACGCGGGATGCACCGGCACGATGACCTCGGCCCTACAGCCCGAAAAGATCCGCCCGATTGTGGTCGATTACCGTGCGGGCAACACGGATGCCGCGCTGAATCAATGGAAACTGTGCCTGCCCCTGATCAACCACGAGAACCGCCAATGCGGCCTGCGCGCCGCGAAAACCGTGATGATGGAAGGCGGCGTGATCGGATCGGACTACGTGCGCCATCCGCTCAAACCCATGTCGCCGCGCACCAAGGATCGCCTGATGTCGCTCTCGCGCGAATTGGACCTGATCGCGCTGAACTGGGGCAAGTGAGGAAATACAGATGACATATGAACCGCATGGAAAACACCTGATCGCGGGCGCTTGGGTCGGCTCGGACGACACGTTTGCGTCCCAACCGGTCAGTGGCCCCGCCCATCACACCGCCAACGGTGGCGCGGCCGAGGTCGACGCCGCCTGTCAGGCCGCCGAAGAAGCGTTCTGGACCTATGGCTATTCCACTCGGGCCGAGCGTGCCGCGTTCCTAAACGCCATCGCCGACGAGATTGAGGAGCGCGGCGATCAGATCACCGATATCGGCACCCGTGAAACCGGCCTGCCCGAGGCCCGTTTGCAGGGCGAGCGCGGCCGCACCACCGGTCAGTTGCGTCTGTTCGCGTCCCATATTCTGGACGGTGCCTATCTGGACCAACGTCACGACGCGGCCCTGCCCGATCGTGCGCCCCTTCCCCGTCCAGACCTGAAAATGGTGCAGCGTCCCATCGGCCCCGTGGCCGTGTTTGGCGCGTCGAACTTTCCCTTGGCGTTTTCCACGGCGGGCGGCGACACGGCCAGTGCCCTTGCCGCCGGATGTCCTGTGGTGGTCAAAGGCCACCCCGCCCACCCCGGCACAGGCGAAATCGTCGCCGAGGCGATCAAGGCCGCGATTGAAAAGACCGGCATGCCCGCGGGTGTGTTCAGCCTGATCCAAGGCAACACCAACGATCTGAGTGCGGCCTTGGTGAACCACCCGTTGATCAATGCGGTCGGCTTTACCGGATCGCTGGGCGCGGGGCGGGCCCTGTTTGACATGTGTGCCGCCCGTCCGACCCCGATCCCCTTCTTTGGCGAATTGGGCAGTGTGAACCCCATGTTCCTGTTGCCCAGTACCATGTCGGAACGCGGCGCGGAGATGGCCGCCGGATGGGCCGGATCCCTGACCATGGGTGTCGGGCAATTTTGCACGAACCCCGGAGTCGTCGTGGCCATCGACAGCCCCGAAACCGATGCGTTCATCGCCGCCGCGACCGAGGCCCTGTCGGCCGTTGGCGCGCAAACCATGCTGACCGAGGGGATCGCGAACGCCTTTCGCGCGGGCCGCGACCGGATCGCGGGCACCAAAGGCGTGCGTGAGGTCCTGACCTCGACCTGTGATCTGCGCAACGCGACGCCCTATCTGTTCGCGACCACGGGTGCGGAATGGCTGGCCAACCACGCCTTAGGGCATGAGGTCTTTGGCCCCCTTGGCCTGATCGTGCGGGTCGCCGATGCCGACGAAATGCGCGCCGTTGCGCGGTCGCTGGACGGGCAATTGACCTGCACCCTGATGATGCAGGACGACGATACCGATCTGGCCCGCGCCTTGATGCCGGTTCTGGAACGCAAGGCCGGTCGCGTGCTGGTCAACGGCTATCCCACGGGGGTTGAGGTCTGCGATGCGATGGTCCACGGCGGCCCCTATCCGGCCTCGACCAACTTTGGCGCGACCAGTGTCGGGACGCTGGCCATCCGCCGGTTCCTGCGGCCTGTATGCTATCAGAACCTGCCGGATGCGCTGCTGCCGACGGACCTGACCTGATCATGTCAGGGACGTCGTGGATTGCTGCGGATTGGGGGACATCGAACCTGCGCCTGTGGGCGATGGGGGCGGATGGCGCACCCATATCTGAACGTCGTTCAGATCGCGGCATGGGCACGCTGTCCCCCGATGAATTTGAGGGCGCGTTTTTGGACATCGCCGGTGATCTGATCGGCGATGGCCCGTGCGATGTGGTGATCTGTGGCATGGCGGGCGCACGTCAGGGCTGGGTCGAGGCGGCCTATGCCACCGCGCCCTGCGCCCCGACTGCGGCCACGGCAACCCATGTCCCGACCCGCGACACGCGCCTGAACGTGCGCATCCTGCCCGGCCTGTGTCAGATGTCCCCGCCCGACGTGATGCGCGGCGAGGAAACCCAAATCGCGGGCTATTTGGCCGGTGCACCCGATTTCGACGGCGTTATCTGCCTGCCGGGCACACATAGCAAATGGGCGCGTGTCTCGGGCGGGATGGTCCAGACGTTTCGCACGTTCATGACGGGGGAGCTGTTCCATCTCACCGCCACCCAATCGATCCTGCGCCACAGCATCGGCGCAGGTTGGGATCACGACGCATTCACCGACGCAGTGGCCCAAGGGTTCAACGCGCCCGGACGCGTGACCACCGACCTGTTTTCCCTGCGCGCGGCGTCTTTGCTGGGCCGGAAGGATGGAGCGTCGATCCGCGCGCGCCTGTCCGGTCTGTTGATGGGGGTTGAACTGAACGGCGCGCAGGATTTGATGACCCAAGGGGACGTCGTGTTGATCGGCGCGCCGGACCTGTGTGAACATTACGAAAGGGCCATTCGCGTCATCGGGGGAGGGGCAAAATGCGCGGACGCGACCGCAATGACCCTCGCCGGTTTGATCGCGGCCCATGACCGCCTGAAGGAAGACCAGACATGAGCAGAAACATAATCGCCATCCTGCGCGGTATCACACCGGATGAGGCGCCTATCATCGCGGGCGTGCTGATCTCGGCGGGCATCACCAAGATCGAGGTACCGTTGAATTCCCCCGATCCGTTCCTCTCGATCCAACTGATGGCAGAGGCGTTCGGCGACAAGGCCCTGATCGGCGCGGGCACGGTTTTGACGCCCGCGCAGGTAGCCCAAGTGAAGGACGCGGGCGGGAAGCTGATCGTGTCGCCCAACACCGACCCTGCGGTCATCACCGAGACCAAGGCGGCGGGCCTGCTGTCCTATCCCGGCGCAATGACGCCGACGGACTGTTTTATCGCGCTACAGGCCGGGGCGGATGGCCTAAAGATGTTTCCGGGCGAATTGCTCGGCCCCACCGGCCTGCGCGCCATGCGGGCCGTCCTGCCCAAAGGGACCGAGGTTCTGGCCGTCGGCGGCGCAAACCCCGATAGTTTCGCGGCTTGGGTTGCGGCGGGCGCGGACGGGTTCGGCATCGGCAGCGCCCTTTACAAACCCGGCGATGATGCAGCCGCCGTCGATGAAAAAGCCCGCGCGATCGTCGCGGCCTATGACGCGGTCATGCGCAATGATTAAGGCCGAGGTGTTTGATACCCGAACCTGCGAATTGGGCGAAGGCGCGCTTTGGCACCCCACCCAAAACCGGTTCTATTGGTTCGATATTCTGGGGGACCGGTTACTATCGCGCGACGGGGATCGCGCGGTGGAATGGGCAATGCATGAACATTGTTCGGCGGCGGGTTGGATCGACGAAATCACCCTGTTGATCGCATCGGAAACGGGCCTTTGGCGGTTTGACACGGCGGACGGGTCACGTGACCTGATAACGCCGCTTGAGGCTGATGATCCCGCCACACGTTCCAACGACGGGCGCGCCGATCCCCATGGCGGGTTCTGGATCGGGACTATGGGCAAAGGCGCCGAAACGGGGCGCGGCGCGATCTATCGCTTCTATCTTGGTACGCTGCGCAAAGTTGTATCGGGCATCACCATCCCCAATTCGATCTGTTTCACGCCGGATGGGCGTACGGCCTATTTCACCGACACGACGGTAGGTCAGATCATGTACCAACCGCTTGACAATGCGGGCTGGCCCACGGGCGAAGCGCGCGTGTTTCTGGACCTCGGCGCGCGGGGCATTCACCCCGACGGGTCCGTGGTGGATGCCGAGGGCGCGATCTGGAATGCGCAATGGGGTCTGGGGCGCGTGGTGCGCTATCTGCCCGACGGGACCGAGGACATGATCGTTACGGTCGACGGCGCGCATTCGTCCTGTCCCGCCTTTGGCGGGCCGGACCTGCAAACACTATTCGTCACCACAGCCTGCGAAGGGATCGAAACCCCCGACAAGGCCCAAGGACGCGTGTACACCGCCCGCGTTCCAATCAAAGGCCGACCAGAGCCGCGCGTGATCCTCTAACCCTTGGCCGCGGCCAGTTGCGTTGCCACGCCGCGCAGCATGGATTGATCCGACCCACAGACGAACAAGGTCACGCCGCGCGCGTGCCAATCGGCAATCTGGGCGGGGTTCCCGACGAACAACCCGACCGCCGTTCCGGCCTTTTGCCCCGCCTCGATAACGCGCAAAATGGCCGCGTCCAATTCGGGCGACGGATAGCTTACCCCCATCGATTGCGCCAAATCCGCAGGCCCGATGAACAGCATATCGACGTCCCCAATCGCGGCGATGTCGTCGAGGTGATCCAAGGCGCTTGCGTCCTCAATCTGGACCATGACCACGCTATGGGCGTCGCTGTGTTCGCGATAGGTCGGGATGTTCATCCCGCCATAGTTGCCCGCGCGCGGGGACGGGGACAGGCCGCGCTTGCCCCGCGAAAACCGCACCGCATCGCAGACCGCATGTGCATCCGCCGCGTCCATCACATGGGGCACCATAACCCCGTTCAGGCCAAGGTCCAACAGGGGCGCGATCCAGTCCCGCGATGCCCCCCACCGCCGCGACAAAATCGGCAAGCCCGCCGCGCGCGAGGCCAGTGCCATCATATCCATCTGGGCGATCCCGATCGGGGCGTGTTCCTGATCGATCACGGCGAAATCCAATCCCGCCAGCCCCAGAATTTCGACGTTATGCGGTGCAGGCGTCTTGATAAACGTGCCGATCAACAGCTCACCCGCCTTGATCCGTGTGCGCAGGTCGTTTGTCATCGCCGCCTCCTACCCGTTCAGGCCGATAACATCGGCGGCGTTCGAGGCGATCATCTGACGGATTTGCGCATCGCTATAGCCCAGCCCGATGCAGGCGGCGATGCCGTTCTGGAAGCCCTCAAGCGGGCTGATCGTGCCGGTCTGCCCAAGGTCCGAGGCAAGGATCGTACGCTCGGCCCCGACCAGATCGATAAAGTCGCGCAACTCCTCATCCGTGCGGTTCTTGAACTTGGACCCTTCGACAAAGAAGGCCAGCGAATGTTCGACATAGGCGCCCATATCCGCGATTTCTTTGGTGTCATCCATCGAGGCCCCGACGATGTCCTCGGGGTGGGTGAAAATAAGACGCTCGACCCCGCGTTTGCGCGCCTCGGCAAAGACGATCTTGGTCTCGGACACGTGGATGTGCCCACTGGCCAGCGCCATGCCCGTCGCGGCCATCACGTCGAGCAGGTCCAGAACCTCAGGCCGCAACCGATCCCCGTCAAACAGAGGAACCGCCGAGGCCGCGCGCATTTTCTGGGTCGAGGCGGGGTGCGCCCAGCCAGATGTCTTTTCCCAGTTCAGGTGGTTCTCCGCCGCCAAGGTCGGCAGCCACACAATCCGCCCGTCCATGGCCGCCGTGTGCTCAACCGCATAGGGATTGATGCCCCCCACCACATTGTTCAGAACGATGCCCGAATAGACCTTGGTCGTCAGGTCGGGGTGGTGATCGGTGATCATCCGCGCGCACATCACGCCGGAATAATCGTGGTCCTTGCTGACCATCGCGGCGAACCCGTTGTCGGAATAGACCCGCGCAAGGTCCAGATGATCAACGGCGCGCGGCGCGATGGACGGGCCGCTGTGCACATGCGGGTCGACCGCCCCGACCAAGAGATCGGCAATCCGCGCGGCCTGATCGGTTCGGATGGTTGCGATGTCTGTCATTTTGGACCTCTTGATGCGGGTTTCATGGGATGTAGCATGGGTCAGGTTTTGCGCGCCCATGCGCCGTCGGGAACGGTGTCAATGGCGGTGCGCCAGTCGTCGGTCGGATCAACGGGTAGCGCGGCAAGGGACAGGGCAGCAGACGCCGCAGCGCGCAGGTATTCGGCGCGCGCATCCCCGTCGGTGCGGGGGACGCCATAGCTGATGACCGGCTCGGCGACGTCGAACCCCATGTATTCAAGGGCAAGTTTGCGGATCGGCATCAACAACGGGCCAATGGGGCCATAGACGCCCGTGTCAGAGAACCGTTCAGGCGTGCCGCCGGTTGTCACGCTGATCATGGCGCGGCGCCCTTTGAAGACACCACTGTCAAACCGGCGGCCATCGACATAGGCGAAGCCATAGCTGAGGACGCGGTCGATCCAGCCCTTGAGCAACGCGGGCGGCCCACCCCACCAGAGGGGAAATTGCAGGATCACATTGTCCGCCGCCGCAACCCGCGCCTGTTCCCGCGCGATGTCGGGGGCGAATGTGCCATGGCGCGCGGCATAGGCCTGTTCACCCTGCACATGGAACCGCGCGGGATCGGCAGGATCGGTCATGTCGTGGCGGCCAATATCGGCGCGAACCCCCTCGGCCGCGAGGTCGGAAATCGTGACCGTATGACCGGCCGTGCGCAATGCATCCGCCATTTCCCCTGCCAAGGCATGGTTAAATGAATGCGGTTCAGGATGCGCCACAACGATCAGGATATTTCGCGGATCAGACATCAGGAACCTCAGAACAACGCACGCGGAAGGAACAGCGTCAGTTGCGGGATCAGCGCGATCAGCGCCAGAATGGCCAAGCAAATCCCGACCAGTGGCAGCGCCTCACGGATCACCCGCGTCACGGGTTCGCCGGAGATCGCCGAGGCGATAAACAACAGGATTCCCACCGGCGGCGTCGCCATCCCGATCACCACGTTCAACACGACGACCGTGCCGAATTGAACCGGATCCATGCCAATGATCGCCTGTATCTTCAGCAGGATCGGCATGGTCAGGATCAGGATCGAAATCGGCTCTAGGAACATGCCCAGAACCAACAGGAACAGGTTCAGGAACAACAGGATCAGCCACGGGTTTTCCGTCACCGACAACATCGCATTGGCGATCAATGTTGGTACCTGTTCCAGCGTAAAGACGAAGGACACGATGCTGGCCATCGAGGTGATGAACAGGATCGAAGTCGACACCAGCGCCGTCGCGATCAACGCGTTCCAGACGCGCGTGACGGTCAGGTCCTTGTAGATGAACCCGATGATCAGGGCATAGGCGACGGCGACGGCTGCGGCCTCGGTCGGGGTGAAAATCCCCGCCTTGATCCCCACCAGAATGATCAGCGGCAGGATCAGCGCGGGCAAGGTGCGGCGCGTGGCCGACAGACGTTCGGCCACGCCCATCTTCTCGGTCACGGGGAACCCGTCGCGGCGCGCGCGCCACGTGCCATAGGTCAACAAGCCCGCCGCGATCATGATCCCCGGCACGACACCGGCCAGAAACAGCTGACCGATCGATGCGCCCGACAGTACCCCATAGATGATCATCGTGATCGACGGCGGAATGATCGGCCCCATGACCGAACTGACCGCGATCAGGGCGGCGGCATAGGCGGGCGGCATCCCCTGTTTCGACATAGTCGGGATCAGGATCGTGCCCAACGCAGACGCCTCGGCGGTCGCACTGCCCGAAATGCCCGCGAAAAACCCCGAGGACAAGATCGACACGGACGACATTCCTCCGCGTCGATGACCTACCATCGCGCGGGCGAAATTGACGATCCGATCCGTCACACCGCCGACATTCATCAACGTCCCCGCCAACAGGAACAACGGAATGGTCAGCAAAACAAACTGGTCAATCCCCGCGATCATCCGTTGCGGCAACAACAGCGCCATCATCCCGTTGCCCGACAGGTACAGATAGATCGTGCCCCCAATCCCGAGGGCCAGCGCGATGGGAATGCCACTGGCCAACAGACCGGCGAAAACAATAAAGAAACTGCCCATTAGTCCAGCTCTCCGGACGGGGTCGCGCCCGCGCCTGATAGGTCGATGTTATTGCGGAATTCGGGGCCGAAACGGGCGATCAGATCGGCGATCACATGCACCCCCATCAGGGACAGACCAACCGTCACCGACACATAGACCCAGCGGATCGACAGGCCCAAGGGGTTGCCGGTCAGGGATTCCCAGATGAAATCGAGGGCGGGGATCGTCTGGCTCTCAAACCGTGCGGCATAGGTATAGCCGTGCATCGCCATCAGCCCCAGAAAGAACAGGATCGGCCCCGCCATCACTGCACTCAGGACCCAACGCCCGCGCGGTGGCAGGTGCATCGGGACAAAGTCCAACGTGACGAATTCACCGCGCTGATAGGCAAGGCCAAGCACCAGAAATGTCTGCCATATCAACAGGTAACGGCACAGTTCCTCGGCCCAGATCAGTGAATCCCCAAGCACATATCGCGCAAAGACCTGCGCGATCATGATCACCACGATCAACGCCATGCAAATCCCCGCCAGAACGCGCACAGTCATCAAATAGCCGCGCACGATCAGGGGCGGCGGCGATGGGGAGACAGAGGTCATGACCTACCTTTCAGAAAAGCCCCCGCGCGGTTTCGGCCCGCGCGGGGATTGGTTCGTGGCCGGATCACCCGGCGGCGGCGACCAGCTCCGCGATCAACGGATCTTTGGCGGCCCATTCGGTCGTCATCGCCGACACCTTGGCGCGCATCGCGTCCAGATCGGACAGTTCCAGAACCTCGACCCCTTTGGATTTCAGGGTCTCGCGGCCCTCTGCGTCCTGTGTCTTGGCATAGTCCAGCGTGGCGGAAACCGAGCGGCGACCAGCCTCGTTCACGACGGCCTTTTCCTCGTCGTTGAGGTCATTCCAATACCGTTCGGACATGATGGTGGTCATGTGCCACGGATAGTGGCCGGTCAGGGTAAAGTTCTTGCCGACCTCCCACAGGTTTTCGCCCAGCATCGAGGAAACGTTGATCTCAACCGCGTCCAGAACACCGGTTTCCAGCGCGCCGTAAATTTCTCCATAAGGCAGGCCAACCGGCGCGGTGCCCAAGGTTTCCCAGATCTGTTTGTGTAGCGGCACCGGCACGATCCGCGTCTTGAGCCCCGACAGATCATCCAGCGACGTCACCGGATCCTTGATAGACAGGAAATTACGCTGACCAGTGTCGGCGGTGGCAAGGCTGATCAAACCGGCGGCGCGCAGATCGTCCTGAATTTTCTGGCCGACCGGACCAAGAGCCAGTTCGCCAAAGTGGTCATAGTCGCGCACCAAGAACGGCAATTGCCATGCGTTCATCGCCTGACGACCGGTGACCAGCGGGATCAGAACGCCCGACACGGCGGTGACGTCCATGCTGCCCGCCACGGTGCTTTCCAACAGTTGCTTGTCATCACCCAATTGACGGTTGGGGAAGATGTTGATGTTGAACCCGCCGGGCATCAGCTCCTCAAGTGCCGCGGCAAAGCTGGTCGCAAGGATATGGCCCGGATGAACCTCGTTCGCGGCGTGCGCGATCTTCATGGATTTCCCGGCGGCGCGCGCCACATGCGGGGCCATCAACGTCCCCGCCACGGCGGCGGTGCTGGTCTGTAACAGGTGTCGTCTGGTGATCATCGGTTTCTCCTCCCAATTGATCGTAAGAGTGTCTCCTTGGCCAAGCGGTCCTTGGCGTGCTTTGTCGTTCGTGGGATTAGCCCTCGGGCATGGGGTAGTCCTCTGCGTTCAGAACCCAGCCCGGCTTCATCGAAAAATCGACGCGCGGCGGGCTGAAGATATCGACCAGAACATTGCTGCCCTCACCCGTGGCGCGGGTGGTGTGGATGACGGGCGGCGGAATGATCAGGGCGGACGGCGCGCCCATCTCAACCGCGCGGTCATCGCGCCAGTCGGCCATATCGCTGGTCCATGCCCAGCGCAGATAGTGGGTAAAGCTCCCCGACAGGGCCAATGAACCCTGTTCAAAATCATCGTGGTGGTGCGGCGACATCTTGGATGGATCGCGCGGCCCGTCAAACGGTTCCAGCACATTCACCATCAATGTCGTACACCGAAAGATGCGCCCAAACCGCCCCTCTTGGCGCGGCACGTCCAGATCATAGGACCGGATTTTCCAGCCGCCCACCGGTTCTGGCCAAGGTGCAAAGTCGGGAATATGCGTGCGCGGCGTGTCATAGCCCCGCGCGTTGCCACAGGCCTCGGCCAGATCGGAGTTCTGGGTCGAAAACAGGCGCACGATCACGCCGCCTTCGGGCAGGGTCACGGCACTGTTTCCCGGCGGAACAAAGGTCAGGCTATTGCCGGAAACGTCCTCACGCGCGCCGTCCCACTCGATAATCGCGCCTGCCTCGGGCAACAGCACGGCATACTCATCAGACTGCCCGATCCGACCGAATACTGCCCCCGGCAGGGCCTCGGTATAGGCGATCAGGAAGTTGTGCCCGCGATGCAGCCATGTCTTGCCCGTCCCGTCATCGATTTGAGGCGCGGTGTCGTAGAAATAGCCCTCTTGCGGCTCCGCGACGAGGCCCGTCACACCGATCATGCTGGCCGCCGCTTGGGGCGCCAAAGACGCACGCGGATCGGATTTGTCATACATGGCTTTCTCCCCCCTCAAATCGTGTGTCCCGCGACGGAAACCATACATGCCGGTATGCGGCCGCGTCGTTTCCTGTTGCATTTGTTTCGCTAGACGATACGATGTTTCTTTAGATAAAACATAGAGAGAATTTTGCGACGCTGTCAAGCATTGCATCCGACGACCGTTTGAGGGGATGTAAGACGACAGACGACACAGGGAGAGGCGCGCGTGACACCCGCGAACGACGACAAATCCGACGTGATCCAGAGCGTTGCACTTGCCCTGCATCTGCTTGAAACGCTTGCAGAAAGTGACAGTGACATCGGCGTCACCGCTTTGGCGACCGCACTTGGCACCACCAAAAGCCGCATCTATCGTCACCTGCGGACATTGGTGACACTGGGCTATATCTCGCAATCCGAAGAGACCGAGCGCTATCGAATCGGTGCCCGTCTGATTTCGCTCGGCAAGGCCGCGTCGGGTTCGGCGGATCTGTCGTCGGTTGCCCTGCCCCATATGCGGGCCCTGCGCGATGCCACGGGGCACGCGGTCAGTCTGGGTCAGGTACAAGACACCGGCATCCGCATCCTGAACACAATCGCCGGCACCATGGAGATTGAGGTCGGCGTCCGCCCCGGATCGCTACTTGGGTTCACCAACTCGGCCCAAGGCAAAATGACGCTGGCCAAGATGCCGCCCGAGGCGCGTCAGGCCACCCTGCCCGCCGTGTTGCCCGCGACCACCCAGTTCACGATCAAGGACCCTGCGGAATTCGACGCCCATCTGGACGCCATCGCCGCCCAAGGCTGGGCCACCGCACCGAATGAGACAATGCTGGGTCTGAATGCGCTGGCCTGCCCGATCATGGACGCGGACGCCAAGGTGGTCGCGACCATCGCGATCGTCAGCCTGACCCAATATATCGAAACCCCGCCCGCCCCCGCACAGATCAATGCGGTCGTTTCAGCGGCAAAAAGCATTTCGACCGACCTAGGCTGTCCCAAAGCCGCGCTCTAGAGGCAGGCTTTGCAAACGCAAAACAACGATTACTGCGAAGGGGAGAACCCATGTGGTGCCGACATGGTCGCGCTGGCGCCGACAGATGATCGCTACGGGTTGCAGTTCTGCTGCATGATGCCTGCGTGACGGGCGTCTTGAACGCCTCTTCTGGCGAGAGCGGCTAACAGTCCCCACATCACCCTAGCCCCCAATCAAGACGCCGTCGCCGAGCCGGTCTGGCTTAGATGGTGGCGCAAGGCCTCCAGAACCTCGGCGGGCCGCTCTTCCACAAGGAAATGGCCCGCATCAATCGCGTGCCCAGTGGCGTTAGGAAACCATGCCTGCCATGCCGCAACGGGATCAAGGTGATGGTCCACAACGCCCTTGCCGCCCCACAGAACGAGGCACGGGATGGGGTTGGTGCGCCCCAAATCCATTCGGTCATGGTCCAGATCGATCGATGCAGCGGCGGAATAATCACCGCACCATGCCGCAACCACAGACGGGTTGCTGGCCGCCCGTTCGTAGGCCGCCATCGCATCTGGGTGGAACAGGTCGACCGCGCCCGACAATCCGATCAGGGCCGAGTGTAAAAACAGGATCGGATCACCACAGATCAGGCGGTGCGGCATCTCGCCGGGCTGGGCCAGAAACATCCAGTGGTAATAGCGTTTCGCCAACCAGTCATCCATCGTCCGCCACACGTCCAACGTCGGCAGGATGTCGATCAGAACAACCGACCGTACCGCGTGGGGATGGTCCAACGTCATTCGGTGGGTGGTCCGCGCGCCCCTGTCATGCGCGACGACGTCAAAACGTGAATGCCCCAGCGCCTGCATCAGTTCGACCTGATCGCGCGCCATCGCACGGAAACTGAAATCCGTCTCATGCGCGATTGAATCGCCATAGCCGCGCAGGTCCGAAACAATCACCCGATGGGTTTTCGCAAGCTCATCAGCGATGCCGTGCCACATGACATGGGTCTGCGGATAGCCATGTAACAGCAAAAGCGGCTCTCCCGCCCCGCCAACACGCGCATGGATGGTCGCCCCCGTCACCGGGATATCGATTTCTTCAAATCCACTCAACATCGCGCCCTCCACTTAATGTCCCCAAGGGTCATTAGCGTCGATTTGCGCCGCGCGATCAAGCCGTCACCGACCCTTGCGCGACGGTTCAGGAAACCAAATCGCGCGTGCTAAAGATCTCGATGATCATAGCCGCCGTCCACGTGAAATGCGCGCCCCCGCAGGGTTCGGCGGTGATCGGATCGTGATATTCGGCAAAGCCGCTTTTGACGATCAGACGGGCACAATCCTGCATGATCCGTTCGGCCATTGCGCCTTCGCCCGCACGGATCAGGCCATCCGCAATCATATAGTTCACGATCAACCACACCGGTCCCCGCCAATAGCGTAGTCCCTCAAATTCGGGCGTGGTGGGGTCGTGGCTTGGGACCAGATAGGTACAGGATTGAGCAAGCGTTTCGATCCGCGCGCTCAGGGCTTGAACGCGGTTCAACGGCAGCGGCGCAAAGGCCGCCAGAATGCCGCCAATCGACAGGCTGGGGACCAAGGCACCAAGGCGACGGTCAAGGCACAGGTACTGGCCTGCCGCATCGCTCCAGAGCGTGTCCATCGCCGCCAATGCCTTATCCGCAAGCGCGCGGGACTGTGTGGCGATGTCGGGCAGGTTCAGGACCTCGGCCAGATCGGCAAGGTCGGCGCAGGACCGGATCAGGATCGCGTTGAACCCCGGATCGACCACCTGAAACGGCGATGCATCGTGCAGTTTGCGGTTGTCCCAATCAAGGCTGCGGAACTTTTGCACCAGCCAGATATAGCGCTTGTACTGATCATCCGTCGGACGGTGTGCAGGGTTGGCGTGGGTGGTGTCGCGGCGGGTAAAGGTGCCGACACCGTCCGTGGGAACACGCGCAAACGCCTCGTCCCAATCCGCCGAATTGTCGCGACCGGATTCCCACGGGTGCAACAGCGCGACAAGACCCGTCCCCTGCGGGTCGCGGCAGCGGTAGAACCATTGATGCCACGCGTGGATTTTCGGGACCAAGGTCCGCGCCATCCGGTCGGCCAGATCGCGGTCGGTGGCGCGATCATGGATGCGGCGCACGGCAAAGCCCGCGACGGGGGGCTGGGTAATGCCCGATGTTGGCGTGGGCCGGTCCGTGCCCCACACATCGGGGCCCGGAAAATAGCCGTCATCGGGTTCGTGAAAGATGATATGCGGAACCATCCCGTCGTCCCACTGATGCGCCATCAGGGTGTCGATTTCGGTCCATGCGCGCGCCTCATCAAAATGGGAAAACCCCAGCGCGCTGAGGGCCGAGTCCCAGTTCCATTGAAACGGATACAGACCATGGGTCGGCACCGTATAGGTGCCCCGATCATTGTCACGCAGCACGGTGCGCGCGTGGTTCAGCATATCGGATTTCTGCATCATGTGCCTCAGGCAACGGCGCGGGTCGATACGGGATCGAACCAGCGGATACGGTCGGGTTGCGGCGTAAGGGTCAGGGTGTCACCCCGCTTGACCGCCAGATCACTGTCCAGAACCGCGCGGAACAGGGTGCCGTCCACCTCACAGGTCACAAGCAGATGCGCGCCAAGGGGTTCCACGATCTTGACCTTGGCCTGCATGCCCATCTCCGACAGGCGCAGATCCTCGGGCCGGATCGCAAAGTTCAGGGTCTCGGCCCCCGATTGCGGCCCGTCCAACGCCAATCCGGCCACCTGCCATTGCCCTGTGCCGGCGGGCGTGGCGGTTAGGAAATTCATCGGCGGGTTTCCGATGAAACCGGCCACGAATTCGGCGGCGGGATTGCGATAGACCTCAATCGGCGATGCGGCCTGAACGATCTTGCCCTGATGCATCACACTAATCCGGTCGGCCATCGACATGGCCTCGACCTGATCATGGGTGACGTAGATGGCGGTGGTGTTGCTTTCGGCCAAGACGCCCTTGAGTTCGGCGCGCATTTCCATGCGCAACAGCGCGTCGAGGTTCGACAAAGGTTCATCCATCAGGATCACGTCGGGCTCCATAGCCAAGGCGCGGGCGACCGCGACGCGTTGGCGTTGCCCGCCCGAAAGCTCACCCGAATAGCGTTTCAGCAACGCATCGATATGCATCAACTCGGCCACGCGCGTGACGCGGCGGGTCACCTCGTCATTGGGCAGCTTTTGCATCCGCAGGCCAAAGCCGATGTTTTCAAACACGGTCAGGTGGGGAAAGACGGCATAGTTCTGAAACACCATCGCGATGCCACGGTCCTTGGGCGGCAGGTGGTCGATACGTTTCCCGCCGATCCAGACCTCGCCCTCACTGGCGGTTTCAAGGCCCGCAATGATCCGCAGCAGGGTCGATTTCCCGCACCCTGACGCGCCCAGCAAAACCATGAATTCCTGATCTTCGATGGTCAGGTTGATGTCTGACAGAGCTTGGTAGTTTCCAAACCGTTTGGCGACGTTCTTGATTTCGATAACAGCCATTGTTTGTCCTTTCACGCCACCGCCTAGCGGTTGGCGATGCCCCACATGGCAAAGAGATATTTGCGCACCGCAAAGATGAAGATCAGAGCAGGCACGACCAGAATAAAGCCGCCCGCGAATTTCAGATGCAGGGGCGATGTGTCCAGATTTTGCAAAAGGAACGCGGTCAGGGTGCGGTTTTCGATGGTCAGAACCGCCGCCGCGAACACTTCGTTCCACGAGATCACAAAGGCAAAGATCGCGCTGGCCGTGATGCCCGGCAGGATCAGGGGCAGCACCACCTTGGTAAAGGCCGTCAGGCGGGTACAGCCAAGGGTCCACGCCGCCTCTTCCAGTTCCATCGGGATGCCGGAAAACAGGGAAAAGGTGATCAGAACGGCAAAAGGCACCGCCAATGTCGTGTGCACCAAGGCAAGGCCGAACACCGTGTCATCCAGACCCGTGCGAATGAACATCACCGCCAACGGGAGCGCCAGCAACGGCAAGGGAAAGGCCCGCGTCAACAGGATCAACAGGCGAAACACCTCTTTGCCGCGAAAGTCGAACCGTGACAGGGCATAGCCCGCAGGTGCACCGATCAGGATCGACATCACCATCGTCATCCCCGCCACAAGGATCGAGTTCTTGAGCGCGCTCAGCATCCCTGCAAACCCCGCGAAAAAAGCCAAGGAGCCGGTGTCGAACTCGGGCACAAAGGGCTTGGGGAAACTGTTCACCGTATCGGGTGAGGACAGCGTGTTGATGAACAGGAAATAGAGCGGCACCAACACCCATGCACACAGCAGAACCACCGCCGCGGCATAGACAGTGCGGCCCGCCCGACGGGTGTCGGGGGCTTGGGTCGTGACAGCGGTCATATCGTGGCTCCTTTCGGGACACGCAGCAGGCGCAGGATGATCAGGGTAAAGCCGATCGAGATGGCCAGAATGATCAACGCCATCGCCGCCGCCGCGCCGCCGTTCAAAAGGTCGAACTGATAGGCATAGGTTTCGCCCATCAGCACGGGGAACAATGTCCCGCCAAGGGCCGCGACCACCGCAAACACCTCAAACGCCAGAATGACGCGCAACACCAAGGCGGTCTGCAACGACGGGCGCAGCAGAGGCAGGGTGATACGCGTAAACCGTTTCCACGGAGAGGCGCCAAACACCTCGGCCGCCTCGTAATATTCCTTGGGGATCAGACCGATCCCCGCGACCAAAATCACCAGCATGATCGCCGTCGCCCGCCAGATTTCGGCCAGCGCAATCGCAAGAAACACAACGCCCGGATGCTGATAACTGAGGAAGTTCACAGGTCGATCAATCAGGCCAAGCCCGTGCATCATCGAGTTCAGGAATCCCGACTGTTCAAAGATCGCCAGCCAGATAATCCCCGCCGCCAGATCGGAAATCCCAAGCGGGATCGTCCAGACATAAAGGACCAGATCCCGCCCCCGTTTCATCTTGTTGACCATGGTCGCCATCAACAGCGCCAGCGCCAGTTGGACCGGCACCACCGCCGCCGCCAAAAGCAGCGTGTTCTTCATCGAAATAGGGAATTTCCAATAGCTGACCACGTCACGAAAATTGTCCATCGTGAACCCTGCGCCCGTCGAAAACGCTTGTTTGGCGACCAAAACGAACGGGTACAGGAAAAACAGACACAGGAACAACGTGACCGGCGCGATCAACACATATGGCAAGAACCGAGCGTTCATGGCGAACACTCCTTTGACCTAGCGGGACAGAAGAAAAATCCGGGCCACGACATGCGCCGCCCGGACCAATACGTATCAGATGCGTCTTATTCGACGGGGCAAGCGCCCTCGGACGGTGCATCAGGGGCCCAGCACGGTGCACCGGTTTCCTGCATGATCGCGGCAAGGCGACCTTTTTGGTCCTCAAGCACCTGTTCAATCGGCTGGTTGGCCAGAACGATCCGCTCAAACGTGTCGACGAAGACGCGGTTGAAATCACCGCCCTTGTCGCCCAGACCCGCAGGCAGCAAACCGGGGTTCGCATCAGCCGATCCCGACATCTTGGCGACCGCGTCACCCGCGGCCTTGACCGACGGGGGCAGATCATCCGGCAGGGCCACGTCAACCACAGGGAAGAAGTTCGTCGCACGCAGGGTCGCGATCTGCGTTTCAGGCTTCAGCATATAGGCCACCAGTTCCTTGGCCGCATCCATATCCGGCGAGGTCTTGGGGATGGCGACACCGGCCAGAACCGGCATAAAGCCACGTCCGGTCGGACCTGCAGGTGCGGGGAAGGCAACAAAGTCATCGGGGCGTTCGTTAAACGCCTGTGCCAGACGCGAGGTGTGGTCGAACACGATCCACGCATCCCCCGACAGCAACTGTTCCTGCATGAACGAGAAGTTGGTCGAGGACGGGTTGGTATGGCTCCACAGTTCCTTGAACTTGGTCCATGCGGTCACCGCCTCGGGTGAGGCAAAGGTGCGCACCACCCCGTCGGTGTAGGACGGATACAGGTACCCTTGGAAGAACCGGTGTTTCAGACCCTTGGGACCCGCGGGAAAGCCGAATTTGGGCTCACCGGCGGCCTCATGGGCGTTGGCGGCCCATGCGATCAGTTGATCATAGGTCAGAGAATTGATGTCCGCGCCCTCGGGCAGATACTGAAGCGCCTCTTTGTTGGCCGCCATGATATAGCTGGCCTGCATCCACGGGATGTACTGCAGGCTATCGGTGCCCAGTTTCGCCAGACCGTTGAACGTGTCCGACGCTGAGGCGACGCCCAGATCCGACAGATCGACCAGATCGGCGGGGTCCATCGCCGAAAAGTCACCATGCAGCGCGCCAAGCACTCCGATCGAGCCCGATCCGGCCTGCAATTCCGCCTGCAAACGGGTCAACCACGGACCGCCATCGTTGGGCTGGTAATCAACCCCGCCGCCAAAGCCCGACAGGACCTGTTCCCGCATGGCTTGGGCTTCTTCTACGGGTTTGGCCTGTGTCGACCAGAAAAGGGTCTCGGCCTGCGCGGCAACAGCGGCACAAGACAAGGCGACAGCAGAGGCCGCGCCCAGAAATTTGGAAAAGTAATTCATGTGTCCTCCCAGACTATGTACTCGGGGCGGCAGGGGCCGTCACCCGGTTTTCGCCTCTGCGGGCGATTTTCGAACACATGCGCCAACACGCCGCACAGGCGCAGACGAATCTGTTCACTATACGAAAGTTTGGTATATCGTTATACCGAACGTCAATCTAAAATAACTGCTTATTTTTCGGGGATTTACGCGTATTATAGGCATCGCCGTTGGCTTGTTTGACTGCATATGGCGGGCCGCTGCGATAACGTTATAGCTATGCCTTGAGGTCATTTTGTCCCGCAAACCCACCTTGGAAACCGTCGCCCGCGAGGCCGGAGTTTCTGTCCCCACCGTCAGTCAGGTGATGCGGGGCACGGGCCGGATTTCAGAGAGCACGCGGGAAAAGGTTCTGCGCGCGGCCCAACGGTTGCACTACGTGCCGGATTCGCGGGCGGCGGCGATGCGTTCGGGCGAGAACCGCGAGATCGGGTTCGTGATCAACCGCCTACAAAACCCGTTCAATGCCGAGGTGGTCGCGGGGGTTGTCGACCTGCTTGAGGCCGAGGGATATCTGGTGTCGATCGTGGACACCCGCGACGACCCCGAACGCCAAAGCCGCCAGTTGAACACCTTTATCCGCCATGGGCGCGGGGGGCTGATCTGGGTGCCCGCCCATGACACCCCGTCCGAGACATTCGATCTGTTACGGGCCCAGCGTATTCCCGTCGTGACCTTCTTGCGCCATGTGCGCCGTGATGTGGATCACGTGGGCATCCGCAACGCCGAGGCGACCGGCAACGCGACCGCCTATCTGATCGACATCGGGCACCGCAAAATCGCCTATCTCGGGGGCAACGACCAATCCCACGTGCGCATGGAACGGATTGCGGGCTATCGCGCCAAGATGGCCGAACGCGGCATGCCGCATGATCTGGTGTGGGATTGCGAGGACAACAAACGCGCCGCGATGGAGGCCACGATGTCCCTGCGCAACGCGCACCCCGACATCACCGCCCTCGTGTGCAACGGGGATACGGTGGCCTTGGGGGCCTGTCTGGCCCTATCCCGTCTGGGCCTGACGCCGGGGCGGGATGTGTCGGTCATCGGCTTTGACGATATTGAGGACGCGGCGGTCTCAACCCCGCCCCTGACCACAATGGCGGTCTATCCGCAAAAACTGGGGCGCAAGCTTGCCCGTGTGTTGCTGGACCGGATAGCGGAACCCGATATGCCCGCCACAGTGTCCGAAGTCTCCGCCAACCTGATCATCCGCGACACCACTGCGGCGCGCATTTGCGACTGATACCACGGCTGGACGCGCCGTGCGACTTCGGAAAGAAGAGTTCCAAACGGATTGAGCATATTCGCCGCACGGTTTACGCTTTGTGAACTTCGGCATTTCATAGAGAAAAATGGTGCCCGGGGGCGGAATCGAACCACCGACACGAGGATTTTCAATCCACTGCTCTACCCCTGAGCTACCCGGGCACGGGAGAATGATGTCTCATTCGGGTGGGCGCGTTCTAGGCGAGGTGGCGGGCGGTGTCCAGAGCTTTTTTGCATCTTTTTGACATTCGCATTGCCCCACATTTAGAACCGATTGGCGCGGAACGGTTTCAGATCGAATTGCGGCCCCGATTGATCGACTAACGCGGCTACCAAATCCCCCGTTCCTGACGATTGAGTAAGACCCAAGTGCCCGTGACCAAAGGCATAAACCACATCAGGCGCATGGGCGGCACGACCGATCACAGGCAGGCTATCGGGCAAGGAGGGGCGATAGCCCATCCATTGCGTACCCCCCGTTTTTTCCAACCCCGGCAGGAACTCGGCGGCCTTGTTCAGCAGCGTCTGCGCCCGCGCGTAGTTCGGCGGACGGTCCAACCCGCCAAGTTCGACCGCGCCCCCAACTCGCAGGCCGTCGCCAATGCGCGATACGACAAAACCGTGCTCGGAAAACGTGAGATGCGTTTTGATGTCAACGCTGGCCGTGGGGAAGGTCGTGTTATAGCCGCGCTCGGTCTCAAGCGGGATGCGGTCGCCCAGATCGCGGGCCAATTTATGCGACCACGCGCCCGCCGCGACCACAACATGGGGGGCACGGACCCTGCCGCGCTCGGTCAGGACTGTGGCCCCTGCCCCGTCGCGCTGTAGGCCGGTCACCGTGACCGGTTCGAACGCAGCGCCGCGTTCCAGCACCTTGGCAGCGAGGTGGCGCGCCCAGAGGGCCGGATCGGTGACGTTCATCCATGTCGGCGTGAAAATCGCGTGGGTAAAGCGCGGGCTGAGCCCCGGTTGGATTTCGGCGATGGCGTCGGGGCCGTCCAAAACGTCGAACGGAATCCCCAGTTCCTCCCGCCGCGTGCGTGCGCGTTCTGTGGCGGCAAAGGCGCGGGGGCTTTGGAACAATTGCAACTGCCCCTCGCGGCGAATGAACGCCTCGCCCCCGACATCGGCGATCACACGGTCCAGCGCCCTGCGCGAATGGGTCATCAGGGCGGCCTGCGCGGTGACCGAGGCGTCATAGCGGTCACGCCAGCTTGCCCGCCAGAACCGCAACATCCACGGCGCGATCTTGGGCGCATAGGCGGGTGGGATCGACAGCGGTCCGAGCGGGTCCAGCAACCATTTGGGCGCCTTCAGCATGATACCGGGTGTCGCCAGCGGCTCAACCTCGGGGAACGCAAAGGCACCGGCGTTGCCACTGGACGTTTCGACGGCGATGCCGCTGCGGTCCAGCATCAGAACACGTTTGCCCCGCGCCTGAAGGGCCAGCGCGCAGTTGATGCCGATGATACCGGCACCGATGATCACAACGTCGGGGTTAGGCATGGATGGGAACGACATGGGCGGACACCTTGGCGCAAATCACCGGCGCAGTCTGTCAGGTTTGGCGCGCTACGCAAGAGCCCGTATCAGCCGCGATAGGCCATCACATCCGACATCGCCTGCACCCGCGTGTGGATAAAACCGGCAACACGGCGGATGCGTTCCAGATCGCGGTAATCTTCGGGATAGAGCAGCCAATAGGTCCGCGTGAACCTGATGTCATCGGGCAGAACCGGCACCAAATCGTCATCCGCCATAAAACACGGCAGGACCCCCAGACCGACATTGGCCGCGACCGCGTCGACCTGTGCCTTGACCGTCGCGGCCTTATAGACGATCCGCAAACCGGGCATCAGGATGCGGTTGAAATCCAACTCGGGCGTATAAAGCAGATCGTCGATATAGCCCACAAACGGCAGGGTTTTCAGATCCTCAAGCGCGGTTGGTTGCGCGCGCCCATGCCTGTCCCAGAACCCCGCACCGGCGTAAAGGCGCAGGTCGTAATCCGTCAGCTTGCGCATGATCAGACGCCCGCGTTCGGGGCGGTCCAGACTGATCGCGATATCGACGTCGCGCCGCCAGAGCTTGTGCGTGATGGGCACGGGGACCAGTTCGACCTCAAGATCCGGTTCGTTTTGCAGCAACTCGGGCAAAAGGCGGGACAGGATCGCGTTGCCAAACCCGTCAGGCGCACCGACACGCACGCGCCCTGCCGCACGCCCGCTCATCGCAGATAGACGGTCGGTGATGGTGGAGGCCGCGCGCTCCATCCCTCGGGCTTGGTTCAGGATCACCTGCCCCGCCTCGGACAGGGTCAGACCGTTTTCCCCATTATCGAACAGGGCAATCCCAAGACGCGCCTCAAGGTCCCGCAGACGCCGCGCCACGGTGGTGTGCGACACGCCCAAACGCCGTCCCGCCGCGCTTAGCCGACCGGTTTGGGCAATCGCCAGAAACACCCGCATATCGTCCCAGTTGAAATCCATCGCCCACCCGCGCACAGCCATTGAACGTTTATAGACATAATATGTGCAAAACCGTTAGTTCAAATCGCCCCTCGATTTCTATTTTGATCACGTCAAAGCGGGAGGGTGAGATGAAAGATTTCGGCGCGTTTGATTATGTGATTGTCGGGGCAGGTTCGGCCGGTTGTGTTCTGGCCAACCGGTTGTCCGAGCACCCAAAGACCAAGGTCCTGCTGCTTGAGGCGGGGGGGCGCGACAATTACCACTGGATCCACATCCCCGTCGGATATCTCTATTGCATCGGCAACCCGCGCACCGATTGGGGGTTCAAAACCGCGCCTTGTGACGGGTTGAACGGTCGATCCCTGCTCTATCCCCGTGGCCGTGTTTTGGGCGGCTGTTCGTCGATCAACGGGATGCTCTATCTGCGCGGTCAAGCGGCGGATTACGACGGCTGGCGACAGATGGGCAATGACGGCTGGTCGTGGGACGATGTCCTGCCCTATTTCATGAAATCCGAGGATTATTACGGCGGCGCGGATGACGCACACGGCACCGGTGGCGAATGGCGGATTGAGGAACAGCGCCTGCGCTGGGACATCCTTGATGCGTGGCGCGATGCGGCGGTTCAGGCGGGCATCCCCGAAACCGCCGATTTCAACCGTGGCGACAACTATGGCGTCAGCTATTTCAAGGTGAACCAGCGTAAAGGCTGGCGCTGGTCCACGGCCAAGGGATTCCTGCGCCCCGCCAAGAACCGCCCGAACCTGCATGTTGTGACCCATGCCCAGGCCGAGGAAATCCTGTTTGACGGGATGCGCGCCAGCGGGGTGAAATTCCGCCACAAGGGCGCACCGGCCACCGTCGCCGCGTCTGCAGAGGTCATCCTGTCCTCGGGCGCGATCGGCTCGCCGCAGCTGCTGCAACTGTCGGGGATCGGTCCGGCGGATGTTCTGGGACAACACGGGATCACCGTGCGCCACGGCGCGCCGGATGTGGGTGGCAACCTGCAGGACCATCTGCAAATCCGCTGTGCCTACAAGGTGCAGAATGCCCTGACCCTGAACACCATGTCCGCGACCCTGTTCGGCAAGGCCAAGATCGGTCTGGAATACGCCCTGCGCCGGTCTGGCCCGATGTCGATGGCCCCTAGTCAGCTGGGCGCATTCGCCTATTCCTCACCCGATGTGGCGACGCCCGATCTGGAATATCATGTCCAACCCGTCACGCTTGAGGCCTTTGGACAGGCCCCGCATGACTTCCCCGCGATCACGGCCAGTGTCTGCAACCTGCGCCCCGAGAGCCGCGGCCATGTGCGCATCACCTCGACCGATCCGACCGCGCATCCGGAAATTCAGCCCAATTACCTGTCGACCGAGGGCGACCGCATCGTCGCCACCCGCGCAATCAAACTGACCCGCGATATCATGGCCCAACCCGCGATGGCCCAATATGCGCCCGAAGAATTCAAACCCGGCCCCGCATTTCAAACCGACGCCGAACTGGCCACAGGCGCGGGCGACATCGCCTCGACCATCTTTCACCCCGTCGGAACGGCGCGGATGGGGACGGACGCAAACGCGGTGGTGGACCCGCGCCTGCGCGTAAACGGGGTACAGGGCCTGCGCGTGGTCGATGCGTCGATCATGCCGCGCATCACCTCGGGCAACACCAATTCACCGACCATCATGATCGCCGAAAAGGCCGCCGATATGATCAAGGCCGAAGCGCGGGCCTGATCATTTCTTGCGGAATAGCCCCAGCACACGCGACCACAGACCGCGGGCGCGGGCCTTGGCCTGATCGGCCTTTTGATCGACCGCGTCCATCGCGTCCTCGGCGTCGTCCCAGAGGGGGTCGATGGTGCGCTCACGGAACTGGATCCACGCGCGCCAGACAAAGATCAGGGCAATCGCCAGCACCGACAGGATCACCACATTGCCCCACGGGAACAGGCGCACATCGGGACCGGCAACGGGTTTCACCCCGACCGCATTGGGAAAGATCGACAGGAATTCGTTGCGCCACCCGTAATGGCGCACGGCCACCCATTTCGGCGCCTCGGATGTCGAGACCAGATCGCGCGCCTCGGCCTGCAGGTTTGAGCTATCCAGCTTGAAATACGGCGGCCAGCCCCAACCGGTGTCCTCATTGCGGTAGACAATCGGCTTGCCATCGGGATCGATGGTTTCGATGAACCGTACGTCACGATTTACGGTTGTGCCATCCGCGCCCGTGTCCGAGTTCGCCCAAAAGATTGAATTCGTCCCGAAATCCACGCGCCGCACCTCGGTGTTGACGATGCGCACGATATCGCGCTGGGGCAACGTATAGTGGAAAAACCCCAAGATCAGCAGCAGCACGCTGATCACCAAACCCCATTTCACATAGCGCATTCGCCAAACATCCCGTCAAAAGTTCATCACAAAAATCAACGCCGCAACCACCCCGACCGGAATGGCCGCCACCATCCACATCATCCGCCACAGGATGGATCGTTTCGCGCTGCGCCGTTGCTGTTCGATATAGTCGTCGCGTGCCTCGGATGCGAGGGTGCCGTTGGCAATCCGCTCATCCGCGATGTCCTCCCACCGCTCGGTCTGCGTGGACGCCCAAAACAGGCGCACCGCGAAATACAATGCCGCCGAGATCAAAATCAGGATCAGAACAAAGCGCATATCGCCCCCGTTTCAATAATTCCCCCCGACCATACCGCGTCATTGCGCAAGGGACATCACAAATGCCCGTGGGGCGCGCACGCGGCGATAGACGCGCGGCAAATCGGTGACTAGGGTTGGCTCCATGACCGCCCACACATCCGCCTTGCATGCCGCCATTGACGCCCGGCGCGACGATCTGATCGCGCTGACACAGGATTTGTTGCGTATTCCGACGCTGAACCCGCCCGGCGCGCGGTATCGCGAGATATGTGAGATGCTGGCGGCGCGGTTCGAACCGCTGGGGTTTCAGGTCGATCTGATCCGCGCGCACGGTGCCCCCGCCGATAGCGAGACCTATCCGCGCTGGAACATCGTCGCGCGACACACGGGACCGCGCGCGGGCGATTGTGTGCATTTCAACAGCCATCACGACGTGGTTGAGGTCGGCCATGGCTGGACCACCGATCCGTTCGGCGAAACCGTGCGCGACGGGCGCGTCTACGGGCGCGGGTCCTGTGACATGAAGGGCGGCTTGGCCACCAGCATCATCGCCGCCGAGGCCTTTATCGCCACCCATCCCGATTACGCCGGCGCGATTGAAATCAGTGCGACCGCGGATGAGGAATCCGGCGGCTATGGCGGGGTGGCCTATCTGGCCGAGCAGGGCTGGTTCTCACCCCAGCGGGTCCAGCACGTGATCATCCCCGAGCCGTTGAACAAGGACCGCGTTTGTCTGGGCCATCGCGGTGTCTGGTGGGCCGAGATCGAGACCAAGGGCCGTATCGCCCACGGGTCCATGCCGTTTCTGGGCGATTGCGCCGTGCGCCATATGGGCGCGGTGATTGACGAGATGGAACAGACGCTGTTCCCGCTGTTGGCGACGAAAACCACCGCCATGCCCGTGGTGCCCGAAGGGGCGCGGCAATCGACGTTGAATATCAATTCAATCCACGGGGGCGAACCGGATCAGGGGCCCGACTATACCGGCCTGCCCGCGCCCTGTGTGCCGGACCGCTGTCGCATCGTCATCGACCGGCGGTTCCTGATCGAGGAAGACCTGACCGAGGTGAAGGCCGAATTGACGGGAATGTTGGAAAAGATCAAGAAAACGCGCCCGAAATTCGATTATGACATCCGTGATCTGTTCGAAGTGCAACCCACGATGACCGATCAGGACGCCCCGATTGTGCGCACGGTCGCCGGTGCGATTTCCAAGGTTCTGTCGCGTGAGGCGGAATTTGTCGTCTCGCCCGGCACCTATGATCAGAAACATATCGACCGGATCGGGCGGCTGCACAACTGCATCGCCTATGGCCCCGGAATTCTAGATTTGGCGCATCAGCCCGACGAATATGTGGGAATTGATGACATGGTGGACAGCGCCAAGGTCGTGGCCCTGACGCTGGCCGAATTATTGTTGCCCGAAGGGTCCGAGACGCCCTAGGGCGCGATGGGGATGTTGTCGATCAACCGCACCCCGTCCAGCCACGCCGCCACTAACAAGCGCGCGGGCCGATCCAGAACCGTCATCGGGGTCAATCCATCCTCGGCGCGCAGTTCCAGATACTCGACCTCAGTAAAACCGGCCTGCTCGATACGGGCCTTGGCGGTATAGATCGCGGCCTCGGCGGTGGCACCGCCGCGCAATTCATCCGCGACGTCCTGCAGGATCGCATAAAGACGCGGCGCGGTGTTGCGCGCGGTTTCGGACAGGCGGACATTGCGCGACGACAGGGCAAGACCGTCCTCTTCGCGCACCGTGGCACAGCCGACGATTTCGGTCGGGATGTCCAGATCACGCACCAGACGTTTGACGACCTGCAGCTGTTGGAAATCCTTTTCCCCAAAGAACGCACGATCCGCACCGGTTTGCAGCAACAGTTTGGCCACAACCGTCGCCACGCCATCGAAATGACCGGGGCGATGCGCACCGCACAGGCCCTCGCTGACGCCGCTGACGGATACGTTGGTGGAAAACCCGTTGGGATAGATTTGATCCGGCGTCGGCAGGTACATCACATCCACATCGAACGGGGCCAATGCGTCGGCATCGGCATCCTCGGTGCGGGGATATTTGTCCAGATCGTCGGCATTGTTGAACTGTTTTGGGTTCACAAACACCGTCACGATGACGCGGTCACAGGCGGCCTTGGCCTGTTTCACAAGGCTGAGGTGACCCTGATGCAGCGCGCCCATGGTCGGGACAACCCCCACCGTTTCGCCATCACAACGCCACGTGCGGTTCAGCGCACGCAGTTCGCTCAAAACGCGGATGCGTTTCATTTTTTGACCTCGTCGGCAAAGGTATGTTCGGGGCCCGGGAAGGTACGCGCGCGCACTTCTTCGGCGTATTCGGCCACGGCGCGTTCGCCCTCGGCGCGGACGGTGGCATAGCGTTTGACGAACTTGGGCTTAAAGTTCGTGAACATGCCCATCATGTCATCCACGACCAGAACCTGACCGTCACACCCGGCACCCGCACCGATGCCTACGGTCGGGATAGAAATCTCGGCAGTGATTTTATCGCCCAAGGACGCGGGAACCTTTTCGATGACCACGGAAAATGCACCGGCCTCATCCACGGCGCGGGCGTCCGCCATCAGACGTTCACCGTCCTCGCCACGGCCCTGAACCTTGTACCCGCCAAAGGTGTTCACCGCTTGCGGGGTCAGGCCGATATGCGCCATCACGGGGATGCCGCGCTTGACCAGAAACGCGATGGTCGGGGCCATATCGACACCGCCCTCCAACTTGACCGCGCCACAGCCGGTCTCAACCATCAAACGTGATGCGTTTTCAAACGCCTGCTCGGGGCTTTGCTCATACGAACCGAACGGCATATCCACAACGATCAGGGCGCGTTTGGTGCCACGGGCAACGGCCTTGGCATGCATGATCATCATGTCCATCGTCACACCCAAGGTCGAGGGCAGACCATGCAACACCATACCCACGCTGTCCCCGACAAGGATCAGGTCACAGGCCGTGTCCGCGATTTCCGCCACGGGCGTCGTATAGGCCGTCAGGCAGACAATCGGCGTATCGCCCTTCATGCCGCGGATGTCCGAGGCGGTCAGGGATTTGATCACATTGGTGGCGCTCACAGGCTGTCCTCCCATCCTTTTGCGTCGGCGTGTTATAGCGCTGCGTTGCAGAAATAACAGCCCTTTCGCATTATCCATAGGTTTCGAAGGGGGGTGCAAGCGTGACGTTAGGCGCATTCGGGGGCGCCGAAACGCCCCCATGCAGGGATCAGCCTATGACGTTGAAATCGGGGCCATAGGGATAGCCTGTGATGTTCTCGGCCCCGTCTTCGGTGATGATCAGGATGTCATGTTCGCGGTAGCCGCCCGCGCCCGCCTGACCCGCAGGGATGGTCAGCATCGGCTCCATGCTGATGACCATGCCGGGTTCCAGAACGGTGTCGATATCCTCGCGCAGTTCGAGGCCCGCCTCGCGCCCGTAATAGTGGCTGAGGACGCCAAAGCTGTGTCCGTAACCAAAGCTGCGGTATTGCAAAAGGTCGCGCTCGGCAAAGAAGTCGTTGATCTTGTGCGTGACCTCGGCGCAGGTCGCACCGGGTTTCAGCAGCGACATGCCCAGTTCATGCGCGCCGATATTGGCCTGCCAGATGTCCAGTGAGGCCTGATCGACCTCGCCCACAAACATCGTGCGTTCCAGAGCCGTGTAATAGCCCGAAATCATCGGGAATGTATTGAGGCTAAGGATATCGCCGTGTTCAAGCGCCCGCGCGGTCACGGGGTTATGTGCGCCGTCGGTGTTCAGCCCCGATTGGAACCACACCCATGTGTCGCGGTATTCGGCATCGGGAAAACGGCGCGCGATTTCCAGCTCCATCGCGTCACGGCCGGCCATGGCGACGTCGATCTCACGTGCGCCCACGGCCACCGCGTCGCGGATCGCATAGCCACCCACATCGGCCACATTCGCGCCCGCGCGGATCAGGTCCAGTTCGGCGGGGGATTTGTGCATCCGTTGGCGCATCGTATCGGGCGCGATGTCGATGACTTGGGACGGGGATAGGAACTCATCCACCAGCATCCGCGCAGCCATGGTCATATGATCGCCCTCAACCCCGATCACGCGGCCCGTTCCAGTGACCGAACGCACCGCGCGCCAGAAGTTGTTCCGCCCCCAGTCGGTATAAGTGATGTTGTCCCCGTAACAGCGCCGCCACGGCTGACCCGCGTCGATACCGGCACTGATCGTGACGGATTCGGTGGCCGTCACCACTAGGCCATAGGGGCGGCCAAAGCTGCAGTAGAGGAACCCCGAGTAATAGGCGATGTTATGCATGGACGTCAGGACCACGGCCTGAACGCCGGTGCGGTCCATAATCGTGCGCAGCCCCATCAGGCGGTTTTCATATTCCTGATCGGCAAAGGGCAGCGGCACCTTTTGCCCGTTGTGCAAACGATAGAATTCAGTGCGGGTCGATACGGTTGGTTGTGTCATCATGACCTCCTGAAACGGGCGCCTTTTGCGGCGCGCCGCGAAAAAGGTCCCGGCGTTCAGGACGACAGGCAGATGCCTCTGCCAAGCGGGGGTGCAAGAACCCCGTGACGACGCCATCGCCACAGCTTGGGGCGAGATTTGCCGAAGGCGTGGGGTTTGGCAAGGAATTTTGCATCGCGTGAGGCCCATTGGCGGAGCCGGAATTTCGGTGCACAGTTTCAGGGCCTTTGCCGCGCGGCGCGCCGTTGGTCAGGTCTGGGCCGTTGAGTATTTTTGCCAAGATGAAGAGAGGAGTGTGCGATGGGTCCCGGGGCACGGAATGCGATTACGGATGTTGACGGGTTTCTGGTCGGTCATGCGGGGGATAGGCGGGTCAAAACGGGTGTCAGCGTGTTGATGTCGGATGCCCCGTTTGTGGCGGCGGTTCATGTGATGGGCGGTGCGCCGGGGACGCGTGAGACGGACCTCTTGGCGCCTGATGGGTTGGTGCAAAAGGTCGATGCGTTGGTTTTGGGGGGCGGGTCGGCGCTTGGGCTGGAGGCGGCAAGTGGGGTTGCGCATGCCCTGCGCGAGATGGGGCGGGGCTATGCCGTCGGCGACATCCGGGTGCCGATTGTGCCTGCGGCGATCCTGTTTGATTTGTTGAATGGCGGGGAGAAGGATTTCGGCGACGGGTTTTACGCGAATTTGGGGCGGCGCGCCGTGTTGTCCGTCAGGGCCGATGTCGGGATGGGCAGTGTCGGTGCGGGGTTCGGGGCGACCTGTGCCGATGTAAAGGGCGGTTTCGGAACCGCGTCCGTGGTTTTGCCAAGCGGGATCACCGTTGGGGCGATGGTGGCCGTGAACGCCGTGGGCAGCCCGTTGATGGGCGGCGGGCCAGAGTTTTGGGCCGCGCCGTTTGAAATCGGGGGCGAATTTGGCGGGCGCGGCATCGGGCGACACGACCCGCTGGCCGAAACTGTGATCAAGGGCGCGCGCCCCGAGAACACCACCATCGCGATTGTCGCGACCGACGCCGATCTAACGCAGGCGCAGGCGCATCGCGTGGCCGTTGCCGCCCACGATGGTTTGGCCCGCGCGATTGTTCCCAGCCACACGATGTTTGACGGTGATCTAGTGTTTGCGGCGGCCAGTGGGCGGCGCAAAATGGCCGCGCCGGAGTATGATGTTTTACGCATTGGCGAGGCGGCGGCGACCTGTTTGTCGCGGGCCGTGGCGCGGGGTGTGTATGCCGCGTCACCAGCAGAGAACGACGTTCAACCCGCGTGGTCCGAGCGGTTTGGCGGATGATGTGCGCGGAAAATGACCTAACGTAAAAATGACCCCATACGGTTCGCATGATCATATGGACATGGCAGGCCGCGCGTGATTTGCCTTGGCCCAAAGGAAGGGAACACCATGACCGCTTTGATTGATCGTCTATCTGATAAAACGCTGCTGGTGCAGGACGCCTATTCGGCGGGGAAATGGGTGCAATCGCAATCGGGCGCGACGTTCAACGTCGACGATCCCGCTACGGGCGACGTGATTTGCGCCGTGCCGGACATGACCCGCGACGACACCGCCGCCGCGATTGAGGCCGCCCGCATTGCGCAAAAGGACTGGGCCGCGCGCACGGCCAAGGATCGCGCGGTCATCTTGCGCCGTTGGTATGATCTGATGATGGCGAACCAAGAGGATCTGGCGATCATCCTGACCGCCGAGATGGGCAAGCCGTTGGCGGAATCGCGCGGCGAAATCGCCTATGGTGCGTCGTTCATCGACTGGTTTGCCGAGGAAGGGCGCCGCGTGTACGGCGAAACCATTCCCGGCCATCAGGCGGACAAACGCATCACCGTGATCAAGCAACCCATCGGCGTTGTGGCCGCGATCACGCCGTGGAATTTTCCGAACGCGATGATCACGCGCAAGGTGGGACCCGCTCTGGCCGCCGGATGTGCGGCCGTGGTAAAGCCCGCCGCCGAGACGCCCCTGTCGGCGCTGGCCCTTGCGGTCTTGGCCGAGCGCGCAGGCCTGCCCGCCGGTCTGTTGTCGATCCTGCCCACGACCGACGCGATCGGCATGGGCAAGGAGTTCTGCGAAAACCCGACAGTGCGCAAGCTGACCTTTACCGGATCGACCGGGGTGGGGCGTATCCTGCTGGAACAAGCAGCAGCGCAGGTGATGAAGTGCAGCATGGAACTGGGCGGGAACGCGCCGTTCATCGTGTTTGACGACGCCGATCTGGACGCGGCGGTCGAGGGCGCAATCATGTGCAAGTTCCGCAACAACGGCCAGACCTGTGTCTGCGCGAACCGCATCTACGTACAGGCGGGGGTCTATGACGCCTTTGCCGAGAAACTGGCCGCTGCTGTCGCCGCGATGAAGGTCGGCAGTGGCTTTGACGGTGCGGATCTGGGCCCCCTGATCACGTCCAAGGCCGTCGACAAGGTCGAAGAGCACATCGCCGACGCCACCGCCAAAGGCGCGACAGTAATCCAAGGCGGCAAACGTCACGAACTGGGCGGGACGTTCTTTGAACCGACCATCGTCACCGGCGCGACGCAGGACATGCAATTCGCCACGGACGAAACGTTCGGCCCCCTTGCCCCGTTGTTCAAATTCGACACGGTGGACGATGTGATCGAAATGGCAAATGACACGATCTTTGGCCTCGCGTCGTATTTCTACGCCAATGACCTGAGCCGCGTTTACAAGGTCGCCGAGGCCTTGGAATACGGGATTGTCGGCGTGAACACCGGCATCATCTCGACCGAAGTGGCACCGTTTGGCGGCGTCAAGCAATCGGGTCTGGGGCGCGAGGGTTCGCACCACGGGATCGAGGATTATCTAGAGCTGAAATACATCTGCATGTCGGTCTGACGGGCAGAATGAACGTAGTTCAAAAGGGCCGGGTATCGCACCCGGCCTTTTTCACATCATGTCTGCAATCACACCGGCCAGACGTTCGATGCCGGTGTTGATCGTATCCTCGGTCGCAAGAGAGAAATTCAGGCGCAGGGAGTTTTCGTTCGATCCATCCGCGAAAAACGCCTGACCAGGGACAAAGGCGACCTTGGCCGCGAGGACGTTCTGCAACACCACCTTGGCGTCCATCCCGCGGGGCAGCGTCACCCAGATGAACATGCCGCCATCGGGATCGGTCCAGGTCACGCCCTCGGGCATGGTGCGGCTGAGCGCGGCCAGCATCGCCTGCATCCGCGTGCCATAGGCGTCGCACAGCACACGGATATGCGGGTCAAACACGCGGCGCGCCACATCGGCGATTGCGATCTGGTTCAACGTCGCGGTTTGCAGATCGCCCGCCTGTTTCAACAGAACCATCTGTTGGATCACCGGTTTCGCCGCTACGGCCCAACCTACCCGCAAACCGGGCGACAGGGTTTTCGAAAACGACCCAAGATACACCGTGCGCGTGTTTTCAATCCCGCCCGAACGCTCAATATCCATCGCCAACAGGGGCGGAATGTCATCGCCGCGGTAGCGCAGGGTCTGGTACGCCGCATCCTCGATCACCGCACACCCGATCTGTGCCGCCATATCCAAAATCGCACCACGCTGAACGGCGTTCAAGGTTACGCCGGTGGGGTTTGCGAAATCGGGCGACACATAGGCGAATTTCACCGTACCGCCACCCGCCGCCGCATCGGCCATGATGTCGGCCACAGGGCGGTTCGAGCTTGGGTCCAGTCGGTCATAGCGCGGCTGATACGCGTTAAACGCCCCCAGCGCGCCCAGATAGGTGGGCCAGCCGACAAGGGCCGTGTCGCCCTTGTTCAGGAACATCTTGCCCAGATAATCCAGCGCCTGTTGCGAGCCCGCCGTGATCAGGATGTTATCCGCATCACAAGGAATGCCCAGCGTGCCCATATGATCCGCGATCCATTGGCGCAGGGGCAAATACCCCTCGGACGGCGCGTATTGCAGGGCCACCCGCCCCGTCCCACCGGTCAGTGCCGCCTGCATCGCGTCCTGAAACGCCTCTTGCGGAAACAGGGCCGGATCGGGGATCCCGCCGGCAAAGGAAATGATGTCGGGCTGATCCAACAGCTTGAGCAGCTCGCGGATCTCGGACGCTTTCATGCCCGATATACGACTGGCAAAAATGGATTGCAGATTCATGGCATCCTCCGATGGCGTATCTGTGCCGATTCCGCAAGGTAAGTCAATCATGCTGACATAAATTCAGGATTTCATAAATCCGAAACATTTCCGTCACCAAACCGAAACGTCCCGCGTGCACCTGCAAAATGGAGTTACCATTCGCAACCTACGGGGACACATCATGCATCGTCTGCTGATGGCGTGTTCGGCTCTGGCGCTTGGCGCTGGCGCGGCACATGCCGAAATGAACTTTAACCGCATCTCGGCCTTTTCGACCGTCGAAAACATGGCTGCTGACGAGGATCGCGCGCGCGAAAGCTCGGCCGAGATCATCGACGTCACCGCCGACGGCATGATGCTTGTCTATACCGACAGCCCGCTTGAGGTTCTGGGTCGTATCGACATCACCGACCCCCACGCCCCCAAACCCGCAGGCAACATCGCCCTGCCGGGTGAACCCACCTCGGTCGCCGTTCTGGGCGATATCGCCTTTGTCGGCGTAAACACCTCGCCCGATTTTGTGTCGCCCTCGGGGATGCTCAAGGCGATCCACGTCAAATCGGGCGAAGAGCTGGCCTCTTGCGCCACCTCGGGTCAGCCAGATTCGATTGCCCTGTCCAAAGACGGTTCATTCGTCGTGGTCGCCATCGAAAACGAGCGTGACGAAGACCTGAACGACGGCATCATCCCACAGGCCCCTGCAGGGACGCTGGACATGTTCCGCATCACCGATGGCACCCTGACCTGTGAGGGCCATATCGCCGCCGACATGACCGGTCTGGCAGAGATCGCCCCCACCGACCCCGAGCCCGAGTTCGTGGACGTCAACGGCCTTGGCGAAACCGTCGTCACGATGCAGGAGAACAACCACCTCGCGGTTGTCGACGCACAGGGTCACGTCATCAACCAATTCTCCGCCGGTGCGGTTGACCTGACCGGCATCGACGCCACGGATGAGCGCGGCGCGCTGCGTTTCACCGAGACCCAAGTGGGCCGCAAGCGCGAACCCGATGCGGTCAAATGGATCGACGACAACCATTTCGCCACCGCCAACGAAGGCGACTATGAGGGCGGCTCGCGCGGCTGGACCATTTTCAACAAGAACGGCACCGTGGTCTATGAATCCGGCACCTCGTTTGAGCACGCCCTGATCCAGATCGGCCACTACCCCGACAAACGGTCCGACAGCAAAGGCGTCGAGCCCGAGTCGATCGAAACCGCCACCTTTGGCGACACGCCCTATGTGTTTGTCGGTTCGGAACGCGGCTCGGCCGTGGGCGTGTACGACGTCACCGATCTGGCCAACCCTGTGCTGAAACAGATCCTTGCCTCGGGCATCGGGCCGGAAGGCTATGTTGCCATCCCCGAGCGCAACCTGCTGGTTTCCGCGAATGAGGTCGACCTGATTGAAGACGGCGGCATCCGCAGCCACGTCATGATTTTCGAATATCAGGACGCCGCGCCGGTCTACCCGACGCTGACCTCGGCGGGTGCGGATACCCTGATCGGTTGGGGCGCACTGTCGGGCATGGTTGCCGACGAAAACGGCCTGATCTACGCGGTCAACGATAGCTTCTATGGCTACCAGCCCACGATCTTTACCATCGACCCCTCGAGCAAACCGGCCCGCATCACCGCCGCAACCGAGGTGACGCGCGGTGGCTTCCCCGCCCAGAAACTGGACATGGAAGGCATAACCCTGGACGGCAAAGGCGGGTTCTGGATCGCCTCTGAGGGCCGCCCCGAGCGTCTGGTCCCCCACGCGATCTATAACGTGAACGCCAAGGGTCAGATCAAAAAGGAAATCCCCTTCCCCGCCGAACTGCTGGACGTGTCCAAGCGTTGGGCGTCCGAGGGCATCACCCGCGTCGGCGACACCCTCTGGATCGCTATTCAGCGTCAGTGGAAAGACGACCCCGAGAACACCGTGAAACTGGTGTCCTACAACATCGAGACCGAAGAATGGGGCGCCGTGCGCTATCCCACGAATGCGGCCGAAAAGGGCTGGGTCGGTCTGTCGGAAATCGTGGCCGACGGTGACTGGTTCTACGTCATCGAACGCGACAACCAGATCGGCGCGAACGCTGCGGTGAAATCGGTCTACCGCATTCCGGCGGCTGACATGGTTGCGGCCCCGCTGGGCGGCGATCTGCCCACCGTGTCCAAGGAACTGGTCCGCGACCTGATCCCCGATCTGGCCGCCTACAACGGCTATGTCGTGGACAAGGTCGAGGGCCTCGCCATCACCCCCGCCGGTGAAATGTTCGTCTCGACCGACAACGACGGTGTCGACGACAGCTCGGGCGAAACCTTCTTCTGGTCGATTGGTGCCGTCCGCTAATCAAGCGCGCCAATCCAACAAAAACAACAAAGCGGGGCCCCGGCCCCGCTTTTCCTTTTGAGAACCGGCCCGCGTCTTTCCGAAACACGTGACGCAGCCATTGACTATTTTGAGCCCATACCTCCCGCTAAATGAACGTGCAGCGAATGGCGGCTATCCTTTCATGCACGTAAGGACTAAACTCTTTGAGCGTTATAGTGCTCTGGCAAAACAGAACGACATGGTGGACCGGTGTGATGCTCAAGGGTCTTTGTAACCGCTTTGTAGCGGCACTAAGTTTCGCCTTAGCCGCAACAGGATGCCGGGCCGAGGGTTTTGATATCATTTGTTCCAATTTGCCCGCGCTGAATTCTCAGTTCGTGTTTCTTCTGGCAAAACACTTAGATTTTGAACCAAACGTTGTAATCAATCCTGGACCGCAAGACGCCGTTTCTCGTGACAATGTGAGAACGGTTCGTTTAGTCATTTCTGGGCAACCTTACGACGCTGTCTTGGCTTGCGCCACTGAGCATAATTTCGAGAGAGATCAAATAGATCAGAAAATTCGAGAGTTGCGAAATCAGTTGGGCGAAGAAGGGCAACCCGGTTTCCCGGGCGGGCCAAGAGGGAAAGTACTGTCTGTTGGAGAGGCTGCTACATTGAACGACCAGACCTTCTTCATTAGCGTGTCAGGCGATGACAGCTTGATGCAGGCAACTGCCGCAGTCACGCAATCTCACAGTGTAGATAGTCAAGCGTGCTGGTTCGATGAGGCATGCTCAGCTGCGGCAGAGACGTACTGGTCGATGAACACCAATTGAAGTCGTCACTATCGCCTACACTTTCTTGAAAGCAGTCATTGGGTGGGACCTATCGAACGGTAACTTCGTCCGCACACCCGCCATTTGGCCTGCTGCCGGTTTCAACAAAACAGCCCCCAAAGTCTCCTTCGGGGGCTGCGATCATTTCGGCTTTTTTGGATCCGCGATTAGACCTCGGCGGTCTCGACGGCTTTGCCTTCGATCTGGCCGCCACGGGTGATTTCGATGCGGCGGGACTTGAGTGCTTCGGGCACTTCGCGCACCAGATCGATGTGCAGCAACCCGTCCTTATGCGTCGCGCCAACGGCCTTGACGTGATCGGCAAGGTGGAAGCGGCGCTCAAACGCGCGGGTGGCGATTCCACGGTGCAGATAGCTGTGGGGCGTGTCGTCCTCGGCCTTTTTGGCGGCGATGACGAGGGCGTTTTCCTTGACCTCGACGGACAGGTCCTCGGACGAAAAGCCCGCAACGGCCAGCGTGATGCGATAGGCGTCATCGGCGGTTTTTTCGATGTTATAGGGGGGATAGGTGGGCTGGGTGGTTTCACCGGCCAGCACGCGGTCCATCAGGTCGGCCACACGGTCAAAACCGACGGTGGCACGGTAAAGCGGCGAAAGATCATAGTTTCGCATAGGTCATCCTCCATTGAGCGATGTATGGTACGGCCCCTCCGTCTGGACGGGACCTTAGTCATTTTCGCGGGCCCTATTGGCGCCCGCACCCTAAATGTGGGAATGGATTTTCGGGGTTTCAAGACCCCGATGCGCGCGTTTACGGACGGACGAATTTCGCCCCGCCCGACGTCTGGGTCGATGCACCCTGACCAAACCGGCGCACGACCGGCGTCGCCGTGAAAAACACGTTTTCGCCCATCTTCAACCGGTCCAGCAACAGCGGCAGCGATCCCTTGGTCGCACTGCCCAGCGCGACCTGACGATCATCGACAGTCGCCTTGGAAGACACCACCGACACGATGCGCCATTCGCCGTCATCGTTCATGAAAATCGGCGCGCCGGAGGACCCGAAATTCACATCGCACGACAGCATATACACCCCCGGACGACCGGCCAGCACATCACAGGCCTCTTCCAACGCGGGGCTCTCGGATCGTTCTTGGGCATAGGACACGACGCCGACCTGATCGCCTTTGCGCGGGCGGTCGCCAATGGGATAGGGCGTAATGCTGGGCAATCGGATCGGGCGATCAAGGCGCAAAATGGCGATATCATTGGCCACCCGCGAAATCGTATCGTCGTTATTGCCATAGCTATAGCGCGGGTGGATCACGGCCTGTTTCACACCGCGAAACGCCTCGGCGCGGCCATTGCGCCACCCCGCGCGGAATTCCAGATCGGACGCCTGAACCAAGCCGCCAGTGCGTTCGTCATAAAGGCAATGCGCCGCCGTCAGGACCAGATCCTCGGCGATCAGCGCCCCCGTACAAAACCCCCAATCGCCCAGATTGAGACGACCGACGGCGTTCCAGCCTTTGCTGTCATCGCCCGTCGCCAGATCGCGCAATCCCTGCGCACTGGCAACCACGCCGGACAACAGCGTGGCGCAAACAACAGTCATGATCAGGCGTCGCAGATGCATATGGGGTCCCCTTGTTGCCCCCGTCATAGCGCGCCTATGGGGCAGGATTATGGCTGAACTTCGGTGATCGCGCGCGGTTTCGGTCCGCCCGTCGCCCAATCCAATAGCTCGACCGTATGCACGATCGGCACCTCTGTGCCAGAGCCGATCTGCATCATGCACCCGATATTGCCCGCCGCGATCACATCCGGCGACTTGGCCTCCAGCGTGCGCACCTTGCGCGCCTTGAGCTGACCCGAGATTTCCGGCTGCATCAGGTTATAGGTCCCCGCACTGCCACAACACAGGTGGCTGTCGGCGGGTTCGACCACCTCGAACCCTGCTTTGCGCAACAGATCCTTGGGCGTCGTTTTGATCTGTTGCCCGTGCTGCAGGGAACAGGCCGCGTGATAGGCCACCCGCATCCTGGGCGCGGTATCGGCGGGCAAGTCCAGTTTCGCCAGAACCTCGGACACATCCATGGCCAGCGCGGACACGCGCGCTGCCTGATCCGCCAAGGGGTCGTTGCGGAACATATGGCCGTAATCCTTGACCGTCGTGCCACAGCCCGAGGTGTTGATCACAATGGCGTCCAGACCACCGTTCTGTGCCTCGGCCATCCATGCCTTGATGTTGCGCGCGGCGGCGGAGTGGCTGTCGTCCACCTTGCCCATGTGATGGGTCAAGGCACCACAGCACCCCATGTCCTTGGCGATCACCACGTCACAACCCAGCCGCCGCAACAGACGGATCGTGGCGTCGTTGATATCGGTGTTCAGCGCCTTTTGCGCGCAACCGGTCATCAGGGCGACGCGCATCTTGCGCTCGCCAATTGCGGGGAACACTTGGGCGTCGTCATTGCGGCTGACGGGCGGGATCTGTTTAGGTGCCATATCCAGCATCGCCCGCAACCGCGCATCGGGCATCAGGGCCCGAAACGGACGCGCGATTTTCGCGCCCAGCAGGGCCAGACGGAACCGCGTGGGATAGGGCAGAACCTTGGCCAGAACCCAGCGCAGGGCGCGGTCACTGAACGGGCGGCGATAGGTGGCCTCGATATGGGCACGCGCATGATCGACCAGATGCATGTAATGCACGCCCGAGGGACAGGTGCTCATGCAGGCCAGACAGGACAGGCACCGGTCCACATGTTTGACGGTCTTTTCATCCGCAGGGCGACCGCTCTCCAGCATATCCTTGATCAGATAGATGCGGCCCCGCGGGCTGTCCAATTCATCGCCAAGCACCTGATAGGTCGGGCAGGTCGCGGTACAGAACCCGCAATGGACACAGGCGCGCAGGATCTCGTTTGCCCGCGCGATACCGGGGTCTTGGAGTTGCTGTTCGGTGAATTCCGTCTTCATGCCTTATCCCATCAAACCAGGGTTAAAGAGACCCTTGGGGTCAAATTGCTGACGCACGCCACGGGTCAGGGCGGCCACGGGCGCGGGTTCGGGGTGGAACATACCCAATTGCGCGCGGGTCTCGGCCCCTGCCCGCACGATGGTCGCGTGCCCCGCGACCCCGCCCAAACGGGCGCGCACATCCGTGCCCGGTGCCACGCGCAGCCAGACCAGACCGCCACCCCAATCATATAACGCCCCGTCAGGTGCAACCGCCGCCACAACCGCCGGACCGTCCGACGGTTTCACCGACACGCGCCAGATATCATCGCCCCCCTCGGACAGCCCGCGCACATCGCGCACCCATGCCCAGATGGCGTCGTGGGACGCGCTATCGTCGACCACCTCAACCGCGCCGATGTCGGCCAACAGCGCGCGCATCTTGTCCGTGCGATAGGCAACCGAACCGGCAAACCCCTCTAGCCGCAACAGGGTCTCGGGCGCACCGCCCATGCCCACAGGTGCATGCGCCGCGCCGTTCACCTCAAACGGAGAGCCGAGCGCGCGAGACAAAGCCGCAACCGCCGTGACATCGTCCAATCCCCGCAGGATCAGGGTCACACCGGTTTCGGGCATCGGCAGAACCTTGAACGCGACCTCGGTCAGAATGCCCAACGTGCCGAAACTGCCCGCCATCAGCTTGACCAGATCATAGCCCGTGACGTTTTTCATCACACGCCCGCCGTTGCGGATCACCTCACCCCGTCCATCGACAAAGCGCACGCCGATCAAACTGTCGCGACAGGCACCGGCTTGAAACCGGCGCGGACCGGACACATTCGCGGCAACCATACCACCTACGGTGGGCGTACCGCCCTGCCCAGTCAGCGCGCGGTGATCCATCGGCTCAAACGGCAGACGCTGACCGGACTTGGCCAACAACGCCTCAACCTCCGCAACAGGCGTACCCGCCTTGACCACAAGGGTCAGCGCACCCGGCTCATACAGTTCAACACCAGACACCCCCGCCACGGATAGCGCACCCTGCGTGCCAACAACCCCGCGCGTCCCACCGCCAATCACACGGATTGGCGCATCGGCTGCGGCAACATACTCGGCCAGTTCGGCCTCGCTCGAAACACTCATCATTGCTTTGGTCCCAATATCCTCGGGGGTGAATTGCCGCAGGCAAGAGGGGGCAGACAGCCCCCTAGCCCACTGTCCGCCGCGCTTGGGTTGCGGCCAATGGGAACACCTTGGCGGGGTTCAACAGCCATTTGGGGTCGAACACGTCCTTGACCCGCAACTGCGCCTCGATGTCCTCGGGATCGAATTGCGTGGTCATCAGGTCGCGCTTTTCCACGCCCACACCATGTTCGCCGGTCAAGCATCCACCCACCTCAACACAGAGGCGCAGGATGTCGGCACCAAACGCCTCGCATTTCTCCAGATCGCCGGGCTTGTTCGCGTTGAACAGGATCAGGGGGTGCATGTTGCCGTCGCCCGCGTGAAACACGTTGCCGACGCCAAGGCCGTACTCCGCGCTCATCTCGCCGATCCGGCGCAGCACATAGGGCAGTTGCGACACGGGGATCGTGCCGTCCAGACACATGTAGTCGTTGATCTGCCCCATCGCGCCGAACGCCGACTTCCGCCCCAACCAGATGCGCGCGGCCTGATCGGCATCGGCGGCCTGACGGATCTCGACGGGGTTGTGGCGGTTGGCGATCTCGGAAATTAGGTCCAGTTGATGCGCGATTTCATCTGGCGATCCCTCGACCTCGACAATCAACAGGGCCTCGCACATGGGATAGCCCGCCTTGGCGAATGCCTCGGTTGCCTCGATACAAGGGCGGTCCATGAATTCGATCGCGACCGGCAAAACACCGGCCTGAATAATGTCGCTGACGCATTGGCCCGCGACCTCGTTGCTGTCGTATCCAATCAGAACCGGCAGCGCGCCCTCGGGTTTGGGCAGGATGCGCAACGTCGCCTCGGTCACGACGCCCAACTGTCCTTCGGACCCGCAGACAACACCCAAGAGGTCGATCCCGCCCGCATCCATATGCGCGCCGCCCAGATCGACAATCGTGCCGTCCATCAGAACCATCCGCACGCCAAGCAGGTTGTTCGTCGTCACCCCGTATTTCAGGCAATGCGCCCCGCCCGAGTTCATCGCGATATTGCCCGCAATCGCACAGGCCAGCTGCGACGACGGATCGGGCGCATAGAAAAACCCGTCCGTCTCGACCGCGCCGGTGACACTCAGGTTCGTGCGGCCCGTTTGAACGCGGACAAACCGGTTGTCATAGTCGGTTTCCAGAACATCGTTCATCCGCGCCACGCCCAAGATCACGCTATCGGCGGTGGGCAGGGCCCCACCCGCCAAGGACGTCCCCGCCCCGCGCGGCACGACCGGCACGTTTTCCTGATGACAGATGCGCAACACCGCCGCGACCTGTTCGGTCGTTTCGGGCAGAACCGCGCACAGCGGCGGACATTTATACGCGGTCAGCGCGTCGCATTCATAGGCCCGCGTTTCCATGACATCGTGGATCACCGCATCGCGCGGCAAGACCTCTTGCAAGCGGGCGACGATCCGGTCCTTGCGGCCTATGACCATCTGATCGGGGGCTGGCATCTGCATGGCGGGCTCCTGCGTTTAATTGGTAATCTATTATAACCAATTTTTCCGTATGGCAAGTTTCCTCGGCGCGGCATAGTGTGCGCCCATGGAAATTCTGGATCGTCTTTCGCATTTTGGCCCGATGGATTTGGGCGCTGTCCTGCTTTGGGGGCTGTCGTGGCTGTTGATCGGGATCGCGATTGAAAAGGCCCCGCCGTCGCGCCCGTCCGTGTCGACCCTGATGAAGCAGTTCCGCCATGAATGGATGCGCGAGTTGATCACGCGTCAGCCACGGATTTTCGATGCCTCGATCCTGTCCACGCTGCGTCAGGGGACGACGTTTTTCGCCTCTGCCTCGATGCTGGCCATCGGGGGTGGGTTGGCGTTGATCGGGAATACCGAACGCCTGCTGGGGATTGCCAAGGATCTGACCCTGAACACCGCGCCCGCCGTCGTGTGGGAGGTCAAGATTTTGGCGGTCCTGCTGCTGGTCACCAACGCGTTTCTGAAATTCGTCTGGTCGCACCGGTTGTTCGGCTATTGCGCGGTTTTGATGGCCGCCGTTCCCAATGACACCAGCGACCCGCGCGCCATCGAACGTGCGGATCAGGCCGCCGGTCTGAACGTCACCGCCGCACGCAGCTTCAACCGCGGGATGCGGTCGCTCTACTTTGCCCTTGGCGGGTTGCCGTGGTTGCTGGGGGCCGTGCCGTTGATCGTTGCGACGCTAGCCACTGTTCTGGTCCTGTGGCGGCGTGAATTTGCATCCGAATCCCGTCGCGCCTTGATGGGCCAAACGAAACCGTGATCTCATCCGTCTGAAAAGCGCGGTATGAAGGGCGCATGTTTAGACCTGTTGCCCTGATCGCCTGTTTCGCCGCCCTGCCCGCATTCGCCGATGCGCCGGTTGTTGAAAACGTCACCCTGTCGCCCAGCGGCGATAGCTGGCGCATCGACGTCACCCTGTCCCACCCCGATACGGGTTGGGATCACTACGCGGATGGCTGGGCCGTTCTGGACATGGACGGGACAGAGATCGGGTTTCGTGAACTGGTCCATCCGCACGTCAACGAACAGCCCTTTACGCGCGGCACCACCATCACCATCCCCGAGGGCGTGACCCGCATCCAAATCCGTCCGCGCGACAATGTGGATGGCTGGTCCGATGTGACCTATCCGGTCGACGTGCCGCGTTAACGGCGCCCCTCGCGTAGCCATCCCCACAGGGTCATCGCCGCCACCAGCATCAGCATAAGCCACGCCGGCGCCAGCGGGAACAGCATCACGTCGGTGGTCACGAACGCCTGTCGCGGGGTGATCCCGATCCAACCACGCCCAGACGCCACGCGCCCCTCTCGTACCTGACGAATGTCGGGCATCCCGTCCTCTAGACGCAGGGACCCGCCCCGCGCCTGTGCCATGACGGGTTGCAGGATCTCGGTGCTGGCGATGGTGTTTTCGAACTCTTTCGGGGCCGCCGGACCGACCGCAACGACCGTCTCCAAATCGGCGTCGCGGATACGGTAAAGACCGATTTCAGCGTCCTCAATCTGGGCCGTGAACCGTCCCGCCGCGTCCTCGGTCAAGGGCACGATCACCACCTCACCCGAGGGCGTCGTCAGGGTCACGTCGCGCGTCCCTTGGGCCAAGGTGCGGCGCGTGATTTCGATGTCGCGACCGTCCGAAATGGCGGTCAGCGCCTCTTCTTCCAGTTCGGGTTCCTTCATCATCCAATGGGCCAACCGCCGCAGCAGGTCCAGTTGCGGGCCACCGCCCTCAAACCCGCGGCTCCACAGCCACGCGTGATCGGACCCCAGCAGGGCCACGCGCCCCTCACCCTCGCGGTTCAGAACCAACAGGGGGCTGTCGCTGTGGCCGCTCATCACCACGTCACCGGCACCGGCATCCAGTTCCACCTGACGCACCCACCGGCCCCACGGTTCATCCCCGTTCTGGCGCAGCCAATCGTCCTGCATCCCCGCGGTCACAGGGTGGCGCGCGCCGGTGTCGGTGATCGTGGGCAGATACGGATCCTCAATCACCCGCGACGTCGGCGCGGCGGGCAGAATTTCCGACAGGGGTGAGCGGAACAGGCTATCGGCACTGGCGAAATCGGGACCGGCGGCAATCAGAACCGCGCCCCCGTTTTCAACATACTGGCGCACGTTATCCAGATAGACCGAGGGCAAAATCCCCCGCCGTTTGTACCGGTCAAAGATGATCAGATCGAATTCCTCGATCTTTTCGAGGAACAGCTCACGCGTCGGAAAGGCAATCAGGGACAGTTCGCTGACCGGTACGCCGTCCTGCTTTTCCGGCGGGCGCAGGATGGTGAAATGGACCAGATCAACCGCGCTGTCGGATTTCAGAAGGTTGCGCCATGTCCGTTCGCCCGGATGCGGTTCGCCTGATACCAGCAAAACGCGCAGACGGTCCCGCACGCCGTTGATGCGCAGGGCGGCGGCGTTGTTACGGTCGGTCAGCTCCCCCTCTTGGGCGTCAATCGCGATCTGCACCACATTGATGCCCGCATGCGTCACGGTCAGCGGGATCTCGATCTCACGACCCACAGGCACGTTGAACGTCTGTGCCGCCGCGCCATCAATCGCGATGGACAGGCGCGCGTTCGGGGACAGATCGGCGGGCAGTGCGCCCTGATCCTCAACCCGCAGGGTGATGGTGGTTTCCTCATCCAGAATGGCGAATGCGGGCGTGTCCTGAATGAACAAGCGGCGGTCCCAGTCCGTGTCCCGACCGGTCAGCAAAACATGCGTCGGCGCGTCGATCACAGGCGCGCGGTCAATGTCATGCACCTGTCCGTCGGTGATCAGGATTGCACCGGCCAGACGCGCGGCGGGCTCTTGCGCGACCGCCTCGGCCATGGCGGCCATCAGGGCGGTGCCACTGTTATCCGCGCCATCGGGGACGCGCACTACGCGCAGTTCCGTCCGGTCCATGGCGGCGATTTCGGCGCGCACGCGGGTCAGGGCGGCGTCGGTCTGTGCGGCGCGATCCGATAGGGTCTGGCTTGAACTTTCATCCACCACCGCGATCACGATATCGGTCAGGCCGTCACGCTGTTCCCGCTGAAACGACGGGTTGGCCAGCGCGGCCAGCAAACACACCGCTGCCACCGCGCGCAGGGGCCAGCCCAACAACCGCCGCCACACCGACACGCCCAGCACCACCGCCATCACGACGATCAGCGCGATCAGCACGCCAAGGGGCACATAGGGATCAAACAGAATACCGCCCGTCATTGGCCCAACCTGTCCAGCAGAGCAGGCACATGCACCTGATCCGATTTATAATTCCCCGTCAGCACATGCATGATCAGGTTGATGCCGAACCGGATTGCGGTTTCGCGCTGACGCTCACCGGCATAGCCGCGCCCGACCGGAAACAGGGGCACGCCATCACGGTCCACCGCCCAAGCAGACGCCCAATCGTTGCCGCCGATCACCACCGGCGTCACCCCGTCGTTGAGGTTGCGAAACGGCAGGCCATCGACCTGTTCGGCGTCCTCCGGCGCGGCCTCAACCCATGGGGCGCGGCCCGCGTGACGGCCCGGAAAGTCCTGCAACAGGTAAAACGTCCGCGTCAGCACGTGATCGGTCGGGATCGGTTCCAGCGGTGGAATGTCCAGCGGTCTTGCGAGTTCTTGTAACCGACGCCCCTCACGCGTGGTGCCGCCCGCTCCGGCGACCGCGCCATCACGGGTGTCAAACAGGATCATACCGCCACTGCGCAGGTAGCGGTTCAGTTTCGCATAGGCATTGGCCGAGGGCGTCGGTTGGTCCAGCGTGATCGGCCAATAGAGAAACGGATAGACCGAGATTTCGTCGGTTTCGAGGTCCACGCCAACCGGATCGACCGGCTCAATCGACGTGCGTTGGGTCAAGCGCCGCGACAGGCCGGACAGACCCGCGTTGGCCACATTATCGACGGTCCGGTCACCGGTCAGAACATGGGCCAGAACCACCTCGGACGTGGCCAACAGAACCTTGTCGTCCAACGTCTGGGCCACCACGCGATCCGTCATCGGGGCCAATGCGATCAAACCCGCCGCGATCACCGGCATCACCCGCGCCCCACGCAGACGCCCCCCCACCCAGAGCGAGGCCAGCGCGTCCAGCGCCAAGGCGATCACCGCAACACTCAGGAACAGGCCCAACAACCCGCGCTCGGGCTGAACGCTCAGGCCCGTAACGGGCACCGAGGCGGGCCATGCGGCCGGGGTCAACAGATCGCCCTCTTCAACCACGTTCACCGCCAGACGCCGGTCATCGCCTGCGTACAACCCCGGTGGCACCTCGGCAGAGGCGCGGGCGATCGCGAGAACCTCACCCTCAATCCCGCCCATTGTGCCCGCAGGTTGCAGATCGCCAAACCCGTCCAGAATATCCTGTGCGACCCATGTTGTGCCCGCCAGATCGGCGCGCTCGGGTCGCGTGGCATTGGCGGAAATCGCCAACCGGTCCAGCATCTGCACGAACAGCCCCGACAGTGGCAGGGACGACCATTCCGTGTTCGCCGTCACATGGAACAGCAACACCTGCCCCGCGCCCAGTTCCGCTCGGGTGACCAAGGGCGTTCCGTCGCTTAGGGCCGCGATGGTCCGCTCGGCCAGATCGGGGCCGGGTTCGGCAAGGACTTGGGACGTGATTTCGACCTCTTCGGGCACGGGCAGACCGGCAAAGGGCGTCTCGGCCTCAAACGGGCGCAGGGTCTTGGGTTCTCCCCAGCTCATCGCGCCGCCGACCGACCGACCGCCAGAGCGCAACCGCACGGGCAGCAACGGATCACCGTCCAGCAATTCCGCCGCCGCCATCCGTGGCCCCGCGAACCGCACCAACATCCCGCCGCCATCGACCCATGCCTCAAGCGCGTCCCGTTCCGCCGCCGCAAAGGTCGCCACATCTGCCAGGATGATCACATCGGGATTGGCCTGCAGCACATCCAAAAGCGCACCTGGCACCAGATCCGCCGTCACCTCCAACGCGCGGTTCAGATAATGCAGGGGTGAGAGCAGTTCCAACCCCTCATCCGCGCCGCGCCCCGCGATCAGGGCGACCTTGCGCCGTTTCAGGCGATCATCGGTCAGGGTGACGGCCCCGGCGGTGCGCTGACCGTCGATTTCAAACCGCGTGATACGATTGCGCAGCTCGGGCGGGACGTCCAATTCGATCTCAACAACATCTTGAGCGGCCTCAAACACGGCCGGAACGGACAGCAAAACGCGCTCAAGCCCGTTCGGGTCGGGCCCCACCGCGCCAACGGTGATTTCGTCGCGCACGCCCGTCTGATTGCGCACGGCAGACAGGCGGACCTGACCGCCCTCAAACCGCGCGGGGCGCAGGGCGAAGACCGCGCTGCCGCCCTCAAACACGGTGACCTGACCACGGGCCGACAGGATGTCCAACAGGTCCGCGCGATAGGGCGTATCCACGCCGGACGACAGCCACAGCGTATCGAACTCGCCCTCCAATCCGGCAGCCCATTCCACCACCTGATCCCCGCCCACGTAGGGACGCGGGCGCAGGCCCGACACACGCGGCAACACCGCATCGCCCGTCTGGAATTGCACCCCATCGGCGGGCAGATCGGTCGCCAGAACCACGGCCACGGGACGACCGCTGCGCGATGCGGCCTCAACCTCGGCGGCTATGCGGCCTGTGCGGCGGGTCCAATCGCGCGCCTCGGCCCATGTGCCATCGGCAAGGATCAACAGCGGCCCCGCCCCGTCCACCCGTGCGGCGGGGTTCAGAACCGGACCGGCAAACCCGATGATCGCCGCCGCCAGCGCCAGCATCCGCAGGAGCAGCAACCACCACGGCGTTTTATCCGTCTGCGTCGTGTCATCCGTCAGGCCCAGCAACAGAACCACGCCCGGAAAGCGGCGACGCACCGGCGCGGGCGGCGTGGCCCGCAGGATCAGCCACAGAACCGGCAACCCCAACAGGCCCAGCAACAGCAACGGCGATGTAAACCCGATCGCGCCCAGCGTCAGCATCACCGCCCCCTTTCCAGCGCACCAAACAGCCACATCAGGGCCGATTGCGCGCTCTCACCTGTGTGGTGACAGGTGTAATGCCACCCCGCGTGGCGGGCCAGGTCGCGCAGACGCGCGCGGCGGTCGTTCAGACGGTCGATATAGCGGCTGCGCAGATCGGCGGCCTGATTGGTCTCGAACTTGATCGCGCCGGCCATGCTCTGGAAAATCGTGCGCCCGTCAAAGGGAAACGCCTCTTCCTGTGGATCCAGCACCTGTAGCAACGCCCCGCGCACGCCGCGATCTGCGGCCTTGGCCAATGCGGCCTCAACCGGTGCAAGGTCGCCCATGAAATCGGACACGAACAGGGCGCGCGATTGGGGCAGCATGCCGCGTGCCTCGGGCTCACCGAAATCGGTGTCGGCGGCGGGCGTGCTGAACGCCTCGGCCAAACGCAGCAGTTGCATGTTGCCGTGGCGCGGAGGCAGGTCAAACCCACTGAGGCCCACACGCTCGCCCCCGCGCATCAGCAACACCGCAACGGCCAGCGCCAACAGACGCGCGCGTTCGCATTTTGTGCCATGCGATCCGTCGCCCGAAAACTCCATGGATTGGGCATCATCGACCCACAGGATCACGCTTTGGGCCGATTGCCATTCCTTTTCCCGCACGAATGGCGTGTCTGTCCGCGCGGACCGGCGCCAGTCGATATTGCGTGCCTCATCCCCGATGGTGGCGGGGCGGTATTGCCAGAACTCATCGCCCGTGCCCGCGCGCCGTCGCCCGTGTTCGCCCAACAAGATCGTCGCCGCCAAATGCTCGGCCCCGGCCAAAAGCGGCGGTAGCGGTCCGGCAAGCGTCTGGGCCTGCGCGCGGAGATGGGCGGGCGAACTCACGCCGCCGAAACCCCGCGACAGGTCTGTTCGGTCACGGCCGCGATGATGTCATCCAGGTTCTCGCCACGCGCCCGCGCGGCAAAGCCCAGCGCCATCCGGTGTTTCAGAACCGGACCGGCCATCGCGGCGACGTCGTCAATGCTGGGCACCAAACGGCCCTGCAACAATGCCTCGGCCCGCACGGTCAGCATCAGCGCCTGCGCCGCACGCGGCCCCGGACCCCAGGCGACGTTCTCGCGCACCACGGCGGGCGCATCCGCGTCACCGGGACGACAGGCGCGCACCAGATCCAAGATAGCGGCGACAACGGTTTCACCTACGGGCATGCGTCGGATGGTTTCCTGCGCCTTGATCAACTCGGCGGCGGTGAACACCTCATGCGCCTCATCTTCGGCAAGGCCGGTGGTCGCGATCAGGATGTCATGTTCGGTCTTGCGGTCGGGATAGGGCACGTCAATCTGTACCAAAAACCGGTCCAACTGGGCCTCGGGCAAGGGATAGGTCCCCTCTTGTTCCAGCGGGTTTTGCGTGGCCAGAACGTGGAACGGCGGGGACAGTTCATGCGCATGGCCCGCGATGGTCACCGATTTTTCCTGCATCGCCTGCAACAGGGCCGATTGGGTTCGCGGGCTGGCGCGGTTGATCTCATCCGCCATCAACAGCTGACAGAAAATCGGACCTTTGACGAACCGGAAGTTGCGCGACCCGTCGGTCGCGGTTTCAAGGATTTCCGAGCCCAGAATATCGGCGGGCATCAAATCCGGTGTAAATTGGATGCGTGAAGAATTTAGGCCCATCACCGTCGAGACCGTGCTGACCAGCCGCGTTTTGCCCAGCCCCGGCAGACCGATCAGCAACCCGTGCCCGCCGCACAACAACGCCGACAGCGTCAGGTCCACAACGCGGGGTTGGCCGATGAACCGCTTGGTGATGCTGGCCTTGGCTTCAGTCAGGCGCGCGCCAAGGGTTTCAATGTCGGCAACCAAGGTGGCATCGTCGGTCATGACAAACTCCAATTCAAAACTATATGCTGCCATTAAAGACATCTATGCCTCTGCGCACAAATGGCAAAAAGAACTATGGCACAAATGATCGTGAAACCCACCGTCGACAATCTGGCCGAGGCCGCGCGCGCCGCTGGCAAAAAAGGCCCGCCGCCGGTGCATCTGTGGAACCCGCCGTTTTGCGGGGATTTAGACATCCGAATTGCGCGCGACGGGACATGGTTTTACCTTGGAACACCCATAGGACGACAGGGTTTGGTGCGGTTGTTCGCCTCCATCCTACGCAAGGATGATGACAGTTTTTTTCTGGTCACGCCGGTCGAAAAAGTGGGCATCACCGTCGAAGATGCGCCGTTTATTGCGCAGGATTTTGAGGTGACGGGCGAGGGCGATGCCCAAAAGATCACCTTTTTCACCAATGTGGCCGATGCGGCGACCGCCGGTCCCGATCATCCGATTCGGGTCGAAATTGATGAAACGACCGGCGAACCGGCCCCTTATGTCACCATCCGCGCAAACCTAGAGGCGCGGATCGACCGCAAGAGTTTCTATCGCCTGATCGATCTGGCTGTGGTGGCCGAACATGACGGTGCGCCGTGGTTGGGCCTGTGGTCGGGCGGGGTGTTTTTCCCGATCACGCCCGAGGCCGATTTGCCCTAGGGGGCACAGGCCGCGCGGTCGGCGCATCCGGTTTGCGCGGTTTCGATCTCCAATGTCACATGGGTCAGGTCGAACTCCGCCGCCAGCCGCGTTTTGATCTCTGCCGTGATCGCGCCGCCCTCGGCACCCTCTGTGATCACCACATGGGCCTGATAGGCGTTCTTGCGTTCATCCATCTGCCACAGATGCGCGTGATGGATGTCAACAACCCCATCCACGTCGCGCACCGCATCGCCAATACGGGTGCGGCACAGGTTGGGCGGGCTGCCCAGCATCAAAATCCGCACCACCGGCCCCACATCGGACCACGCGTGCCACAGGATGTAACCCGCAATCATCAGCGTGATCACCGGATCAACCCAGCGCCAGTCGAACAACAGGATCAGCGTCCCCGCCACGATCACCGCAACACTGCCCAGCGCATCCGCCAGATTATGCACAAAGGCCGCGCGGATGTTCAGGCTGTCCTTGGACATCGCATAGGTCAGCGCCGCCGTCACCGCGTCGATGATCAGCGCCACACCGGCAAGGATCACCACCGTCCAGCCCTGAACCGGCGGGGGATCAAGCAGACGCATCACCGCCTCGGCAATCAGGTAAAACGCCACCACGAACAGGGTTGTATAGTTGATCATCGCCGCCACGATCTCGGCGCGGCCATAGCCAAACGTCATCTGGTCATCCATCGGGCGACGCGCAATCCGTCGGGCAAAAAACGCGATGATCAGGGACACAGCATCGGAAAAATTGTGGATCGCATCCGCGATCAGTGCCAGTGAGCCCGACAACACCCCGCCCACGATCTGTGCCACGGTCAGCAGCATGTTCACGGCAATCGCCCAAACTACCCGCCGGTCACCCGTCGAGGCGTCAATATGATGGTGGTGGTGGTCGTGGGGCATGATGGTCACCCTTGATTTACCGCCACTATAGCCTTGGCGCGGGCGGACACAACGAATGCGGTGAAAACTAACGCCTCTTTCTCATTTATCGGCGCCATACTTCTGATAGAACCGCCTAGACTTTGGTGTAGGGGCATTCGATGGGTGCGGTTTTATTTGGGGTTCAGGGCAATATCCTGATGTCGGTGGCGAAATGCCTTCGCGCGGCCGATGTGCCCTATTCCATTGTGTCGACACCCCAGACCCTGAACCGGATGGACGCGGATCTCTGCCCGCCGCATGCGCGCGCCCTGCCCCGCAACGTCTTTGCCCAATCCGAATACGACGCGATGAACGCCGTTCAGGAACACGCGGCAAGCCTTGGCGGGGCGGTTCTGGTGCCCACAGATATGCGGGCGACACGGATGTTGGCCAATGCGGGCGGCGCGCTGCACCCGATGTGCGCGGGGTTCGCGACGGCCACACCCGGCCTGATCGACACGCTGGACAACAAATGGTCGTTTCATCGGTTGCTGGGCGATCTGGACCTGCCCAGTCCGGGGGGCATGTTGATCCAGTCGCTGGATGATCCTGCCCTGAACGCCGTGCCCTTTCCGGCGGTGATGAAACCCTTGGCAATCGGGGGCGGGATCGGCATCCATTGCGTGTCCAACCGCGAAGAGATGGCCGCCGCCCTCGCCCAATGGCCCGCCGTTCAGGTGCCGTTCCTGATCCAAGAATACCTGCCCGGCAAAGACATAGACATCAGCATCCTTGCCGACCGTGGCCGCATCATTGCCCATGCGGTTCAGGCGTGGGACGGGCAACACCGCCTACGGTTCTTTGACGACCCCGACGCCTATGACATGGCCCGCCAACTGGTCGCGCAGACGGGGTTCAGCGGGGTCGCCCATTTCGACATGCGCCGCGATGCGCGTGACGGGGTGCTGCGGTTTATCGAATGCAACCCGCGCTTTTGGGCGACGGTGGATGCGGCGGTGCATACGGGAGTGAATTTCGCGGCCCTTGGTGTACAGATGGCGATGGGCCATGACGTCGGCACGGTGACACCGCGCGCCACGACCCTGACCCACGCCCGCGATGCCGCGCCGGATCAGGGGTTCAGCCCGCGGGGACGGATCATCGCCACCCCCGCCTAGGGGTCAGTGCGCCTCGGCCCAGTTCGCGCCGGTGCCCGCATCCACAACCAACGGCACGTCCAGATGCACGGCGGGGGCGCTTGCGCCCTCCATCACGGTGCGCACGGCGTCGATGGTGGCGTCAACGGCGTCTTCATCCACCTCGAACAGCAGTTCGTCATGCACCTGCAACAGCATCTCGGCAGGCAGGTCCGCGATCACATCGGGCATACGGATCATGGCGCGCCGGATGATGTCGGCGGCGGTGCCTTGGATCGGGGCGTTGATCGCCGCGCGCTTGGCAAAGCCCGCGCCCGGCCCCTTGGCGTTGATCTCGGGCGTGTTGATTTTGCGTCCGAACAAGGTCTGGACGTATCCGTGATCCTTGGCGAATTTCACGGTGTCATCCATGTATTCGCGGATACCCGGAAAACGTTCGAAATAACGGTCGATGAACCCCTGCGCCTCGGCGCGCGGTATGCGCAGATTGCGCGCAAGGCCAAAGCCCGAGATGCCGTAGATGACGCCAAAGTTGATCGCCTTGGCCTGACGCCGGATGTCCGAGGTCATTTCGTCCAGCGGCACGTCGAACATCTCGCTGGCCGTCATGGCGTGGATATCCTGTCCGTCGCGAAACGCCTGTTTCAACGTGTCGATCCCCGCGACATGGGCCAAGATGCGCAGCTCAATCTGGCTATAGTCGAGGCTTAGGATTTTGCGCCCTGGTGCGGCGACGAACGCCTCGCGGATGCGGCGGCCCTCTTCGCTGCGCACGGGGATGTTTTGCAGGTTCGGATCGGTGGACGCCAAGCGCCCCGTGTTCGCGCCAGTCTGCACATATGACGTGTGCACGCGGCCCGTTTCGGGATTGATGTGATCCTGAAGCGCATCGGTATAGGTCGATTTCAGTTTCGACAGCTGTCGCCAATCCAGAACACGCGCAGGCAGGTCATGCCCCTCGGCGGCGAGGTCTTCCAAAATATCCGCACCGGTCGCATAGGCGCCGGTTTTGCCCTTTTTCCCGCCGGGCAGCTCCATCTTATCAAACAGGATCTCACCCAACTGTTTGGGCGAACCGACATTGAATGGCTGACCGGCCAGTTCGTGGATTTCGGCCTCTAGCCCCGCCATTTTCTGGGCAAAGGCGTTCGACATCCGCGACAGGGTATCTCGGTCGACCAAGATGCCGGTGCGTTCCATCGAGGCCAGAACAGGCGAGAGCGGACGTTCCAACGTCTCATAAACCGTAGTGACCTGTTTCTGATGCAATTGCGGTTTGAACAACGTCCACAGGCGCAGGGTGATATCCGCATCCTCGGCGGCATAGGCGACGGCCTGATCAATCGGCACCAGATCAAAGGTGATCGCCGATTTCCCCGTCCCCAACAGCGATTTGATCGGGATCGGCTCGTGGTCCAGATACCGTTCGGACAGGGCATCCATGCCATGCCCGTGCAGACCAGCATGCAAGGCATAAGACATCAGCATCGTGTCATCGAACGCCGTCACATTGATCCCATAGCGAAACAGTATCTTGGCGTCGTATTTCATGTTCTGCCCGATCTTCAGGATCGCCGGATCCTCAAGCACGGGTTTCAACATCGACAGGGCTTGGTCCATGTCCATCTGCCCCTCGGCCAATGAACCGGACCCGAACAGATCATCCGCGCCGGATTTATGCGCCAACGGGATGTAACAGGCCCGACCGGGTTCGACCGCCAGACAGACCCCGACAAGGTCCGCGCGCATGTCGTCCAGACCGGTGGTTTCCGTGTCCACCGCGACAACGCCCGTGTGTCGGATCGCGTCGATCCAGACCTGCAATGCCTCGGCATCGCGCACGCATTCGTAGGCTTCGGGGTCAATCGGTGGGAACTCGGGTGCATCGGCGGGCGTCGCCGCGCCCCCACCCGTCGCCGCAGGCGTGTCATCAATCGCGGGCGCCTCGGCCCCCAAACTATCGGCGACACGTTTCGTCAGGGTGCGAAATTCCATCTCGGCCAGAAACGGCAACAGCACGTCTGCCTCAGGCGCGCGCAGTTCCAGATCGTCCAGCGCCACGTCAATCGGCGTGTTGCAATCCAGCGTGACCAGCTGCTTGGACAGCTCAATCTGCGCGCGGTGCTCGATCAGGGTCTGACGGCGCTTGGGTTGTTTGATCTCTTCGGCGCGGTCCAGCAGGGTTTCCAGATCGCCGTATTCGTTGATCAGCAAGGCCGCGGTTTTCACCCCGATTCCCGGTGCACCGGGCACGTTATCGACGCTATCCCCGGCAAGGGCCTGAATGTCGATCACACGGTCGGGACCAACGCCGAACTTTTCCTCGACCTCTTCGACTCCGATACGCTTGTTCTTCATGGCGTCCATCATCTCGACGCCGCCACCGACCAGTTGCATTAGGTCCTTGTCCGAACTGATGATCGTCACCCGACCACCGGCATCGCGCGCCTGCACCGACAGGGTCGCGATGATGTCGTCGGCCTCATAGCCCTCCAGTTCCAGACAGGCGATGTTAAAGGCGCGCGTCGCCTCCCGCGTCAGGGGCATCTGCGGGCGCAGATCCTCTGGCATGGCGTCGCGGTTCGCCTTGTACTGATCATAGAGGTCGTTTCGGAACGTGTGCGACCCCTTGTCAAACACCACCGCCACATGGGTCGGCGCGTCGGGACCGCGATTGTCCTCAACCATCTTGAAGATCATGTTGCAGAACCCCGCGACCGCCCCAATAGGCAGCCCGTCGGACTTCCGCGTCAACGGCGGCAGGGCGTGAAAGGCGCGAAAAATGAACGCCGACCCGTCAATCAGATGCAGGTGACAGCCCTTGCCAAAGCTCATGGATGGCTCCTTTGGCGGGGCCGGTGACGTTCTGAGATCCGCCGCGCCCCGCAACAGCATCCACCGCTCGGGGGATTACTTGGCCGCGTCGGCCGCGCTCTCATGCACGAATTTCTTGTCGCAATAGCCACATTCGACAAAGCCCTTGTCGTGGTCGATCTGCAGCCACACACGCGGATGCCCAAGGGCGCCCTCGCCACCATCACAGGCAACGCGCCAAGCGCTTACAACTTCGGTTTCAGGGGCTGCAATCGTCATTCCGTGGCTCCATATCTTGCCGCAAGTCGCGGCGCGCGATAGATCAGGGCGCATGATACCAAGTCCCGCCGCACGGACAAGGCCAGAAGGGCACAACATGACCCAAAACGCGATCGAAATCCGCAACCTGCGCAAAACCTACCGCGCCGCAGGGAACCAACCGCCCAAAGACGCCCTGCGCGGCATCGATCTCGACATCCCGTCGGGATCGATCTTTGGCCTCTTGGGGCCGAACGGCGCGGGCAAATCCACCTTGATCAACATTCTGGCCGGTCTGGTCGTCAAAACCCAAGGCTCGGTGAAAATCTGGGGGTTCGATCAGGACGTGAACCCACGCCAATCCCGCGCGGCCATCGGCGTCATGCCACAGGAACTGAACCTCGATCCGTTCTTCACCCCGCGCGGTGCCTTGGACGTGCAGGCGGGCCTTTACGGCGTGCCGAAATCCCAACGCAAAACCGAAGACATCCTCGAACTGATCGGCCTCACGGACAAGGCCGAGGCCTATGCCCGCTCGCTCTCGGGCGGGATGCGGCGCCGGCTCTTGCTGGGCAAGGCACTGGTCCACAGCCCCCAAATCCTTGTCCTTGATGAGCCGACCGCAGGGGTCGATATCCAACTGCGCAACATGCTCTGGGCCAATGTGCGCCGCCTGAACGAACAGGGCATGACGATCATCCTGACGACCCACTACCTCGAAGAGGCCCAAGAGATGTGCGATGAAATCGGCATCATCGACAACGGGCAACTGATCGCGCGCGACACCACCGCGAACCTGATCGGACGGATGGACCAGAAAACCCTCGTCATCACCCCCGAGGGCGACGCGCCCACCGCCGTCCCCCTGCCCGATGGCATCATCCACACCATCGGCCACGACGGCACCCACGCCTTTACCTACAGCCAATCGACCATCACCACCGGTCACCTGATTGAGGCGATCCGCGCCGCTGGCATGAACATCCGCGACATCCGCACCCAAGAACCCGATCTCGAAGACGCCTTCCTCGCCCTAACCGCAAAACACCCCGCCTCCTGATCCGGAAACGGGGTGTCTTCATCTTGGCAAAAATACTCGATTCCGACGCTTAGGCGCGCTCCAACATGCGGCCCAACGGACGTCCAGCCAACACATGCACATGCAGGTGCGGAACCTCTTGGACCGCCGCCTCGCCCGAATTGGCGATCAAACGATAGCCGCCACCGCCATGGCCCGGCTCAACCCCTAGCATCGCGCAGATTTTGCCAATGGTGCGGGTGAAATCGACAACCTCGGCATCGCTGGCCTCGGCGGCGAAATGATCATAACAGACATAGGGCCCTTTGGGGATGACCAGCACATGGTTCGGGGCCTGCGGCGCGATATCCTCGAACGCCAGACAATGCTCGGTCTCCAGAACGGATTTGCAGGGAATTTCGCCGCGCAGAATCTTGGCAAAGATGTTTTGCGGATCATAGGAATAGGCCATTTTGGTCCTCAATCTACGTACAGATAATCGGTCGCCGCGACCTCTAGCGCCTGCTCGGGCGTCACGTCTAGAAACTGCGCCAATGGCACAGCGTTTTCCTCGGGACTGGCGCTTTCGCGGATGCGGTGGAAATGCGGGAAATCGGCATCACGGATGCGGTCGCTTTCAAACACCACGTCATAGCGGATCGTGGGCAACAGACGCTCAATCACCTCGGGCGGGGTGCGCTCGCCCGCCAGACCCACGCGCCGCGCATGGCCAAGCAGATAGTCATCCGTGAACTCGGTCTTGATCTCCAGCAGCTTGGTCGTGCACCGGTCGGCGTAAAAATCCTGCATCAGGTCCAGACTGCTGGGGTCCAGACAGATCAGCAACCGGTCGGTTTCATAGTAATCAAACAGCATCCGCATCAACGCCCGCCGGTGGCGCGTGCGTTTTTCCAACGTCGTCTGAATCCCGCCCAGATCGGGCAGTTCGGTCGCGTCCTCATTGAACAGATATTCGATCGCGGGCAGGTTCGTCACCTGCCGCGTCTTGTCGACCAAACGCTTGGCCACGTGCCATTTCTTGCAGGTCACGATCATCAACTCGCGTTCACGACCCAGACTGGCCTCGGCCTCCCAGAATCGCGGCGCATAGCGACGTCCGATCCGCCCGCGTCCCGTCAGGAACTTGAACAGGCTGCGCCCCTCGTTCGAGATTTTGAACTCAACCCCCTTGCTGGTATAAAGCGCGCCCAATCGGCGTTTCAGCTCCTTCGCGTCGGGCGAGATTTTGCGCGCGAACAGAAAATCCTGTGACAGCAACAGATCGTACTGATCGTTATAGAAATTCACCGGCATCCCATAGTCCGAGAAAATCAGGAACGTCAGCGTCCGCGTGTTGATCTCGGACTCGGGCACCAGATGGCGCACAAGCGTCTGAAAGAACGTCTCATCCGGAATCCACGTGGTGCTAAAGAACCGCAGCACATCAGGACGCTGCTCACAAAATTCGAGGATCGCCTCAATCGTGCGACGGCGCAGGCACCACCACTGGCTACCGATCATGACCTGAATGTCCGACGGCACCTTGCGGTTCAGGCCCAGCTTTTTCTGCAACTCATAAGACGTGTAAAACAGCCACTTATGCGTACGTTCATTGAAATAGTGGCGATAGTACAGGCGGTCTTCCTTCATCCCGGTCTTGATCCAGTCCGAGTTGAAGAAGTCAAAGCTCTCGACATAGTCGATGTCGGTGCCATCAAGGAAATCGTGGACATATTCCGCCGACTTGATCGGCATGCAATCGCCCGACAGCATGTAAAAATGCGTGGCGCGCGGAAACGCCTGTTCGGCGGCGCGCACGGCGTGCAACGTGGCCTCAACCAAGGACCACGCGCCCCAGCCACACTTGATCCGCTTTTTCGCGAAAACGACGTTCGGATTGTCCTTCAGGGATTCGCGGATCATCTCGAACTGGGCCTTGTCGGCGCGCGCATCGAAATGGATCGACAGATAATCGCCCGCCGCCGACAGGCGCTCCGCCTGACGGATGATGGCCTCAGGGTCTTTGTGGCACAGCAGGATATAGGCGATTTTGGCCATTTCGCAGGGATGGTCCCAAGTTTGTCGACGATACGTCTTTACTAACGTCTATGCTCCATTGAATAAACGCACTTTATTTGCTTTGTTTAAACAAAGTAATACGCCTAATCAAAGTGTTGCGTAACGGAGGCAAAGGCACATGGGGTTTCCCGGCACCTGGATGACCGAGAGTGAGAGCGTCGTGTACCGCGTGGTGCCGAAATGTGCGTGCTCGACCATCGGTCAGATCATGTTTTACTCGGACCACGGGGAATTCTTTGACGGGGACATCCACGATGCGACCTCCGGCCTGCATAAATGGTCGCTAGAGCACAGCCAGCAACCGATCACCGACAACGTGCTGAACCATAGCTCCTACGCCTTCACCTGTGTGCGAAACCCGTACACGCGGATCCTCAGTTCCTTCTTTGACAAGATCTGCGGGATTCAGCGCAACGGCCGCCGCTATCGCGGGAACCTCGTGCCGCTGTTGATCCAGAAATACGGGATTGAAGTCGGCGGCGATGAGGGCAAGGACGATTTCGACCAGATCCAGAGCTTTCGCCGGTTCCTGTTGTTCGCGCGGGATACCATCCGCTGGCGCCGCCCGATGGAACCCGACATCCATTGGTCGGCCATGTCGGGCCATATCTCGACCTTTATCGTGAACGGCGGGCGCTACGACAAAATCTTTTACACCGAGACGTTTAACGACGGGATGCAAGAGGTTCTGGACGCCATCGACACGCGCCACGACGTCGACCTCGCCTCCATCCCGCGTTTCAACGAATCCGAAGGCCACGGCCCAAAACGCGCCCATCCGGTCGAAGATTACTTCGACGATCTGTCGATGCATCTGGTCTATGAAATCTACAAACGCGATTTCAACCTGTTCAAATACGACTTTGAAAATCCGGGGAACAAATATCCGATCGGGGAAATCGATCTGGATGAGGTGCACGCCAAACTCGGCGACTGACCTCCCCACCTTGCGGGCCCGCCGCCGCGCATGCGGCGGCCACGCCCAACAAAACCGACGCGCCTTGGCGCGGTGGGTTTTGGCGGGAGCCTCCCCCGCCAACCGTCCTTAGAGAACGCCGCCTTCGCGGAACAACGCGCCCAGATCCGTTTCGGGACGCGCGCCGAAATGGCCGATGACCTCACGCGCGGCGATGACGCCCATCTTGCCCGCCACGTCCAGCGAAACACCAGTCGCCAGACCGTAAAGGAAACCGGCCGCGAACTGATCGCCCGCACCCGTCGCATCAACGGGCTTTACAGGAGTCACCGGCACGATGACCTCTTCGTCGCCGCGCACGATCACAACATCTCCGCCCGAGCGCGTACAGACAATCGTGCCGCATTCCGCCGCCGCCTGCTCCAACGCCGCCGACAGGTCGGTTTCATACAGAGACGACCATTCGTGCTCATTCCCGATCACGAAATCCAGCGTCTTGACCAGCCGCCGGAAATCCGCGCGGTGACGGTCGACACAGAACGGATCGCTTAGTGCAATACCCGCCTGACCGCCCGCCGCCTGACAGGTTTTGGCGGCCTTCTCGAACGCCTCTTTGCCCTTGGGCTTGTCGTAGAGATACCCCTCAAGGAACAGAAACTCGGTATCGCCGACCACCGCGTCATCGACATCCTCGGGACCAACCTCGGCCGAAATCCCGAGATAGGTGTTCATCGACCGCTCGCCATCGGGCGAAACGAAGATCATCGAACGCGACGTCGGCAACTCACCCCCCGCGACCGGCGGGTTGATGAACGCGGTACCGTCATCCTCGGTCTCGCGGGCATAGAACTGGCCCAGCTCATCGTCATGCACGCGCCCGATAAAGCCGGTTTTCAGGCCCAGATTCCCGATCCCCGCAACCGTGTTCGCAACCGAACCCCCAGCGGCCAGCGTGCGTTCCCCCATCGCATCATAGAGCAGCGCACCACGGCTCTGCTCAACCAGTTGCATCACCCCCTTCTGGATGCCCATCTTGTCCAGAAACGCATCGTCGCTCTGGGTCAGGACATCGACCACGGCATTCCCGATGCCGACAACTTGGTAGGTTTTGCTCACAGGTTCTTCTCCTCGAACTGGCACAGATCGCGAATGATACAGGTGCCGCATAGGGGTTTACGGGCCTTGCAGGTATAGCGCCCGTGTAAAATCATCCAATGATGCGCGTGCTGTTGGAATTCCACGGGAATGTGGTCCTCAATCGCGCGCTCAACGGCGTCCACATCCTTGCCCGGCGCGATGCCGCTGCGGTTGCCAAGGCGAAAGATATGCGTATCAACCGCCTGCGCCGGATAGTGGAACCACATGTTCAGAACAACGTTCGCGGTCTTGCGCCCCACCCCCGGCAGGGATTGCAGCGCGGCGCGCGACGACGGCACCTGACCGTCATAGTCATCGACCAGAATGCGGCTCAGCTTGATCACGTTCTTGGCCTTGTTGCGGAACAGGCCGATGGTCTTGATGTGTTCGATCAGACCTTCCTCGCCCAGATCCAGCATCTTTTGCGGCGTGTCGGCGATTTCGAACAACGCCTTGGTCGCCTTGTTCACGCCCGCATCAGTGGCCTGTGCCGACAGGGCCACCGCCACCACCAAGGTATAGGCGTTGACGTGGTCAAGTTCGCCCTTGGGCTCGGCCTCTTGGGCCTCAAACCGCGTAAAGATCTCGTGGATCGTGTGATAATCAAGCTGTTTTGCCATATCACGGGGTATGCCCAAGGGGGCCACTTCCGGCAAGGCCCTATTCGCCCCCATCCCATCACATTGCGCAAGTTTCGGGTCGCAAATGCGCGCGCCGCCCCCTAGCCTAGGATGGAAAGGAGCCCCGCCATGGACACCCCCGAACAGCACTACCATTTCGGCGTGATCCGCCGCGCCATCGAACAGATCGACGCGGCGGGCGGGATGCCCCTGACGCTGGATCAACTGGCCAGCGACATGGGGATGAGCCCCGCCCATTTCCAACGCGTCTTTACCCAATGGGCGGGCGTGTCCCCCAAACGGTATCAGCAATACCTGACGCTGGACCATGCCAAGGACCTCTTGCGCCTCAATCACACGACGCTGGAAACCGCACAGGCGATGGGCCTGTCGGGATCGGGGCGGCTGCATGATCTGTTCGTCACATGGCAGGCGATGACGCCCGGTCAATATGCCCGCGGGGGGGAGGGATTGACGATCTATTGGGGCTGGTTCGACGGGCCGTTTGGCGACACACTGGCCATGGGCACGGATAAGGGTCTGTGCGCCATGGGGTTTGCGTCCGAGACGGGGCGCGACGCGACACTGGGTGATCTGAAACGCCGCTGGCCCGCCGCCGACTATGTCGAGGACCCGTCGCGCATTGCCCCGTGGGTCGCCGCGTCCTTTGGGGCCGACAGCGGTCAGTCCGGCGATATGCCCCTGCACCTGATCGGGGCGCCGTTCCATTTGCAGGTCTGGCAGGCCTTGCTGAACATCCCATCGGGCCATGTGACCACCTATTCCGACATCGCACAGGCCGTCGGCAACCCCAAGGCCGTGCGCGCCGTCGGCACCGCCGTGGGCCGCAATCCGATCAGTTGGATTATCCCGTGTCATCGCGCGCTGCGCAAATCCGGCGGGCTGGGCGGCTATCACTGGGGGTTGCCGGTCAAACGCGCCATGCTGGCGTGGGAAGGCGCGCGCGTCGATTGTGACAGCGTATCGGCATAAAGACGCCCATGATGCGCGGTTCATCGCCCGATACGTAAAATACCGGAACCAAACCATTCCGACGCGTGTTTCCTCACCATATATATTGCCGCAAAACACGCCCCGACGGGGCCGCGAGCAGAACAGAGGATAACATGCCTATTTTGAAAACCACCGCCGCCACGGCCCTTGCCGGTCTGGTCGCCCTGTCGGCCTGTACCGACGTCAACACCGCAACCGACAACCCGCGCCAGCGCACGATTGAGGGCGCGGCACTTGGCACGGCTCTGGGCGCTGCAACCGGCGCGCTGTTGGGTGATAATGACAAAGACACCAAGAACGGCGCCCTGATCGGTGCGGTTGCCGGTGCCGCGATTGGTGGCCTGATCGGGTCGCAGCTTGATCAACAGGCGCAGGACCTGAAGAACGACTTTGACAACGGCCAGATCAAGGTGGTCAACACTGGCAGCGAGTTGATCGTGACCATGCCCCAAGACATCCTGTTCGCCGTAGATAGCGCCGTGGTCAGCAGCAGCCTCACCAGCGATCTGCGCGTTCTCGCCAATAGCCTGAACGAATACCCCGACACGACCGTGGATGTGATTGGCCACACCGACAACACCGGCTCGGCCAGCTATAACCAACAACTGTCGGCCCAGCGCGCCCAGTCCGTGACCAGCATCCTGATCAATTCGGGTGTGTCGTCCTCACGCCTGCGCGCCATTGGTCGCGGCGAAGCCGAACCCGTTGCCTCCAACCTTGATGAGGCCGGTCGCGCCCAAAACCGTCGCGTGGAAATCATCATCCGCCCGAACGCCTAAGCGATCCCGACACCCAAGACCAAAAGGCCAGCCTCGCGCTGGCCTTTTTTGATTGGCGACACGGCGCTTTGGTCATATGATCCGACCAATTACGGAGTGAGCCATGCCCTTTCAAAAGGTCAACCCTGAACGCCTGTCCCAGTCGGTTCAGAAACAAATCGAACTGTTGATCCTAAAGGGTATTCTGCGTCCCGGTGAACGCCTGCCGTCCGAACGCGAACTGTCCGAGCGTCTTGGCGTGTCGCGCCCGTCCTTGCGCGAAGCGGTCGGCGAGATGCAGGAACGCGGCCTTTTGGTCAGCCGCGCCGGTGCCGGTATTTTCGTGGCCGAGGTGTTGGGATCCGCCTTTTCGCCCGCGTTGATCAAGCTGTTCGGCAACCATGATGAGGCCGTGTTTGACTATATCGCCTTTCGCCGCGATATGGAGGGTCTGGCCGCCGAACGTGCGGCGCGACTGGCCTCGGACATCGACCTACAGGTGATCGACACCGTGTTCGCGAAAATGGAGGCCGCCCACCCCAAGCGCAATCCGACGGACGAGGCGCGGTTGGACGCGGATTTCCACATGGCGATCATCGAGGCGTCCCATAACGTCGTAATGCTGCACATGATGCGGTCGATGTTCGAGCTGCTGCGCGAGGGCGTGTTTTACAACCGTCAGATCATGTTCAAACAGCGCACGACGCGCGGCGCACTGCTGGATCAGCACCGCGCGATCAACACCGCCCTTCAGGCCCGCGATCCCGCAGCCGCCCGCGCGGCGGTTGAGGCGCATATGGATTACGTCGCCAACAGCCTGCGCGACCAACTGACGTCCGAGCGCAACGAAACCGTCGCCCGTCTGCGTCTGGAACATGAGCAAGGCCGCGGATAAGCGCGGATGCGCTGTTTTCCTTGACTCTGTCGAACATCGCGCCTAAACGCGCCCCAAACCCCGGAAGCGTGAAACCTTCCGGTCCCTTTGCATGATGCAGGGATCGCCACCAGTCAGCGCGTTGCGCCCACTGGTGCCGTTGGTGTTTTGGGCGTTCGGTCTTATCTGGATCGGGCAAGGCATAACCGGTCGTTGGAGGGCCAAGGCATGTTTGAAAATCTATCCGAACGCCTATCTGGCGTCTTTGATCGTCTGACCAAACAGGGCGCCCTGTCCGAAGATGATGTAAAAACCGCCCTGCGCGAAGTGCGCGTCGCCCTGCTTGAGGCCGATGTCTCGCTGCCCGTCGCGCGCGATTTCGTCAAAGCGGTCCAGACCAAGGCGACCGGCCAGGCCGTCACCAAATCGGTCACCCCGGGCCAGCAGGTCGTCAAAATCGTCCATGACGAGCTGATCGGCGTCCTGTCGGGCGAAGGTGAGCCCGGCACGCTAAAGGTCGACAACCCGCCTGCCCCGATCCTGATGGTGGGCCTGCAGGGGTCGGGTAAAACCACGACCACCGCGAAACTGGCCAAACGTCTGAAGGATGTGAACGGCAAGCGCGTTCTGATGGCCTCGCTCGACGTTTACCGTCCGGCGGCGCAGGATCAGCTGGCCGTGCTTGGCACCCAGATCGGGGTCGACACCCTGCCCATCGTTCAGGGCCAGTCGCCGGTCGATATCGCCAAACGCGCCAAGCAACAGGCGACCATGGGCGGCTATGACGTCTATATGCTGGACACCGCAGGCCGTCTGCATATCGACGATGTGCTGATGCAAGAGGTCGAGGACGTGCGCAACGTCGTCACCCCGCGCGAGACCCTGCTGGTGGTTGACGGTCTGACTGGTCAGGACGCGGTGAACGTCGCCGAACAGTTCGACGGCCAGATCGGGATTTCGGGCGTTGTCCTGACCCGTATGGACGGTGACGGACGTGGTGGTGCGGCCCTGTCGATGCGCGCCGTGACGGGCAAGCCGATCCGCTTTGTTGGTCTCGGCGAAAAGATGGACGCGATCGAAGAGTTCCATCCGGAACGGATCGCGGGTCGTATCCTTGGGATGGGCGATATCGTCTCGCTGGTCGAAAAGGCGCAGGCGACGATCGAGGCCGAACAGGCCGAGCGCATGATGAAGCGCTTTCAAAAGGGTCAGTTCAATATGAACGACCTGAAGATGCAGCTTGAACAGATGATCAAGATGGGCGGCATGGAAGGCGTTATGGGCATGATGCCCGGCATGGGCAAAATGGCCAAACAGGTGCAGGACGCCGGTTTCGACGACCGCATTCTGAAACAGCAGATCGCCCTGATCCAGTCCATGACCAAGCGCGAACGCGCCAACCCGCAACTGCTGCAGGCCAGCCGCAAAAAGCGGATCGCTAAAGGTGCGGGTCTAGAGGTGTCGGACCTGAACAAGCTGCTGAAAATGCAGCGCCAGATGGCCGACATGATGAAGAAGATGGGTAAAATGGGCAAAGGCGGCATGCTGAAACAGGCCATGAAGGGCATGTTCGGCAAAGGCGGCGGCCTGCCTGCAGGTATGGACCCGTCGCAAATGGACCCCTCGCAGATGGACCCCAAAGCGCTTGAGGCCGCAGCCAAGGCGATGGGCGGCAAGCTGCCCGGTGGGTTGCCGGGTCTGGGCGGTGGGGCCCTGCCGCCGGGCCTGTCCGGTTTCGGGAAGAAGAAGTAACCATGCCCGCCACCGTGCCCCATATCCACACAGCGCGCCTGACGTTGCGCCCGATCGCCCCGCGCGATTGGGAGCCGTTTTGCGCCTGCGCGATGTCGGACCGGTTCCAATATATCACCGGCAAGCAAGACCTTGGCGGAGCATGGCGTTTGTTTGCGGCAGAACTGGGCCATTGGCAGATCAAAGGCTTTGGCATGTGGACCGTCACCGAAACCGGCGACGATGACACCGCTCTGGGGATCGTTGGCCCGTGGTTTCCCGCCGACTGGCCAGAAACCGAAATCGGTTGGATCATGTTCGAGGGCGGTGAGGGCAAGGGCTATGCTTTCGAAGCCGCCGAGGCCGCACGCGCCCACGTGTTCAATACCTTGGGTTGGGAAACTGCCGTCAGCTATATCGACCCAGAAAACGCGCGTTCTATCGCCTTGGCCGAACGCCTTGGCGCCATACGTGATGACGCCGCTGCGCGCCCTCACCCTGATGACCTCGTCTACCGCCATCCAAAGCCGGAGGCCGTGTAATGGGCCATCGTGACATTCCCGTTCTGGAGACCGAGCGCTTGGTCCTGCGTGGCCCCGAGCCCGAGGATTATCCCGATTTCAAGGCGACGTTCAGTTCGTATCGGTCGCGGTTCATGGGGGGGCCGTTGAACAAATACGAGGCGTGGATGCTCTATGCCGCCGAGATCGGCCATTGGGAGATCCGTGGCTTTGGCATGTGGATGATCCACGACAAGGCGACCGACGAGACCTATGGCATGGCCGGTGGATGGCAGCCCGCAGGCTGGCCCGAGCGGGAGATCGCGTGGATCATCTGGCCCGACAAGGCCGGCAAGGGCTATGCCCTTGAGGCGACGCATGAGGCGCGGCGGTTCTTTTATACCGAGGGCGGTTGGGACAGCGCGGTCAGCTATATCGACCCCAAGAACCTTGATTCCATCCGTCTGGCCGAGCGTCTGGGCGCGGCCAAGGATCACGGCGCGGCCACGATTGACGGCAACGATGCGGTCTATCGCCACCCGACGCCCGAGCAGTTGAAAAACAGCCAGATTGCCGACGGCATCGCGCTTGAGATCAGCCACTATTGCGACCCTTTGTTCAAACCGAAAGGCTTTGCCATTGACTGATACAGCCGCACGCGCCGCCGAGCTTTTGAAAGAGCATCGCGAAAGCATCGACCGTCTGGATGCGATCCTCGTCTACACCTTGGGCGAGCGGTTCAAGCACACGCAGGCCGTTGGTCGTCTCAAGGCACAGCATGCCTTGCCGCCCAGCGATCCGGCGCGCGAAGCAAAACAGATTTCCCGGCTAGAGGATTTGGCAAAACGCGCCGACCTTGATCCGGAATTCGCCAAGGCCTTTCTGAATTTCATCATTCAGGAAGTCATCAAACACCACGAGAAACATCAGGAATAAACGGGTCCGCCCGTTATCGCCAATTCAAGGAGAAAACCCATGGCACTTAAAATTCGTCTGGCCCGCGGTGGCTCGAAAAAACGTCCCTTCTATCGCATCGTTGCGACGGATTCCCGTATGCCCCGCGATGGCCGTTTCATCGAGAAACTGGGCACCTACAACCCGCTGCTGGCCAAAGACAGCGAAGAGCGCGTGAAAATGGACATGGAGCGCGTCAAGTACTGGCTGGACCAAGGCGCTCAGCCGACCGACCGTATCGCACGTATGCTGGAAGCTGCTGGCGTTCTGACCAAGAAAGAGCGTAACAACCCCAAGAAAGCTGTTCCGGGCAAGAAAGCTCAGGACCGTGCTGAAGAGAAAGCCGCCAAGGCCGCTGAAGCAGCAGAAGCTGCTGCAGAAGCAACCGAAGCAGCCGCCGAAGAATAAGGCGATGGCCGCAGGGAACGGGGAATTTGACGGCGCGTTCCGGCAACAGCTGGACAGCCTGATGCAATGGCGGCGCGACGTGCGCCGCTTTCGCACCGATACCGTTCCCGCGCCCTTGCTGCAGGAATGCCTTGATGCGTTCTTGTTGGCGCCGTCGGTCGGATTATCCGAACCATGGCGCGTTGTTCAGGTGAACAGCGGGGCCGCCCGTCAGGCGGCCCTGAGCAACTATCAGGCCGCGAACGAACGCGCCCTAGATGGATATTCGGGCGACAAGGCCCAGATGTACGCCGGTCTGAAACTGTCCGGCATGCAAGAGGCCCCCGTGCAACTGGCGGTCTTTTGCGACGAAGAAACCCCCAAAGGCAGCGGTCTGGGCGCGCAATCCATGCCCGAGATGCGCCGCTATTCCGTGGTCTCCGCGATCAACCTGTTCTGGCTTTCGGCGCGGGCGCGCGGGATCGGTGTGGGCTGGGTGTCGATCTTGGACCCCGAGGCCCTGTGCCGTGATCTGGATGTGCCCGAGAACTGGCGTCTGATCGCCTATCTCTGTGTCGGCTATCCCGAAACCACCAGTGACACCCCCGAGTTGCAAAAAGTCGGCTGGGAAGAGCGCCGCGGCCACCTGCCGTTCGAGACGCGCTAGCGGCGATTGCCCCGCCGTGTCTGGTGCGCTATCACATCGACACTTCTGGCCCAGAACAAGGCGATCCCCGAAAGATGAGCGACAAATCCGATCTTGTATGCGTTGGTGCGATTGCCGGATCTTTCGGTGTGCGCGGCGAGGTTCGTCTGAAAAGCTTTTGCGCCATTCCCGAGGACATCGCGACCTATGGTCCGCTGTTTGACCAAGAGGGCGGGCGCGAGTTCAAGGTCAAGATTTCCCGCCCGATCAAGGGCGGCTATGCCGCGCGCCTGACCGGCATCAGCACCAAGGAACAGGCCGACGAAATGCGCGGCGTGCAACTGTTTGCGCCGCGTGACAAACTACCCAGCCTGCCCGATGACGAATATTACCACGCCGATCTGATCGGGCTGGAGGTCTATGACACGGGCGGCAAGCATCTGGGCGTCGTGCGCGCCGTGCATGACCATGGTGCGGGCGATCTGCTTGAGGTGTTCGGACCGGGTCTGAAAACCACGGCCCTGTTGCCCTTCACCAATGCGGCGGTGCCCACGGTTGATCTGGACGCGGGGCGCATCATCGCCGATCCCCCCGAAGGCGTCTTCCCCGACTGATATGCCGCCCCAGCGTATCGTCATACACGCAGGCTTTCACAAGACGGGCACGACCAGCGTACAGGCGGTGCTCAAGCGTAATCGGCGCGAATTGTGGCCGGTCATGGCGATCGGCCTGCGCGACAAGTTCGAAAGTACGCTGCGCGCCGCGCGGACCTATGCGGAAAAGCGCGATACGTTCAACCTGCACAAAGCGGCCTATCTGTTTGGCAAATACGTCGGCGATCTGAACCTTTCGCCCAAACGGCAACTGTTGGTCTCTGCCGAGGACCTGTCGGGATGCATGGCGGGGCGCAACGGCACCACAGATTATTCGGCTGCGCCGGAGTTGCTGCAAGGATACGCCGAAGAGTTGCAGGCCCTGTTCGGCAGGCGGTTGGAACTGACATTCGTAATGGGCACACGCGCCGCCCCGTTGTGGTATCCCAGCGCCTATTGGCAACATGTCAAATCCTCGCGCATGACCGAGAGCTTTGACGCCTTTGTCGAACGCTGTCCCAACGCCGCCGATTTTGCCACGGTGCTGGGGGATATTCGCGACGCCGTTCCGGACCACAGGGTCCTGACAAACGACCTTGATGACTGTCGCGATCTGCCCTTTGGCCCCGCGACGCCCATCCTGAACCTGATGCGCATGCCGCCCGAACGGCGCGCCGCATTGAAACCCGTTGAGCTGCGCAACGCCCGTGGCGACGACGCCCTTTTGCGCGCCTATCTGGACCTGAACCGGTCCGATCTGGACGATGCCACCGTCGAGGCCCGCAAGAAACAGCTATGGGTCGAGCGCGCCGCGCATGGCTCGGGGCTTTTGGGCGGCAAAGAAACCGGCTAAGAGAGCGCCATGAAAGCACCCACCAAATCCCACGGTCGCCTGTCGATCAGCGCCTCAATGACTCCGCGTGACCTGATGTCGCCCACCCCGCGCCTGCGGGGCGCATGGACGGCCAAGATCATCACCCTGTTTCCCGACGCCTTTCCGGGCGTACTGGGACAGTCCCTGACCGGCAAGGCACTGGACCAAGGGTTGTGGGCGCTAGAGACCATCGACCTGCGCCGGTTCGGTGAGGGCAAGCATCGCAACGTCGACGACACCCCCGCAGGCGGTGGCGCGGGCATGGTGCTGCGCCCCGATGTGGTCGGTGCCGCCATGGATCACGCCGCCAAGGGCACGCCGCATGAACGTGGCGATTGGCCGGTGATCTACCTGTCCCCGCGCGGTCGCCCCTTTGATCAGGCCACCGCCCAGCGCCTGTCGCAGGCCCAAGGTGCCACGTTCCTGTGTGGCCGGTTTGAGGGCGTGGATCAGCGCGTTCTCGATGAATATCAGGTTGAGGAAATCAGCCTTGGCGATTTCGTCATGACCGGCGGCGAGTTGGCCGCGCAGGCGATGATCGACGCGACCGTGCGCCTCTTGCCAAACGTTCTGGGCAATCAGGCCTCGACCGAAGAAGAGAGCCATTCGAACGGCCTTTTGGAACATCCGCAATACACCCGCCCCACGAATTGGCGGGGCCGGACGATTCCCGATGTCCTATTGTCCGGGAACCACGGCAAGGTCGCAGAATGGCGTCAGGAACAGTCCCACGCCCTGACCCGCGCCCGTCGCCCCGACCTCTGGGCCAAATTTTGCGAAAAAAACGACAAAGACTAGGGTTTTCGGGCGATTTTCACGTGCAAACCGCTTGATTGCCTGCGGTGGCGGGCCTAAAACCCGCGCCATGTGTCCGTGCTGGCGAAGATTCCATTCGTCGGCATTGTCGCATTTACCGATGAGAGATGCGCTTGACGTTGAACCGGTTGCTCTGCCGGCAAGACCCAAGGGACCGCATGGATCAAAGGATACGGAAAATTCGACCTGATCTCGGGCGGGCGCATGGCGGACCCGGCAAGAGACCACGAGCTCTGGGGCGATCGAAAACTTCGCGGGAAAAACCGTGAGCATATAGGAGAAATGCGATGGACCTGATCGCACAGCTGGAAGCCGAGCAAGTCGCAGCGCTTGGCAAAGACATCCCGGATTTCAAAGCCGGTGACACCATCCGCGTCGGTTTTAAAGTGACCGAAGGCACGCGTTCGCGTGTTCAGAACTATGAAGGTGTCTGCATCTCGCGCAAAAACGGCAGCGGCATCGCTGGCTCGTTCACCGTGCGTAAAATCTCGTTTGGCGAAGGCGTAGAACGTGTGTTCCCGCTGCACTCGACCAACATCGACAGCATCGAAGTTGTCCGCCGCGGTAAAGTCCGTCGCGCGAAACTGTACTACCTGCGTTCGCGTCGCGGTAAATCGGCACGTATCGCCGAAGTGACCAACTACAAGCCCAAAGCCGACAAGTAAGGATCCGTCGATATGAAAAAAGATCTGCATCCCGACTACCACATCATCGACGTCAAAATGACCGATGGCACCATCGTTCAGATGAAGTCGACCTACGGCAAAGAAGGCGACACCCTGGCGCTGGACATCGACCCCTCGTCGCACCCCGCATGGACCGGCGGTTCGTCGCGTCTGATGGATGCCGGCGGTCGTGTATCCAAGTTCAAAAACAAATACGCTGGCCTGGGCTTCTAAGACCCGCCACGCGCAGTTGTTTAAAACGCCGTCCCTCGGGGCGGCGTTTTTCATTGCCTGACACATCTTTGACGCGAAGCCCTGTTTCCCTTTAGGCTGATCACATTTGAATGATTATTGGGGGATGGATATGTTGAAACGTCTTGCATCGCTTTGCACCGCGATTGGGTTTGCGCTGGGTGTGGGGACACCTGCTGCGGCAGGGATCGAAGAGGCGGTGGACCGCACCATCAGCAATACGTTCGTGGTCTTTGGCACCGACCGCCAAGTCCACACGGTACAGATCAACTACCGTCTGTATGGCTATCTGGATGTGACGCAGTCCGGACGCTCGGCAAGCGCAACCCATTGGCGCGACAGTCGCCAATGCCACGTATCTCAGGCCTATTCCCTGAACCGGTATGTCGGTGACAGCTATGACGGCGACCCCTTATCCGGCATCTTTGACAGCAGCCTACGATTTGAAAGCTTTGAAACCGACCTCAACGACGCCCTAAGCGAGATCATCGGCGAAGTCGCCCTGATGGCCCTACAGTTCAAAGACCTTGTCGACGCCTTTGACGAATTTGGTGATTTTTCGGACGACTGGCGCTTTCTTCCGGCTGAGGTGTTTTTCGGTCTGACCGAACTGACGTGGGATGTGATCACCGCCGACACATGGGCGCGGTTCCTTGGCCTGCGCAAGGTCAACTGTGGCGAAATTCGCCCCCGCATTGATGCACACCGAGGAAAATATGGTGCGCAACTGGCCAATGCTCTGGTCAAACTGCGCCGCGTGGACGGCTGTGCGGCGGTGCCGTTAATTCACCAGAACTGGAGCACCCAAGACAGCAATGGCCGCCGCCACCGCGCCCTGTTTGTGCGTCCCGTCGGGCCTTGGGCCAAAGACTGCGCCTTTGCCAGCACGTTTGAACAAGGACAGGTCCTGCGCGGTCTGCGCGAGGCCGTGCCGTTTGCCGAAGCCCCCGAAACGATCGGGGCACTCATCGCGGAGGCCTCTGAATTTGAGGACCTTTACGACGCGGTGTTCTCGCCCGCCTCGCCTCAGGTCATGGGGGCCATACTAACCGAATACCGCGCCCTACGCGACGACCTCGTCCGCGACACCCCAACGATCAGCGCCCTTTTGGACACGGCGCAGGATGGGGATGACCTGTTCCAGTTGTTCAATCGTGTCGGCATGTTCTGCGATCGATCCGTCGGGAACTTTGTCATCATGCCTTTGGTACCTGACCCCGAGGTTCAGGACCGCATCTACGAACTCTACACCCCGCTTGCGCAGCGCCGGAATGGTCTGGAAAACGCGATGGGCCGGTATCGCGGCTATCTGGCCTTCTCGACCGATCCCGCCTCTCGACAGTACGAGGCCCTGTTGGATCAGGTCGATGAGGAACTCCGGAGCGCTTGGGAGCCGTTTTATCAAATCACCCGCCGCAACGCGTCACCCAGTGCGTGCTATATGTTGCAGGACGATGTTTCGGGCCGGTTTGCGGCCATCCTAGAAGCTGGTGAGATGACGCCCGAACTGTGGCAAGAGCTGCGTGATATCGTCAACGGCCCGCTGATCAATCCCGGTCAGGACTGGAATGCCCTAAACGCGGCTGGTATTACAGACAGCGCCGATCTGGATGCGCTTGGCCTGTCGGGCTTTGTTGATCAAATGGTGCCCGATGCGGCGGTCGGCGCCTTGGTGCAGGAGATCGTGCTGGCCCCCAATGGCTTGGACCTACAAGCGTTGGAAAATGCTGTACCGCAGGACCTGAACATCGAGGTGCTGGAACAGGGTATGAAGCAGCTGCAATCGATGCCTGCGACCCTGTCCGGAAACTGATCCTATGTGCCCGTCCACCCCTTCGGACGGGCACACCGGAAAACCACACTCACGCATTGATTATCGGTCTTGTCCATCGGCACCGCTTTCTTTACGCGGAAAGCGCACATAAGGTGCAGACCAACAAGTAGCGGAACAAAATCCGCACGGGGATCAGGGTTATGGCGCATATTATCGTTGTCGGAAATGAAAAGGGCGGCGCGGGCAAATCGACCGTCTCGATGCATGTGGCAACCGCCTTGTCGCGGGCCGGAAAACAGGTCGGCGTTCTGGATTTGGACCTGCGCCAGCGCAGCTTTGGCCATTACGCCCAGAACCGCCGCGCCTTTTGCGAGCGTGAAGGTCTGGACCTGCCGACGCCGGACTACCGCGAGTTGCCCGAAATCGACAAAGACGAACTGGCCCCTGGCGAAAACATCTTTGACCGCCGCCTGTCTGTCGCTGTTTCGGGAATGGAGCAGGAAAAGGATTTCATCCTGATCGACTGTCCCGGCTCGCACACGCGCCTTAGTCAGGTGGCGCATTCGCTGGCCGATACGCTGATCACGCCGCTGAACGATAGCTTTGTGGACTTTGATCTGTTGGCGCAAATCGATCCGCAAACCAACAAGATCCTTGGCCCGTCGATCTATTCCGAAATGGTCTGGAGCGCGCGTCAGTTGCGCGCCCAAGCGGGCTTGCCGGCGATCGACTGGGTCGTGTTGCGCAACCGTCTGGGCGCCCAGCAAATGCACAACAAGAAAAAGATGGGCGACGCGTTGGAAAACCTTGCCCGTCGCATCGGCTTTCGCGTCGCCCCCGGCTTTAGCGAGCGGGTGATCTTTCGCGAACTCTACCCCAATGGCCTGACCCTGCTGGATCTCAAGGACATCGGGGTCAAAGGTATGAACATCAGTAACGTCGCCGCCCGTCAGGAACTGCGCGACCTGATGACGGCACTTAACCTGCCTGACGTTCAGACAAATTTCTAAAAACGGCTGCTGCGGGGCGCGCGGATTTCGCGGGCGCCGCTTCGGTTTTGGCCAGACGTTGCAAACGGCGCTCAAACGGGTCTGATGCGCGGGGCTTTTCGGCGGCGTCTGTGACGGTCTTGTCCGATTTACGCAGCCGGTTCAGCAGCTTTTTCATTGCGTAGGGTCCTTGGGGGTTGTTGCGGTACACCCAAGGTTGTGGTGGCCCGATGGGGCGCGGATGTGTCGAATTCGGGCCAAACCGGGGCCGTTCCGCCCCCAAACGGAAACAGAGCGTTACCGCGCGGGCGACACCGGATGGCGATAGCCGACCCCGTGAACCGTTTCGATCAAACACGGCTGTTTCGGGTCCCATTCGATTTTACCCCGCAGGGTCGAGACATATTGGTCCAGCGCGCGACTGTTGGGAAAATAGTCCCGCCCCCAACAGTGATCGAACAACTGGTTGCGGCTGACGGCCTGCCCCGCATGGGTGTAAAGCAGCTGAAGCAGACACAATTCGCGCTGGGTCAGGCTGATCTCTTCCCCATCACGGATCGCGATCAGGGCGGCGGGATCAATCCAGACATCGCCCATGCGAAACCGCGCATCGGCCGCCGGCACCGCCCGCGCCCGTCGTGCCATGGCCGAAACACGCGCGCGCAGTTCGGACGGGTCGAACGGTTTGGCAACGTAGTCGTCCGCGCCCAGTTGCAACCCCCGCGCCTTGTCAAACGTTTCCCCCCGCGCACTCAGCAACATGATCTGCGTCTGCGGCGCAATCGCGCGCAGGGTCCGGCACAGGGTCAGCCCGTCCTGACCCGGCATCACGATGTCCAGAACGACAATCGGAAAGGGATCGTCGCGAAACGCCGCCTCGGCCGCGCGTCCGTCGCCCACCAACACACACTCGAACCCGTCGCGCCCCAGCAGGTCCACCAACCCCGCGCCAAGGGACGTGTCATCTTCGGCAATCAGAACGCGCATCAGGCGGCCCTTTCATAGGGCAGGGACAGTTCGAACCAACTGCCCTGCGCGGTGATGTCATAGGTGAACCGCCCCCCCGCCGCACGGGCCAGCCCGTCGCAGGTCCGCAGCCCAAGGCCAAAACCTCCCGCCCCCGCGACCGGCACCTGTGCGCCATCGTCCGACACACGGATCACGATCCGGCCCGCGCGCCGCGCAGAACACAGACGCACCGCCGCGCCCGGCGCGTATTTGCGCGCGTTGTCGAGCAGGTTCAGAATCACCTGATCCACGCATGTCCCGTCCAGCCGCACAACATCCGGCGTGTTCAGATCCAGCGTCAGGTTCAGGTGATCCACGACGCTTGGCCCAAAGCGCGTAATCAGATCGCGCAAACGCGCATCCACCGACAGGGTTTGCAGCATGGGCGCGGATGTCTCGGTCGCCAAGGCGTTGTCGACAATGCGGCCAAGGCGCGTGGCCTCTTCGTCGATGACCTGACCATAGCTCGCGACGCGCGTCGCATCCCCCGCCGCGTCCGGCAACATGTCCGCATACAGTCGCAGGTTGGCCAATGGCGTGCGCAACTCGTGTGACACCATCGCCAAGGACGCGACCCGCGCCTGTGCCGTCTGCAAATGCGCGCGATAGGCGGCGGCAAACAGGCCCAGCGCCCCAAGCGTCGTCAGAACCGCCGGTCCGATCAACACCACCAAGGCCCAGCCGCCATAGGCCGGTTGCAGATCGTAATCCAACGCCACCGCAAACCCCGCATAGGGCGCGGGCAATACCGCATGGACGCGCGTCACCTCGGCCCGCAAGGCCTGTGCCCCCAGATCGTAAAGACGTAGATCACCGGCCTGATCCATGAAAAACTCGGGCAGGAAATAGACACAGACCGCGCGCGTGGCGATCCTCTGACATCCGATCACTGGCAGGGCCGGATCGCGCAGTGACCCCGCCCATGTAATGCGTCCCTCCATGGCATCGGCCTGTGCCTGTTCCAGACGCGCGCGCCCCTGATCCAGATAGGTCAGTTCGGAAAAGGTCGAGAGCGTTTGAGGATCGGGAAAGACCTGCGCGCCCTCGGCGTCGAAAATCGCCATGGTCGCCACGTCTGAGCGGCCCAGATAGAACCCCCGCGCCGAAAGCGCCCCATCGGTGGCAAACACCTCTGCCCCCTGCGCGATCAGGGCGCTGGCCGCCACCTCGGTGCGCGCGGTCAAATCCGTGGCCACATTGTTCACGGCCTCAAGGGCCGCGCGGCGCTGGGTGCTCAGGGTTTCGACCTGTTTCGCGTCCAGAAACCACAGGCTGAGCAGGGCCAGTGCGATCAACAAGGGCAGGACCACCGCGCCCGCCGCGATGATCCAAGGCCCCCGCCCCGCCGCCGTGTTAAACCATCCCGTTCTCATCCCCGAAATATCGCACGCGAAGGTGGCGTCCCATAGACGACTATGGTCCCGCCCGCGCACGCAAGAACTTACATTTTTCTTACATTTGCCTGACCCATTCGCGGCCAAAGGCGCGCAGGTTTGCACGCATCAAACAGATGGGAGGAACCACATGCCTTGTTCATTGCATGGTTTTCATATGTCACGCCGCGCGGTTTTGCGCGGGATGGGGGCGGCCGGTCTGGCGGCGTCTGCCCCGACACTTGCCGCCGCGCGCCTGTTCCCCGAGGGCGGGTTTGCCGAGGCGGTTCTAGCCGCGTTCGATGGCGCGGGGGGCGCGGCGCTTGGTCAGGCGCAGGCGTTCACGATCACCGGCGCGACCCTGCCGTGGGATACGGTCCTTATGCCCGTCAAAAAGGGACAACAGGTCACGTTGCTGGTCAGTGGTCGCTGGTATCTGGCGCGCCCGCTTGATCTGTGGATTGAACCGGGGATGGTCACCTTTGCCCGCATTGGGACCGGTCCCATGTTCAGCCCGATGGACAACGCGGGCACCATGATCGCCGATGGCGACGCCCCCCTGACCCTTGCGCGTTCGGCCGGGGAATGGGCCAATGCCGAGGGCGATCTGTGGACACCCCAAGACATCTATACCGCCGCCGATGGCCGGATTGAGGGCGTCGCAATCGCGTGGGAGGGGGATGCCCTGTCCGGTCTGCAACGGCTGCGCGCGGCGGGCGATCCCGCCGGTCTGATCAGCGCAGCGATTGAGCGCGAACTGGCCCCCCACATCACCCCCGAGGGATGGACCAACCACCACAGTTTTGGCGAGTCCGGCGTGTTCCAGCAGACGGGCGATGAAATGACCTGTGCCACGCATAAGAACGTCGCGATCTTGCGCCGCGATGTGAACCTACCGCTGGATCAGGATCAGGTGTTGAACTGGGAGTGGCTGGTGGATGAACTGCCCTCCCGCGTGGCCGAGGACACGGTGCCCACCCATGATTACCTGTCCATCGGGGTCGAATTTGATGACGGTCAGGACATCACCTATCTCTGGAGCAGCACCCTGCCCGTGGGCAAGGTGTTCCGCTGTCCCTTGCCCGGTTGGAACGCGGTCGAAACCCATGTGGTTCAGCGCAGCGGCTTTGACGATCTGGGCAAATGGCTACGCGAAACGCGGAACGTCTCGCAGGACTACCGCGACATCATCGGCGGCAAGGCAACACAGGTGGTGCGCGTCTGGCTGCTTGGGGTGTCGGTGTTTCAGCGTCAATCCGGTCATTGCCGCTATCGCATGGCCAGCATTGGCACGGCAGATGGCGACCGGATCGCGCTGATCTAGAAATGGGTGCCGGACGGGCCCACCTCGTCCGGCGTCCTACCTACAGCGTCGCCAGCCAGAAATACAACGGCAGGCCCAGCGTCAGGTTGAACGGAAACGTCACGCCCAGCGCCAGCGACAGATAAATCCCCGATTTCGCCTGCGGCAGGGCAAGGCGCATCGCGGCCGGTACCGCGATATAGGACGCCGAGGCCGACAGAACCATCATCAGGAACACACCGCCCTCGCTGAGACCGACCAGATGACCCGCCCCAAGGCCGAACAGCGATCCGATCAATGGCATCACACAGCCAAACAGGAACACGCCCCCCGACAGGTCACGATGGTTTTTCATCACGCTCTTGCCCGCCGACAGACCCATATCCAGCAGGAACAGCGCCAGGACACCGGTAAAGGGCACCACGATGAACGGTTTCATCTGCTCAAGCCCCGGTTGCCCCGTCACGGCCCCGATCACGAACGCCCCGACCAGCAAAACAATCGACCCGTTGCCGATGATGTGCCGCATCAGGGAACAGCCCATCTGGGTCTGCCCGCCCTTGCGCGCCGCCAGCCACAGTGCCGACATGATCGCGGGCACCTCCATCACGGCGGCAACGGCGACCATGTACCCCTCGGCGGTGACGCCACGGGCCTCCAGCAAACTGGATGCGGTGACAAAGGTCACGATCGAGATCGACCCGTAATGCCCCGCCACCGCCGCCGCGTTCAACGGGTCCAGACGGGTCATCGCCCGTATCAAGCCATAGGCGACAAACGGCAGAACAAAGGACAAAACGCCCCCCGCCACCAACGCAAAGACGAGCCGCGCGCTAATCCCTGTTTCGGCGACACCTGCGCCGCCTTTGAACCCGATCGCCATCAACAGATAGATCGACATGATTTTGGCCGCGCCTTCGGGAATGGACAGGTCGCTGCGCGCAAAGGCGGCCACCAGACCAAGGACAAAGAACAGGATCGTAGGCGCAAGAAGATTGCCCGCCAAAGCGGCCAGAGACAGGTCCATCGTGTATTTCCCTTTGAAGGCAGCAGACCTGCGAAGGGGGCGAGCCAGCCGCCCGCGCACCTAGGCCATGTGCCGATTTCGGTTTGCGCGCTTATCGGTTGATTGGGGTATTGCTTCAAATATATGTTAATCGTGATTTCCATAGCTCTGGACTATGCAATGCGACCAACCCTTCGACAGCTGGAATACCTGATCGCCGTGGCCGATACGGGACGCATCGGCATGGCGGCGGCACAGTTAAACGTCAGTCAGCCCAGCCTGTCCGCCCAAATCGCCGAGGTTGAGGCGACCCTTGGCGCGACCCTGTTTTTGCGCGGGCGGACGGGCGCAACCCTGACCGCCACCGGCGAAGAGGTCGTGCGCCGCGCCCGTCTGATCCTGCAGGAACATCAGGACCTGTGCGCCGTGGCCAAGGGGGCGGGGATTTTTGGCGGACGCCTGCGTCTTGGGGTGTTGCCCTCCATCGGCCCTTATCTGTTGCCCGGCGTCGTGCGGCGTCTGCACGCCGAACACCCCAGCCTGCGCCTGTTGGTGCGCGAGGAAAGCACGCGCGATCTGGATCAGGGTTTGCGGGCGGGGCGGTTCGACATGATCATCTCCACCCCCGAGGATCATCCGGGCACGCGGATCACGACGCTGTTTACCGAACAGCTCTGGCTGGCGACCCCGCTGGATCATCGGCTGGCCGATAGGGGCGCGCCAGTCCCGTTGGACCAGTTGCGCGGCGAGACGCTTTTGACCATCGGGGCGGGGCACCGGTTGTCCCATGTGGTTGCGGGTCTGGCGGCCCAATCGGGCGCGCAAGTGTCTCAGGAATATGAGGGCACCAGTTTGGACGCGGTGCGGTTGATGGCCGCGTCAGGCACCGGTCTGGCCATCCTGCCCGAGGTCTATGCCCTGAGCGAGGCCAAGCGCGGCACCGATCTGTGCTTGCGTCCGCTGGCGGGGGCGGGCACGTCGCGCACCCTGTCCCTGATCCAACCGGCGCTGCCCGATCCACGCACGGGCAGCGATATTTTGATCAACGTCCTGCGTGCCGAGGCCGCGCGCATCCTGCGTCCCTAACGGATGGCCAAACGGCGTCCGAACAGGCTGGTCCCGATGAAAATCACCGCCGCGACACAGACAATCGACGGCCCCGCAGGCGTGTCAAACACATAGGCCGCGCGCAGACCGACCACTGCCGCCAATGCGCCCAACGCCGCCGCGATAAGCGCCATGCCCTCAGGCGTGCGGGCCAAGGGACGCGCCGCCGCCGCCGGAACGATCAACATCGCCGCGATCAACAGGACCCCCACAACCTTGATCGCGACGGCTACGGTCACGGCCAATGCTACGGTCAGGATCAACTGTTCGCGCTTGGGGTCGATCCCCGCGCTATAGGCCAAATCCTCGTTCAAGGTGGACATCAGCAACGCCGACCAGCGCATCCCGATACAGGCCACGACCAAGGCCGCCCCGCCCCAGATCACCGCCAGATCGGTTTTCGACACGGCAAGGATGTCACCAAACAGGTAGGCCATCAGGTCGATGCGCACGCCAGACAGGAACGAAACCGCCACCAACCCGAAGGCCAGCGCCGAATGCGCCAGCACGCCCAGAACCGTGTCCATCGCATATCCCCGCCCCGATAGGGCCGTCACGGTCAGGGCCATGATCAACGCAATCGCCAAGGCCCCCGCGAACACCGACAGGTTCAGGGCCAACGCCAAGGCCACCCCAAGGATCGCCGCATGCGATGTGGCGTCCCCGAAATAGGCCATGCGCCGCCAGACGACAAAGCTACCCAATGGGGCGGCGGCACAGGCCACGCCCACACCGGCCAGTGTGGCGCGCACCATGAAATCATCCAAAATCATTCTGCGGCCTCTGTCGGTTTATGGTCGTGATGGTGGTGGTCATGGCTGTGATCGTGGCCACATCCATCGTCATGCGTGTGGTTGTGATCGTGACGATAAAGGGCCAATGCCCCACCCGTCCCCGTCCCGAACAGGGCGCGGTATTCGGGGGCCGAGGACACGATTTCCGGCGTCCCCTCGCAACAGACATGCCCGTTCAGACAGATTACACGATCCGACGCGCTCATCACAACATGCAACTCGTGACTGATCATCAGGACCGCGCAGCCGGTGTCGCGGCGCACGTCCTCAATCTGACGGTAAAACGCCGCCGATCCCGGTTGATCCAAGCCCTGCGTCGCCTCGTCCAGCAACAGGATCTGCGGCATGGTCATCAGGGCGCGGGCCAGCATCACGCGCTGAAACTGTCCGCCTGACAGGCCCGACATCTGACGGGTGCGCAAATCGGGCACGCCCGCCTTGTGCAGGGCGGCGGCGCAATCGGCGCGGCTGTGCCCACCGGGTAGGCGCAGGAACCGGTCGACCGTCATCGGCAATGTCGGATCAACGTGCAGCTTTTGCGGAACATAGCCGATCCGCAACCCGTCCTGATGCGTCACCCGCCCCGAGGTCGGCCGCACCGCCCCGATGATCGCGCGCAACAGGCTGGTCTTGCCCGACCCGTTCGGGCCGACGATCGTGACGATCTCACCCGGTTCAATCGACAGGTTCACCGATTGCAAAACCGTCTGCGCCCCATAGCCGATGGTCAGGTTCTCAACGCTCAGCAGGCTCATTTCGCCTCCTTTAGCGCGCAGGCCGGGCAAACGCCCTCGGCCTCGACCACGGTTTGTTCGACGTGGAAACCGGCAGCACGGGCGGCATCCCCAAGGGGACCGGCCTCTTGCGAGGATTGCGCCTCGGCAACGCTCTGACACAGGCGGCAAATCATGAACGCGGGCGAATGGCGCGCGCCAGGATGGGCGCAGGCGACAAAGGCATTCAGGCGCTCGATCTTATGCGCGAATCCATGGGCCACAAGGAAATCCAACGCGCGGTAGGCCACCGGCGGCTGGGACCCGAACCCATCCTCACGCAGGATATCCAGCACCTCATAGGCGCCCATCGCGCGGTGCCCTTGCAGCAAAATTTCCAACACCTTACGGCGCACCGCCGTCAGGCGCAGCCCCTCTTGGGCGCATTGGCGGTCGGCCTCGTCCAGCGCCGCGTGCACGCAGGCGGCGTGGTCGTGATGCTGAAATCCGACGGGATCGGGAGAGGTGGGGCTTGTCATGTTATATTATATCATATAGGTGATCATTATGTTATAAAATCACATGAGAGAACGGATGTCCACCAAGCTCTATTTCAGCACGGCCCTGACCGCCCTTTTTGCCGGTTCCGCAATGGCCGCCCCGCCCGAAGTCAGTGTCGACATCGCCCCCGTGCACAGCCTTGTCGCGCAGGTCATGGGCGATCTGGGGGAACCCAACCTGATCGTGTCCAACGGCGCCTCGCCGCATGAATATGCGTTGCGACCGTCGCAGGCGGGGGATTTGCAAAACGCGGGGATCGTATTCTTTGTGTCGCCGGAATTGACCCCGTGGCTGGTGGATGCAGTCGATAATCTGGCCACAAATGCCAAGGTGATTGAGTTGATCGAGGTTGAGGGCACCGCGACCCTGCCCTTCCGCGAAGGCGCCCTGTTTGAGGCGCATGACCATGATGACGACCACGATGAACATCATGAGGGTCACGAGGACCATGAAGAACATCACGATGGGCACGAAGAGCACCGCGAGGACACTGAAGCGCACCATGATGAGGACCATCATGACGATCATGGCCATGATCATGACGGCGTTGACCCGCACGCGTGGCTGTCGCCCTCGAATGCGGCTGTGTGGATTGATGCCATCGCGGCCGAATTGACCGCCGCCGACCCCGAAAACGCAGTCGCCTATCGTGCCAATGCCGCCGTGGCAAAATCGGGTCTGGATGCCCTGAACACAGATATCACCGCGACCCTCGCCCCCGTCCATGGCAAGGGGTTCATCGTCTTCCACGATGCCTATCAGTATTTCGAGACGGCCTTCGACATCCCCGCCACCGGGTCGATCACCGTTTCCGATAGCACCGACCCCAGCCCCGCGCGCATCCGCGACATCCAGACCCGCGTCGCCGAAAACAACGTGACCTGCGTCCTGTCCGAACCGCAATTCGCGCCGGGCCTAGTGCAGGCCGTGATGCAGGGCAGCGCGGCGAACACCGGTGTGATCGACCCCTTGGGCGCGCATGTGACGCCGGGGCCCGATCACTATGGCCAGATGATGCGCGATATGGCCGCGTCGCTGGCCGCCTGCCTTGGCGGGTCCTGATTACAGAACCCGCGCCAGACGCAGGCCATCATAGATCGCGGCGTGTGTATTGCGCGCCGCGACCGCATCCCCGATCCGGAACAGGCGGAATGCACCATCGGGGTTCGGGGCGACCTCTTGGGCGGCACCATTGGCAAAGGCCTCATAATCCACCGCACCAAGGTTGCTGGAGTGCGGTTTCAGGTCGAAATACAGATCGTCCAACGGCCGCGTGCCGTTGTTGACCACCACCTGATCGACCAGCCGTTCCTGTGTCATGCCGCCGTAATCCGACCCCAGCGTCGCGCGCAACTGGTTCCCCTCGCGCACCACGGACACCAACCGCCACGTCACGGTAAAGGTCACGTCGCGGGCCTGAAGCGTGCGCATATAGGGCACAAGGTTCATCGCCATGACCTCAGGCGCAAAGGACCGGTCGGGGGTGACGATTTCGACATGCGCGCCGGTGGCGGACACCGCATCGGCGGCCTGCAACGCGGCGTGATCGCCCGCGTCGTCAAAGATCAGAACGTTCTGCCCCGCCGCGACATCGCCCGACAGGATATCCCACGCCGATACGACCAGATCATTACCATCGGCCAAGACATCCGTGTACGGGAAACCACCAGTGGCGATGATCACCTCATCGGGGGTGGTGGCCAGGACATCCTCAGCCTCGGCGAAGGTGTCGAACCGGAACTGCACGCCCAGCTTCTGACACTGGTCATAGCGCCACTGGATAATCGACATAATCTCGCGCCGCCGTTCTTGCAGCGCGGTCAGACGGATTTGCCCGCCCGGTTGGTTCGCGGCCTCAAGCACCGTTACGCTATGCCCACGGGTCGCGGCGACGCGCGCGGCCTCAAGCCCCCCAGGCCCAGCGCCCACAACCGTCACCCGTTTCGGGGTCTCGGCGGGGGCGATGTCGTGGGGCTGTTCAATCTCGCGCCCCGTGGACGGGTTGTGCAGGCACAGGGCCATGCCGCCCTGATAAATCCGGTCCAGACAATAGTTTGCGCCGACACAGGGGCGAATGTCGTCCTCACGCCCCTCGATGACTTTGCGCATCAGATGGGGATCGGCCATATGCGCGCGGGTCATGCCGACCATGTCCAGCTTGCCCGAGGCGATGGCGTGACGCGCGGTCGCCACATCGGGGATTTTCGCCGCGTGAAAGGTCGGAATTTGCGTTTCCGCGCGGATTTGCCCCGCGAAATCCAGATGGGGCGCGTTGCGCATGCCTTGGATCGGGATCACGTCGGTCAGACCCGCGTCGGTGTCGATATGACCTCGGATCACGTTCAGGAAATCGACCATTCCGCAGTCCCGCAAACGGCGCGAGATTTCCATGCCATCCGCCGCCGTCAGACCGCCCACCAGATCCTCATCCGCCGTGTAGCGCACGCCGACGATGAACTGATCGCCCACCCGTTCGCGGATGGCCGACAGCACGTCAAATGTGAACCGCAACCGGTTGTCCAGACTGCCGCCATAGGGCGCGTCCAGGTCGTTGGTCAGGGGCGACCAGAACTGGTCCATCAGGTGGCCATAGGCTTGAATTTCCACACCATCCAGACCGGCGGCCTGCATCCGTTCGGCGGCATCAGCATAGTCGGTGATGATGCGGGCAATATCCCAATCCTCGGCCTTTTTGGGAAAGGCGCGGTGGGCGGGTTCGCGTGCGTGACTGGGCGAGACAACCGGCAACCAATCCGCCTTGTCCCAGCGCGTCCGGCGCCCAAGATGGGTCAGCTGGATCATCACCGCGCAATCATGGTCGTGGCATTCATCGGTCAACTGTTTCATCCAACCGACGACCTCATCCTTCCATGCCAGAATGTTGTTGAACACCGGCGGGCTGTCACGGGCCACGGACGCAGATCCGGCGGTCATCGTCATCGCCACGCCGGCGCGCGCGCGTTCGACGTGATAGGCGCGATAGCGGTCTTTGGGCATGCCGTCCTCGGGATAGGCGGGTTCGTGACTGGTGATCATCACGCGGTTTTTCAGGGTCAGGTGTTTCAACTGATAGGGCTGCAACAGGGGATCGTTGGACATGGCGCACCTTTAGGGAATCAAATCTGTTGCCAGTAGGATTTGCAAAATGTACAGTTGTGTCAATTATTAGATCACACCTGAACATTTCACGGATTGGCAATGACTGAGGACACGGATCAGGATCGCGGGTGGCGCGGATCACCGGACCTGTGGCTGAACGCTGCCTATGAGATGCTGATCGACAAGGGCGTGGATGGCGTTAAAATCATGCCTTTGGCCACGGCACTGAACCTGTCGCGGACCAGTTTTTATTGGTTCTTCAAGGACCGGAAGCAATTGCTGTCGGCCCTTTTGGACCGGTGGGAGGCGACGACGACCGCCCCCCTGATCGCCGCGACACATGCCTATGCCGCCACCAAGTCCGAGGCGATGTTGAACGTTTTGGCAACGTTTATCGGCGCGGACGGGCTGGACGCGCGTCTGGAATATGCGGTGCGCAACTGGGCGCAACAGGACGCGGACACCATGGCCCGAGTGCAGGCCGCAGATGCCGCGCGACTGGGGGCGCTGCGCGCTTTGTTAGAACGGTGGGGGCATACACCGGATGACGCCGATGTGCGTGCGCGGACGATCTATCTGGTGCAGATCGGCTATATTTCCATGCAAAGCGACGAGGACATCAGCCTGCGGATTTCCCGCGTGCCCAGCTATGTCGAAATCTATACCGATACCCGCCCGACGGACGGGGAAATGGCGCGGTTTTGCGCCCAGATCGGGGCAGGAACAGCGGCCCTAAAACACGCGTAAAAGTCGCAACAGGTCGCCTTGCCCCCGAGTAATGTCGCAATCCGTTCAGACGGGTTCGACGCAACAGGGCCAACTGGTCCGCAAGTCAGCCCGTTTTGGTCCGCCAGCTCGGTGTCTGCGATTCACACCAACCGTTTTGATCTGGCCCTCCTCCCCCTTGCCGGATCGCCCAAAGGAGTTGCCCATGTTGCGCGAACCCGATGTTCTGTCGATGCTGATGCGCCGCACCCCCGGCTATAGCTTGGCCCAAGAATTCTACTGCGACCCCGGTGTCTTTCAGGTCGATATGGATCAGATCTGGTACCGCGACTGGGTCTTTGCGATTCCGTCCTGTGAAATTCCGAAAACCGGCGATTTCGTGGTCTATGATCTGGGCGTCTATTCGGTCGTGATCGTGCGCGGCAGCGATGGCAAAATCCGGGCCTTCCACAACTCGTGCCGCCACCGTGGGTCGGTCCTGTGCAAAAGCAAAAAGGGCAGCAACCCGAAACTGGTCTGCCCCTATCACCAGTGGACCTATGAATTGGATGGCAGCCTGCTTTGGGCGCGCGACATGGGCCCCGATTTCGATGCGTCCAAACATGGCCTGAAACCCGTACACTGTGAAAACCTGTCGGGCATGGTCTATATCTGTGTCGCCGATCAGGCCCCGCCGATCGAAGAATTCGCCGCCCAGACCGCGCGCTATCTGGCGCCGCATGATCTGGAGAACTCCAAGATCGCCTATGAGAGCACCATCGTCGAAAACGGCAACTGGAAGCTGGTCTGGGAAAACAACCGCGAATGTTACCACTGTGCGGGCAACCACCCATCGCTGTGCCGTACCTTCCCCGAAGATCCCCGCGCCATCGGAAACGACGAGAGCGGCGAAATGGCCGAACTGTCGAAAAAGCACTTTGACAAATGCGAGGCCGCCGGTGCGCCCTCGGCCTATCTGATCTCGGAACTGGGCGATTGGCGGTTCGTGCGCACGCCCCTTCTGGGCAGCGGCGAGAGCTATACGCTGGACGGTAAGGTCGCGGTGACGATCCCGAACTCGAACCTGCCGTTCCGCGATGCGGGATCGCTGTTGAAATTCCGCTATCCGGCGACGTGGAACCACTTCCTGTCGGACCACATCCTGTTGTTCCGCATCACCCCGATCAGCCCGACCGAAACCGAGGTTTGCACGAAATGGATCGTGCACAAGGATGCCGAAGAGGGTCGCGATTACGACCTGAAGCGTCTGACCGAAGTCTGGATCGACACCAACGACGAAGACAAAGAGGTCGTCGAAAACAACCAACGCGGCATCATCTCGCCCGCCTATGAACCCGGACCCTATTCGGAAACCCATGAGGGCGGCTTGATCCAGTTCTCGGATTGGTACGCCGACACGTTGATCCGCGGGATCACCGGCGTCTCGAAAATCGCGGCGGAATGACCATGGCGACACAGACGACCCCGTTTACCGCATCGGCCGATAGCGAAATCTGGACCGACATCGAGGAACTGGAATGCTGTGCCGTGGTGCCCGAGGCCCCGAACACCGCCACGTTCAGCTTTGTCGCGCCCAGTGGTGCCCTGTTCAAATACCTGCCCGGTCAGTTCCTGACGCTGGAACTGCCGGTGCCGGGGGGCACGGTGTGGCGGACCTATACGATCTCGTCCTCGCCCTCGCGCCCCTTGTCGATTTCGGTGACGGTCAAGGCCCAGCCCGACAGTGTCGGCACGCGCTGGATGCTGGATCACCTGAAACCCGGCATGCGGATCAAGGCGACGGGTCCCGCAGGTCTGTTCACGCTGGACACCAAGGCGCGGAACAAGAAGTACCTGATGATCTCGGCAGGCTCGGGCGTCACGCCCACCCTGTCGATGCTGACCTATCTCTATGACCGTGGCAAGGATACGGATGTGTCCGTCATCAACTGTGCCAAGCGCCCGATGGACATCATTGGCCGCCGGTCCCTTGCCGCCATGGCCGCGCGGGTGCCGTCGATCAAGCTGACCTTCATCGTCGAAGAGGACGATCCGTTTCAGGTCTGGACCGGCTATCGTGGACAGTTGAACCAGATCATGATCGGCCTGATCGCCAGCGACTATCTGGAACGCGATGTGTTCTGCTGTGGTCCCGAGCCGTTCATGGACGCCGTGCGCGAAATGCTGATCGCGCTTGGCTACAACATGGACAACTACAACCAAGAGAGCTTTGTCGCGCCGGTCAAGGCCGAGGAACAGGTCGAAACGCCCGATGACGTCATTCTGGACGAAACGGCGACGGCCAGCATCACCTTTGCCAAGTCCGATGTGACCGCCGATTGCACCGAGACCGACACGGTTCTGGCGGTTGCGAAATCGTCGGGCCTGAACATCGCGTCGGGCTGTACCTTTGGCGTCTGCGGCACCTGTAAGGTCAAGAAACTGAACGGGAATGTCCACATGGTGCACAACGGCGGCATCTCTGAGGACGACATCGAAGCAGGCTATATTCTGGCCTGTTGTTCAAAACCGATCGGCCAAGTCGAAATCGACATCTAGGGGCCGATCCTCCCTCCGCCCCCGCGCGCTGCGGGCTCCACATTCTCTTTCGTGTGGGGGCGGATTTAACGGGTCGCTTTGCGGTATTCGGCGGGCGACGTGCCGCGATTGGCCTTCATCACCCGCGACAGGTGCGAGGCATCGCAAAACCCGCAGGACAGCGCAATTTCGGCAATCGAATCCGTGCCTTGGCGCAACCGCGCGCACGCCTTTTCCAGACGCAGATCGACATAGACCTTTTGCGGCGTTTGGCCGAGGTCCTCAACGAACCGCCGCTCTAGCGTGCGCCGCCCGACACCCAATCCCGCCGCCAGGTCGTTCAGGGTTTTGGGCACCTCGATGTTCTGCACCATTGCGTGCACCGCGCGTTTGACCAACGGGTCACGGGCACGGCGCGACGGCACTTGGGCGGGTTGGGGACGTTCGCCGCCCATCGCCTCATCGATCATCATGATGTTCAGGCTTTTGGTCGCCGCCGCCTGCCCGATGTGACGCGCCACCAGAAACGCCGCCAAATGCGCCGCGCCCTGCCCACCGGAACAGGTCAGACGATCCCGGTCCACCACGAACAGCTGATCCGAAACGGGGCGTTCCGTGTCGAAACGGTCCACGAAATCCTGATGGTGGAACCAACTGACACAACAGCGATATCCGGCCAAAAGCCCCGCCTCTTGCAGGATGAAAACACCGGTGCACAAGCCGATCAACGGCACCCCCGCCGCCCCCGCACGACACAGGTAATCGGTCATTTCGGCACTGATCACACTCTGGTCCCCGATCAGACCGCCGACCACCACGATATAGTCGTACCGCCCAGCATTGCGCAGCCGCGTTTCGGGTTGCAGATGGATGCCGCTGCTGGACCGGATCGAGGCCATATCGCCCGACAACACGGTCCAGTCGCAATAGATGCGCCGCGACTTGTCCGCGTCATCGGCGGCCAAACGCAAAACATCCACGAAATTGGCAAAGGCCGACATCGTGAAATTGTCCGCAAGGACAAAGGCGACATTCAGGTGTTTTGCGGGGCGATCTGGCATGGTGAAATGACGTGAAAGTACCTCTATTGTGTCGTTATTATACCAATGCCGCAGGCGCGAACAGGTCAATATAATCAAGACCTCATTTGATTCTGCGGTGACCCAATGACGAATTTCAACGCCTTCAGCCTGTTGAAAAACGCCCTTAGCGGGCACAAAAACTGGACCGAACAATGGCCCGATAGCCAACCCAAGGACGAATATGACGTCGTCATCGTGGGCGCGGGCGGCCATGGTTTGGGTGCGGCCTATTACCTTGCCAAAGAGCACGGCATCACCAATGTCGCCGTGATCGACAAGGGCTGGCTGGGCGGTGGGAACACCGGTCGCAACACCACGATCATCCGCTCAAACTATCTCTATGACGAGAGCGCGCGCCTGTACGATCACGCGGTCGATCTGTGGCAGGACCTCAGCCAAGAGCTGAACTATAACGTTATGTACTCGAACCGCGGCGTTCTGATGCTGGCGCATAATGTGCACGACGTCCAAAGCTTTACCCGCCATATCCACGCCAACCGGTTGAACGGGGTCGATAACCGGTGGCTGACGCCTGAAGAGTGCAAAGAGTACTGCCCGCCGCTCAACATCGACAAGAACGCCCGCTACCCCGTGATGGGCGGCGCGCTACAGGAACGTGCGGGCACCGCACGCCACGACGCCGTCGCATGGGGCTATGCCCGTGCCGCCGCCGCGCGTGGGGTCGACATCATCCAGAACTGTGCCGTCAACGCGATCCGCCGTCACCCGGATGGCTCGGTCGCCGGTGTTGAAACCGCCAAGGGCTTCATCAAGGCGAAAAAGGTTGCCGTTTCGGCCGCCGGTCACACCTCGGTCGTGATGCAAACCGCCGGTGTGCGTCTCCCGCTGGAAAGCTATCCGTTGCAGGCGCTGGTCTCGGAGCCGGTCAAACCGATCTTCCCCTGCGTCGTCATGTCGAACGCCGTTCACGCCTATATCAGCCAGTCCGACAAGGGCGAGTTGGTCATCGGGTCAGGCACCGACCAATACACCAGCTATAGCCAACGCGGCGGCCTGCCGTTGATCGAGCACACCGTCGCAGCGATCACCGAGGTCTTCCCGATGTTCAACCGTATGCGCATGCTGCGCAAATGGGGCGGGATCGTGGACGTGACGCCCGACCGTTCGGCGATCATCTCGAAAACGCCGGTTCAGGGTCTGTACGTCAACTGTGGTTGGGGCACCGGCGGGTTCAAAGCCACGCCCGGCGCCGCGCATACCTTTGCCCATACCGTGGCCAAGGACGAGCCGCACCCGATCAACGCCCCCTTCACCATGGAACGGTTCCGCACCGGCCGTCTGATCGACGAAGCCGCCGCCGCCGCCGTGGCCCACTGATACGGATTGAGGACGCCCAGATGCTTTTGATCCACTGCCCCTATTGCGAGGAAACCCTGCCCGAGGCGGAATTCGCCTATGCCGGTCAGGCCCATGTTATCCGCCCCGAAAACCCCAGCGGCGAAACCGATGAACAATGGGAAGAGTTCCTGTTCATCCGCGAAAACCCCAAGGGTCCGCATTACGAACGCTGGCGCCACATCCACGGGTGCGGCCGGTTCTTCAACGCCCTGCGCGACACGGTCAGCGACCGTTTCTACACCACCTACAAGGCCGGCGAACCGCGTCCGGACCTGTCCGACTTCTTGGGAGATGACGCATGAGCACCTATCGCGTCACCGGCAAAGGCCGCGTCGATACCTCGCGCGCCGTGAACTTTACCTTTGATGGCAAGACCTACACCGGTGCGGCGGGCGACACGGTCGCCTCGGCCCTGCTGGCGAACGGCGTTCACCTGATGGGGCGTTCGTTCAAATACCACCGTCCCCGTGGTGCCATCGCCGCCGGTTCGGAAGAGCCCAACGCCCTGATCGGCACCCGTCGCGGCGCAGGCCGGTTCGAACCCAACACCCGCGCCACGGTTCAGGAAATCTGGCCCGGACTAGAAACCACCTCGCAGAACAAATTCCCCAGCCTGAAATGGGACGTCGGCGCCGTGAACGATGCGGCCTATATGCTGTTCTCGGCGGGTTTCTATTACAAGACGTTCATGTGGCCCAAATCGTTCTGGGACAAGGTGTATGAACCGTTCATCCGCGCCGCCGCCGGTCTGGGCGTGTCGCCGACGGAAAACGATCCCGACACCTATGCGTCGCGCTATCTGCATTGCGATATCCTGATCGTGGGCGCGGGCCCCGCCGGTCTGGCCGCCGCGCGCACCGCCGCGGGCAAGGGCCTGTCGGTTGTGGTCGTGGACGAAAACGCCGAAATGGGCGGCAGCATCCTGAGCGAACCGCAGGCGACCATCAACGGCACGCCTGCGTGGGATTGGCTGAAATCCGAATTGGCGGACCTCAAGGCCGCTGGGGTCAAGCTGATGACGCGCACGACCGCGATCGGCTATTACCACGAGAACATGATCGGCATGGTCGAAAAGCTGACCGATCACCTGACCGATCTGCCCAAAGACACCCCGCGCGAACGGATGTGGCGTGTGCGTGCGAAACAGGTCGTTCTGGCCCAAGGTGCGCTAGAAAAACCGCTGGTCTTCCACGGGAATGACCGCCCGGGCGTCATGCTGGCAGGATCGGCACAGACCTATCTGAACCGCTATGGCGTTCTGGTGGGTAAGCGTCCCGCCGTCATCACCAGCCACGATAGCGCGTGGTTCTCGGCCTTTGACATGCAGGACGCCGGTGCCAAGGTGCAGGCGATTGTCGACACCCGCCACAACGTCCGCGACGACCTGCTGGCCATGGCGCGCGAGCGTGGCATCACGGTCAAGACCGGCCACACCGCCACCGCCACCGCCGGGCGTTTGCGCGTGTCGAAACTGCGCGTGAACCCCGTCAACAGCGGCACGGTCGGTGCCGGTGAATGGATCGGGTGCGACTGCGTACTGATGTCGGGCGGCTGGACCCCGTCCCTGCATCTGTTCTCGCACACCAAAGGCAAACTGACCTGGGACGAGGACATGACCACGTTCCTGCCCGACGAGACGCCCGAGGATTGCGTGATCGCAGGTGCCGGTCGTGGTCTGTGGGGGATTGAGGCCGTCCTGAACGACGGTGCGACCCGCGCGACCGAGGTTCTGGAGGCGCTGAGCGCCGCCACCGATGCGCCGACCTTCACCGTGGGTGAGGACCGCACCGGCAGTGGCATCACCATGCGCGAACTGCCCACCGACCGCAGCCCGGGCAAGGCCAAGGCGTTCGTCGATTACCAAAACGACGTCACCGCCAAAGACCTGCGTCTGGCCGTGCGCGAAGGCATGCGTTCGATCGAGCACGTCAAGCGTTACACCACCAACGGGATGGCCACCGATCAGGGCAAGATGTCCAACATCAACGGTCTGAACATTGCCTCGGACGCCCTTGGCAAACGTCAGCCCGAGGTGGGCCTGACCACCTTCCGTCCGCCCTATACCCCGACCACTTTCGGGGCCTTTGCGGGCTATCACCGTGGCGATCATTTCGAGGTCACCCGCAAGACCCAAATCGACCCGTGGGCCGAGGCCAATGGCGCGGTGTTCGAACCCGTCGGCCAATGGCGCCGTGCATGGTATTTCCCCAAAGGCGGGGAAACCATGGATCAGGCCGTCAGCCGCGAATGCGCCGCAACGCGCAATTCGGTCGGGATTTTTGACGCCTCGACCCTTGGCAAGATTGAGGTCGTCGGCCCCGATGCGGTGGAATTCATGAACCGCATGTACACCAACCCGTGGACGAAACTGGCCCCCGGTCGGTGCCGTTATGGCCTGCTGTTGGGCGATGACGGGTTCATCCGCGACGATGGTGTGATCGGTCGTCTGTCGCAGGACCGGTTCCACGTGACCACCACCACCGGTGGCGCGGCGCGGGTTCTGAACATGATGGAAGACTACCTGCAAACCGAATGGCCGGATCTGAACGTCTGGCTGACCTCAACGACCGAGCAATGGTCGACCATCGCCCTGAACGGTCCGAACGCGGCCAAGCTGCTGGCACCGTTTGTTGAGGGGGTTGAGCTGACCGAAGCAACCTTCCCGCACATGTCCTGTGTGGAATGCACCGTCGCGGGCTTCCCCGCGCGTCTGTTCCGCGTCAGCTTTACCGGCGAGATCGGGTTTGAGGTCAACGTGCCCGCCCCGCATGGCCGCGCTCTGTGGGAAAAACTGTGGGAGGCCGGTCAGCAATACGGCATCACCGCATATGGCACCGAAACCATGCACGTTCTGCGCGCGGAAAAGGGCTATATCATCGTGGGTCAGGACACTGACGGCACGGTTACGCCCTATGACTGTGACATGGGCTGGGCGATCGGCAAGGCCAAGCCGGACTTTGTCGGCAAGCGTGGTCTGGCTCGTCCGGACCTGATGGATCACAGCAACCGCAAGCATCTGGTTGGCCTGCTGACCGACGACAACAGCAAGCTGGAAGAAGGCGCACAGATCGTGTTCGACCCGAACCAGCCCCTGCCGATGACGATGGTGGGTCACGTGACCTCGTCCTATGACACAGGCACGATGGGTCGCCCGATTGCACTGGCACTGGTCAAGGGTGGTTTGGAGAAAATGGGCGACACCGTCTATATCCCCATGCCCGACCGCACCATTTCCGCCAAGATCACCGGGACCGTTTTCCTTGATCCCGAAAACAGCCGCCTCAAGATCAAAGAGGGTGACGCATGAGCATCTCGATTTCTCCTCTGAACCCGACCGTGATCGGGGACACCGCCGCCGTGCGTGTGGCGCAAATGGCCCCTGTTGGTCGCCTGTCCCTGCGGGCACGCGGGGATCTGGCGGCGCTGAACGGCGCGCTGGGTCTGACCTTGCCGACAAAGATCGGCACGCGTGCCACGGCGGGCGATCTGAGCGCGGCCTGCCTTGGTCCAGACGAATGGGTTTTGACCATGCCCGAGGGCGACGTTGCCGGTGTTGAGGCCGCTTTGGCAGGGGCCTATGACGCCCTGCCCCACAGTGTCACCAATATCTCCGCCCGCGAGGTCACGTTCGAAATCACCGGCCCCATGGCCGAGACCCTGATGACGATCGGCTGTCCCCGTGACATGGCGTCGATGGGCGAAGGCGCGGTGCGGCGGACCTTGTTCGACACCGCGACCGTGGTTCTGTGGCGTGACGGCGCGGACGCCTTCCGCATGGACGTCTGGAACAGCTTTGCCGGCTTTGTCGCGCAAACGCTGGAAACCGGTTGCCGCGAATTGGCGGCGGATATGGCACGCGCAGGCTAATCGGCCTGCGCCCCACCCTGAACGACGAGAGAACGGATGTTCCTATCGGTCTTTGACATTTTTAAGGTCGGTATCGGCCCGTCCTCTTCGCACACGATGGGGCCGATGCTGGCCGGTGCGCGGTTCGTTGACGAACTGTCGCGCGGCTTTGGCAAATATCCGGGCTGTGGTCCGTTGGCGCGTCTACAGGCCACGCTACACGGCTCGCTTGCCTTTACGGGCAAGGGCCACGCGACGGATCGCGCCGTGATCCTTGGCCTCTGCGGTCTGCGTCCCGATACGCTTGACCCCGACAGTGTGGATGATCTGGTCGCCAAGATCGAAGAGGTCAAACAGATTGAGGTTCCCGGTTTTGACCCCCTGCTGTTCGATCCTGCCAAGGACCTGATTTTCGACTATGGCCCCCCTCTGGAGGGTCACGCGAATGGCATGGTCCTGCGCGGTTTGGACATGGACGGGAACACCTATTACGCCCAGACCTATTATTCGGTCGGCGGCGGGTTCATCGTCACCGCCGAGGAACATGAGGCCGCGCAAAACGCGACCTCGCTGCATGACGAAAAGCAATCGCTGCACTTCCCCTACCCGTTCGGCACCGCATTCGAGATGCTGGAAATGGGTCGCAAGTCGGGCAAATCCATCGCCGAGATGAAGCGCGCGAATGAAGCCACGATTCACGGTCATGACCTTGACCGCAAGCTGGACAATATCCGCGCGGTGATGGACGAATGCATCGATCGCGGCCTGAGCCAAGAGGGCATCCTGCCCGGCGGTCTACGCGTAAAACGCCGCGCCAAGGCGATCCACAAACAGCTGATGCGCGAACGCGGCCTGAACCAACCCGCTCCCCACGTCGCAAATGACTGGATGAGCGTCTATGCCATGGCGGTGAACGAGGAAAACGCTGGCGGTGGCCGCGTCGTGACCTCCCCCACCAACGGGGCGGCGGGCGTCGTGCCCGCGGTCATGCGATACTACCGCGACCATTGCGCCGGCGCGTCGGATGAGGGCGCGCGCGATCTCTTGTTGGTTGCCGCCGCGATTGGCGGCCTGATCAAACACAACGCGTCTATTTCGGGCGCAGAGGTCGGCTGTCAGGGTGAGGTCGGTTCAGCCGCCGCCATGGCCGCCGCCGGCCTATGCGCCGTTCTGGGCGGCACGAACGAACAGATTGAAAATGCGGCGGAAATCGCGCTGGAACATCATCTCGGAATGACCTGCGATCCGGCTGCGGGCCTCGTTCAAGTGCCCTGCATCGAACGAAACGCCCTTGGCGCGATCAAGGCGGTTTCCGCGGCAAGCCTGTCACTGCGCGGGGATGGGTCCCATTTCATGCCGCTGGATAACTGTATCCGAGTGATGATGGAAACGGGTCGCGATATGGACGTGCGCTACAAGGAAACATCGCAAGGTGGCATCGCGGTAAACCTTCCCGAGTGCTAAACGCCATCTCAGCGAACTCAGCGACCGATTGAAAGGCGGTCCCTGCAGGCGTTAGGGCCTCACTAGCCCCCTATCACGCCGAAAGCCCCGAGCGATTTGCTGGGGCTTTGGTGGGTATATTTGGTTGCGGGGAGAGGATTTGACCCTCTGTCCTTCAGGTTATGAGCCTGACGAG
>PALT01000020.1 GCA_002706605.1 Rhodovulum sp. | reverse complement strand
GCCGCCCGATCCGTCCCGCCGTGCGCCTCAGCGCCGCCGGTGAAGGCGTATCTACGGCCACAAACAAACACCCGCAACCCCTTTTTCATAAAAATATTAAAAAAGATGCAGCCCCCCGCGAAATCGCCTTATTTTCTTGGGTTTGTCATTGAAAGAAAAACGGAAAAGCCCGCTGGGTGGCGGGCTTGTCTAGGGTTTTGCGGTGAATCACCCGGAATCAGTCGGCAGTAACAGCCTTGGCCTGACGTTTTGCGCCTGTCTGGACCCTTTGACAGCCATCATAAACGGCAAGGTCGTCTCTAGGAGGCTCTCTGAGAGCGACTCGGGCCGATCTGAAAGCCTCGTTTCCAGCATATCCTTGCAGGCCGGTTCGACGCGGAACCGCATGCAAGCGCATCGTTCAAGGCACACCTGATCCGTCAAAAGGCGCCATAGCGATGCAACAAGCGCCTAGTGGCGGCGCGCGACGGTGCGGGGACGTCCGGATAGGGACATTTCGGCATCCGCGCGGGGGGTTTGGGCGATCACCTGCCCCTTGGACACCACGGCCAAACGGGTTGCCCGCAGGCGCAGGGCCTCAACCGGATTGGCAGCATCAAGGATGACAAGCGAGGCCAGCTTGCCCTTTTCCAGACCATAGTCCGTCAGGCCCATGATCGCCGCATTCGTTTCTGTCACCATCGTGAAACAGCGCGCCATTTCCTGCGGATGGGTCATCTGCGCGACGTGCAGACCCATGAACGCCACATCCAGCATGTCCGCCGTGCCCAGCGAATACCACGGGTCCAGTACACAGTCCTGCCCCCAGCCGACGGGAATGCCCATTGCCTGCATCTCTTTGACCCGCGTCAGGCCACGGCGTTTGGGAAAGGTATCGTGCCGCCCCTGCAGGACAATATTGATCAACGGGTTCGGGATCGCGGAAATCCCCGCCTCGGCAATCAGGGGCAGCAGTTTGGACACATAATAATTGTCCATCGAATGCATGGACGTCAGATGGGACCCCGCCACGCGCCCCTGCAGACCAAGGCGCGTCGTTTCATAGGCCAGCGTTTCGATATGGCGCGAATGGGGGTCATCGGTTTCATCGCAATGCATGTCGACGGGCAGTCCACGCTCGGCCGCGATCTCGCACAGATCCCGCACGGATGCGGCCCCATCGGCCATGGTGCGTTCGAAATGCGGAATACCGCCGACCACATCCACGCCCATATCCAGTGCGCGGAGCACATTCGCTCGCCCGTTCGCCGCGCGATAGAGGCCATCCTGCGGAAAGGCGACCAGTTGCAGGTCGATATAGGGGCGCACCTTTTCGCGCACCTCAATCATCGCGCGCACGGTGTTCAGGTGATCGGGCGTCGTATCTACGTGCGACCGGATTGCCAGCAACCCCATCGACGCCGCCCAATCGCAATAGCGCAAAGCGCGCTCGACCATCTCCTCCACGGAGGCCAGATCGCGCAATTCCCCCCAGAGGTCGATCCCTTCGAGGAGCGTGCCCGACGCATTCACCCGTGGCGTGCCATAGGACAATGTCGCATCCATGTGGAAATGCGGATCGACGAACGGCGGGCTGACCAAATCGCCGGTGGCGTCGATTTCCTGCGCCGCAGTGCCATCGATGCGCTGCGCGATGTCCGCAATCCGGTCACCCGCAATCGCGATATCGCACACCCGCCCATCAGGCAGAGTGCCGCCGCGAATAATGAGGTCCAGCATCACCGCTCTCCTTTGTTAAAGGGCACCATCAGGGCCGCAGGCACATCCGCGCGCCGCGACATGACGATCAGCGCCAGAATAGACAGGATATAGGGCATCATCAAAAAGAACTGATAGGGCAGGAACGCCCCCATCGGCGTCTGTTGCAGACGGATTTGAAACGCGTCAAAGGCTGCAAACAACAGCGCGCCCAGAACCGCCTTGCCCGGACGCCATGCGCCGAACACGACAAGTGCGATGCAAATCCAACCCCGCCCGTTCACCATCTCGAAAAAGAAACTGTCGAACGCCGACAGGGTCAGGAACGCCCCGCCAATCGCCATCAACCCACTGCCCACGATCACCGCACCCATGCGGATAGCGGTGACGGACAGACCTTGGGTCGCGACGGCTTCGGGGCGTTCACCGGCGGCGCGCACGGCCAATCCCAAGGGGGTGCGATAAAGAACATAGGCCATCACCGCGGCCAGCAAGAACGCGAGATAGGTCAATGCGGTTTGCGAAAACAACGCCGCCCCAAAGAACGGAATGTCGGACAGAACTGGAATATCCAGCGGCTGAAACGCGGTGATTTTCGGGGGCGACGACACCTCGGGCAGGATCACGCGATACATATAGAACGTCAGGGAGGTCGCCAGCAGGGTCATCCCGATCCCGACCACGTGCTGGGACAGGCCAAAGGGCACGGACAAAACCGAATGCACCCCGCCCAGCATCGCGCCCACCAGAAACGCCACCGCCACACCGCCCCACAGGGGCAAGCCCGCCCAAACCGCGATCCAACCGGCAAAGGCACCCGCGACCATAATCCCCTCAATCCCGAGGTTCAGAACACCGGCGCGCTCACACAGCAGTTCGCCCAATGTCGCAAAAATCAGGGGCGAGGCGATCCGCACCGTGGCGGCCCAAAAGGCGGCGGAAAACAGGATGTCGAGAATATCCATATCAATCCCTCCGCACGCGGAATTTGGTCAGCAGGATCGCCAGCACCATGAACAACAGGGCCGAGGCCAGCATGATATCGGCAATATAGGACGGCACGCCGATGGCGCGGCTCATACTATCGGCACCGACGAAAATCGCGGCGACAAAGAACGCGGCAACAACTACGCCCAACGGATGCAGCAAGGCCAACATCGCCACAACGATCCCCGTGTAGCCAAAGCCGGGGCTGAGATCCAAGGTCAGCGAGCCCTTAAGCCCCGACACCTCGGAAAATCCGGCCAGCGCTGCCAAGCCGCCGGAAATCACCGCCGTTTTGATCATAACCGACGTCACCGGAATGCCTGCGAACCGCGCGGCGTCTCGGTTTTGACCGACTGCGCGCATCTCAAACCCCAAGGTCGATTTCGCGTCCATCACCCAGATCACCAGCGCGGCAATCAGGGCAACGCCAAACCCCCAATGCAGACGAACGCCGTCAAAAATGCGCGGCAACCGTCCCTCGGGCAGCATCCGCGCCGATTTCGGCCACCCCATGCCCATCGGGTCCTTTAGCGGTCCCTCAAGCAGAAAGGACACGAACAACAGAAAGATAAAGTTGAAGAGCAAGGTCGTCACAACCTCATCCACGCCCAGACGGGTTTTCAGGATCACAGGCCCCAGCAGGATCAGCGCCCCCGCAATAAACGCCGCCACCGCCAACACGGGCAACATCACGAACGACGGGGCCGACATCGCGCCGGTCCCAAGGATCACGGTGATCACCGCACCGGCATAGAGCTGGGCCTCGGCCCCGATGTTCCAGAGCTTGGCGCGGAAGGCGACCGCGACGGCAAGGCCCGTAAAAATCAACGGGGTCGTGCGGTTCAACGTCTCAAGCAGGGCGAATTTCGACCCAACCGCGCCGATCACGATCTGGCGCAACACATCGCCGGGCGCGCGCCCCGCGATCATCACCAAAACAGACGTCACAACCAATGTCGCGACCAAGGCCAAGACCGGCGGCACGATCCGGCGCGCAGGTGTCGGGGCGGAAATCGGTTCAAGACGCATGCGGCACCTCACCCTCAAACCCGTTGCCTGCCATCCAATGGCCCAAAACGGCGGGGGTCGCGTCATCGCGCGGGATCGGGGGGCTTAGGCGACCATCACTGATCACATGAACCACATCGGACAGCTTTCGCACCTCATCCAGATCCTCGGAAATCAACAAAACCGCCGCGCCATTCTCAGCCGCCTCGACCAAGCGGCGGTGCACATAAGTGACCGCGCCAATGTCCAGACCGCGCACCGGTTGATTGGCCAGAATGATCTGCGGCGATTGCTCCAGAACACGGCCAAGGATCAGTTTCTGCATATTCCCACCAGACAGCAGGCGGATACGGCTATCCACGCCTGACGTGCGCACATCATAGGTTTCGCGCAAAGTTTCGGCATGCGCACGCGCCCCGCGCCAGTCGATCCAGCCACGCCGGGAAAACTGATCACGATAGGTCTCCAGAACCGCGTTTTCCGTCAGGTCGAAATCGGCAATCGTGCCGGTCTTGTGCCGGTCCTCGGGGATGCGACCGATCCCGTGGGACAGGGCGATGCGCGGGGACCATTCGGTGATCCCCTGCCCCGCAATGCCGATGTCGCCACCACTTGGCGTAATCAGGCCGGAAATCACATCCGACAGGGCCGCCTGCCCGTTGCCCGACACACCGGCAAGGCCAACGATCTGTCCCGCGTGCAGGGTCAGAGAAACGTTGTTCAAACCGAACCGCGTGCCCGTGCTGGGCGTCGACACATTGCGCAGGGACAGACGCGGCGCACCCACGGTGCGGGGGGTATAATCGTGCCGGTCAACCGCCGTCCCAACCATCAGCGAGACCAGCTCATCCGGATTGGTTTCCGCCCGTGTCCGCGTTGCCACCAACCGCCCGTGACGCAGCACGGCAATCCGGTCGGCCAGTGCCATAACCTCATGCAATTTATGGGAAATAAAGATGATCGACAGGCCCATCTCGACCGCCTGTCGCAGGGTCGCGAACAGGTCCTGCGCCTCTTGCGGGGTCAAAACGGCGGTCGGTTCGTCAAGGATCAGAACCCGCGCATCCCGATAGAGCGCCTTTAGGATTTCGACCCGTTGTTGTTCGCCCACCGACAGGGTGCTGACCCGCGCATCAGGGTCCACATCCAGATGGAACCGCGCCGACAGATCGCGGATTTTCGCCCTGACTTGGCCTGAGCGCAGCACAAACGACCCGATCCCCTGTGTCCCAAGGGCGATGTTTTCCCAGACGCTTAGGTTTGCGGCCAACGTAAAGTGCTGATGCACCATGCCCACCCCCGCGCGCAGGGCCGCGCCCGGCTTGCCCGGCGGCAAGGTTTCCCCGAACACGGAAACCGATCCCGTATCGGCGGTGTATTGGCCGAACAGGATGTTCATCAGGGTGGTTTTCCCTGCCCCGTTTTCACCGAGCAGGGCCAGAACCTCACCTTGGTTCAGGTCGAAACTGACGTCATCATTGGCCAGAACCGACCCGAACCGTTTGGTTATATTGGCAAGGCAGAGCGCCGGCGGCGCCTGAACAGTCGTGGCCATTTAGGACGATTTGGGTTCTTCGTCGTTGATCTCGACCGTGAAAGAGCCATCCTTGATCGCCGCCGCACGCGCCGCCACGAGGTCCAGCGCGGCTTGGGGGATTTTGCCCTCAAACGTGCCATAGGGGGCCAGAGAACAACCGCCCTCTTTCATGAACGAATAGGTCCCGTAATCAGCCGCCGTAAAGGTACCCGCCTTGACCGCCGCAATGGCCGCATCCAGCGTCGGTTCGAAATGCCAGATCGCCGAGGCAACCACGGTGTCGGGATAATCGGGCTGGGTGTCGATCACGTTGCCGATTGCCAGAATGCCCTTTTCCTTGGCCGCGTCCGACACGCCAAAGCGTTCCGCATACAGCATATCCGCGCCGTTCTCGATCATCGCAAATGCGGTTTCCTTGGCCTTGGGCGGATCGAACCACGAGCCGATGAACGACACCTGCACCGTCAGATCGGGGTTCATTTCCTTGGCCCCCGCGATGAAGGCGTGCATCAGGCGGTTCACCTCAGGGATCGGGAAACCGCCGACCATGCCGATGTTTCCGGTTTCGGACATAGCGCCCGCGATGATGCCCGACAGGTACGATGCGTCCTGAATGTAGTTGTCAAACACCGACAGATTGGGCAGCGCGGGGTCCTCTTTAAAGGACGAGCCCATCAAGAACGCCACATTCGGGTAATCGGCGACGACTTCGCGCGCCTCGGCCTCGGCCCCGAAAATTTCCCCGACGATCAGGTCATAGCCCATTTCCGCATATTCCCGCATGACGCGCGGATAATCGGTGTTGGCCGTGTTTTCGGAATAGACATAGGCGATGTCGCCACGGTCCTGCGCCGCCAGAGCCGCGATGTGGATACGGCTAACCCATTGTTGTTCAACTGGAACGGTATAGATACCCGCAACCTTCAACGGCCCTGCCGCCAATGCGCGACCGGCCTTGCCCAGCGTGCCAACCGCAACCGCCCCTGCCGCCGTGGTAGTCAGGAAACTGCGTCGTGAAATCGTGTCTCGTGTCATTAATCAAACTCCCCATGCGGCCCACCGGAACGTAACTGGACCGATTGGTCAAAAGATTACACGATCCGCGCGCGGTGCAATGGATTCATGTACCGCCCCGCCTACTTTCCCGCCACGTCGCAGATTTTGCATATTTTTTAAGCAGTATCTTCGTTCGAGAGTAGCGTTCGTAAAAATCGGTAAAACTTGCACTATTCGAACATGGACTAAAACAGAGGCGCATCCGATCCTGCGAGATGCAAACCGCCGTAATGTTCGAAAATGGAAACTAAATTCGCAAATATTACCCATTTTTGAATAAAATGTACGATTAGTAATATATTTTGAAAACTGCCCTCTAGACCTGCAGCGCGGACATGGCTTGGCGCAAACTGTCACTAATCGGAACCGGACGGCGCGTGTGGCGATCCACATAGACGTGGACAAAGAACCCGTCTGCCGCGGCGACCTCCCGGTCATCCGCGAACAGGCCGATGGCATAGCGCACTGAACTGCGGCCAAGATGTTCGATCCGCAAACCCACCGAAATCACCGACGGGAACAGAATCTCACCATGATACCGGCATCCCGTTTCGGCGACCAAACCGATGGCCTCGCTCTGTGCGGGATCAAACAGACCGGTCTCGATCAACCACTGATTTACCGCCGTGTCAAAAAGCTGATAATGAACGGCGTTATTGATGTGCCCGTAGCTGTCCGTGTCATTCCAACGCGTTGAAATCGGGTAGAACTGTTTGAACTGATCACGGGTCGGGGGCGCGGGACGCTCGGACATATGGGGGCCTATTTGCCTGTTACGATTGCAATCATGCGACGGGACCACACGCCGCGCAATGGCGGGGTGACGGGCGTCGTATTTCCGTTGCGTCGCCATAGGGTTAGGCGGGGTGGACATGGCCACTGAAAAGCCCCTACCCGGTTCGACCACGCCGAAAAAGCTGATCGATGGCAGTCTGATTTTCATCACCCTCGTCGCGGTTGTCGCGGGCATTGCGGTCTATGTCACCCATGGCGCGGGCGCGTTTTGGGACGTGGTGGCGCGCGAAACCCTGTTTACCGGCGCGTTGGTGCCGAAAATCGTGGCAGGCGTCATCATGGCCTCGGCCCTGCCGTTTCTTGTGTCGAAGGAGCGGATTCAGGCCCTTGTCGGCCCCGAAAGCGGAATGCGTGGGTTAATCATTGCGACTTTGGCGGGCGCGATTGTCCCCGGCGGGCCCAGCGTCACCTACCCCCTAACCGTCAGCTTGCTGGCCGCCGGTGCCGATCTTGGCGCGGGGATCGCGTTGGTGTCGGGTTGGGTTCTTTTGGGGCTGAACCGCACGTTGATCTGGGAATTCTCGTTCCTGCCCGCCGATTTTGTTTTGTTGCGGGTGGCGCTGTCCCTGCCGGTTCCGATCCTTTTGGGGTGGGCCACGCGGAAACTATATCAGGGGCGGGATGTATGAATATTCTCATTGGAACCTTAGTTTTGTGGGGTCTGGCCCTGTGGATGCTCAGAAAAATGCAAGGGCAGGACGCGGCGGACCGCACCGCGATGTGGGCCCGTTCCAAGGCGACGGTGATCTTTATGCTGCCCCGTATCCTTGTCGGCCTTCTGGGCGCGGGGTTTTTGGCGGTTCTCTTGCCCGTTGATCAGATTGAGCAGAATTTCGGCACGGAATCGGGCCTGATGGGGATCACATTGGCGACGATTTTCGGCCTGATCACACCCGGCGGCCCGTTCGTGGCCTATGCGATTGGCGCGGCAGCGATGAAGGCGGGCGCGACATTGGCCCCGCTGATGGCCTATGTGACGGCGTGGTCGATTGTGAACCTGAACCGGTCGATTGCCTATGAATTGCCGCTGATGGGGCGGCATTTCCTGTTGCTGCGCACGATCCTTTCGGTGCCGGTTCCGATGGTTCTGGGCCTGTTGGTCTGGGCGTTTCAATGAAAACGCCGCTCCAAGGGGCGGCGCGTTCGATCAGCTATCCAAATAGGTTTGCAGCGCCGCCTTGGTGCCGTTTCCCCATATATAATTCAGCCACTTGGTGAATTCCGCCACGACCAGCGCGTTGTCGGCCAAACCGCCATACACATCATCCATCCGCAGCCATTCCACCGGATTTTCCCGTGCGCGCCCTGCCCGTTCGACCAGCGCATCCCAGTTCGGATCGTTCGGCGCGATCTCGGCCCCCGCATCATCCGTGCCATAGCAATAACGACACCACAGCGCCGACAGCAGGATCAAACCGGTCGGCATCGTGCCGCGCGACAGGTTATCAAGGATCGTCGGCACGATGAACTTGGGCTGACGGTTGGACCCGTCCAGACACAGGCGGCGGATCGTATCCGCGACATCGGGGTTCGAGAACCGCTCAATAATCAGGTTCAGATAAGCCCCCAGATCGGTGTCCGGCACGGGCGGAACGATCGGCACGACCTCGGTCTGTTCGACCTTGGCCAGAAACGCCCCGATCAACGGGTTCTCCATCGCCTCATGCACGTATTCGATGCCCATCAGACCACCGGGATAGGCGATGACCGCATGCCCGCCGTTCAGAATGCGGATTTTCATCAGCTCAAACGCCTCAACCTGATCGGTAAAGGTGACACCGACGTTTTCAAGCGCGGGGCGACCGGTCGGGAATTTGTCCTCGATCACCCACTGACGGAACGGTTCGCAGGTCACGGGCGCCTTATCATCAATACCGAATTCACTGGCCGCCATCTCGATCTCACGCGGGCCGGTGGCGGGGGTGATGCGGTCAACCATGCCGTTGGGAAAGGCCACATTGTCCTTGATCCATTGGGCAAATGCCGGATCGGACAGCCCCGCCAGACCGGACAGCGTGTTTTCCGCGACATGGCCATTTCCGGGCAGGTTATCGCAGGACATCACGGTGAACGGGTCCACACCGGCGGCAATCCGGTTGCGCAGCGCCTTGATCATCGCCCCGAACACGGTTTTGGGCGCATCGGGCGTGGACGCATCGGCCACCATGTCGGGATGAGCGGCGTCAAACGCGCCCTCGGGGTCCAGATAATAGCCGCCCTCGGTCACGGTCAGGGACACAATGCGGATTTCGGGACGCGACATGGCCGCGATCAGGTCGGCGTTGTCGTCCGTCACGGGAACAAAGTCGATCATCGCGCCGGTCACGGACGCGCGGTGCCCCCCCGGGGCCAGTTCGATCACCGTGCTCAGGTAATCCTGTTCCTTGAGCTTGAGGCGCATCGCCTCATCCCCTGCACGAACGCCCGCGCCGATCAGGGCCCAATCCATGCTTTGGCCCATTTGGAACAGGTCGTTCAGATAGACCGCCTGATGCGCGCGATGAAAGTTGCCGATCCCGACATGCAAGATACCGGGCGACAGGTCCGCGCGGTTATAGGTCGGCGTCGCGATATTGGTCAGGTCTGGCAGTGTGGCCAATGACAGAGGTTTGGTTGTCATAGCGTCTGACTTTCGGTTGGGGATCATTCTTAGCTCATCCAGTTGCCGCCATCGACGTTATACGTCTGGGCGACGATGTAGTCGGCGTCATCCGAGGCAAGGAACACGGCCATGCCGGTCAAATCCTCAGCCCGGCCCATGCGGCCATAGGGGACGGCGGCGCCGACTTGTTCTTTCTTTTGGCCGGGTTTCAGGCCCTCGTGCTTGGCAAACAGGGCGTCCACCCCGTCCCAATGTTCGCCATCCACAACACCGGGCGCGATGGCGTTTACGTTGATGCCATGTTCGATCAGGTTCAGACCCGCGGATTGGGTCATGCTGATCACGGCAGCCTTGGTCGCGCAGTACACGGCGACAAGCGCCTCGCCACGGCGACCCGCTTGACTGGCCATGTTGATGATTTTGCCGCCCTTGCCTTGGGCGATCATCTGTTTCGCGGCGGCCTGCATCATGAACAGGGTGCCCGCCACGTTGACCGAAAACAGCCGGTCATAGCTGTCGCGGGTGATCTCGGTGATCGGGGCCAGATCGAACAGAGCGGCGTTGTTGATCACGATATCCAGTGACCCGCGCGCCGCGACGACCGCCGCGACCGCCTTGTCGATCGAACCCTGATCGCGCACGTCCAGATGCACCGCATAGGCGCCATCGCCAAGTTCCAGCGCGGCCGCCTTGGCGACCTCCAGATTGATGTCGGCAATGGCCACAGTCGCACCCTCGGCCAGGTAGGCCTTGGCAAAGGCCTTACCGATGCCGCGACCGGCACCGGTGATCAGGGCGTTTTTCCCCGCAAGACGCATCAGGCGATCCTCAGATCATTCGCGTCAAAGCGGTGGATCTTGCTCTCATCCGGGGTCAGGAACACGGTGTCGCCGTGATGGACCGGCAATTCGCCGTCCACACGCACGGTGATCGGTTCCGAAGCGCCCTCTAGCGTGACGTGCAGGAAGGTGTCCGAGCCAAGGTGCTCTGATACGCCAACCACGCCTTTCCACAGACCGTCCGTGGTCGAGGTGGTGATGTGCTCGGGCCGAATACCGATGGTTGCGGCGTCGTGTTTCGCGGCCTCGGCACCGGTCATAAAGTTCATCTTGGGCGAGCCGATAAAGCCCGCGACGAACTTGTTGCGCGGCGTATGGTAGAGCTCCAGCGGCGAGCCGACCTGTTCGATCACACCACTTTGCAGAACCACGATTTTGTCGGCCATGGTCATGGCTTCGACCTGATCATGGGTCACGTAGATCATCGTGGTCTTCAGGTTCTGGTGCAGTTCGCTGATCTCAAGGCGCATGTTCACGCGCAGCGCGGCGTCGAGGTTCGACAAAGGTTCGTCAAACAGGAACGCGGCGGGTTCGCGGACAATCGCGCGGCCAATCGCGACGCGCTGACGCTGACCACCGGACAATTGCCCCGGACGACGGTCCAGATAATCGGTCAGGTTCAGAACCGATGCGGCGGCTGTGACGCGGCGATCCTGTTCGGCCTTATCCATCTTGGCCATCCGCAGCGGGAACGCGATGTTCTTGCGCACCGACATATGCGGATAAAGGGCGTAGGACTGAAACACCATCGCCAGACGGCGTTTGGCGGGCGGCAGGGCCGTTGCATCCGCACCGTCGATGTCGATCACGCCCGAGGTCACGTCCTCAAGCCCCGCAATCAGACGCAGCAGCGTGGATTTACCACAACCCGACGGGCCGACAAACACGACGAACTCACCGTCTTTAATCTCAAGGTCCAGCGGCGGGATAACCTGTACGTCGCCAAAGCTTTTGGTGATTTGTTTAAGAGAAATCTGTCCCATTATTCTTCCTCACTTCACCGCGCCAAACGTCAGGCCACGGACAAGTTGTTTCTGGCTGAACCATCCAAGGATCAGGATCGGAGCAATCGCCATCGTCGAGGCTGCGCTAAGCTTGGCGTAGAACAGGCCCTCGGGGCTGGAATAGCTGGCGATAAAGGCGGTCAGCGGGGCCGCTTTGGCAGCGGTCAGGTTCAGGGTCCAGAACGCTTCGTTCCAGGCCAGGATGACGTTCAACAAAAGGGTTGATGCAATCCCCGGCACCGCCATGGGTGTCAGGATATAGATGATCTCTTCCTTCAGGGTGGCGCCGTCCATGCGGGCCGCCTCAAGGATCTCACCGGGGATTTCCTTGAAGTAGGTATAGAGCATCCACACGATGATCGGCAGGTTGATCAGCATCAGAACCACAACCAGCCCCATGCGGCTATCCAACAGACCCATTTTGATGAACAGCAGGTAGATCGGATACAGAACACCAACCGCCGGCAACATCTTGGTCGACAGCATCCACATCAGGATGTCCTTGGTCCGCTTGGATGGCACAAAGGCCATGGACCACGCCGCCGGAACCGCAATCACGATCCCCAAAGCGGTTGAGCCCAGCGCGATGATGATCGAGTTCACCAGATAGCGCATATAGTCCGAGCGTTCCTGAACGATGGCATAGTTTTCCAGCGTCCAGTCAAAGAACAAAAAGATGGGCGGGTCTGCGATGGCCTGACCCTCGGTTTTAAAGCTGGTCAGGATGGTCCACAGGATCGGGAAAAAGATCAGCAGACCAATGGCCCAAGCAAGGGCAGTGTTGATCGCCTTGCGGCGGGTGGTAACAGCGCGTGCCATTCTCGGTGCCCTCCTCAGTTGTCCAGGTTTTTGCCGACAATGCGCATCAGGAAGATCGCAATGATATTGGCAAGGATGATGGCATAGACGCCGCCCGCAGAGCCGAGGCCGATGTTCTGGCTCTCCAGCACGCGCTGGAAGATCAGATAGCTGAGGGTCTTGGTGCCGAATGCGCCACCGGTGGTGACAAAGATTTCTGCGAACACCGCCAACAGGAAAATCGTCTGGATCAGGATCACGACGGTGATGGCGCGGCTCATATGCGGCAGGATGATGAACCAGAACCGTTTCAGGGGCGGCGCGCCGTCCATTTCGGAGGCCTCAAGCTGTTCCCCGTCCAGCGACTGAATCGCGGTCAACAAGATCAGCGTCGCAAAGGGCAGCCACTGCCAGCTGACGATCATGATGATCGACGGCAGGGACGCCTGCGACATCCATTGCACGGGCTCGGCCCCGAAGAATTTCCACAAATGCGCGAACAGGCCATTGATCGGGTCCATGAACATGTTCTTCCAGACCAGCGCGGACACGGTCGGCATGACAAAGAACGGCGCGATCACCAGAATGCGCACAATCCCCTGCCCCCACATCGGGCGATCCAGAAGCAGCGCAAGCAGCACCCCAAGCGTCACCGTGATGACCAGAACGCCGCCCACGATGATCAGCGTGGCATAAATGCTGGGCCAAAAGGCGCTGCTGGTGACAAAGCGGACATAGTTGTCAAAACCAACCCACCCCAGATCGCCACCACGAAGCGGCAGATATTTTTTAAACGAAAAGTACAAAGTCATCGTCAGCGGAACCAGCATCCACCCCAAAAGCAGGATGACGGCCGGTGCCATCATAAGGCGGGCAGCTGAACGAGAATGTTGGGTTGCCATAGGTGCACTTCCTCTGTTGGCGGCGCGGGGCCACCTTGTTCTATGTCTTTTGTGCAGCGACGGGATGAAAAACGGGGGGCAACCCGTGGGTCGCCCCCCGTCGAGAGGAACGCTTAGCGGTAGCCAGCGGCTTCCATTGCGTCGTTGGTCAGGGCCTGTGCCTTGGCCAGAGCTTCTTCAACGGTCTGCTGACCTGCGTAGACGGCCGAGAACTCTTGACTGACTTCGGTTGCGATACCGGCGAACTCGGGGATCGCGGCGAACTGAACGCCAACATAGGGCGAGGGTTCGACGGTCGAGTTGTTGGGATCAGCCGACAGGATCGAGTCCAGCGTCATCTGAGCAAACGGAACCTCGATGTAGTTCGGGTTTTCGTAGAGCGACGTACGTGCGCCCGGGGGAACGTTTGCCCAACCTTCGTTTTCAGCAACCAGTTCGATGTAGTCTTTGGACGTTGCCCATTCGATGAACTGTTTTGCAGCGGCTTCCTGCTGGGTGCCAGCGGGGATCGCCAGGGCCCATGCCCACAGCCAGTTCGAGCGCTTGCCCAGACCGGTGTCGGGTGCCAGAGCGAAACCAACGCTATCGGCGACGGTCGACTCGGCGGGGTTGGTCACGAACGACGCAGCCACGGTCGCGTCGATCCACATGCCGCATTTGCCCTGCTGGAACAGCGACAGGTTCTCGTTGAACCCGTTGGTCGCGTACCCTGCGGGGCCGCTTTCGTTCATCATGCCAACAAAGAAGTTCAGGGTGTTGGCCCATGCGTCGGTGTCGAACTGGGCGTTCCAGTCCATGTCGAACCAGCGGGCGCCGAACGAGTTGGACATCGCGGTGATGAATGCACCACCTTCGCCCCAACCGGCCTTGCCGCGCAGGCAGATGCCGTTGATGTCGGCGTCACGGTCGGTCATGGCCGCAGCCGCTTCGCGGACGAATTCCCACGTGGGGGCAGCGGGCATTTCCAGACCGGCCTTTTCCATCAGGTCGGTGCGGTACATGATCATCGAGCTTTCGCCGTAGAACGGTGCCGCATAGAGGGTGCCGTCGTGGCTCAGGCCGCCTGCCATTGCGGGCAGGATGTCGTCGACGTCATATTCAGCCGACAGATCGTCCAGCGGCACCAGCCATCCGTTCGCACCCCAGATCGGGGTTTCGTACATGCCGATGGTCATGATGTCGAAGGCGCCGCCTTTGGTCGAGATGTCGGTCGTGACACGCTGACGCAGAACGTTTTCCTCCAGCGTGACCCACTCAACGTCGATACCGGTCTTGGCGGTGAACTGGTCCGTATAGCCCTGCATACGGATCATGTCGCCGTTGTTGACGGTCGCGATGGTGATGGTCTCAGCCGAAGAAGCCGTTGCCAATGCGCCAAGTGCACAAGCGCCCATAAGGACGCGGATAGAATTTTTCATTATTTCCTCCCAAGGATGCTACGTGAGCATTTACCCATTTAGTGAGCATATGCTCACATCGGGACGAAAAGATGTCAACCTCTTTCACCGTGAAACGGTAATTCGGCTGTCAGTTTTACTGTAAAATAAAGCGCGCGGTGTGCTCGTCAGTGACTAAGCCATTGATCAAACGGCCCTTCAGTGCGGCCTTGATCGCGGGGTATTTCGCACGGCCACCGGCCACCCCGACGACCATCCCGTCGGGATTCGCCCCCGCCCGCAGACCGCCGATTCGCCGGTTGTGCAGTGAATCGATATAGGTCCCGTTCTCGTCATAGACCCAGCTTGCGATTTCGCCGACCGCCCCTGCGGCCTCAAGCTCATTTCGGGCCTCGGGGTCGACGAACCCATCGACCATCATCGGCGCGGTCACGTCCATCTGGCCAACACCGACAAAGGTAACGTCGGCATGCGCGGCCAATTGTTCGACCACTTGCACCTGTTTCAGGCCATAGAACAGGTCACGCGCGTGCTCGGATTCCACGAACACCGGCAAGGGCATCGGGTAATAAGGCGCGCCGACCTTATCGGCGATGCGCATGATCACGTCATAGTTCGACGCCGTCCCGTCCGGCGAGATATTCCCGATCAGCGACACCAGTTTATGATGCTTGCCATCCATCGTGCGCATCTCATCGGCCATGGCGCGCAGGGCACGACCAGTGCCCACCGCGATGGTCTGTTTTTCCGCGCAATCCATGACCTTTTCGACCACGGACGCGGCCAGCGGCGCGATCGCATGGGCGGGATCAACACCCGCCCCCGCACTGGGCGCGACGCGGGCCAGTTGCAGGTCGAACCGCTGCATCAGTGCGCGCTCAAGCTCCATGCATTCGGCAATCGGATGATCGACACGCACGTGGATCAACCCCTCGGACATGGCGCGACTGACCAGACGCTGGGCCCGCTGCCGCGAGACACCCAGTTCCGTCGCGATCTGGTCCTGCGTCATCCCGCCGACGTAATACATCCACCCTGCGCGGGCGGCCTGATCCAGCGGTGTGCGCTCGGTCTCGCTGCGGCCATTAGGTTGCATTGCAATCCTCCATCCGCTGAAGCTCCGGGAAGGTCGCGAAAAACTGGTCGAAATCTGTGATGCGGTGGTGCGCGCGCGCGTCATCGGGGTCCGGCCCGACCTTGCCGGCCAGATGGCTACCCCCGACATAGCGACACACGGTCATGCCCGCCGCTAGGCCCGCACGAACGCCGTTCAGGCTGTCCTCAATCACCAGACACCGCTCGGGCGCGACGCCCATTCGCGCGGCGGTAAACAGGAACAGATCGGGCGCCGGTTTGCCCGCACTGACCTGTGACGCGGTGAACACCCGATCCCCGAACAGCCCCGACAAACCCACGCATTTAAGCGAGGTCGCGACGCGAGTCGGGCTGCTGCTTGTGGCGACGCAGGTCGGCACGCCAAGCCGCGAAATGACATCCCGCACGCCCTTACATTCGGTCAGTTCGGCGGCAAACGCGGCCAACAATCGGGCGCGATACTCGGCCTCAAACGTATCCGGCAGGTCGATTCCGAACTCGGTCCGGATCTGCTTTAGAACCACCGGATAGCTGCGCCCAAGGAAATGCCGTGTGACATAGTCCAGATCGATGTCCACGTCATGCAACGCCAGTTCGGCGATCAACATACGGGCCGAAATCAGCTCGCTATCGATCAGCACGCCGTCGCAATCAAAGATCACCAGATCGAACATGTCTCCACCCATTTTCGCTTAGCTTAGGCACAAATTGAGCTTTGGCTCAATAGTTGAGCAGATACCCAACCTAGCCGAGCAAGCTGCCCATGCGGCGCATGGCAAGCGCATAGCCCTCAACACCAAAGCCCGCGATGACGCCATCCGCGCGCAGGGAGACATAGGAATGGTGGCGAAAGCTTTCGCGCTTGTGCACGTTGGAAATATGCACCTCCAGCACCGGTCCCTCGAACGTGTTCAGCGCGTCCAGAATGGCGACCGAGGTATGCGTGAATGCGCCCGGATTGATAACGATGCCCGCCCCGTCCTCACGCGCGGCATGAATCCAGTCGATGATCGCGCCCTCGTGGTTGGATTGCAGCAGCACACAGTCCAGACCGAATTCATCGGCCACCTTGCGGCAGGACGCCTCGACATCGGCCAGTGTGTCGTGGCCATAGATTTCCGGCTGGCGCTTGCCCAGCAGGTTCAGGTTCGGCCCGTTCAGGATATAGATTTTCTTGGTCATCTGGATCTCGCCACAACACTGGTTTTGACACCTGTTACCCCTACCGGCGCGCGGGGGCGACGGTTTTTTTCGCCACGCCACTATCCGATCGCAAACAGTGACACCTGAACCGCAGAGGCCAAACGTGCCCCCGTCCCCACGAACAACGTTCGGTTCACCCAGTCATAGCGCGCATCGCCGGTTTCCAAACGCGCATGCGTGCGCATGTAATACTGGTCGGGCGCGACCTCCTCACCCGCAGCCAGCTTCGCGATCACCTCGGTCGGTCCATGGCGCAGGCCATAGTTGCGAATCTCGATCACCGCCCCGTCGTCCATTTCCATCGCATAGCGCGTATCCAACTCGGCCACGCCGCCGTCCCAAATCGTCTGCCAATCGGCCCCGACGTTCAGAATTCGACCTTTCAGACGTGGCCCGACCACCCGACCACCGACGATTGGAATGATCCGGCGCGCGCCCGCATTGCCCCGCCCCATTTCGCGGATCGGGTCCAATTCCACAAACAAATCACACACATGCGTCAGGGGCGGCACCCCCAAGGTTGGTTTTTGCGTCATATCCCCTCCGACGATTGCACTTCACGATTGCTATATATGCACATTGTTACTATTCATAACATATCAGGCTGAGGGAGACAGTACTGATCTTGGCCCTGATCTTGGGAGGAGAGGAACAGGTGAGCGACAAGTTTTGGACCCCAGAATTTGAAGTTGAATATCGGGATGACGGTAGCATCATCATGCGCCACACCGATCCGGAAATTTACTTTGGCCGGACGATTCCGGACAGTTTGGTGCGGTGGGCACAAAAGACCCCGGACCACGATTGGCTGGCCCAGCGCAATGATGCGGGTACGTGGGATCGCCTGACCTATGGTGACGCACTGCCGATGCTGCGCAAACTGGGCGCGGCGTTTCTGGAGATGGGTCTGACCGCGGACCGTCCCGTTCTGATTCTGTCGGAAAACAGCATTGATCACGGCGTCGTCGCGATGGCCTGCCAATATGTCGGCATTCCCGGCGCGGCGGTCTCGACGGCCTATGCCCTGTTGTCGGACACGCACGACAAGCTACGCGATGTGGCGGGTCAGCTGAACGCCGGTGCGATCTATGCCAGCGACGGCGCGACCTATGGCCCCGCGATTGCCGCCGTGGCAGGTCCCGACACCCATGCGATCGTGTCGAAAAACCCCGCCGAGGGCATGCACCTGCTGTCCGACCTGACCCATGCCGACATCGACCTGACGGCAGCCGATGCGGCCTTTGCCGAGCTCAGCGGTGACACGGTGGCGAAATACCTGTTCACCTCCGGTTCGACCGGCAGCCCCAAGGCAGTGATCAACACGCAATCCATGCTGACGTCAAACATGGCGCTGGCGGCGGATTGCTTCCGTTTTCTGGCATTCAAACCGCCCGTTTTGGTCGATTGGGCCCCGTGGTCGCACACGGCCAGCGGCAATAAGGCGTTCAACATCGTCATCACCAACGGCGGCACCTTCTATATTGATGAGGGCAAGCCGACCCCGAAACTGATCGGGAAAACCATCGCCAACCTGCGTGAAATTGCACCGTCTTGGTATTTCAACGTGCCGGTCGGGTACGAGATGCTGGTGCAGGCGATGCGCGAGGACGATCAGCTGCGCAACAACTTCTTCAGCAACCTCGACATGATGATGTACGCGGGCGCAGGCATGGCCCAGCACACATGGGAAGACCTGCTGACCCTGTCGCGCGAAACCACCGGCCATGAGGTTCTGTTGACCACCGCGCTTGGCGCGACGGAAACCGGCCCGCTGGCGATGATCGGCACGACCCAGCAGGAAAAACCAGGCAACGTCGGCGTACCGGTCAAGGGCGTCACGCTGAAACTGGTCCCCAATGAGGACAAACTTGAGGCGCGGATCAAAAGCCCCTCTGTCACCCGTGGCTATCTGAACGATCCCGCCAAAACCGCCGAGGCCTTTGACGACGAAGGGTTCTATTGCCTTGGGGACGCTCTGCGCCCCGTGGACATGAACGACCTGACCAAGGGGTTCCTGTTTGACGGGCGGATCGCCGAGAATTTCAAACTCTCGACCGGCACATGGGTCGCCGTAGGCGCCCTGCGCGCCTCGATGGTGGATCACTTTGACGGGTTGATCCGCGATGCGGTGATCGTCGGTGAAAACCGCGATGAACTGGGCGCGATGGTCTTTCCCGCCGATCCCGATGCCGAACCCGATCTGGCCACATATCAAACCATTCTGGACGCGTTCAACGCCAAGGCCACCGGCAGTTCAAACCGCGTGCGCCGATTGGTCGTCCTCCGTGAGGTGCCGAGCCTTGATAAGGGTGAGGCGACCGACAAAGGCTCCATCAACCAGCGCGCCGTGATCCGTCACCGCCCCGAGGCGGTTGAGGTCCTGTTCGACGGTGAGCGCGGCGTGAAAACCTACTGACACGATGAAAACCGGTCCGTTCGCGGGCCGGTTTTTCTATCTGCCAAACGAAAAGGCCGGCCCCATCTCTGGGACCGGCCTCTTTCTTTCGGCGTATTGGCTTAGCCGCCGTGCTTTTTGATCAGCGCGCGCGCCTCGTCGATCAGGGCCTGACCGTCGATACCTTTGCTGTCCATATCCGCGATCCAGCGCGCATAAACCGGCTCGGCCGCTTCTTTCCAACGGGCGACTTCGGTCTCGTCCAGAACTGTGATCTGGTTGCCCGCCTTTTCGGCAATCGCACGGCCCGGGGCGTCATAGTCCCACATGACCTGAGCCGCGAATTCCGACAGGGCCTGACCCGAATGCGCGTCGATGGCGGCGCGTGCCTCGTCCGACAGGCTTTCATAGCGGTCTTTGTTCATGACCATGATGATCGTCGCGGTATAGAGCGCCTCATCACCGGCGAATTCGGTGTGATGGCCGACCAGTTCCGACAGACGCACGGCGGGGGTCACTTCCCACGGGATCACGGTGCCGTCGATCACGCCTTTGGACAGGGCCTCGGGGATCGCGGGCAGCGGCATACCAACAGGCGTTGCGCCCATTTCGTTCAGCATGTCGTTGATCACACGGGTCGGACCGCGCAGCTTTTTGCCCTGCAGGTCCTCAAGCTTGGACACGCCATCCTTGGTGTGGATCAGGCCGGGACCATGCACCCATGCGCCCAGAACCTTAACGTTGCCGTATTCGCTTTCTTGGAAATCGTTCTCGACCATTTCCATGAACGCCTTGGACGTCGCAACGGGGTTGGTCATCATGAACGGCAGTTCAAACACCTCAGTGCGCGGATAACGACCGGGGGTATAACCGACAACGGTCATGGTGATGTCGGCCACGCCGTCGATGGCTTGGTCCATCAGTTCCGGCGGTTTGCCGCCAAGAGCCATGGCATCAAAATGCTGAATCGCGATCGCACCGCCCGAGGTTTCTTCAACCTGCTCGGCCCAAGGTTTCAGGATGTGCTTGGGCACGGTCGCCATCGGCGGCAAGAACTGGTGCAGGCGCAGGGTCACGTCCGCGGACCAAGCCGAGCCGACCGACAAAGCCGTCGCACATGCAGCACCCGCAAGTGCGCCGATAAAGTTACGTCGTTTCATAGTTTCCTCCCGTTGGTGCGGGCCTCCCAACCCGCAAATTTTTGGATCAAGGCATGCCTAGTTCAGCAGAACAGGCAGATTACGCGGCCCTCTAAACCCGAACCCATAGAACGAAACTGCACTGGGGTCTGGCAAGGACATATTCGGAAAACGATCAAATAAGAGCGGCAGCATGATGTCCGCCGTCATGCGTCGCGCGATGTGGGTCCCCTGACAGAAATGGGGACCATTCCCAAACGCCTGATGAGGCTGTTTCGGGCGATCAATGTTGAACAGTTCGGGCGCGTCATAAAGATCCTCGTCGTGGTTCGCCGAGGCCTGCACTGTCATCACCGTATCGCCCTTGGGGATGTGATAACCGCCGATTTCCGTGTCCGCCGTCACAAGGCGCGAACTGACCTGAATCGGTGCAACCCAGCGCACGCCCTCTTCAAACGCCTGCCCCCACAAACCGCCCTCTTTTACGGCGGCCAATTGGTCGGGGTTCTGCAGCAAACCGTACAAAATCGTCAGGAGCGCATCGCGCGGCTCGTTGATGCCGCCGCCAATCGCGATTTTGATGTTCGCGAAAATCTGGCTTTGCGGGATTGGATCCTCGGCGTTCAGCATCACCGACAACGCGCTCTGGTTGGGTTCGGCCTTGTGGCGATCCATCGCGGCGGTGAACAGCGCGTCCATCTCGTCATTGGCCTGATCGCATTCGGCGAAGAGCGCGTCGCTCCAGCCGAAATTGCCCGCCCCGTCGATCAGGATCTGGGACCAGCGTTGCATGTCATCATCGCTTGCCTCTGGGATGCCCAACAGATGCGTCAGGCACCGCGCGGCAAACGGACCGGCCAGCGCGGGAAACAGATCGACCACCTCGCCCTTGGGCAGGCGCGCGACATATTCCTCGGCCACCTTGGTGTAAATCGGCTGCCAGCAGTTCTTGATGTTGCGCGCGCCAAAGGACGGGGCCATCGCGCCACGCTCGCGCGCGTGTTCCGCACCGTCCTTGCGCATCAAGGTATGTGCGCGAAAGGCCCGCTTCATCGGTGTGTTCGGGTCGTCGGAGCTGAATAACTCGGGGTTATCCTTGACGTATTTCGTATCCTTGGCCTTGGTCAGCAGGGTCCGCCCAACGGATTGCACACGCAAAACCGGCGCTTCTTGCCGCAAACGGCGATAGATCGAATACGGATCATGGGTCAGCTGCTGAATCGTTATGTCACGATCCAACGGCGCCTGATCGGCCCCAGCAAGACGGGTCATGTTTCCTCCCTCAACATGCCTGAGCAATCACCCTATCGTTGCATTTTAAATCTGCCAATCTGATGAAGTAGATAGTTATTATCGAAATTTCTGATATATTGATCACATGCCACAGACCTCGCCCCTGAACATCGATTTTGCCGCCTTGCGCGTTCTTCGCGTCGTGCATGAACAGCGCTCATTTTCACGTGCCGCTGAACATTTGGGGACCAACCAATCCACGATCAGCTATACGATTGAACGTCTGCGGGCAGTGTTTCAGGACCCCCTGTTCATCCGACAGGCGGGCGGCGTTGCGCCCACGGTGCGCTGCGACAAGATCGTCGAGGACACCCAGCCCCTGATCGAGACCTTTCTGGAACTCGCGAACCCTGACGCCTTTGATCCGGCCAGCGCCAAGGCCACCGTGCGCCTTGCCTGCAACTATTTCGAACGGGCGACGATCGTGCCGCATCTGGTGCGGGATCTGCGCCGCGCCGCGCCAGACATCAGCCTGCGGATCGTGTCATCGACCAGTCAGGGCCGCGAATTGCTGTCCTCGGGCGAGGCCGACACACTGGTCGGACCGTTCAAGATCGAGTCGACCGGATTTTACCGCGAACGCCTGTTTCGTGAGGAATATGTCTGCGTGATGGACCCGCATAATCCGCTGGCCAAGGACGATCTGAGCATCGAACAATTTCTGGATGCCCCCCATGCGGTGGTCACCTATGGGCGCACGTGGAAATCGTGGTTCTTGCAGGAAATGGATCACGCCGGTCTGAAATTGCGCATGGCGCTGGAACTGCCCAGCCCCGCGATCCTGCCCGAATTGATAGAGGGAACCGATCTGATTTCCACGATCCCGTCGCGGATTTCCAAACGGTTCGGGCCGCAGATCGTGACGCGCCCCTGTCCGTTTCCGGCCCCGTTTGACATCTACATGCATTGGACCGCGCGCACGCACAGATCCCCGATGCATCAATGGTTGCGGCAACGGATTGCCGCAACCAAAAGTCTTTAGACGCCTTCTCCGACGAAGGCTTTTTCGACGACGTATTCGCGGGGTTCGGAGTTTGCGCCTTCGCGCAGGCCAAAGCTCTCCATGATCGCCATGATGTCCTTGTTG
>PALT01000019.1 GCA_002706605.1 Rhodovulum sp. | reverse complement strand
TGTCGCCGTCGCTGGCCAAGCGTTTGCGCGTCGATTACCCGTCCAAAGGACATGCGATCCACTATGTGCCGAACGGGGCCGATCACATTCTGACCGAAAAGGGCGCGGTTCCCCATTCGCCGACCTATTGGACGGATAAGTTCGAACTGACCAACCAGCCTTATATTGTCTCTGTCGGTCGTTTGGTGCCGGAAAAGGGCTTTATGGACCTGATTGAGGCCTATTCGATCGCGCAACCGCCTGCGAAATTGGTGATCGTTGGCGGCAAGAGCGGTTCGTCCCATGACCAGGAAATTGCTGACCTGATTGCGAAAAAGGGCCTCAAGGACAAAGTCATCCTGACAGACGCTATTCCTCGTGAAGGCGTGGCGGCCTTGCTCAAAAGTGCACGCCTGTTCGTTCTCGCCTCGCATCATGAGGGCCTGCCGATTGCTGCACTTGAGGCGTCCGCGATGGGGACCCCAATTCTGGTGTCCGATATTCAACCGAATTTGGATCTTGGGCTGGGGGACGGTCATTACTTTGCAGTCAATGCGCCGCGCGATCTGGCCAAACAGTTGCGCACTCGTTGGGACAACGTCCCACCTGCGGATCTTTTGGCGACGTTCAACTGGAAATCCATTGCGGCGCAAACCTCGCAAATCTACCGTGGTCTCAGAGACTGATAGGGGACAGGCCATGGGGTCGCAGGCACCGGGGCACATCGACCAAAACCACAACGATGACACGGCGGTTCACCTGAGCCGCCGTAACGTGTTGTGTCTGGGCGGGGCCATCGGTGTTTCGTTGATCGCGCCCTTGGGGGCGGCGCATGCTGTGCCATTGACGGCTGACAGTTCAAGCGCACTTGGGGCCGTGATGGAGGTTCGGATTGTTTGAAAAAGTCGAAATTGGCACGTCGGCCGATGACGGTACGGGCGACAGTCTGCGAGATGCCTTTACCAAGATAAACCAGAACTTTGACCGCTTGGCGGAAATGCAGGCCCAACTGGCCGCGCAGATTGCCGATGGCCGGTCCGCCGCCGCGCCCGATTGGCCCGGTGAATTTGTGGCCCGCCATATTGCCGATCAGGCCCCCGATGTGGTGCCCCCGATGCTTGGTGCGGTCTGGGTCGATACGACGAACCGCGTGGTTTACGTATCTGTCGGGACCGAAACGACCCAGGATTGGGTGATCGTGGGCCAGTGACGTCCAAAACCACATATCTCGCGCCGGATGGACGAGGGGATGGGGTGTCCGCTCTCTCTGCGGCGCCGATTACAGATTTCCCATCGCAGCTAGGGGCCGGCGATGCGGTTCTCATCGTGACACCGCGCGGGCGCGAAACGCATTTCTCGTGGCGCAAAACCTTGGCCGATTTGCCCGTGTCTGGCTCCGTTGATGCGCCGGCCTCTATCCACTTTGCAACCATCGGGCCCGACGGTGATCTTGATGATGCGCCTGCTGGCTATGCCGTGGCCCGCCACTCGCGGACCGAATTCCCGCGCCAAGCCGAGCCCGATCCATCGGGTTTGCCGTTTCTGGTATTACAGAGCCCCAATCATGCGCGGATCATTGGTCCGCATTTCTTTGGAGCGGGGGCCAAGGGGTTTTACCACATTGCGGGAACGGCGCGTGATCTGACCTTTTCAAACATCGACGCGCGGCTTGCAGGTCGAGTGATTGAGACGACAGATGATAGCAATATCAGTGGCTTGCGTGTCTCCAATAGCCGTGTTTATGGCGCCATTCGCGGATTTGCCCGCTTTCACCACCTGAGCGATGCGGAGTTTTCCGATCTTGATCTGGATGGCGCGGGCGTTGATGGCGGAGGGACGCGGGTTTGTCAGATGATTGCGGTCACGGCAGGCACAAATCTGCGGTTTCGGAATGTTTATATGCGCCGCGCGGCCAACCTGATCAACGCGCTGGAACGCGGATCGACCTTTGTGCAGGGCGACGGGATTGTGCTTGAGGAAGAGACATCCGCCGCAGTGTTCGACAATTGCCACGCGCGTGACATGGGCGATGCGGGGTTCGATATGAAATGCGACGGGATCACACTGACCCGTTGTTCCACGGCGCGTTGCAAATACGGGGTTCGGATTTGGCGCGCACAGACCGAAAACCGGATTACCGCGTGCCATTTTGCAGATCCAAAACCGCGTCCACGCAACGCAGCGGCCTGTTTGTGGGTCGGTGGGCGTGTGTCGATCGACAACAGCATCCTGAAAACGGCTTTTGACACTGCCGCGATCCGGTTCGGCAAGGGGCCGGATACCGACCAACCGCAGGCAGTTATGACCGGCGGCGCGATTGATGTGACAGAGGGCGCGGCGTTGTTGGCCGGTGAACCTGGTCAACTGATCCTGAACAACGTGCGTCTGAACGGCACCCCGACCACCGGTGTCATGCAGTGGACGGGGGATCGTCTGGTCCGCGGTTGATCAGAGAAAGGCAAAGGCGTCGGCCGTCAGGGTCGATCCCTCAATCTCGATCTCATCAGCCCAGACGCCATTGCCCAAAATGGCATTGAAATCCAGCGTCGTGCGTTGGTTTTCGACGGTCACGCCTGTGTCGCCGTCGTCCAGAATGCCATTGCCGTTGGTGTCCAGATCGTCAAACGAGTCCAGTACTCCGGCAAATCCCGTCATGACGATGACATCGCCCTCATCCACATTCAGATCGCGGATGCGACCGTTGTCCAGAGCTTCAGTGAAATCGAATACGAACGTATCCGCGTCTTCGCCTCCGGCCAAATCGGCCTCGCCCGAGCCTGCGATAAGAACATCGTCGCCCTTGCCACCCTCAAGACGGTCGCGGCCGGCACCGCCGTCCAAGGTGTCATTGCCCGCGCCGCCCTCAAGCGTGTCGCGACCATCATCGCCGTTCAACGTGTCGTTGCCAAGGCCGCCATGCAGACGGTCATCTTCACTGCCGCCGTTCAGGTCATCCGCGCCGGACCCACCGTAAAGGCGGTCGCGACCGTCTTGTCCGAACAGGGCATCATTCCCGTCACCGCCAAAAATCGTGTCCCGATCCGAGCCGCCGTACAGACTATCGTTGCCCTCAAGGCCCTCAATCGTGTCTTCCCCAGCGTAACCGAAGACCAGATCATCCAAATTTGACGCGGTAATATCGTCGTCTTGACCGGTTCCATCGATTTGGGTTTCGGGTTCGGGTTCAGGTTCAGGTTCAGGTTCAGGTTCAGGTTCAGGTTCGGGCTCCGGCTCGGGTTCAGGCTCCGGTTCGGGAGGGGTCGTTTCATCCAGCCATGGCTCAAAAACCGAAGTGCCGTCATAGGTGATCGTGGCTTGGTCGCTGCGATCCTTGAGCCAAGTGTCGCGATCAAAGCTGTTTCCACTGAAATCAATGTTGTCCGAGTACCAGATGTCGTGGAACAAATCGCTGTCGTCGATCTTGACCACGGCCCCATTGCCGGTCGCGGTGTTGCCGACAAACGAAATGTTTTGCCCCCCGATGACCCGAAAGGCGCCGTTGTTCGCGTCATTGACCTGATTGCCACTGACCAAAACATTCGAGATTTCATAGGTGTTGCCGGCCTCAAGAAAGCCAGGGATGTAGTTGGCCAGATTGGTATAGCCGCCGATTTCAATGCCGGTATGTGCGGCACCATCAATCACGTTGTCCTGCACGATCAGATCGGTCGATCCACCCTTTAGGGAGATGCCGACATAACCCATGTCCAACAGGGTGTTGTTGGTGATGATAATCCGCTCACCTCCGACGAGGTCGATACCCGACTCGCGGTCTCCGCCGCCTGAGATCGTGTTGCTGTCGATCACGATGTCTGAAACTTTGGACAGCTTGATGCCGTCGCCCTCGCCGCGGGTGATAACGTTGCCGGTAATGGTGACGTTGCTTGCAAGATCGTTGCCCCCATCGATTCCGTGGACATGGATCGCGTTGGTCTGTGGGTTCGTGCCGCCCACGACGGCAAAACCTTCTACCGTGGTGCCGTCGGCACCGCTGATGCGGATCGTGTCAAGTTCCGGATCGGCGGGCGTGATGGTCGTGACGCCCGGACCATCGGAGGAAACCAACGTCACATCCGTCGTCTTTATGACGAGGTTTTCGCTATAGCTTCCGGGATGGACGATGATCGTGTCGCCGGGGGCACTGGCATCAATTGCGTCTTGGATCGTGCTGTATCCGCCCTCGGGTACAGTATCGGCGTAGACATGTAATTCTGCCATTTGGGTTTATCCTTTGCATGACTGGCCTGCCTCACTGGCCGTGTTTGCACATGCAGAAACTGTACCATCGGAATATGGAGAAAAGGCGGCATTGCACGGTTTGGGGCGGTTCGCGCCAAGGCGCGCAGGCCAAACCCCATCGCATCATCGGCCTTGCCTAAAAAGCGATCAGGTCAAACCCTGGCGCAGTCTAGGGTCACAAATCGGCTAAGGTCATGATCGCACTGTCCAACAGCGAAAAACTGCATCATCCGGTCAAATTCGGTTGGCGAAAATGCGGGCAGGAGATTCAGGCTTGCTTAAATTTTTACCTATGCTGTGGCTATGTCCGGAACAGGTCGAAAAAAAACCGTTCAGCCACAATCTTGCCGCGATCAGAACCGTGATCAGTGGCGCCTATGCGTCAAGATTCGTGACGATTCCGCGGGCAATTCGACGGAAAACCGACATCGAAACCGGTCTGCCTGTCGCAAATCCACCACGCGCAGCGCCAAACAATCGCCCACCCGACTGTATGCTTAAAAATTCAGCGGAATGTCTGTTTTTGCGTCGAAATGCCTGCTACACCCGAATTCGGTTTGGAAAAGCTAAACACAGGGAAAAAATGTTGCATTGTCATGCCATTATCGCGCTGAGTTTGGTGAGAATAGGTAGGTTTGGGTAGATGAAGATCGCGGTTGCGGGACTTGGGTATGTTGGGCTGTCGAATGCGGTTCTGTTGGCACAGCACAACACGGTTGTTGCCGTCGATGTGACCCCTGAGCGGGTCGAGATGGTGAATGCCGGAAAATGTCCGATTGTGGACACTGAACTAGAAGATTTCCTTGCGAATAAAGACCTGGATCTGACGGCAACGACCGATGCGGCCACGGCTTATCGGGACGCCGATTTCGTCATCGTTGCGACGCCAACGAACTATGATCCCAAGACCAACTATTTTGACACGTCCAGCGTTGAGGCCGTGGTGTCCCAAGTTCTGGCCGTCAATGACACGGCGACGATCATCGTCAAATCAACCATCCCCGTGGGCTACATCGATAACCTGCGGTTCGAGATGGACAGCGACAACATCGTGTTCTCGCCCGAATTCCTGCGTGAGGGGCGTGCGCTTTATGACAACCTCTATCCGTCGCGCATTATCGTGGGCGAGCGGTCCGAGCGCGCCAAGGTGTTTGCCGATCTGCTGTTGCAAGGCGCGGTGAAAAAGGATGTTGAGGTCCTGTTCACCGATAGCCGCGAGGCCGAGGCGGTGAAACTGTTTGCAAACACCTACCTTGCGATGCGGGTGGCGTTTTTTAACGAGCTCGACAGCTATGCCATGGCCGCCGGTATGGACACGCGCCAGATCATCAACGGCATCGGATTAGATCCGCGTATCGGGTCGCATTACAACAACCCGTCCTTTGGCTATGGTGGCTATTGCTTGCCCAAGGACACCAAGCAGTTGCTGGCGAACTACAACCATGTGCCCCAGAACCTGATCCGCGCGATTGTAGATGCAAACCGTACGCGTAAGGATTTCCTGTCCGACCAGATCCTGATGCGCGGTCCCAAGGTCGTCGGTATCTATCGTCTGGTTATGAAGGCCGGGTCGGACAATTTCCGCCAGTCCTCGATCCAAGGGATCATGAAACGCCTCAAGGCCAAGGGGATCGAGGTCATCGTCTATGAACCGGTTCTGGATGAGCCTGAATTCTTCCGTTCTCGTGTTGTTAATGACCTGGCGGCGTTCAAAGAAGAGGCCGACCTGATCGTTGCCAACCGTCTGACCGACGATATCCGCGATGTGGCGGATATGGTCTTTACCCGCGATTTGTTTGAGTCTGATTGATATGCCCACTGCACTTGTCACCGGCGCGGCCGGTTTTATTGGTTCGTTTGTTTGTCGTCGTTTGTTGGATGAGGGATGGCGCGTCATCGGATTGGACTGTTTGTCCGATTACTATGACGTCGCCCTGAAAGAACGGCGCGAGGCGGGGTTGCTGCAATCCGAGGGCTATCGGTCCGTCCATGGCATGGTCGAGGACCCCGGCCTGTTGATGCGCCTGTTTGAGGAAGAGAAACCCGATGTGGTCGTCCATTTGGCGGCGCAGGCGGGCGTGCGATATTCGATTGAAAATCCGCGGGCCTATTTGGAAAGCAACATCATCGGCACGTTCGAATTGCTGGAAGCCGCGCGCGCCTATCCGCCGCGTCACATGTTGCTGGCGTCGACCTCATCCGCATATGGGGCGAACACCGAGATGCCCTATCGCGAAGACGTGCGCGCCGATCATCAGATGTCGTTCTACGCCGCCACCAAGAAATCGACCGAAAGCATGGCCCACAGCTATGCCCATCTGTTCGATCTACCCGTGACGATGTTCCGGTTCTTTACGGTCTATGGGCCGTGGGGGCGCCCCGACATGGCCCTGTTCAAATTCACCAAGGCGATTTTGGAAGGCGACCCGATCGACGTCTATAACTTTGGCGATATGAAGCGCGACTTTACCTATATCGACGATCTGGTCGAGGGCATCCGCCGCCTGATCGACGCCGCGCCCGAACGCCCCGCCGATGGTGTTGTGGCCGAGGGCGATAGCCTGTCGCCCGTCGCGCCCTTCCGCGTGGTGAACATCGGCAATGCCGCGCCTGTGCAACTGACCGATTTCATCGCCGCGATTGAAGCTGCAACCGGCGTCACCGCCGAACGCAACCTGATGCCGATGCAAGCGGGCGATGTCCCTGCGACATGGGCGGATACGGCGTTGCTGGAACGTCTCACGGGGCACAAGCCAACGACCACCGTTCAGGATGGCGTCGCCGCATTCGTCGCGTGGTATCGCGATTACTATCAGGTCTGAACGCCAATCAATGTGGCGACCCCGGCAGGATTCGAACCTGCAACCTGCCCCTTAGGAGGGAACCGTTCATAGCACTATTCCTTCTGTGATTTCTTGCTCTTGAGTGTTTGTACAGTGTCATCCTGTACGTGGTTTGTACGAAAACGGGCCCTGATGTCGGCCTCATCCGTCTCTGCGTGAGCATAGATGCGCATGGGCAGATTGGGGTCGGACCAGCGGCCAGCCTTGGCTGCAGTGACCGGATCAACGCCTTGCCGCACGACTAGCTCAGTGAAGAAGCCGTGCCGTCCTGCTGGGTGGGCTGAAAGATATGGGATGCCCGCCCGCTTGCAAATTGTCTTCCAGCGCGTGTTGTAACCTGTCGAGCTGCCATAGCCGAAGATGCGCGCTTTCATCAGCTTGCCGGTCTTGCGGTTCTTGGGGCGTTTGGGCGGCAACGCGAGAAGCTCGTCCATCATCTGAGGTGAGACAGTGATCCAGCTTTCTGGATGCCCCTTTTGGGCTTTCACTCGGACTTTGTTTTCATGCGGTCGTAGATCATCTGGCTCCAGTGATACCGCCTGATCAATCCGCGCAGCCGTCTCAAACATGAAACGGACCAGCGCGGCATTGTACGGATCAGCAGCACGGCAAAAGGCTGCGATCCATTCCTTATCAGCTGGCGTGCGCTCGACGCGGCTAAGCTTCCCGCGCCGCTTGTCCTGCGCGATCCGCTCGAACTTATCGTAGGGCTTCACGCGGATCAGCGGCGTCCCCTCCAGCTCGTGCGCATTGTTGATCACCGCACTGGCGGGCGTCACGATTTCACGCCACCAGGTATCGGTCGACGCTTTGGGTTTCAACTTTGGCCCAAGGCTTTTCAGTAGCGCGCCAGATATCGCACCTAGCGACAGGTCGCCGATTGCTTCGACAATAGGGATCAACTGCTTTGCCGCTTTTGGGGACGCGTTGTAGAGCATGATTGCATCAGAGAACGTCTTGCTCGGTTCGTCGCCCACGACATAGCGACGGATCTGACGTTCGGTCTCATGGTTTATCCAGTCCCGTGCGCCCTCTTCTGTAGATGCCTTAGTGCTTCGCCGGTATGGGCCGGCGATTGGCCTGCCGTTGTATTCAATCCACCCCTTGGCCCAGTAGACACGGCCCCTCTTGTAAATTTGGAGCGGCATGACTGGCCTCCTTCAAAAATCGTGTCGATCTGCGCGGGCGTGATCAGCATGGTTCGCCCAAGGCGATAGAATGCGCCCGTCTCATTGGCGCGTTCGCGCAACGTCCGCTCTGAAATATCGATCCCCATCCCGGCCATAACTTCGACCCATTGGGCGGGCGTCTTTCCAAGTCCCAGGATCTGAGAGCTGTCTGAATAGTTGGTCTCTGCCATTTCAGTCGTCCTTGTCCGCTTAAGTTGAATCGGCGACACGCATGGAATCGCTTGTTCTGCACCTTCTGACGTGGTCAGATGGGTGAAAACGTAAATATGCGTCATTTTGTGCTATGTTTATACAAAATTGCGCACTCGTCAATTAGGAAACTTGCATGGTGCGAGATGATGCTGAATTGTTTGCAGAGATTGGCGCTCGCCTCGCGATCTGTCGCAATGAGATAGGCGTTTCTCAGGCTTCTATGGCGGAAGCCATTGGCGTATCGCATCGCGCCTATCACAGCTATGAAAAGGGCAAACGCGGCGTCCCGGTCGAGGCCCTCGTCAAGATGCAAAGCCGCTACGATGTTGACGTCGCCTGGCTATTGCTCGGCACCAAATCCATTCGGGCTGGCCATGATTTCGATGCCCTCAAACACATCGAAAGCTCGCTGGATAAGCACCTCACCGAAGAGGGCATAAAGATCAAAAGCGAAAAGCGCGGGGCCATCGTGGCCCGCTGGTATCAATCGCATGTCGAAGGCCGTGAAGTGACGGATGACGACGTGCACACATGGATCGAGTTGGTAAGGGAGTAATCTGGTGAACAAGGGAAGCAAACGCTGGAACATGTTGCGACACTCAGTCTTGGAGCGAACCCGCCGTGAGGTGATCGAACCTTTTGAGCGGCTTTACCTGACCTTCCTGGGAACCAGCGTGTTCTACCTGATTGGCTTGTGCCAACTATCGTTGGCACAACAGCCCGCCGAATACTCGGTTTTGGCTGCGATCTCCATTATTGCAATCGCCACAGCTGGCTCGGCACTTCCATTTTTGACAGGTGCGGTGCTGACCTTACGCGCGGCCGATCGAAAACTGGAACGTCTTCAACGCGGGTGATCCGATGGCCTTCGGTATCTTCATCCATCGCAGCGACTCGATCTACGACGACATTCCCTCCGAGCGGTATCAATTTCCCAAGCAATACCTCTCGCGCGCCCAACAGTGCGAAGGGGATTGGATCGTCTACCTGGAGCCAAGCAAGGTAAAACAGACCAAAGGGTACTTTGCTGTCGCTAAGGTCCAGGAGATCATCCCGGATCCAAGGAAGCCGGACATGTTCTTGGCGGTGATCGAGCCGGGAACGTATCTTGATTTCGGCGACCCTGTTTCATTCCGGGACGAGAACTCGATCATCGAAAGAGGATTGCTAAACGATCAAGGCAAGATATCCGGACGCGCGCAAGCCGCTGTAAGAACCCTTGCAGCTGAAGACTTTGCCCGAATAGTCGAACGTGGTCTTGGACGAGATGAGGACATCCTGCCTCGCGTGGGCGACACGATGCAGTTGCCAGGGTTTCAGGACGCGCAAGCACCTTTTCAACACATGCCTGCACGGGAACGCGTCAACCAGCTGACCAATCGCGCGGTTCGGGACCGAAACTTCAGGAAGAATGTCCTGCGCGCCTACGGCGAACGGTGTGCCCTTACGGGCTTGCGTCTCATCAATGGCGGTGGCCGCGCTGAGGTGGAAGCCGCACATATCAGACCCGTAGAACATGACGGCCCTGACATCGTCAGCAACGGGCTCGCCCTATCCGGAACCGCGCACTGGATGTTTGATCGCGGCCTCGTTGGGCTAGAAGACGACCTGACTATTCTTGTTTCGCGTCAGAGCAACGACATCGAAGCCGTGACGTCGATGATCAACTCGTCCGGCAAGATCTTGGTGCCGGACCGCCTCGCTAACCGGCCAAGGACCGAGTTTGTCACCTGGCACAGAGAGAATTGTTTTAAGCAGTAATGGCCTATCTATTTTTAGACGACAGCAAGCACCATAGATCCGGATTTTCACTCGCAGCATTCGCCATTTGCGATGTAGATCCCACAGAAGAAATTAGCGCCCTTTTTCGCAAGCACGGCTTCGATCCGAGTACGTTCGAGTTCAAGTCTTCAGCGACAATGAAAGATGACAATAATCTTCAAGCGCTGCGTGACAGCTTGAAGCACTTTATCGCACGCAACTGCAAAATGGCCCTATGCGTTGTAGATAGTGCAGACGACACCAGGAAATTAGGCCCAGCTTCGTTGACGCTTTTGCGTGGCGCACTGAAGCATCCCTGGCTCGAAGGCCAGCAGCACGAGGTCTTCTTTGATGAAGGCCTCTTCAAACATAGAAGCGCGGCTGAGGCTTTAGTTGCGAGCGATCCGGAGCTCCAAGGCTGCAACTTCCACTTTGAACAGGATTCCAAGGCGGTAATGGGTATCCAACTTGCGGACATCATGGCCCATACGTGCAGCATTATGCTGTTGGATGCACTCGGTGATATTACCAAAAAGGTGATCGTTAACGCCCCTGGCGACAGCGTATATGATGGTCTTGAGGTCGAGCTCGGCTTCGAGATGTGGGCAGGAATCCGCTATGCATTTCTTAGTCAAAACAAACCGTACCCAAAAGACGACTTCGACCTAGCGAACGTCGACGTATATCCTTGGGGGCTATTCATTGATGAGAGCGTCACTGAGCGAGTTGCGCATGTAGCGATGGACCGTTTTGGGGAGAACTACTTAGGTTGTATTCACTGACGGACCATTCCTGGCGTTCACCAATACAAGACAATGCTGCGGTGCAGCCCGCTAGTCTCGACCTTCGCTGTAAGCGCAAAATCCCAGCTTGGCTGGCGCTCTGCGAAGTAGACGGGTTGGTTGAGATAATCCGTAGAAAATTCAACCACTACGATTGGCGAGAACTCCAGGACCCGTTAATGTTGAGATATTGTGGATACTCATAGGCAATTATGACTAGAGTAAAAGATAATACATCGAAAAGAGCGAATTAATGCGATTTGTAAACCGTGACTCTGTCGCAGCGCCAGAAGCGTTCTCGCGTCCATCAGCGAAGGAGGGTCGTCGTTCGTTACTGGAGATGTTTTCGCAAGATACTCAGAAGTTGGCACAGTCTCGTGGCGCCGCTTTTTTGAACGAAGAATCTCCCAGTAAAAGTGAAGAGGTGCGCAACGCACTGTCGGAGCTTTTCTCGGGTAGATGTGCCTTTTGCGAATGCTCCGTGAGTGATCCATTGGTGTACCGATTTCGGCCCGATGGTAATGCGGAGCCTGTTGAGGACTACAGCGTCTCCCACTTGTATTACGTTTGGCTCGCGGAGGCGTGGCAAAATCTCTATCCCATTTGCTGGGACTGCATGCCAAGCGCTTCTTCATATTTCCCTGTAAAGGGCCGACGCGTCATGCTTCCAGACACGAAGCTTCTCGAACGCTTCGCCGAGCGTGATGATGGACGGTGGCCAGACTTTCCGCTGGAGGAAGCTCCCGAGTTTTTGGACCCCTGCCGGAACGAGCACTTCTGGCGGAGCCTATTCTTCCGGTCCACCGGAGAGGTTGTTGGCATAAGTCGGCGTGGCCGCGAAACAATCCAGCACTTTAATCTCGATCGGTGCAAATTGGGGGAGAGTCGGCGGATTGCGATTGAAGAAGCGATAAGGCGGACAGAAAGCGAAGTCTTGCGCCATCCAATAGAGCAGCCGCGCGTCGATCTTGGTCACGGGGGCGCCTGCGAGCTTTTTCTGCGCGAAGTCCTATTCGAAGCCCTTGGGCGCGTTGGCCCGCGAGATAGGAGCCGACAGATCGCGCGGCTTGCGCGGATGGACGACGGGGTGGCTCGATTCCGTGCCGCTATCAAAGAAATAGACGCGCGTATCATTGAGGATTCGCCAGATACGGCAAGCGTCAGGTCATCGGAGCGGCGCGCAGCGCTGACATCGGTCTCGGTTCGGAACTTCAAATCGCTCGAGGAAATAGATCTTGATCTGTCTCCGCCGGAGCCCGAACAGCCGGCACCGGCCCTTTTGATCCTGGGCGAAAACGCCACTGGAAAGAGCACCATCCTAGAGGCAATCGCGCTGACCGTAATGCCAGAGGCTGCACGGGCGAAATTGCGCCTGGAGCCCGAAAAGCTGATCCTTAACCCACGCTTTCTCGGCGCGCCCGAACAGTTGGCACCTATGGAAGCGGAACTCCGGGCTAGATTTGCCGACGGCAGCGACATCTCAGTTACGCTATCTCGTGACCCGCTCGGACAGTTCTCCCAATCGGATGAAGTTATACTTCCGGTATTCGCCTATGGTGCTTACCGTCAGTATCTCAAGGGCGACCGCAAATTCGTCGTCCACAAGCATGTTAGATCGCTGTTTCATCCTGACGAACTGCTACCGAATCCAGAACGCTGGCTATTGAAGCTCGACGAACCCGAATTCAACATGGTGGTGCGTGCCTTACGCGAGGTCTTTAACATCGAAGGCGCATTTGACGTGCTCGAACGCAACGGTGACGGGATTTACGTGGTCGTTAGGCCCGAAAATACTGACGATGGCCCGCTTCTTCGCACTCCCATTGAGCTTGTTTCATCCGGCTTTCGCGCAATTTTGGCCATGCTCTGCGACATCATGAATGGCTTGATGGACAAGCGCGTCAACCGTGACTTCAGCTCGCTCGAGAATGCCACAGCGCTTGTGCTGATCGACGAAGTCGAAGCGCATCTACACCCGCGCTGGAAAATGTCGATTATGACGGGGTTGCGAAAAGCACTGCCGGGCGTAACCTTCATCGCAACGTCACACGACCCGCTGTGCCTGCGCGGCATGAAGAAGGGCGAAGTGATGGTACTCGAGCGGATCTCGGGCGATCAAGCAAGTACAAATCTGCCAGTTTTCACCCACAGTCTCGTCGATCTTCCGGACAACGAGAACTGGACAGTGGAGCAGCTTCTGACAGCGGACTTCTTCCAGATGCGCTCGACCGAAAGCCTTGAGGCGGAGCGGCGAGCAGCACGTATGGAGGACCGCTTGGCGCGGGGAGCAAGCCCGGAGGAAGATCCCGAGCTTCAAGCTTACCTAGCGGAGTTCTCGACCGATCTACCAATCGGCCACACTGAAGCGCATAGGATCGTGCAGCGGGCCATAGCGGATTTCTTGCGCGAGCGTCGCAAGGTGAGAGACGCGAAACTTCGTGGCCTGAAGGAAGAAACCCGACAATCTATTCTTAACGCGCTCAGGAGCATTGGATGAGACGGGTCGAGCGCAGAGAGGCGGCCCCAGAGGATCTCGAAGAAAAAGGGGCGGAGGAACTTGAGCAGGCGATCCAGCACTTCGAAAATGACCCTCCCAACCCGGACAGCTTCGCGTTCAAACGCTACAAACTGAAGTCAGTAAAGGACGCGCTCGAACGCATTTTCCATGCCAAGTGCGCCTATTGCGAAACTTTCTACGCCAGTTCGCAGCCACTCGATGTCGAGCATTTCCGTCCGAAGGGTGCAGTTGCAGGAGAAAATGGGCACCGTGGCTACTGGTGGCTGGCGGCGGACTGGGACAACCTTCTACCGAGTTGCATCGACTGTAATCGCAAGCGCAACCAAATTACACCAAAGGGTGAGACGTCCCAAGTGCGGCTGCTCGATGACACTGCCGGATACTCTGCCGCGGTCACCGTCGGGTCGGGCAAGAAGGACAGCTTTCCCATCGCGCCCACCGGCACCCGCGCCAGGAGCCGTGCCGATCTTTTAGCAGTGGAGAAGCCGCTATTGCTCAATCCCTGCGAGGACGATCCTGAGCAGCACTTGACGTACTTTTTCAACAGAGAACACCCTGTTTCCTTTGTTCTGGCCAAAAAACTCGCAGGGGACCCGGACTATTCGGGCGAAGATGGGTTGAGCCTGAAGGGCGCTACGTCCGTGCATATTTACGGTTTGAACCGGCTTAGGCTGGTACAAGCACGGACGCGGCTCCTGCGTCGGCTAGAGTTTATGGCCGACCTCGCGATAGACCTCAAAAAACTGGCGGAAACCCTGAAACAAAATGCGGACCCGGAGATCGTTCGTGCCGGGCAACAGGTAGATGCCTTCGGCAATCGAACGCTGGCGGAACTCGCCCTTATGTGCGCTGAGGACCAGCCGTACTCTGCGATGGCCCAGGCTTGGATGCGCGAATTTCAAACTCGCCTCCAAACCCCGTAGAAACACCAGTGCCCTGCATTGGAATTGACCGCGCAATAACGCGTCCTCAAGTAAAACGGAAGTCCGTCGCATGCTTGAACCTAATAGTTGGCATCGTTTTGTCTCGACAGAATGTGGCCTAACGTCTGTCCATTTCATCAAGCTGATGCTGGATGTCCTGTGCGAGCAAATCAGAAAGCCGAACCATGCTGTTTAGGCGCTCTAGGCGTTCTTCAAGCTTTTTTCTCTTCTCTTCCGCGTCTCTCTTCGGGTCGCTTTTCTGTTCGTCCAGTTGGTAGATTATTTTTGCAATTGGCAGATCGCGCGCGCCAGCATCTGACGCTAGTTCAATCCATTCCTTAAGTTTGCCTGAAGTCTCAGCAGCGACGCGCTCGAAGCACATCTGGATTAGGAGCCGGGCACTGTAATCAATCCCCCTCGATAGCTTCAGCCATTCCTTTGCTGATTGGGGCAGATCTGAGTTATCAGCCACTTCCTGAGCTCGCGTCTGGTAGAAGTACAAGCGTTCGTCGGGATCCAGGGCCCTTATCGTTTCAAAAACAGGTTCCAGGTCGCGAAATGGTCTGGACGCAGTTGGAACAGAGAGTATGTGCTCCCAAAGCTCAAGGATTGCGGCCCTACATTCCTGTTGTGCCGTTCTCCTGTCTTCTTCAGGTCCATCTTCAGCTTTGGCAATTAGCTGGGCCAAATGATGGGCCATCCAGCGCCCTAGCGTATCGCAACTCTGATCGAGCTCTAGATCTTGGACGATCCTTTTCCCCAGTTCGATTGTTTTCTTAGATTGTTCGGAGTGTTCCATCGAAATCCATCGTTAAAATAAGTGTGTATGGTGGCGTGTAGGTTCCAAATGATCTTTCGCGATTTCGATAGGAGTCTCTCCTGAATTCCCGCTCAACTTGAACCTCAAAAACAAGCTCTCGGTCTAGCTGCTTTAAACACGCCAAGAGTGCGTCTCGTTGAATTTCGAGACGAGAACCCGTCTCTGCGGTCCGGAATTCCCGTTCTGCTTCCTTTCGACCCCATGTCAGCGACCTGAACTGAACACCATCTGGAACCGAACGATTTTGCCAGATTCGACATTCGCTGTCGGAAGACAGCTCGAACTCATCGCAGAGCCAGCTCGCCGGACGAATACTTGGAAAATGGACGGCCCCAGCCCAAGGGTCATACTCGTCAATTCCTTCACTTCTTGAATCCGTTGCGACCCAACCTTGGAGCTGGAACGCCCCCGCATTGATCTCCAGTTCATCACCCGCTGGCGGAATGCGACAATCCATTGGATTGGTGGCGGTCTGCAGAGCTTGCACCAACGACCTTGACCTCTCCGGTGAGACAAGAGCGGAAGATATACGGACGAACTGCTCTCTGTCCCCGGCGACTTCCCTCCAGCTGCCCCAAACCGGAATGAAATCTTGATGCTCGATTTGCCTTAGTAAAACGTCCTTTGTTACCGAAGTGGGCCATTCATCCGTTTCCTCGGTGTTTTTCCAATCAGGCCAGGAGGGAGGCTTTGGATCGCGACGATCAGACAACCAGTTGCCGTCAGAACGGGTGATCCAATGTCGTTTGGTCCAGTCTTCAAGGCTATCATAATAATCCGGGTTCTCCAGGATTGGAACTTCATCGATCAGAGCACCAGCGACCTCCATCATGGCGTGATATGCGTGATAGAAGCTTAGGCTCTCAACTCGCGGATAACTTCCGTGAGAGTGATGGGTTTTCATACCTTCATAATGGCCCCGTTTTCCTCGAGGGTCTTCCACCCAGGCGCCGGTGGCGGCTGATTTCCATTTGTTTCGGATGACACTTAGGACCCGTCGTTCGATTTCTTTTTGCGGAATCCCAAAAACACGTGCCAAGGGACTGAACCAATATTGGGGTAAATCATGGCCGAAGTAATATCGATCATCTTCGTTTAATGGCTGGCTTTGGTTCGTTAGTTCAGTACTCATGTCTTGCTTAGAGACTGGCGCAAAATCGGACGTATTGATTTCTTGCAACCTGGCAACCTCTTTCTCATCAAGCGTGGCAGTATCGTTCTTGTTCAACAGTAACGCGCATTGAGCGGCGAACCCGCGTATGATTGTGTGGGTCACCGTTGGCGAACAGGAATCCAGGATGAACTTTGTCAATTCCTGGGGGACACTATGGCCCGCATTGAGTGTTCGCCGAAGTGCAAGCAATAACCATTGTTCAGCAGCATGTTTGTAGAACGGCAACGAAAAGTCGTAGAAAACGTTGGGTTGTTCGGCATTCGCCAGCCGACCGAGAGCTCCCAAGACCTTCGTTTCACTGAAACTGGCCAATAGGCAAACGACGTGTGCCGCTTGCCATCTGGTTGATACTTCAGGAGCTGCCAAACTGGACCATAAGTACCCAGCCAAGCCAGTTGTCGCATCAGAAGGTGGGAGGAGCTCAGGCTTCCATGCCCCGTCTCCATCACTTTCATTCATTTCTTTCTCAAAGAGAGCCAACCCGTAGCTCAAGGCATCTTGTGCTTCTTTCGGTGAGATCTGACTTGCTATCAGGCCAACAAGAGTTAACAAGCGCTGCGAGCCGAAAAGATCCGGATGCTTCGCACTTTCGTCTACTACAAAACCAAAAACCTCTGATGTCGATATTTCCGTCACTTCGGCAATGAATTCAAAGGGCAAAGGTTGGTAGTATCTGCTCTTTGCTATCTCATAAAAATGGGTGCGGCATACCTCTTCTATGATTTCTCTTAGCGCTCGTCTTACGCTTTGAAGCTTTTTCCAATCCTCAGGAACCGCCTCCAATATACCTTGCACGTCATAGAGGCTGATGTCTTCCATCAAGAAAAGCGACTTTAGTGCGTCGGCCTCTTTCCCGATACTGGTGCGCTCGAAAAATCGAGCAGAAAAGCTCGATAAATAGTACGGAGGTTCAGACCCCCTAAACCGCTGATAACACCCTCGGACGGTAACCGGATCATCTAACTGCAATCCGGAGAAGATTTGGTTCCAATCCTTTTCTTCGCCTCTCTCGCCTGTTCCCGCGAAACCACTGTTGTTGTCGGATTTTGCTTCCCTGCACTTTGCCACGGACAAATGTGCGCTCAACCGTTCGACCGGCCAGCCATTTGACTGGCCAATTTTAACAAAACTGCTGAGGTGTGAAGATGAAGCGCCTGAGACTAGTGTATATTTTGCGGTCTCATTAAAGATCCTCCGTCGGAGATACTCACTTTCGCAGGTGGCCAAAGCCGCCTCAAGTAACTCGGGTGTCCGTGAGTGAATATCAAATCCGATCGTGGATAGTTGCCCCACGTGGCTGATTTCGCCCATATCAACCAGCTTCGACAAAGCGATCGGTAGAATTCGCTCCTGCCACCCAAAACCTCGATCTCTCCAGCGGCTTAGTATTGCGAGCGACGATGCAGGACAGAGCATCGTGATTGCCTCCACGGTACCTTCCCAGTCAAAGTACTTGTCGCGGGCGACGTACTCATAAGCGACTTCGGCTCCGCGAGAGACACGATATGCTAGCTCGGATTGGGGTGAACCTATCGTCGCTGATTGCTCAGACAGCTCTATGATTGCTTTCCAATAGTCTAGGTGTTCTTGTCCTATCCTACCTGCAACCTCGACTGCTTGGTCAAAATAGCAATTCGCTTCACCGGGACTTAGAACAAAGATAGAGCGTGATATTTCGCAGAAACCCTCAACTTTTTGCTCAGCCTCCATACGCTCGTTCTGGAGGATGTCGGCGGCTTCCACCGCAAAGTCTATCGCATAGCATTTGAGCGGGTTCGAACTCGAACAGACACGTGCGAGGAGACACAGGTCGGGCGTGAACAACTGACGCTTTAAGCCGTTTTTCCACTCGATGAACCGAGACATGCAGGAAGCTGGATCATCGATCCGAGAAAGGACCTGCACCCAGAGTCTCGATACTTCGCCGGCAATGTGGCGTCGATCGCGATCTCGGTATTCTAGGTTCTTGTTATAGTCTTCGATACAGAGAGTTATCTGGTCGTTGAGTTGGTCTGTGTTTGCTTCACCAAGCTGGACGCTGGCCCAAAGCATATGCCACCGAAACACTGGTCCAACTTCATCAAGAAACTCTCGCGCCTCTCTACTATGTACCTGCCGGTCCTTAGCCAGCTCTTCTCGAATTTCTGATTTCGCCAAGTCTTCCAACTTGATGTTGTCGCCAGCTAGTTTGGCTCTTAGGCACTGAGCAGAAATTATGGTCGACTTCGGCTCGGATGAAAAATTGCTGAAGTAGGTTTTGGACGGATCAGGAATATACTTCGTGAGCATGGCTGCAATAGCTGCAGGGGGGGCGACGTCGTGATGGGCAGCAGCAAGTGCTACATCTCGTACGATCGATAGGAGCGGCTGCCTGAAGTCATGCTGGTTCTCAAATTTTCTCAAACGTTTCGGCGAAACAGCCACACCGTTGAAGGCACGTAGCACGGCGTCCTTCGGCGGGAACCGCAGTACCTTCGACTGCGCTCGGGTTATTGCCAGCAGAATACAAAGGTTATCTTTTGCCGCGTTACAGATCTCGTCGAGGAGTTCGAAGTAGCCGAGATCGACTAGCTTCTCAGCAACAATAAACCCCGCGCGATAAGCCACGCTTTTTGGAGTCCAACTCTCAAGCTCTGCTACGAAGGCGGCGGCTCCTGAGACCTTCAATGAAGCGAATGCTAGTGCGGCGATGTCACTATCCGACATCTCCTCCTTTTCACGTGTCTTTGGGTCGAGACCAGCCCATGCTTTCAGCCATCTCTTCGCAACGCGGAGAGTGTTTCTTGCTTCTGAGATTGTGCTTTCATTGTTTGCGAGTAGGGCTGCCTCGTAGGCGCGCTGACCTCCATGCCAAGAAGTGGAGAATCCGTTGTTTGCGGCTGTTTCGCGCACTTGATCGTCCGACAGAAAATGCGCCACTAGATCAACATTTTCTTGAAATAATTGCTGCTGACGATCGTCCCCTGCCGTTTCAATGCCAGCTTTCAATGCCAACTTCGCTGCATCAGCCAAACGCTTGTCTCGCAGCGCCGCCTTGAGAGCAAACTGAAGTCTGCTGAGTGACGCCTGCCGCATTTCTGCTGGAGTGCCTTGAGGAAGCGCGGCCTCTGATAACACCATCTCTACTAAGTCGTTGTATCTACCGGCTTCAAGCAGGAGTTGCGGTAAAGCTGATGCTACGTAGCTGCTGCTCGTCGCAAGTGGCATGACCTTGTCGACAAAATCTGACATTTCCCGGCGGCTCGGTTTGTACGTTTCTCGAAACCAAGTCTCGGAAGGTTCATCTATAAACTGAACTGCATCGGACCGGATCTGTAGAGGGCGACCGATGTCCACGACGAAGCTCTTAATTGCTTCTTCTGCCAGGCCCGAAGCGAGCGATAGAACTTTGATTGGAACAAACGGCCTGAGCGCAGCCAACGCCTCGCAAAACAACCGAATCTGAGCCGATTCTGCGTTTGGCGATTGATCTCTTAATGTTTCAATTGATCGAGCGAACAACTGGCGAATAGTATCTTCGACCGTAGTTGCTGTGGGACCCAATGCCTCCAAGGCTTCACTGAGAGACGAAGTTGTTTCAAGAGCTGTTGCTTGAACCCTTGGATTTTGGGAAGTCAGCCGGTGAAACTCTAGCAAATCGTGCCCGGACGCTTTCGGGTAGGTCTTGTGGAGAAACTGTTTTGTCTCCGCCTGTGAGAAAGACGCTAGTTCCAGGGTTTTACAGTCCAGAGGCGGAGCGAGATATTCGGCGACACGGTGCGATCGGCTCAAGCATACCAAAACAACGCCCTTGGGTAAGCTCTGCCTCAATAGATCACGAGGAAAACTCGTTCGTTCATCACACTCTTGTGCTGCCATCTGAGCATTGTCGGCAGCGTCGATTATAATGACGATTTTGGCGTGTGCATTTTCAACGGCCAGTACTTCCATTGCCTGAGTCAGGCGGCGATTGAAGGCTCTCAAGTAATCCGCCGCATTTGCGAGGTTTGATGGGATAAGTGGGTGACACAAACCTCTTGCGGCCAATTCGTTGGCTATCTGGCAGCATGCAACTTCGTGTCGATGTCTGGGGCTGATTGTGCTTCGGTATCCGCCGTTTCCAAAGCAATCGTACAGCACGACTTCACATTCGTCTTGCAGCCGGTTCGACACCCTACGGGCCATCGCAGTTTTTCCGACGCCGCCACCAGCGTGAATTATGATTGGATCATGGGGCTCACTCAAGATAGCATCGACGAATTCATCTTCTTGCTCTCGAGCAAGTAGTTCAGCTGCCTCTTCGATAAGACATGGCGCAGGGAAGAGTTGCTCTTCGTCGGTCTTCAGAGCACGAAGGACATCTTCCTTTCTAATGGACGGATTTCTTGAGCTTTCGGGCAGTGCCTTTTTGGTTACCAAAAGCAGCAGTTGGTCCGCTGCGTCTTGGTCTGAACCAGGAAGATAGCCTGTCAATTCCTGGTGTAAGATGTTACGCTGTTCCCAGTACCCATCGGTCGTATCGAAAATATTGAAATGCCGAAGGAAATCGTATGCGGCTTCATCGTCCGCCGAAAGGTACCGTTTAATTTGCTGCCACTTTTTGGTGTCAGTCGGCAGAAGTTTTCTTGATTTGATCCTGTCCAGCAAACTGTGAACCCAGTCCGCAACAGGCCGGTTGGTCAGAAACACAAACTCTACTGACTGCTTTTCCGGATCCGCAATGCCTGACAGGAACGCATGGTACCTCTGGTAGAAGCCCACCATTGTTTTCTTCAGATCGCCTAGTACCCAAGGTTTCCCTGTATTCAAGGTCGAGTGCTTGAGTTGGAGATACGTCACTTTGTTACACTTGCAGAGCTCTTCACTTCCAAAATACTCAGCGACATCAATCACTTCCTCGCCGCTCTCACCACTTGGTTCACTGGTTTCAGACTCTGAAACGCCTTCGATCGCGATTGCAACCAAATCCGACGAAGACATCAGAAGGCGCAGACTACGTCGTGCAGCCCAAAGGTAGTGGAATTGATCTCCTGCTCTACTCGGACGGACGGGATCAAGTTGCATAGTAAATTTCTCTAAATGCTGGAAACTATGGTGGTAACGGGACTATATATTGCGAGTGGCAAACGGCAACGCCGTTTCACTCGCGCGAATTTCTCGCCTCAACATTTTAACGCCTGCTATGTTAAGCCGCGAACACGATATCGCTTGAGCTGCAAATATCTGCTTTTCGTCCGCAACGACGCTAGTTAGGCATTATCCTCCACAACTACCTGCCCGACCTCCATCTCTTTTGCATTCAGATCCAGCTCACGGATGATGTACTGGCCTGCGCGACCGGTAATATGGCGGCGGTAGGTTTTGCCAGTTTCGTCGATAAACAGGCAGCGAATGTCGCTGTAATCGCCCCAGACGCCTGCGATGGCCATCAGGGGAATGCCATCTGGCAGTCGATCGACTTTTTCATAGTCGCGATAGTCGATGCCGTATTCTAAAGCTTGGCGGAAACCGAGCGTGAATTGGGTGTGTTCAAATTGCATGTAGTGACTTTCTGCTTCTCGGAAATTCGTCAAAGCGAGTGTCCCGCGCTGCGGTGACTATTTCTCGCGTCTAGCTCTCGTTCAGCCGCTTCTCGGCGTCTTTCGCTAGTTTCCAGCTGGTCTCTAATCCGGCCTGAAGCGTGTCGTGATTCTGCTCCTCGCGCAACAAGTCGGCCAATGTGGTGACTGACGTGAGATGTGATTTCATCAATAGCGCCACGCAATGCGCCAAGCCATTCACCTTGCTTTCGATCCTGCTGGTCGAGCGTTTCTCTAAGGCGTGCAATTCCTTGGCTGAGTTCTCGCAAGCCGTCACCAATCGTTCGACGGATGTGAGCAATTCGCGTTCCAATGCTGTCAGGGGTTTCGTCATTTAAGGTTCCTTGATCTCGATGCACATGATGGGTGTTTGCGCCAATGTGCAGGTCTTCAACTCTGTTTGGTTCGGATCCAACATCACCCATGTCTGCCCAGCCCGTTCGATCCGTGTCAGGCCAAGCCCCGTCATCTCCGAGCGCGTGATCAAACCCGTCCAAAGCCAACTCGCGATCAACACTGTAACGATCCAGGCTAAGACCATCCCCGCGATCACCCATGGCGAGATCGTCAGCCAGCGCCGGATCGTCTCGCTCCGCCTCTCCAACTCGCTCTTGCTGTCGCTGAGAAAGAAGCTGATATCGGTCTCGATTGTATGCAGCGCGCTGGTCGCAATGCTGCTGAAATCGCTCCTGAAGCTCTCCAGCTGAGATGCCATCAAGGCGGCGTGGTCGCTCCGGATCGTTTCCAAATCCGCGTTCAATTTCTCGGCGAGGCGGTTCGGCTTGCCAGTCGTCATGGAAAATCTCTCCTTTCAAACGCCAGCGCTCGCCGGTCTCGGGGTCTTTGGCTGTGATGTAATTCTTGCTTGCACGGGGGATCTCGAAACCCGCCTCTGATAGCGCGTCGATCATGCTGGCACGGTCGGTGATGCTGCCGACGCTGATCTGATCGAGGATCCATTCGTGCAGCGCTTCGCGACCTTGCGCGCGTGTCGACGCTTCAATCGTCGCCCTCACTTCGCGGGCGCGATCTGGCTCCAAAGGGTCTGCCCAACCGTGAGTCTTATTCATCAGATCGCGCAGGCTGTAAAAAGCGTTCTCATGTCCTGGCGGCGCGATGTTCAGCGCCTTGCCGGTGCTGAGCTCAAGGCGTGGCGTGCAGAAGTGCAGCTCGACATTGCCTTCATGCGTATGGCGCACCCAGAGGCAGTCGTATTGATCCCTGTCCAGCCCAGCAAAGGCCAGAGCCTCAAATAGCTCAATGGCCTCTTGCTGGGCGTCAGGACTGGGATCATCGCTCTCGGCAAAACTGATGACGCCCGCAGTGTAGCTCCACTTATTGGGGCTCGCATCGATCAAATTGCGCGTCTGCTCTGGATTGCCGTGCAGCACCTCGGGCAATGGGTCGCGGATCTTGGTTTGCGGCTGGCCGTTGTCATCGCGGATCAGATTGCGGTTCTCGTCATAGGCCAGAACTTCGCGCGCGGTTAGGTAATTCACAGGGGCCGCACCGCTACCGGTGCCAGTGGAGAAGAACGAGATGATCATGCGTCACCGCCAGTGTGTGCCGCCACGATCTGTGCCAACTGCCGCTCGATGACCACCAACTGAGCAGCGACCTTGAACGCCTCGATCTGGCTCGCGCGGCCGGACTTGACCGCACCGATGATCCAGCGTGACAGCTGATTGAGGTTGCCGCCGACGCGGGCAATCGCAAAGGTCAGCTTCGGATCAACGCGAGGGACGGGCTTGCGCCGACGTGCCTCGGTCAGCCCCAAGGCCTCCCGCATCAGCGTGGCATTGGGTAGACCAGCGGCGCGCGCTTTGGCCACAAGCGCTGCTTTTTCCGACGGGGTGCATCGAAAGATCACGCTCTCGGAAAGGCCCTCTTTGACGCCGCTTGCGCGCGTCTGGTTGGGGTTTGAAGGGGAGGCTTGCCGCCCCTCACAAGTCCCGCCGATGTAATCGGTGGGTAACCTTGCTCTCTGCTCATTGTGGAGACCTGTCGCACTCATGCTTTGAGCCCTGCCGCCTCGATTTCAGAAGGGCTGACCAGGTTTGCGGCCAGCAAAGCGGTTACCTGGCCGGGCGTGATATGGCGGCACAGTGGATGACGATCTGTGACCCAGTCGGCCAAGCCTTTCAGCAGTTCGGCCTCTTTGGCTTTGCCTGCTTCTCGTGCCTCCTCGACGTCGTGAAGATATTTCAGCCAACGGCCAGAGGAGAACCAATTGTCGGAGAAGCACACCTTCGAGCGGGTGAATCCTTCGCTCTCGCTCCCATAGGCCCGCACGGCGTCCTCGAGGTCTTTCGCGTCCACACCGTCGGCCAGGGCTTGGCGGATCTGCGAAAGGCAAACCGCTTTGTTGCGAATGCGATCCTCGGGATAGGCGGACAAAATCTTTTCTGAAACCTCATCCTCCACCGCCGCCTTCGCGTACGAAGGATTTGGTTTTTGATATGGTTTATATCTGTTCTTATAGGATTTGCCCTCAGGGGCAGATTGCTTGCCCTCAGGGGCAAATGCATCATCTTCCCTTTCGGTCGGATCGATTTGCCCATTTGGGCAAATGGAGTTGCCCAAGGCATACCAGCAGGTCCGGTCATAGCGATCATCGCTGAAATTACCCTTGATGATCAGCTCTGCACTGACCAGCTTTTCGAGCGCTGTTCTGATCTGCTTTTCGCTCAGATAGGGGAATAATTCACCAAAGGCCGAGATCGAATTATAGGTCCAATACCGCCCGTCTCGAAGGTTACGCCGATTGGCTTGGTTCTTCTCGATCCAAAAGGTGATGTTCTGGAAAATCACAGCTGCGTTCAGGCCGACACGTCCGGCGATCTCGGGATCAAAGCTATGGCGGCTCATGATTGACCCCCGAAATACGCACAAACGTGCGAATTTTGTACAGGTTTTGTACGAGAAATCGGCCGCTTCAGCCGATTTCGCCGCGAAAGTTCACGGGACTTTCTGCACGCTTCCGCACAACATCCTGTAAATAAGTCATATTTTTCAGGTGGTTTTGGCGACCCCGGCAGGATTCGAACCTGCAACCTGCCCCTTAGGAGGGGGCTGCTCTATCCAGTTGAGCCACGGGGCCGTCACGGGCTTTGTTGCCGGAAACCACATGTGTTGCAAGTCCCACGCGGAAAGATTGCGCTGGGGCGGTAAGGGGCTTGGAAATTCCCTGCTATTATCGCTAACTATGAATGTGGAAAAAATCAAAAGGGTAAGCCATTGACCGAGTCGACCCCGCCCCGTAACCGCCGCCCCCTGACATTGCGGGACGTTTCCGAGGCCTCTGGCGTTAGTGAAATGACCGTAAGCCGCGTTCTGCGCAATCGTGGCGATGTAAGCGAGGCGACGCGCGAACGGGTGTTGGCCGCGTCCAAACGGTTGGGCTATGTGCCGAACAAGATTGCAGGCGCGTTGGCGTCGCAGCGGGTTAATCTGGTCGGTGTGATCATTCCTTCCCTGTCGAACATGGTGTTCCCCGAGGTGATGACGGGCATTTCCGAGGTGCTTGAGGCCTCGCCGCTGCAACCTGTTGTCGGCGTCACCCATTACAAGCCCGAGCGCGAAGAGGCGGTGTTGTTCGAGATGCTGTCATGGCGTCCCTCGGGTGTGATCATCGCGGGTCTGGAGCATTCCGAGGCGGCCACCGCTATGTTGAAAAACGCGGGCATCCCCATTGTCGAGATTATGGATACCGACGGCGAACCCGTGGACAGCGTGGTGGGCATTTCCCATCGTCGCGCGGGTACCGTGATGGCACAGGAAATCGTCAAGGCCGGTTATACGCGCATCGGGTTTATTGGTACCAAAATGCCGCTCGACCACCGCGCGCGAAAACGCTTTGAAGGGTTCACCGCCGGTCTGGCCAAGGCCGGCATCGAGATGGCGGATCACGAATTCTATTCTGGCGGTTCGGGCCTTGCCAAGGGGCGCGAGTTGGCTGAGATGATGCTGGCGCGCACGCCGGATCTGGATTTCCTCTACTGCTCGAACGACATGATTGCGGCCGGTGCGATGCTTTATTGCATGGACAAGGGAATTTCGGTTCCCGGACAGATCGGTATCGCGGGCTTTAACGGGATTGAGTTGTTGGACGGGATCAACCCGCGGATTGCGACTATGGATGCCTGCCGCCGTGAGATCGGCGTCAAAGCCGCCCAGATCATTGCGGATTGCACCGCGAATGGTGCGGATCAGGCGTCCGAGCGGGTGGAACTTACCCCGACGCTGAATTTCGGTCAGACCCTAAAACGTCGCTAACCGTGTGGCGGGCCGGTGCCGAAATGGGTGCTGGGTCCGTTCGCAATGGCACCAAGGCGGTCTGGGCCAAGAGGCGCAGGTCGCTCTGCCATGTGCGCAGGGCGTTGTAATCGCGATCCAGCGTGATTTTCGCGGGCATCAGACCGTCCAGATAGACCCGCCGCGCGGTCAAGGCATCGGGGCAGGCCGACAGGATCGCCGCCTCATGCCCGTAAAAGGTCAACGTGGCGAGGCCGGTCAGACCCGGCGGTGTTTCCAGAACCTCACGGAACAAATCAGGGCAGGCGCGGACATGCGCGGGCAGCGGCGGGCGCGTCCCGATCAACGTGATGTCCCCGCGCAAAAGGTTCCACAGCTGGGGCATTTCATCCAACCGGTGACGGCGCAGCACGGCGCCAAGGCCCGTGACACGCCGCTCAACAACGCGGTCAAAATGGCGATCCGGTCCGTGGGAGACGGTCATGGTGCGCAGTTTCCACATCTGGAAATCCTGCGTCATCGAATGCATCCGGCGGGATTTGTAAAACACCGGACGTCCGTCACAGATCCACACCAACGCGGCCAGAACCGCGACCAAAGGCACCACAATGGGGATCAACAAAACCCCGAATCCGATGTCAAAGAGTCTGCGCATATCATGCCCCCGCTGTTTACGGGTTCACGTTCGGGCAAAAAGGTTTCCAACCCCCTAAAGATCTGACGCATTCAAACCAAAGGTCGCGAAAGCGCCCTATTTCGGCAGGTCGCCGTTAAGACCCGCCCGCCAGAGTGAACCTATGCGTGGGGGCGCATGGAATTTGGGTGGGTTATGGATGTTTTGACCCCAATAGGCACGGTCACGGGCGGCGCGTTTGGCGGCCCGATGACGGTTGCGCGGGTGTCGGTGGATGGCACGGGTTCTGGCGACGTTGTCATCGTCGACAGCGCCACAGGACGACGCATCACACTGTCTCTTTCGGGCGGGGGGATCAGTGTCACATCGGTCACGGATTTTCCCGCGTCGGGTGTGAACGCGGTGACGTTTGATATCGGCCCGACGGACATCGTTCTGGGTGCGGATGATCTGGCGGATGTGCTGGCGTCCGGCGATTCCGAAACGCTCTATCATTACCGCAGCGGGACCAGTTCCGATGCGGTTGAGGTCGTCGCGGTGGACGCCGATACGGTCATTCTGGCGCCCGCCGAGGGCGGTTTATACGTTTTCGACATCACGGATGGCACGGCAACCTTGCGCGCCTCACAGCCTGCTGTTACGCCTCTGGACGGGATGTCGGTGGTGACTGTGGGCGCCACCACCCTGATGATCGGGATTTCGGCCGAGGATCAGTCGGTTACCACCTATAGCGTCGCGCCGAACGGAGCTCTAAGCGCGATCCAGACCCTGTCGCCGGAACAGGGTCTGTCGATCAACACGCCCACTGACATTCAGACCGTCACGATCAACGGTGCCACCTTTGCCATCGTCACCGCCGCCGATAGCAGCAGCCTAACCATCCTGCACATCGCCGAGAGCGGGGCGATGACCGTCACCGATCATGTGATCGACGATTTGAACACGCGGTTTGACGGGGCATTGATCGTTGAGGTGTTTCAGGTTGACGGCAAGGCGTTCATCCTGACCTCGGGCGGGGACGATGGGCTTAGCCTGTTTACCCTGACGCCGGACGGGCATCTGGTACACCTCCAGACGGTGGCGGACACGACGGGCACGACACTGGACAATATCTCGGGGATCGAGGTGGTTCAGGACGGTACATCGGTTCAGGTGCTGGTCATGTCCCAGTCCGAGGCGGGCCTGACACGCTTTGACCTTGATCCGGCGATGCTGGGCGTGATGGGCGGGACGGTTGGTGGCACGGGCAACGATGTCCTGATCGACCCGGCAGGTGCGGATAGCCTGACGGGCGGGGCAGGTGTGGATATCTTTATCCTGACACCGGATGGCAGCACGGACACGATCACCGATTTCACGGTTGGGCAGGATACGCTCGACCTGTCGGCATTCGGTCTGGTGCGGGACATCTCGTCGATCTCGGTCACGCCCACGTCGAATGGCGCAATCCTGACCGTCTATGGTGAGGACATCGTGTTGATCAGCAGCGATGGCGCGCCGATTACGGCGGCGATGCTGGGCACGGCGTCCATCGTCAACGCGACCCATGTACCGGTGTTTATCGCGGCGACGCCCTTGCCCGGCGATGTGGTCGGGACCGAGGGCGACGATGTTCTGCACGCACCGACGGGTGGTGGCGTGGTCTGGGCCCTTGGCGGGAATGACACCTTGCGCTCCAGCGACGGGGCCGACACGTTTCAGGGCGGCGCGGGAACAGACCTGATTGATTACGGCGGTGCGGGCGCAGGGATCAGTGTGGACCTGACGGTCTCTGGTGGGGGCACGGGCAATGCCGCGGGGGATGTGTTTTACGACATTGAAGGTCTGATCGGTAGTGCGTTTGCCGACACGCTCTGCGGGGATGGTGCGGACAACATCCTGTTCGGCGGCGACGGGGCCGACCGGATATGCGGGCGCGGGGGGAACGATACATTGGACGGTGGGGGTGGTCGCGACCGGCTAGAGGGCGGTGATGGACATGACGTCCTCTATGCCGGTGGCGACCATGATGAGGTGCTAGGCCAAGACGGCAACGATAGCCTCTATGGTGAGGACGGGAATGACACGATCTCTGCCTCTGCGGGGGATGATTATGTCGACGGCGGCCTGGGCAATGACAGCATCGGTGGCGGCGATGGCGATGACGAGCTGTGGGGCGGCGCGGGGCATGACATCATCGGGTCGGGCAATGACAACGACACGATCCATGCGGGCGACGGCGATGATGTGACCAGTGGCGGATACGGTGCCGATGTCGAATATGGCGGGTCCGGCAATGACACCATGGCAGGCAGCTATGGCAACGATCTGGTCTATGGCGAGGACGGCGACGACAGCCTTGGCGGAGGCACGGGCAAGGACACGATTTACGGTGGCGCGGGGAATGACGAAATTGGCGCGGGCTCTTTCGACGATGAGCTGTATGGCGGAGACGGGCACGACTTTCTGGCCGGTGGTGAGGGCGCGGATACAATGGTCGGGGATGCGGGCAACGACACGTTGAACGGGGGGACGGGCGACGATGTCCTGACGGGCGGGACCGGCGTCGATGTCTTTGTGTTCAACGAATTCACGAGCGCCGAGGTCGACACGATCACCGATTTTGAAGACGGCGATCTGATCCGGCTAAAGGGCGTATCGGGCGGCTATAACGGGCTGACCCTGACCGACGGGACGGATGCAGGTGGGGCCTATGTCGACGTCACCTATGCCGATCACACCATCCGCGTTTACGGCGTTGATGATCTGGCCGCCGATGATTTCTGGTTCATCTGATCATGCGTTCAGAACCCGCCGGTAATGGCGCCGTAGCAGGGCGACGCCCACAAACATGCACCCGCCAGACACCGCCAAAACATAGCCCACCGACAGGAAATCAGGCCGGTAGAGACCATAAAACCCGCGTCGCATCATCGCGATCACATGCACCAACGGGTTCCACGCGACCAAGGATTGATAGGGCTCGGGCAGGCTGCTTGGCAGGAAGAAGATCGACGAGATGATGAAAAGCGGTCGGTTCGCGACCGCCCAAATCCTCTCCCACGTAGGGAACAGGGACAATAAGGCACAGTTCAACGCCCCCACCCCAAGGCCCAGACAGGCGGTCAACACAAAGGCCCCCGCGATATAGCGCGCCTCAACCCGCACGCCGGTGTCATAGATCGCAAATAGGCCACCAAACACGATCGCCGCGACCAAGGCATGGGTCAGCGCGGCCAGTGCCCACCGCGCGATCAACGCATCCAGAAACGTGACGCCGGGATAAATCAGCAACGGCTTGTTATACCGGATCGCGACGGACACCTTTTGCGACAGGTCCAGATACATCATGAACGGCAAAAATCCGGTCGCATAGAACAGGGCAAAGTTCTGGCCCAAGGGCGGCGCTGCAAAGGCCATCGAAAAGATCAGGCTCAGCAACGCGATCCCCGCGACGGGCTCTAGAATGGCCCACGCATAGCCGCCGATGGATTGGCCATGCGTCGCCGCCACCTCACGCAGGATCAGGGCGGAAATGGCCCGCGCGGTTTGGGGCATGCGTAGGACGGGGATCTGTCTGGCCATATCAACCCTTTCTCAACCAAAACCACGCACGGTGTGTCCAACGACGTATCAGTCATTTCTGAATCCATTCTTAGCGGGGCCGCCCTTGACCGTTGCACGCCATATCGGATTTAACTCTGTCCCCAAGTCCTCCAAGGAGGCGATTGCGACCCTTGGGTTGGCCCGTGCGGCGCGCCCGCGGCGGCGGCATTTGGGCTTGATTGCCAGCTTTGTCTTGCTGGTCCTGATCCCGTTGGATGTTCTGGGCTATTACCTGTGGGGCGTGGCGGCGGATCGCTATGCATCTCATGTAGAACTGTCTATTCAACGCGAAGAGACGCCGGCGGCGCTCGATTTCCTTGGGGGGATTGCCGAGATTGGGGGCGGGAACGGTGCGGATGCCGAAATCCTGCGCGCCTATATCGAGGGGCCAGATATCATCGCGCGGGTGGATCGCGCGGTGGATTTGAACGCCCTTTTGGGCGGGCGCGGCGATTGGTTTTTCGGTCTGCCGGATCAGGTCGACAGCTCGATTTTGCTTACGCGTTGGAACCGGCATGTGCATGTCTGGCACGATCCCCAAAACGCGCTGATCCGGTTGCGGGTGACGGCCTTTGCGCCCGAGGACGCCCAAGCGATTGCCACCGCGATCAGTGATGAGGCCAGCGCATTGATCAACCACCTGTCCGATCAGGCGCGCGTCGATTCCATTTATCATGCACAGGTCGAATTGAACCGCACGGTGGAGCGTCTGAAATCCGCGCGCCTTGCCATGATGGAATTCCGCACACGCACGCAAATCGTTGATCCGGCGGCGGATATCGCGACGCGCATGGCCCTGTTGTCCGATCTGCGCCAACAACGCACCGACGCCGAGATTGAGCTCTCGATGCTGCAAGAAACCACACGCACCAACGATCCCCGTCTGGCACAGGCCGCACGGCGCAAATCCGCGATTGAACGGCGCATCGCCGAGGAAAAGGCGTTGTTCGGCACAGGAACCGGCGCCTATTCGGCGGTAATGGCCGAATTTGAAACCCTGCAGGTCGATCTGGAATACGCCGAGAAATCCTATCTCTCCGCCCAAACCGCGCTTGAGGTCGCGCGCGCCCGTGCGGATCGTCAAACGCGGTACCTGACGCCCTATGTGGGACCCACCCGCGCGGACACCGCCGAATTTCCCAGTCGTTGGCCGATCATGGGATTGGCGGGGGCGGCGTTGATCCTTGGTTGGGCCGTGCTGGCGTTGGTTTACTATAGCTTGCGGGACCGGCGATGATCCGTCTGCACAACCTGTCCAAATCCTATCTGGTGAACGGCGTGCGAACGGTTGTGGCGGATGGCTTGAACGCCACGTTTGAAACCCGCGGGGCGACGGCGTTGCTGGGCCGGAACGGCGCGGGTAAAAGCAGCCTGCTTCGCATGATCGCGGGCACGATGGATCCCGACGACGGGCAAATTGTCAAAACCGGTCGCGTGTCGTGGCCCGTCGGGTTCGCGGGCAGTTTTCATGGCGATCTGTCCGGCGCGCAAAACGCGCGGTTCATTGCGCGGGTCCAAGGGGTCGATACGGATGAAATGCTGGACGCGGTGGCGCGGTTCACGGGCCTTGGCGCGCATTTCCACACGCCGGTCAAAACCTATTCCGCAGGTATGCGCGCGCGCTTGGCCTTTGCCGTGTCGATGGCGATCCCGTTTGACACCTATCTGGTGGATGAGGTCACGTCGGTCGGCGACGCCGAATTCAAACGCAAGAGCGAGGCCTTGTTCCACGAGCGACTGCAACACAGCGGGGCGATCATTGTGACCCATGCTCTGGGTCTGGTGCAGCGCCTATGCGATAAGGCGGCCGTATTGGATCACGGCCGACTTACGTTCTATACGGATATCGATCAGGCCATTCGCCATCATCAGGACCTATGCCGCAGTCACGGCTAGGGTCCGATTAGACGAACGAAAAATCGTCTTCTGTCAGATCAGAGGCCACCAGACCGGAAACGGTCACCGAGGTGGTGCCGAAGGTCACAAGCGCACCGCCGGTGACGTCCGAGATGCTGAGGTCATTGAAGTCGGCGCCACTGATCTCGATGATGTCGACCCCGTCGTCAAAGTCGCGGATGATGTCATCACCATCGGCCAGATCAAACACGAACACGTCGGCATCATCACCGCCGAACAGTTTGTCGTTGCCGTTGCCGCCGGTCAGGGTGTCTTCACCTGCACCACCAAAGACAAAGTCGTTGCCGGTACCGCCCTGCATGTCGTCGGCACCACTGCCACCAAACAGGAAGTCGTTTCCGTCATCGCCGCTTACCACGTCACCGCCGGTACCGCCCGCCATGATATCACGGTCATCACCGCCCGACATGTCGTCGTTGCCGCCGTTGCCCAGAACGGTATCTTCGCCCGCGCCGCTGCTCAGGACGTTATCGACATCGTTGCCGGTCAGACGGTCATCGCCCGCGCCGGTCATACCGTTTTCGATCACGGTGCCGCGCCCGATGATCAGGTTGCCGGTCAGGCCAGCCACATCGGAAATCGCGTCCTCGTTCAGATCGAGGTTCTGGTCGTCGCTGACCGTCGAGAAGTCGAACGTGTCGATCCCGCCGTCATCGTTGATGGTGAACGCCACCGGACCGCCGGAATAGATCGCGGGATTGCTTTCACCGTCGAACATGATGCCGAACAGGTCACCCATGTAGCCGTCGAGGTTCGAATTCGCGCCGTATGTCGTGTCGCCGGTGTTCACGGTGCTCGAGTCGCCATACAGGTACTGCATCGCGATGATATCTGCCAACATCGGAGTAATGATGTAGGCAAAGCTGGCGTCGACCGTCGGGTTGTCGGTCTGGCTAAAGTACGACATCACCGTCATCTGCCAGCTGTCATTGGTGTATTCCGCGTCGGTCAGCCAGCCCGCAGAGCCGTTGTAATCCCCCGCGTGACCCAGACCGATGGCGTGCCCGATTTCGTGGATAAAGGTTTGGAACGAATAGCTGTCCAGAGTGGTGCCGTATGTATCGATCCAGTTTTGGGGGATGTTCACGATCGAATAGTTGATCACGCCGCCCGCCGTGTTCGAGGTCGAATAGGCGCCCGACGGATCGCTGTCACGGAAGATCAGGTCGGCGGGGAAGGCTTCGACTTCGACGAACTCAATGCCCATGACGTCCGACCATGCGTCCATCGCGTAACGGGCCAGCATCTCGGCCTCTTCACTAATGTCGTTGAACACATAGGTGATCGTGCCGCCGGTGCTGACGTCGAAGGAGCGCTCGCTCCAGAACACGCTCGTCAAATAATTGGCGATCTCGTCCGGGGTATAGGTCGGCTTGGCCGCGGCAGTGCTGCCAACCGCATAGTCGGCGTTAATTTTCTGAACGGGTGCGTTTCGATACATAGGACCACCAATAATTGACACGAAAGTGATTGAACTCGTTTTTGCTGCTGTATCGATGTTACTACAACAACTGTTTGTCAACAATTTGTCCTTAGCGTCTCACCTTATGGGGGTGCTCCCTGACACTTCGTATGGGCCGAAAGGACATTTTTCCCGATGCCACAAACAGTTATCGTCATGGCGGTCTTCCGCCCAGAGGCCAGTTACCTTGCCGAACAGATCTCTAGCATCGCGGCGCAAACGCATGATGATTTCGCGGTTGTTTTCGCGGATGCGGACCGATCTTCAAGCGACCTGATTGATGACCTTGCGGGCGAAAATGGTCTGAATTTTCACATAGTTGTGGGTGAGGACCGGCTGGACGCCGTGCGTGCCTTTGAATTCGGTTTAAAGCGCGCATTGGAATTGTTCCCCGAGGCACGTCACTTTGCCCTAGCGGATCAGGATGACATTTGGTGCGCGGATAGGTTGCAGACGGGGATTAAGGGTTTGCAGGACGGCGCCGCGTTGGTCCACAGCGACGCACGCATGGTCGACGCGATGGGCCACCCCCTACACAAGTCGGTATTCGGGTTTGAACGTCGCGACAGGGATTCGCGCCTGCGCAACCTGCTGGTCCGCAATTCGGTCACAGGGATGACCGTTACCATGACCCGCGAGGTGGTCGAGAATGCCTTGCCGTTTCCACCCCAGAACGGCGTTCATTTCTATCACGACCTGTGGTTGGCCTTGGTGGCGCGGGTTCTTGGCGACGTGCGCCTGATCCGCCGCCCGCTGGTCGATTATCGCCAGCACGGCAACAACGCGGTGGGCGCGGGGCACCGTGCGGCGGGCAGGACCAAATTCCGTCTGCGCACGTGGGCGGGACGCTATGCGCTGGCCTCTTATCTGGCGCGGCAACTGGTGCTGCGGTTTGGCAATGTCGAGACGGCGCTACCAAAGCTGGAGCCGCTCAAGCCCTATCTCGCCCCACGCAGTACAGGTTTGGCATTTGTCGCAGATGCGGCGCGTATGGTCCTGCGCGGGCGGGTGTCACAGGCCGCGGTCAGCCTAAGCTATGCGGTCGTTGCCCTTGGGCGCACGGTTTGGGCGGCGAAACGCGCCGCCAATGTTGGCTACGATCAGGCGCTCGGGCAATTTGATAACCGCCTCTATGATCTGGCTCCCGGTGTTCCACCCCGCCCCGTGGCCATGAAACCGACGCAAATCGAAACCCCGCGTGATTGGACCAGCTACCTTGATCCGCGATGTCACACCGACCTGCGCCCCGTGTTTAGCGCCCCGTGCCCAAGCCTGAACATCCTTTTGCCCAGCCTCAATCCGAACGAAATGTTCGCGGGCATCCTGACCGCCGTTGATATGGGACTAGAGGCCACGCGCCACGGCGTGCCTGTGCGCTTTATCGCAACGGACTTGCCCGTCGCGAACGCCCAGCACAGCCGCGCCTTTCTATTGGATCGCGCCCCCGACCTGCCGCCACAACTTTTGTCAATTGTAGATGGATCTCAACCTGCGGACCTCCCCGCACATCGCGGCGACCGGTTTGTGGCGACTGCGTGGTGGACGGCCTGTTGTGCGCGGGACCTATGTGTGGCGGGCTACATGCATGACACATTCGCCTACCTCATTCAGGATTTCGAACCCGGGTTTTATGCGTGGGGCCAAGAGCACGGCATGGCCACGGCAAGCTATGACCTGAACTTTACCCCGATCTTTAACACGTCTTACCTGCGTCGATACTTTGCGGGCATGGGGTACGGGTTCGCGGACGATAGTGCGATGACGCTGCGCCCGGCAATACATGTTCCCCGCTATGCCGGTTTGGCGCGCGTTGCGACAGGATCCCCGCGTCAATTGGCCCTTTATGGCCGCCCAGAGGTCAGTCGGAACATGTTTCCCCTTGCGGTAGAGAGCATCGCAAAATTCATCGCGACAGCCGGTTTGGGCCCCAAAGACATCAAAGTCGTCAGCGCTGGGATGAAGCACAGTGACATCTCCTTGCCGAACGGTGTCCGCTTGCACAGCCTCGGCAAACTGCCTCTACAGGACTACCCTCGTTTTCTGTGTGAGAGCGACGTCGGTCTTGCCCTAATGTATTCGCCACACCCCAGCCACCTACCCATTGAAATGGCGGCGGCCGGCGTGAAAACAGTGACCAACGCGTTTACGCAAAAGGACCTTTCCTCACTCGGTCCGCATATCTGGAGCACAGGCTTGCTTCCCGATCAGATTGCGATGGGAATTAGGTCCGCATGGGACGCACCATCGCCACGTCTAACTGACCGGTCGCTCGATCTTTCTCCCATGGGTGATGACCTATCAGATGTGGTTGCGGACATGGTCCAAGCCCTTGGTCTCGGCAAACGTTCTACGGAGATCGCAGCATGACCAGACGGCTTATCCTACACATCGGGGCGCCGAAATGCGGTTCGACATTCCTGCAACGGGCTTTTTTGCAAAACCAATCCATGCTTGGCGATCACGACATTGCCTACCCGACGCCGTCTGGCGCGCATCCGGGGAATGGTTTGGCGGCGCTGTCGGGCCCAGAGATGCAGCGCATCCTGAAGGAATACCAACAGAAAACGATCTTGCTGTCACACGAAGACCTGTTCGCACAGGCCGCGCACGCAACCAATCTGGTCGATTTGCAAACCTCGGGGCAGATCACGGTCGAAATCCTGGTGTTTCTGCGCCCGTTTTCGGAGTTTATTTTCGGGGACTATTCGCAGTTCATCAAACAAAACTATCGATCCTATTGTGCCGCCCAGAGTGCGTTTGAGGGGCGCAGTTTTGCCCAAGTCGCCGTAGACCGTAGCCGCGCAATTCCGGTCGCGGGGTTCCTACGTGCTTGGCGAAAATCCTTTGGTGAACATTCGGTGCGCGTCGCGCATTTCCGCGATATTCGGTCCGTATTAGAAGACCTGTTGGGGCAACCTGCGCTAAATTGGTCGGTTCCAAGGCAGGCCTCCAACCCGTCGCTGCGCATGGTGGACTGCGACCGGATCGTTGCCGCGATTAACCGAGGTGCGCCTGAGGCCCAGATACAGGCGATGATCAACGCGGGCCTGCGGGATGCGGGTCAAGACGATCCTGGGCGGACAACCGAACGCCGAGAATGGATTGAGGCGCTGTTTGATCATCAAAACACACTGCTTGAACACGAGTTTGGCTATGACAACCGTTATGCGAACATCACCGCATCTGCGGCCTGAACCGCACACCATCCTATTGGCGACTTTCAACGGCGCGCGGTTTTTGTCAGAGCAACTGCGCAGTCTGTCCGCGCAAACCGATCCGCATTGGCGTCTGATTGTATCTGATGACGGATCGACGGACGAGACGCGCCGCATCGTCATAGCATTTGCGGAACAGGTCCCACAAGAGGTTACGCTGATCGACGGGCCGACACTTGGCTTTGCTGCGAACTTTGCCCACCTGATCACGTCTGCCCCGACGGATAACGGTGTGGTCCTGTTTTGCGATCAAGATGACGTCTGGCTGCCAACCCATATAGAGCGCGCGGCATCTGCTTTGGCGAGGGACGAGCCCGCGCTTTATGGCGCTCGCACAACAGTGACAGATCAGAACCTGAACCCGCTTGGGCATTCGCGGCTGCCGAGGTTGCCGCTTGGATTTGGGAATGCTTTGGTCCAATCCTTTGCGGGTGGGAACACGATGGCGCTGAATGGGGCGGGGTTTGATCTGCTGCGCCGAGCCACGTCCCAAGCGCCGGATTTCGCGTCGCACGATTGGTGGATGTATCAGATCGTTTCGGGATGCGGCGGAAATATTATTTACGACCCGGTGCCGACCACCCTGTATCGCCAGCATCCAGATAATCTGGTCGGGCACAATCGCGGGCTTGCGGCGTCGATCCGTCGTTTGGGGGCCTTTGTGCGGGGGGATTTTCGCACCCAAACCGACGCTAACCTGCGCGCACTACGGGCCAATCGGGGGAAGCTGACCCCATCGGCGCGGCGGCAGTTGGATCGGTTTTGCGCCATTCGCGAAACCAACCCACTTGCCCGCGCCACTCATTTTGCCACGGGATCGATCCGGCGTCAGGGTTTGATGGGGCGTGTCACCCTTTGCCTTGGCGGGTTGGCCGGGTTGGTTTGATCAATAGTTCTTTTCAAAGAACAGGCCGACACCGGTGTTGCCATCATCGCCAACAGACCCGCGCACGGTGAAATTCGGCGTCACATCTAGGTTCAGGTTGATCTCGGTTTGGCCCTGCGAATCCACGGTGACGTCGGTGTAGACGTTTTCCGAAATGTATTTCCCCGCACGCACCGCCGCGCCTCCGCTCTCATCCGTGCTGATATCCAGATCGTCGAGGCCAAAGTTCTGGCGCAGGGCGGAAATGACGCCACCGTCGCTGCGCCCGCTGAGGACCGCGACCGCATTGGCCAATTGCACGGCCTGTAACGGCGACAGGGACTGTGTTCCCCGTTCAAACAGCAGCCGTGCAAGCACCTCGTCCTGTGGTAATTCTGGCTGGCTTTCGAACACCACTTCGGGTTCGGAGACAGGGCCCTCAATCACGACGGAAATCACGGTGTCATCCGCCGCAGAGGTCGTCGCGACCAGCCGCAGGTATGGGTCCAGAGATCCCTGTAGCCGTATCAGACCCTCATCCAGATCCAGACGCTGCCCCAGAATTTCCAGACGCCCGCGCACCAGTTCAAACCGGCCGATCGGAATGACGTCGGCGGTGGTGCCGGTCACGCGAATGCGACCGCCCAGTTCTGCGTCCAACCCACGTCCACGAATGAAAATCTGGTTTGGTGCTGACACAACGACATCAAGACCCAGAGCAGACCCCGCCCCGGATGATGCGCCGCCCGTGTCGATCAGGCCCGCCCAATCGCGAGTTCGACGCGCGGCCGCGCTCTCACCCACATGGCGCAGGTTGTCGGGGATACCGCCCACAATTCCGCCCCCCGAGGGGATGCGCAATTCGGTTTCCAACAGGTCCACCGTCCCCGTGATCCGCCCGCCACCAGACAGAGGTCCCGTCAGAGCCAAGGCCGCGTTGAGGCGCGTTTGGTAAAGGTCCGGATCGCTAAGCACCGCGCGGGACAGGGTAATCGACATATCCGCCGGATTTCCCGCGCCCAAACCGACAATACCGTTGATGGCGAGCGTGCCGCCCTCGGCAAAGGCGCCTGTGACGTCGACCATGGCCCGCCCGCCCGTTAGGGACACCGTCGCGCCAATCCCGTCCACCTCGACCCCCAAGGCGGGGGCAACAAGGCGCGCGCCCGAGGTGCTGAGACGTCCAGACACTGCGTCCAATCCGGGCGCGCCGTTGATTGAGGCCTCAAACCGCGCAAACCCCGACACGGCACGCGGCGCGATAAATCCGTTGGCCAGCGCAAGGGGCGCATTGCCCGACACCCGCAGGTCCATGGTTTGCCCCGTTCCGGCCACCGTGCCCGCGACTTGGGCCGTGATCCCGCCAGGACCGGTGGCATCGACATCCATCGCCCAATCGGAACCAACGGGGCGGATGGTGCCATTGACCCGCGCCGCCCCCGGAAAGTCCGGCACGATGACCCCGAGGTTGTTCAACGTGGCGTCAATCGCCAGATCGCCGGCGTCCCCCGTTGGGGTGATGGCGGCCGTAAACTGCGGTGACGTGGCATCCAACAGGCGAATATCGATCCCGTCCGCGCCATAGCTACCGCCAAAGCGCAGTTCGCTTTGACCGCGCAACAGCGCATCCGCCTGCGCCACACCGGTCGTCAGGTTCGTGCCGCTGAGGCTGAGGTCCAGATCATAGGTTTGATCGCGAAGGGCTGCGGCCCCTTTCGCGCTTAGATCGACCGAGCCGCCCAAGCGACGACCGGCCAGCTTCGAAAACACCGACAGATCGCCCGAGGTGGCATCGACCTGACCCGTTACCGGCAGGGCGGGATCGTTGGGATCAAACGTGCCCGAGAACGTCATGTCGGTTCCTGCCGCGGCGATGTTCAACGCGGTTAGGGTGATGGCGGAACCCTGTTGCCATGTGGCGTTGCCGGTGGCCGTGGCCCCGCCCGATAGCCCAAGGTCCAGCGGTGTCAGATCGCGCAATGCCGCGTCGAAATCCAGCGATGCGTCGGTGACGTCGATGTCGCCGCGTGCCTCTAGCGTGACCAGATCACCGCGCACCGACAGGCGGCGCAGGACCGTGCCATTCGCGTCGCGCGCCGCCGATAGGATCAGGTTGGTCTGACCGGCCAACAATGCGTCGGCCTGTGCGACACCCGTGATCGGATCGGTCAGGCGGGCTTGGGACGATATGTCGAATGCGCCGGACAGCGGGCTGTAGGTGCCCGATACGATCAGATCAACTGCGCCGCCAAGGGGGCGCGCGGCCAGTTCGGCAAAGCGGCTGATATCCGTCGAGGTTAGGCGCAGATGGGCCGTGATCGGCACGCCCTCATCCCCGCGCCCGATGGTGATATCGCCGCCTAGGGTCGTGTCACCACTTGTGATGCGAACATCGTTCAGGCGTACGGGGGCATCGCGGTCGTATGTGACGCTTAGGGCGGCGCGCGCCGTGGGGCCGATGGCCGTCGCAAGGGCCGTGTCGCGATGCGCGATGTCTTGCCCGATCAGGTCAAATTCCCCGTCAAACAGGGGCGCGCCGTCGGCATTGATATGACCCTGACCTGTGATTTGGGCATCGCCCACGGTTAGGCCCGCGCGGGACAGGCCACTGATAAACCCGTCCAGCGTCCATTCGTTCCCCAATTCCGCGTCGAATTGCGCAAGGATCAGGGCCCGTTCGATATAGGTTTCGTCGCCCGAAACGGGGAGGCGCACGGGCTCATCCGCGTTGATGTCCGCGCGCAGATCAAACGCGCTTGGCAGGCCCGCCGCGCCGATGGACAGGGACCCCGTGATCGACATCTGCTCGGTTTGCAGGTCCAGATAGGTGATGTCCTTGCGCCCGTCGGGATAAAGGATCGCCTGAACCCCCAGACCCGATTGCGCGCCGAAAAACGGGTGCAGATCGGGGGTGAATAGGGCGCGAATGTCACCGTCCAAAAACGCCTCAACCCGTTGCCGGGTGGGCGCGGGGGCGTCGGGATCCGTGATTTCGACCGTGGTGTCGATGTCATCGCGCAACCGGACCTGACCGGTCAGGCGCGGTTTGTCATCCGTGGCCAAGGCAATTTGCGCGGTGAAATCGGACAGGGGCGCATCGCCGGTGATGCGCAGATTGACCGAGGGCGCGCCGGGCAGGTTGATAATCGTGCTAACCAACCCTCCGCTGCCCTCATCTAGGTTCAGATCGATGCGCAAATCACGGGTCGCATTGGCATAGGCGGCGGACAGGGTCAGGTCGCCCTTGGTGCCGTCGATGCGGGAAATATCGATGTCCGCCGTGCCTTGACCATCCTCAAGCGTCAGCGATCCATCCATATCAAACACGGCGGCGGGGCCGATAACGCCCTCGCCCAGATCAAGGCGATCCACCGAAATCGTGCCGATGTTCACCGCAACGGGCAATTCAGGCAGGGCAAAAGGCGTGGCCTGTGTGTCGGCCAGTTCGACCGCAGGCGCCGGCAGCGGGCGGCGCGGGATGGCGATTTCGCCTGCGGACAGGGTTTCGATTTCCAACCGTCCGCGCAACAGGGCCGTCCGCGACCAGACCAGCGACACGTCGCTCAGTGTGATCCAGACCCCATTGGCGTCCGCGATCGTGAGGCTGTCCAGCGTTGCGTTCGATGACAGGGCGCCCTCAAACCCCTCAATCCGGATGTCGCGGCCCGCCGTTGATAGTTTGTCCTCTAGAAACGCCTGCAGGGCTCCGCGATCGCGCTCGACCTCGGTGTCTTGGGCCGTGGCGGACAGAGGGACCAGCGCCGCGCAGGTCAGGGCGAATAGTGTGTGGCGAAACTTACGCATCAAAAGGCCTGCCCGATCCCGATGTAAAATTGCACGCCGTCACCGGTCGATCCACCGACGGGTGCAGCGACGTCAAACCGGATGGGGCCAATGCCGGTGTTATAGCGCACGCCCAACCCCGCACCGGATTGCCATTCGCCGTTTTGTCCCGGGATGCTATCGGCCCCGACAAAACCGGTATCGGCAAAGCCGACCACACTGATGCTGTTGCTGATGTCATAGCGGATTTCGGCAGACAGCCCGACAAAGCTGCGCCCGCCGACGGTGTCACCAGAGGGCAGATCGACGCCCAGCGATTGATAGGGCTGTCCGCGCACGGTGCCGCCCCCACCGGAAAAGAACAACATGTCGGGCGGCACATCCGCCGCCG